>NZ_DATEEY010000058.1:0-21316 GCF_035280925.1 Intrasporangium sp. | reverse complement strand
CGGGGCAGCATTGGCCGGTAGCGCCGGCGGCGCAGGTGTCGCGGGGAGCTCAGGCGGGGCAGGCGCTGCAGGCGCTGCAGCGGGCGCGGCCACGGGCAGTCCGCCGCCGGGATCGGGCGTCGGTGACGCGGTCGGACAGGTTGCGGGACGAGCCACCACGCTCATGGCCGGCATCGCCGTCGGGGTGGGGCTCGCCAGCGCGGTGCCCCTGACCGCCGAGCCAGTGCTCGCGGCGCAGCCGCCAGCCACCTCCAGTGCTCCGATACCAACGAGCGTTCCGCCCCCGACGAGCGCGAGTCGGGCGTCGACCCCCACGCCGGCTCCGTCGCCGACCGCCGTCCCGAGGCTGGCGCCGCCTCCGACCCAGCAGCCGACCCAGCAGCCGCGGACCACCGTTCGTACGACGCCACCCACGTCCGTGCCTACCCTGCCGCCGGTCGCCCCGCGCACTCCGTTGCCGACCAACAGTCAGTCCACACCAGCGCCTTCGGTGGCGCCTGTGTCACCGGCGACGGCCTCCGTCCACGTCGTGCAGCAACGCGAGTCGACCCGGTTCCTGCTCAAGGTCCGGGGCGTCGAGGGCCGGCTCTCCGTCGTCGTCTCGTCCCTCGCCGGTGGCGAGCTCACCCTGCTCAACAGCTCGTGGGCGTGCACGTCGCTCGCACCGTCCTCCCTGCGGTGTGCAGGCGAGGACGGCCAGGCGATGCTGCTCCAGTCCGGGCTGGATGTTCCATCGCCCATCCGCGTGGTGATCACCGACTCGACCGGGGCCACCCGCACGCAGACGCTGTCCCTGGCCTGACCACGCCGTGACCCGGCCACGCGCCCAGGTTGGCTGGGCTGGGGAGCGAGCTCAGCGGCATACGGCCTGGTGGTTCCTTCATCGACGGGAGGTCACGAGCGTGGGGGAGGGCTCGAGACCGGCGAGCCCGTTCCACGCGAGGTTGACCAGGTGGGCGGCGACCTGCTCCTTCTTGAACTTCCGGCGATCCAGCCACCACTGGCCGGTGAGGGCGACCATGCCGACGAGCATCTGCGCGTGAATGGGGGCCGACTTCGGGTCGAGGCCCCGCCGCTTGAACTCCACCGCGAGCAGGTGCTCGACCCGTGTCGCGACGACACCGAGAACGCTGGCGAACGAGCCCGTCGACTGGCCGGGCGGCGAGTCCCGCACGAGGATCCGGAAGCCCTCCGAGTCGCTCTCGATGTAGTCGAGCAGGGCCAGCGTGGCGCGCTCCAGCAGGTGCCTGGCCGGTGCGCCGCCCTCGAGCGCAGCCGCGATCCCGGTGAGCAGTCGCTGGATCTCGCGGTCCACGACGACGGCGTAGAGACCCTCCTTGCCGCCGAAGTGCTCGTAGACGACGGGCTTGGACACCTTGGCCCTGGACGCGATCTCCTCGACTGTCGCTGCCTCGAAGCCCCGGTCCGCGAAGACCCGGCGGCCCACCTCGATGAGCTGCTCCCGCCGCTGCGGTCCGGTCATCCGGCTGCGGGGCCGCGAGGACCGGGGAGCGTCGGCTGCAGCGTCGGAGATCACCGCCCCATTCTGCCGGTGCGCGCGATTCCGGCCGCGCAGGCCCGCTGGACTACCCTGTGGGAGGCCCGGGGCTCCTGCGCCCGGGTGTTCCCCGGTTGGTCTGCTGGCAGGGCCCGCCTGACTTTGAATCAGGACAAGCGACGTAGGTTCGATTCCTACCCGGGGAGCCAGCGACCTCCGGCCGGGTCCTGCGGGCGGACGCGGGTGTGAGGTGTGCCACCGCGGCCGGAAGCGGCGGGCGAGCATGCTCGTGGCCCGCTAGTAGCATGGCTGCGGCGCCCCGGGCAGCACCCTGGGGGAGCACGCCATCCGACCAGGAGGAGCTGCCACCCGTGAGCGATCGCCGGCCGACCGCCGTGATCGTCCTCGCCGCCGGCGAGGGCACCCGCATGAAGTCCACCACCCCGAAGGTCCTCCACACCATTGGTGGACGCTCGCTCGTGGGGCACGCGCTGCGGGCAGCGCGAGGCGTCGACCCGCTGCACCTCGCCGTCGTGGTCCGGCACGAGCGCGATCGCGTCGCCGCGCACATCGCCGAGCACGACGAAGATGCGCTCATCGTCGACCAGGACGAGATCAAGGGCACCGGCCGGGCCGTCGAGTGCGCGCTGGAGTCGCTCCCGGGGGAGCTGACGGGCACCGTCCTGGTGACGTACGGCGACGTACCACTGCTCACGTCCGAGACCCTGACCCGGCTCTGTGACGTGCACGACGGGAGTGCCGACGCCGTCACGATGATCACCGCCACGCTCGACGACCCGACCGGCTACGGCCGGATCGTGCGCGGCCCGGACGGCGCCGTCGCCGCGATCGTCGAGCAGAAGGACGCCAGCGAGGAGCAGCGTGCCATCCACGAGGTCAACTCCGGGATCTACGCGTTCGACCTCGAGTTCCTGCGGGGGGCGCTCGCCGAGGTCAGCACCGACAACGCCCAGGGCGAGAAGTACCTCACCGACGTCGTCGGGATCTCCACGCGCCGGGGTCTCGGGGTGCATGCCCATCTCATCGAGGACCTGTGGCAGACCGAGGGCGTCAACGACAAGGTCCAGCTCGCCCGACTCGGCGCCGAGCTGAACCGTCGGACCGTCGAGCAGGCCATGCGCGAGGGCGCGATCGTCATCGACCCGGCCACGACCTGGATCGACGCGGACGTCACCATCGGGCCCGACACCGTGATCCACCCGGGCACCCAGATCCACGGCGCCTCGACGATCGGCGCCGAGTGCGTCATCGGACCTGACACGACCCTCAAGGACGTCGAGGTGGGGGACGAGGCACGTGTCGTGCGCACGCACGCGGAGCTCGCAGTCATCGCCGCCGGGGCCACGGTCGGGCCGTACTCCTACCTGCGCCCCGGCAGCAACCTCGGCGCCCGGGGGAAGATCGGCGCCTTCGTCGAGACGAAGAACGCCACCATCGGGGCCGGCGCGAAGGTGCCGCACCTGACCTACTGTGGGGACGCGACGATCGGGGCCGGTGCCAACATCGGCGCCGGCACGATCTTCGCGAACTACGACGGTGTCACCAAGGGGCACACCAACATCGGTCCGGGGACCTTCGTCGGGAGCAACTCCGTCATCGTCGCCCCCCGCACCATCGGCGACGGGGCCTACGTCGCCGCCGGGTCGGCGGTCGTCAGCGACGTCGAGCCCGGGCAGCTGGCGGTGACCCGGGCGCAGCAGCGCAACATCGACGGCTGGGTCGCTCGTCGCTTCGCCGGGACCAAGATGGCCGATGCTGCTCGGGCGGCCACGGAGACGAAGGGCGACGAGTGATGAGCTCGATCAACAAGATGACCGAGAAGCACCTCATGGTGTTCTCCGGTCGCGCCCACCCGCAGCTCGCCCAGGAGGTGGCCGACGCACTCGGCACCGAGCTCGTCCCGACCAGTGCCTACGACTTCGCGAACGGCGAGATCTACGTCCGCTACGAGGAGTCCGTCCGCGGCTGCGACGCCTTCGTCATCCAGAGCCACACCTCGCCCATCAACGAGTGGATCATGGAGCATCTCATCATGGTCGACGCGTTGAAGCGCGCCTCGGCCAAGCGGATCACTGTCGTGCTGCCCTTCTACGGGTACGCCCGTCAGGACAAGAAGCACCGCGGCCGCGAGCCGATCTCCGCGCGCCTGATGGCCGACCTCTTCAAGGTCGCGGGGGCTGACCGCCTCATGGCGATCGACCTGCACACCGCGCAGATCCAGGGCTTCTTCGACGGGCCGGTCGACCACCTCATGGCGATGCCGATTCTCACGGACCACGTCAAGGCCAAGTACGGTCATCTGGACCTCGCGGTGGTCTCCCCGGACGCGGGACGCATCAAGGTCGCAGAGGACTGGTCGAACCGACTCGGCGGCGTGCCGCTCGCCTTCATCCACAAGACCCGCGACATCAACAAACCCAACGAGGTCGTCGCCAACCGCGTCGTCGGCGAGATCAAGGACCGCGTCTGCGTGCTCGTCGACGACATGGTCGACACTGCAGGCACCATCACCAAGGCTGCCGACGCACTGATGGACGACGGCGCACAGGGCGTCATCATCGCCGCGACTCACGGGATCCTCTCCGGCCCTGCCGTCGACCGGCTCAAGGCGTGCAAGGTCGAGGAGGTCGTCCTCACGAACACGCTGCCGATTCCCGACGACAGGCGCTTCGACAAGCTGACCGTGCTGTCCATTGCGCCGCTGGTGTCGCAGGCGATCCGCGAGGTCTTCGAGGACGGTTCCGTCACCAAGCTCTTCGACGGCAAGGCCTGATCCGTCCCGAAGTGCACCCTCGACGTGTGCCTGGCCGGGCTGGAAGAGGGCGTATGCCGCTGAGCCGGCTCAGCGGCATACCTGATCTTGCTCTCCTCCCGCACTTACGCTCGGGCGCCGCGGGCCTTGCGGGCCCGGTAGGCGGCGGTGTGGGCGCGTGCCGCGCACCCACCGTCGCAGTAGCGGCGTGACCGGTTCTTGGACAGGTCGACGACGACGTCGTCGCAGTCTTCTCCCTCGCAGACCCGGAGGCGGTCGAGCCCGCCGGCTCGGACGACGTCGACCATCCCGAAGGCGAACTCCACCGCCATGCGTTCCGCGAGGGGGGCCTCGAGCGGTGTCGCGTGGACGTGCCAGCCGATGCCGTCGTGGTCGACGAGCTGAGGGACGGCGCCGGCCTCGCGCAGCAGGTCGTTGACCATCGTGACGACCTCGGCCTCGTTCGACTCCCAGAACCGGCGCAAGCGTGGCCGCAGGTCGCGCACCGCCTCGAGCTCGGCAGGGTCGCGGTCGAAGCGGCCCGTCCAGGGCACGCCCGAGAAGAACGCATCGAGGTCCTCGATCGTCGTCAGGCTGTCCGGCGAGAGGTCGCCCGGGATCGAGCCGGGCATCGTGTTGACCAGCTCGGCGCCCCACAGGAGGGCCTCCTCGGCGTCATGGGTGAACAAGTTCTTGACTCCTGACATCGACTCTCGCTACCGTCATGAGTGTAACCCGCTTTGCTCCTGACAGGGAGGATCTCCCATGGCACACCGCCATCCGCTCCTCGGCCTCGGCGCGGCGATTGCATCGTCGGCGGCCTTCGCGACGTCAGGGGCCTTCGCCAAGTCGTTGCTCATCGGCGGGTGGTCGCCCGGCGCAGTCGTGACGCTGCGCATCACCATTGCGGCTGTCGTCCTACTGCTGCCCACTCTCTGGGTCCTGCGCGGTCGCTGGGGAGTGCTGCGTCGCAGCGCACGCCTCGTCATCGGCTACGGGTTGACCGGCGTGGCGGGTTGTCAGCTCGCCTACTTCTATGCAGTGAGCCACCTGTCCGTCGGCGTGGCCCTGCTGCTCGAGTACCTCGCTCCGGTCCTCATCGTCGGCTGGCTCTGGGTGCGGCATGGCCACGCGCCTCGTCGGCTCACCGTCATCGGCGTCATCCTCGCCATGGCCGGCCTCATGCTCGTCCTCGACGTACTCGGCGGGATGCGCTTGAGCACCGCCGGGGTCCTGTGGGGCCTCACGGCAGCCGTGTCGCTGGTCCTCTACTTCCTCATCACGGCCCAGGTCGACGAGGAGCTGCCGCCAATCGCCCTGGCGGGTTCGGGTCTGACCGTCGGCGCCGTCGTGCTGTGGACCGCCGCGCTCCTCGGGCTGCTCGACACGACGCGTGGAGCTTCCACGGTGGTTGTCGGGGCCGCGTCGGTGCCGTGGTGGGTGCCGGTGCTCGTCATCTCGATCGTCGCGGCTGCGTTCGCCTATGTGGCCGGCGTCGCCGCGGTGCGGCTGCTGGGTGCCAAGGTGGCGTCCTTCGTCGCCCTCTCCGAGGTGCTCTTCGCCGTGCTGTTCGCCTGGCTGGTCCTGGCCGAGCTGCCGACGCCCATCCAGCTCGTGGGAGGCGTGCTCATCGTCGCCGGTCTCGTTGCGGTCCGCGCGGACGAGGCTCGCGAGCAGTCCCGCGCCGCCCGTGCTGGGGTCGGCGTGGGTGCGTCGGACGAGGAGGACTATGCCGCCGAGCTGCTTCCGACCGGAGCCCTGAGCCAGGATCCCGTTCGACACGGCCCCTGATCGGGCATCACCTCCGCCGGGGCCGAACCCGTGGCCGTGAGATGGCGGTCTGGCCCGCAGCACCCTCGCCGGTGCGGAGGTGCTGCGGCGGGAGGGCTGGGAGCGGGCGGCTCTGTGAGAGCGAGCTCAGCGGCATACGGCATCATCGATTTCGTGCCAGCCACGGCCATCGGTAAGATCGACGGGTTGCCTCGGCGAGGGACGTTGCACGGCTGGAAGGCCGCTGGTCCGTGATCGACGCGGTGGATCCTGGACTCCGGTCCGGTCCGCTTGCGTGCGGACCGCGAGCCACCCGCGCACCGTCCCGCGTCGAGGCCCCCACCGCAGCTCACCACCGAGACTTCAGGAGTACCCGTGTCTGACGCCAACAAGCTTCTCGCCGAGAAGCGCACCGAGTTCGGCAAGGGCGCCGCCCGCAAGATCCGGCGCGCCGGCAACATCCCCGCCGTCATGTACGGCCACGGCACCGCGCCGGTCCACATCTCGCTCCCGGGACACGACACGTTCCAGGCGCTCAAGCACACCAACGCCCTGCTCACGATCGTCATCGACGGCGACGAGCAGCTGGCCCTCGCCAAGGACGTGCAGCGCGACCCGATCAAGCCGGTCATCGACCACGTCGACCTCGTCGTCGTCCGCAAGGGCGAGAAGGTCACGGTGGACGTTCCGGTGCACCTGGAGGGCGAGGCTGCCCCCGAGACGGCCGTCAGGCTGGAGCACAACACCCTCCAGCTCGAGGCGCTCGCCACGAACATCCCCGAGAACGTCGTCGTCTCGGTCGAGGGCCTGCAGGCCGGCACGCAGATCCTCGCCGGCGCGGTGCAGCTGCCCGAGGGCTCGACGCTCGTCACCGACACCGAGGCGCTCGTCGTCAACGTGACGCAGGCGATCTCGGAGGAGGCTCTCGAGGCCGAGCTCGCCGAGGCGGAGGCCGAAGCCGGCATCGAGCACGAGGTTGCTGGCGAGGAGGCCGGGGAGGCTCCCGCGGGCGAGGCGGCCGCGGAGGGCGAGCCTGCAGAGGCTGCCGAGTCCACTGCGTCCACCGAGTCCTGAGACGATGCTGGACGGCGCCGACCCGGGTCGGCGCCGGCTCAGCCGCTCCATGCAGCGTCGCACCTTTCAGCGTCACACCATCCAGGTAGGAGGGCCCGAGGAGGGTCATGGACACGTGGCTCGTCGTCGGACTGGGCAACCCGGGGCCGAACTACGCAGGTAACCGCCACAACGTCGGCGCCATGGTCGTCGACGAGCTCGCGTCCCGCCATGACCTCGGCTCGCTGGCGGTCGACCGACTGGCCTCCCGACGCGGGGGTGCCGGCGGGGCGGCGTTCAAGACACACAGGTCCCGCGCTCAAGTCGTCGAGATGCGGTTGCGGGTGCCCGGCCCCAAGGTCGTGCTGGCCATCCCCGTGACCTACATGAACGTGTCGGGTGGCCCGGTCGCCGGGCTGATGAAGTACTTCGACGTCCCGGTCGAGCGCCTCATCGTCGTCCATGACGAGCTCGACATCGAGGCCGGTGTCGTGCGGCTCAAGCGCGGCGGCGGCGAGGGCGGTCACAACGGGTTGCGTTCGATCAGCCAGTCGATCGGCTCGAAGGACTACCTACGCGTGCGGGTCGGGATCGGTCGGCCGCCCGGTCGCCAGGACCCGGCGGAGTACGTGCTCAAGGACTTCTCGAAGGCGGAGAAGGCGGAGCTGCCGTTGCTGCTCGACGAGGCCGCTGACGCGGTCGAGGCGCTGGTCGAGGTCGGGCTGGTCGAGGCGCAGCAGCGGTTCCACGCGCCGCGCTGACGCCGCCTGATCCGGTGAGCGGCGCCGGATCCGGTCAGCGGCGCCGGATCCGGTCAGCGGCGCCTGATCCGGTCAGCGGCGCCGGGCGGCGTCTTCGCGAGCCAGTCGGCGGGGGCTTGCGAACTCCCGGATCGCGGGGGCAACCGGACGACCCTCGAGCAGTCCGTCGGTCGAGCCTGCCCCGAGCGCCTTGGCGTAGACGGCCAGCGCGCCGTCCACTGCCTCGACCGTGTGCCGGATGTCGTCGTCCGTGTGGGCCGCCGAGATGACGAGGGACTGGGCCAGCACTCCCCGCCGCAGGAGCTCCTGCAGGAACAGGGCACGGTACGCCTGGGACGGCTCGCCCGCAGGGTCCCTGGTCACGAAGACCATGCAGGAGGGGCGTCCCGCGACGAAGACATGCTGCTCCACGCCGTGCGCCCGTGCCACCTGCGTGAAGCCGTCACGCAGCTGCTCGCCCTGCGCCTCCATGACCGCGACGACGTCGCGCTCGCGGTAGGCATCGTTGACCGCCAGATACGCTGCCAGGCCGGTGGTCTCTGCGCCGTGCGTCGTCGACAGGAGGAACGCGCGGGAGCGGTCGGTGTTGAGCCCGCCGAGCTCCATGAGGGCCCGTCGCCCGGCCAGCGCCGAGACGGCGAAGCCGTTGCCGAGCGCCTTGCCCCATGTGGAGAGATCCGGCTCGACGCCGTAGACGGCCTGGCCGCCGCCGACGGACCAGCGCATGCCCGTGATCATCTCGTCGAAGACGAGGACGAAGCCGTCCCGGTCGGCGAGGTCGCGCAGCCCCTGGAGGAAGCCCGCGGCGGGCTCGGTCAGGGCGGTCGCAGGCTCGAGGAAGATGGCCGCGACCTGCCCGGGGTGGCTTTCGAGGATGGCCTCGACGGAACTCAGGTCGTTGTAGCGGAATCCCACGGTGAGGTCGCGATGACCTTGCGGGATGCCGGCGGCCATGCCCGTCGTGCCGATGAACCAGTCGTCGGTCGAGAAGAAGGGATGGTCCTGGCAGACCGCCACGAGGTCGCGGCCGGTCGCCGCCCGGGCCAGTCGTAGCGCCGCGGTCGTGGCGTCCGACCCGTTCTTGGCGAACTTGACCATGTCGGCGGCCGGCACCTGGTCAAGGAATCGTTCCGCTGCCTCGAGCTCCCACCGGCTCGGCCTGGTGAAGCTGACCCCCTCGTGAGCGGCACGACACACGGCCTCGACCACTGGCTGGTAGCCGTGGCCCAGCGTGACCGACCGCAGCCCCATGCCGTACTCGACGAACCAGTTGCCGTCCAGATCAAGGACGCGGGCGCCCTCGCCACGAACGAGCACGGGCGCCATCTCATCCGGGTACTGGTCCGGACCGCGCGCGTAGGTATGGGCTCCGCCGGGCACCATCCGGTGCAGGCGCTGTTGGGCCTCGTTGGACCTGAAGAACTGCATCGACGCTTCGCTCTTTCGCCCGGCTATGCGATGGTTTCGACGGTAACCGACCATGTTCCCCGGCGCAGGAAATTGCTGGGAACCGGTGGTTTTCGCGTCGACCCTGTTGTCTGAGCCCTAGCATGGCCGACGTGATGTCTGCATCCCAAGGGGTGCAGCGCGCAGCGCTGGTCACGGGGGCGTCCACCGGAATCGGGCGGGCGATTGCGTTGGTGCTGGCGGCCGAGGGCTACCTCGTCTGGGCCATCGCCAGGCGCGCAGAGCTCCTGAACGACCTGGCCGCGGAGGCGCGCGGCCGAGTTTGCGCGTGGCCGATGGATGTCACCGCAGCGGACCTGACTCCGCTCGTCGCTGCCGTTGGGGCAGAGCCGACTGCCCTCGTGGCCCTGGTGCACTGTGCCGGTCAGATCGCGACGGCCGCCTGCCTGCGGTCTGACGATGCACACCTGGTCCGGCGGCTCCTCGAGGTCAACACGGTCGCCCCTTACCGGTTGACGGCTGGCCTGCTGCCGCTGATGGCTCCCGGTGGGACGGTGGTGTTCCTCAACTCGACGCGCGGGCTCGACGCCGGGTCGGGAGCCGCTGAGTACGCCATGTCGAAGCACGCGCTCAAGGCGCTGGCCGACTCCGTTCGCTGCGAGGCCAACGAGCGGGGGGTGCGCGTGTCGAGCGTCTACGGCGGCCGAACCGCGACGCCCATGCAGGAGGCGATGTACGCAGAACGCGGGGAGCGGTATGACCCCGAGGTGCTGCTGCAGTCGGAGGACCTGGCCCAGTTCGTCGCCTGTCTGCTCAACCTCCCGCCGGGGGCGGAGGTGCCTGACGTCTCCGTGCGGTCGGCGTCGCACTACTAGGTCGGACCACTGGGCTGCGATTCGGTGTCGTCAGAGGTCCAGGGTGACCTTGGCTGCGTGGAACGCCTCGGCGTAGCGGGACTTGCACTCCACCCCGCGCAGCCTCATCAGGCCGAGGAACAGCTCGTCATCCCACCAGTCCCGGTCCAGCTGCGACGCGTAGTGCGTGTTCAGCAGGTCGACCTTGCGCCTGGCCTGGTCCTCGGAGAGCGGCACGTAGTGGGTTGGGGGTCGCAGGTCCCCGTCCCACTTCGGGATCTCGTACTGCAGGATCAGCACATCACGCCACACCGTGCTTGCGAGCCGCCCCACGAGCCGATGGTCCTGGTGCGCGTCGTCGACTCTGGGGCAGAGCACGAGATCGGGCTCGAACCGTCCCGCGAGGTCGTGGAGGTACTCCTTGACCTCCGACCAGTGTCCCGGGAGGCGGCCGTCCGGCAGCGTGCCGGACTCCAGCACGGCGCCCGGACAGAAGGCCGGCAGCGCAGCCGCCGACTCGGCCGCGCGCTCAGGTGACCCGGTGAGGATCGCGCCTCGCAAGCTGGTGCCCGGTCGGTCAGCAATGCGGAGCAGCGTTCCGCCGCAGCCGATCTCGATGTCATCGGGATGTGCGCCCAAGGCGAGGACGCGCAGCGGTCCGGACGGTGTCGTCAGACGGAGCATCAGCGGGTGGCGGGGTGCTCGAGATGGTGCTCACGTGGGCGCGATGGCACCGGGGCCTGGTCAGGCTGCATGGAGACACCCCTACGGTTCGTGGCGAACGGGACCCATGGTGGCACGGCGTGGTGTTACATGTCTGCGAACAGCAGAAGCCAGTAGCGGAGGGACGGCGCGTGGAGTTCAGGGAGACGTCGATACCGGGCGTGGTGGTCTTCGCGCCCACCCCTCACAGTGATGAGCGGGGCTTCTTCTCAAGGACATTCGACGCTGCCGTGGCCCGGCGGTCTGGTGTTGACCCCGACTCCTTCGTCCAGGACAGCATCTCCCGGTCCCGGCTCGGCGTCATCCGGGGACTGCACACCCGGATCGGACGCGGTGAGGGCAAGCTGGTCCGCTGCTCCTGGGGCGCAGTGTTCGACGTCGTGGTGGACCTGCGGCCAGGGTCCCCGGCCTTCGGCGAGTGGCTCTCCTTCGACCTGGACGGGGAGAGCCAGGTCTCGGTGTACATCCCGGCCGGATGCGCCCACGGGTTCCAGGCACTCACCGACCCGGCTGACGTGGCCTACCGGATCGATCGGGAGCACGACCCGGCGGAGAACCTGACCATCGCCCACGACGACCCGGGCCTCGCGATCCCGTGGCCCCTCGCGGCCAGCGTTCTCTCCGAGTCGGATCGGGCAGCCCAGCCGATGGCCGCGCTCGGTGATGAGCTGCGCCGCATGGGTCCAGCATGACAGCAGGTCTGTGGTTCGAAGGTCAGGCCGTCCCCGAGCGCTCCGATCTCGGCCCTGGAAGATTACGGACATTCGTTGCAAAGTGGACGACTTCTGTGGTTTCCCCGAATCCCGCATGTACCCCGGGTCACACTTCTGACGTAGCCCGGGGGCGTCGGCATCTGTGGGGGTGGAGGTTGCCATGAAGGTAGCCGTTTTCGGACTTGGCTATGTCGGCACGATCACTGCGGCAGGATTGGCGTCCCAGGGGAATGTGGTCGTCGGTGTCGACGTCGATGAGATGAAGGTGGAGCTCCTCGGGCGGGGCATCAGCCCCGTCGTGGAGCCCGGGATCGACGAGTTGGTGGCAGAGACCGTCGCAGCCGGATCGCTCCGGGCCACGAGAGACGTGGCGGACGCGCTGGAGGCTGCGGACGTCTCGCTGATCTGTGTGGGCACCCCGTCGCTGATGCGGGGGGACACCGACCTGTCATTTGTCACGCGCGTCCTCGACGAGATGCGCGATGCCATGGGAAGGGTCCGACCACCGAGTTCCGGCGTGCACTCCGTGGTCATCCGGTCGACCGTCCCGCCGGGCACGGGGGCGACGGTGGTTGCGCCCGCCTTCGCACCGGACCGGCTCCCACTGGGATGGTCCGTGGAGACAGCCATGTGCCCCGAGTTCCTGCGAGAGGGATGCGGCGTCGAGGACTTCTTCAACCCGCCGTTCGTCGTCGTGGGCTCCGAGGAGCGTTACACCAGAGAGCTGCTCGCGGAGCTGTTTGGCTTCATCGACTGCGGCGTGCACCACGTGGACGTGCCGACGGCCGAGGCGCTGAAGTATGCGTGCAACGCGTTCCACGCCGTGAAGATCACCTTCGCCAATGAGATGGGTCGCGTGTTCTCCCAGTGCGCAGTGGACTCCCGCAAGGTGATGGAGATCCTCTGCGAGGACCACAAGCTGAACATCTCACCGGCCTATCTGCGCCCGGGGTTCGCCTTCGGCGGTTCCTGCCTCCCGAAAGACCTGCGGTCGCTGCAGCACCTGGCTCGGCACATGGCCGTGGACCTTCCGCTCATCAGTGCCACCACGGTGAGCAACGAGCTCGTGGTCCGCCAGGTCGTGGACCGCGTCCTTGCGACGGATCACCGACACGTGTGCCTGCTCGGCCTCAGCTTCAAGATGAACACCGACGACCTGCGTGAGAGTCCCAGCCTCGAGCTGGCCGAGCGACTCGTCGGCAAGGGCCTCGAGGTGCGCATCTACGACCCGATCGTCAGGCCCGACCGCCTGGTCGGCGGAAACCTGCGTCATCTGCAGAGCAAGCTGGCTCACGTCAACCGGCTGCTGGCCGACAGCCCGGAGGAGGCGCTCGAGGGCGCCGAGGTCGTCATCGTCGCGTCCTCCCACCCGGCGGTGCTCGGCGCGCTGGCGCGGTCGAACGCAGAAGTGGTACTCGACACCAGTGGTCGGCTGGGCGACCTGGTCGAGCGCCTTCCCGGCTACGAGGGGGTCAGCTGGTGAGCAGGATTCGCGGCACGCGTTCCCGTCCGCGCGTCCTGATCATCGTGCAGAACCTCCCGGTGCCCTTCGACCGGAGGGTCTGGCTGGAGTGCCAGACCTTGACCGGTGCAGGCTACGAGGTCACCGTTATCTGCCCCGCAGGGGAGGGGACCTGGGAGGAGCGGGTCCTCGACGGAGTGCGCATCGTCCCCTACCGCGCCTACGCACCGGGCGGGTCTGCAGTCGACTTCGCCCTCGAGTACGCTCACTCCTTCCTGGCAACGGCCCGAATTGCCCTCAAGCAGCGACGCACAGGAGCATTCGACGTCGTTCAGGCGTGCAACCCGCCCGACATCTTCTGGCCGCTCGCCCGGTGGCTGCGTCGTCGCGATGGCTCGCGGTTCGTCTTCGACCACCACGACCTTTGCCCGGAGCTGTATGAGTCGCGGTTCGCGGACGGGCCTCGCGTCCTGCACCGTGCGTTGCTGCGGCTGGAGCGCGAGACGTTCCGCGCAGCCGACCGCGTGGCCTCGACCAACGAGTCGTATGCCGCTGTCGCGACTGGCCGTGGGGCAGTTCCGCAGGAGTCCGTCACCGTCGTCCGCACCGGGCCCGACCCGAACCGGCTCCGGCGGCGTGAAGCGACGCCCGAGCTGCGGCGTCGTCGCGAGCACCTCGTCGCCTACCTCGGTGTGATGGGTCCGCAGGACGGGGTCGACATTGCCCTGAGCGCGGCTGACATCATCGTCAACTCGATGGGCCGACGCGACATCTCCTTCACCTTCATGGGTGCTGGTGACTGTCACGCAGACCTGGTCACCGAGCGCAACCGCCTCGGACTGCAGGACTTCGTGGAGATGCCCGGCCGCGTGCCGGACGAGACGGTGGCGGAGGTCCTCTCGACGGCCGATGTGGGCCTCTCCCCGGACCCCCTCAACCCGCTCAATGACGTCTCGACGATGAACAAGACGATGGAGTACATGTCCTTCGGGCTCCCGGTCGTGGCCTTCGACCTGACCGAGACACGGGTGTCCGCCCAGGATGCCGCGCGTTACGTCGAGCCGAACGACGTCACGGCCTATGCGCGCGCCGTCGTCGACCTGCTGGATGATGCTCCGGCACGCACGGCCATGGGGCGGCGGGGCCGCGAGCTCGTCGAGGAGCACCTGGCGTGGCAGCACCAGCAGGTTGGCTACCTCGCGCTCTACGACGAACTGGTGGGCCGAGTCGGCCCCGGGCGCGTGCGAGAGCTCCCCCTCCGCACGTCGACCCGCGCACCGGAGACATCTGCGTCGGGTACGCCGAAGACGTCGGACACGTCGGAGACCTCGGGGACCTCGGAAACCTCCACGGCGCGGCCGCCGGTCGGACACCTCGCAGCCACGGAGGCGTGACCATGTGCGGGATCGCGGGCGCCTTCCAGCAGCCGGACGGCAAGACTGCGGTCAGCACGATGACCGACCGCATCGGCCATCGGGGGCCGGATGCGAGCGGCATCATCGAGCTGGTGTCCCCGGAGAGCGCGGTCGTCCTGGGTCACCGTCGGCTGTCCATCATCGACCTGTCCTCCGCCGCCGACCAGCCGCTCGCCAAGGGCGGTCTGACGCTCACCTACAACGGCGAGATCTACAACCACCGCGAGATCAGGCGAGAGCTGGAGGCCGGCGGTGTCCGGTTCACCACGCGCTCCGACACGGAGGTCGTCCTCGAGGCATGGCGGCGCTGGGGTGCCGAGTCGCTGAGGCGGCTCCGCGGCATGTTCGCGTTCGCCATCCACGACGAGAGGTCCGGCAGCCTGGCGCTCGCCCGGGACCCGTTCGGGATCAAGCCGCTCTACGTCATGCCCAGGGGAGAGGGCATCCTGTTCGCCTCCGAGCTCAAGGCGCTCCTGGCGGCGGTGGGCAGTGAGCTGGTGATGGAGCCGGCGGCGATGGTCGCCTCGGCGCTCTACTACTGGGTGCCACAGGAGTACGTGCCCGTCCGCGGCGTGCACAAGCTGCCTCCGGGAACGTGGACGGAGTACCACCGCGACGGCACGGTGACATCCGGAACCTACTGGGACGCCGCTGCGGAGGCTGCCCGTGCGGCCCACGGGCCGGCGGTCGACCTGCGCGAAGTGCTCACCTCCTCGGTGGAGGCACACCTCGTCTCCGACGTGCCCGCCGCGTGCTTCCTCAGCGGTGGGCTCGACTCGAGCATCGTCACGGCACTTGCCCATCGTCGCGACCCCTCGATCGAGGCCTACACGATCGCGTTCCGCCCGCAGGACAACCGGCTCGAGGCGATGCCCGACGACGCCCGCTACGCGCGGCAGATGGCGGCACGCCTCGGAATGCCGCTCCACGAGATCGAGATCAGTCCCGACGTCGTCGAGCTGCTGCCGCGTATGGTCGACGTCCTCGACGAGCCGATCGGCGATCCGGCGGCCATCAACACGCTGCTGATGTGCGAGGCCGCCCGGCAGGCCGGGGTCAAGGTGCTCCTCTCGGGCATGGGCGCCGACGAGCTCTTCGGTGGCTACCGCAAGCACCTCGCCATGCTCATGACCGCGCGCTACCGCCGGGTGCCCCGGCCCGTCCGCTCGCTCGTCGGACCGGCGGTACGGGCACTCCCGGTCGCGGTCGCCGGCCGTGGGTTGCGCACCGTGCGGTGGGCACACCGATTCCTCACCTTCGCGGAACTGCCCGAGGAGGAGGCATTCCGGCGCAGCTACACCTTGTACGACCGAGACGAGCTCGCGGACCTGCTCGACCCGTCGCTCACCGCCCACGTCGACGGGGTGATCGACAGCCACCGCCGCATCTACGAGGACAACAGCCTCGACGAGGAGGTCGCCCGCATGTGCCTCGCCGACACCCGGATGTTCCTTCCCGGCCTCAACCTTGCGTACACCGACCGCGCCAGCATGGCGGCCTCCACTGAGGTCCGTGTGCCGTTCGTCGATCCGGCTGTCTTCAGGGCTGCATTCTCGCTGCCCGCCTCCGGGCGGATTCGCGGACGGCAGCAGAAGGCAGCGCTGAAGGACGCAGCGCGAGCGTGGCTCCCCGACGAGATCATCGACCGCCCGAAGGCGAGCTTTGGTGCTCCCCTCCGGGCCTGGGTGGCGGGTGACCTGCGCGAGCTCGTGGACGACGTCTTGGTCGGTGGCGAGCTCGTGGCGACGGGTTTCCTTCGGCGCGAGCCGCTTCGGCGTCTCGTCGAGGACCAGCGTGCTGGTCGCCGCGACGAGGCGAAGCAGGTGTGGCAGCTGCTCAGTCTCGAGCTCTGGTACCGCAACGCCCGCGCTGCCGGTGTCTCGACGGGCTAGCGAGGAGACGCGGACGATGCATCGGCAGAAGACGGAGGGTGAAGTCGCATGAGGCAGGTGGCCCAGAACTACCGGTCTGGTGAGCTCGTCGTGCTCGACGTGCCGCCGCCTGCCTGCAAACCCGGGGGAGTGCTGGTCCGGACGACCTACTCGCTCATCTCGACGGGCACCGAGCTGATGAAGGTGAGCGAGGCGCGTCTCTCCCTTCTCGGCAAGGCGCGGGCCCGGCCGGACCAGGTCAGGAAGGTGCTCGACACCGCCGTCCAGCAGGGTCCCGTCGCGACCTATCGAAAGGCCATGAGCAAGCTCGACAGCTACACCCCGCTCGGATACTCCCTGTGCGGCGTCGTGGTCGAGGTCGGTTCCGGTGCTGAAGAGTTCGCCGTGGGGGACGTCGTGGCGGCGGCGGGCAACGAGTTCGCCCTTCACGCCGAGCTGAACTGGATCCCCACCAACCTGTGCGTGCCGGTGCCTACCGGCGTTGTTCCGGAGCACGCCGCCTTCGCGACCGTCGGGGCCATCGCCATGCAGGGCGTGCGCCGGGCCGAGGTGCAGCTCGGCGAAACGGCGTGCGTCATCGGTCTCGGACTGATCGGGCAGCTGGTGGTCCGGCTGCTCGTTGCCTCCGGTGTCCGCGTCGTCGGCGTCGACACCGTGCCCGACCGCTGCCGACTGGCAGAGGCAGCCGGGGCGGTGGCCTGTGCCGGGCCCGACCAAGAGGGAGCGGCATATCTCGAGCAGGTGCTCGACACGACCACCGGCGGCATCGGCGCCGATCACATCTTCCTCGCCGCGGGCGGCGGCAGCAACGGCCCAGTCGAGCTCGCGGCCCGGCTGGCGAGGGACCGTGCTCGGGTGGTCGACATCGGCAAGACCCGTCTGGATCTGCCATGGAACGCCTACTACGAGAAGGAGCTCGACGTCCGCTTCTCACGCTCCTACGGCCCCGGGCGCTACGACGACCGGTACGAGCTGCAGGGGATCGACTACCCCGTTGGCTACGTCCGCTGGACCGAGCGACGCAACCTGCAGTGCTTCCTCGACCTGCTTGCGTCGGGCTCGATGGAGGTCGGCTCCCTCGTCTCCGGAACCCATCCCGTCGCTGACGCCGAGGACGTCTACGCGCAGTTGCGCGACGGAATCCTCCATGGCGTGGGACATCTCTTCGAGTACGACGAGTGTCGTATGCCGCTGAGCTCGCCGGGTGCCCACGAGTCCCTCGCGCCCGGCAGCTCCTCATCGGTGCCGGTGTCGGTCGCTCCGGCGAGTCCTGCGGCGCCCGCATCCGGGGCGACGCTCCCTCCGCCACAACGCAATGGTCATGTCACGCCGACATCAGCGCCAGGCACGGCAACACGCGCCACCTCGGCCACCATGCGGGTCGGCTTCATCGGTGCCGGCAACTACGCCACCTCGATGCTTCTGCCGCACCTGGCGGCCGACCCCATGGTCACGTTGGCCACGGTGGCGACCACGCGTTCCCTGTCCGCCGTCAACGCACAGCGGAAGTTCGGCTTCGACACGGCCACGACCGATGCCCGCACCGTCCTCGAAGACCCCGACATCGACACGGTCTTCGTTGTCACGCGCCACCACTCCCACGCCGACTTCGTGTGCCGCGGGCTCGAGGCCGGCAAGGCCGTCTTCGTCGAGAAGCCCTTGGCACTGACTCGAGCGGACGTCGACCGAGTCCTCGCGGTCGTCGAACGAACCGGCAACGACCGGCTCATGGTCGGCTTCAACCGCCGCTTCGCCCCGCTGTTCACACTGCTCCGCCAGCGATTCGGTCCGGTAGCCGGCCCGATGAGCGTGCGCTACCTGGTCAACGCCGGGCGGCTCGACCCATCGAGCTGGTATCTCGACGAGGGGCTCGAAGGGTCTCGATTCCTCGGCGAGGGCGGGCACTTCATCGACACCGTGAACGCGTGGATCGGTCATGCCCCGGTCGAGGTCACCGCCCAGCAGACCTCGAACCTCATGGACCTGCACGTGATGCTTCGGCACGCCGACGGGTCGCTGGCGACGATCACCTACGCCACCGGTGGCGACAGCCGGTTTCCCAAGGAGACCCTCGACGCCTCGGGCAACGGGCGTAACGCGCGGTTGGACAACTTCTCCCGTGCCACGGTGTGGAGCCGGTCGGGCAAGGACGTCAAACGGTCCCTCGGCCAGGACAAGGGCCAACGCCAGGCACTGCGGTCCTTCCTACAGGCGGTCAAGGATGGCAGCCGAATGCCGATCGACCTCGACTCGATCGTTGCGACGACCCGAGCCACCATCGCCGTCGGGGAGAGCCTCGCCTCGGGGAGGGCGGTGGCCCCATGAGCAGGTCTCTCGGCTGGTACGCCCGCCGCCTCAGCCGGATGGCCCCGGGCGAGGTCGTCTGGCGCGTCGGCGACCGGCTACGACAGGCCCGATGGGCCGAGCGGCAGGTACATCCCGGAGAGGCGTTTCCGCCGGTCCCCGGACTGCTCACTCCCCGGGTGCTTGTGGGCACGCTCCCGACGCATGTACGCGCCCGCGTCCCGAGTGACGCCGCGCGCCGGCTCGTTGCCGCCGCCGACCGGCTGCTAGCCGGCGACTGGGACCTGCTCGGCACACCGCGATCCGACGTCGTCGACCCCGACTGGTTCCTCGACCCCGTCACCCGCAGGCGCGCCCCGGACGCCGCCTTGGCGTTCCGGATCGACCATCGGGATGAGACGGTCACGGGCAACGTCAAGTCGGTCTGGGAGCTCTCCCGCCACCACCACCTCACGGTGCTCGCCGCCGCGTGGTGGCTCACGGGCGACGCGCGGTACGCCGAGATCGTTGCGGCCCAGCTGCGCTCGTGGTGGGCGAGCAACCCGTTCCTGTCGGGCATCCACTGGACGAGCGGGATCGAGCTCGGTGTGCGGCTCACGAGCTGGGTGTGGGTGCGCCGGTTGCTCGATGACTGGCCCGGCGTCACCGACCTCTTCGAGGACAACCCCCAGGCACTCGCCCAGCTGCACTGGCACCAGGAGCACCTGGCGGCGTTCCGGAGCCGCGGCTCCTCAGCCAACAACCACGCCATCGCCGAGGCCGTGGGCCGACTGGCGGCAGCGTGCGCGTTTCCATGGTTCGCCGAGAGCGAGCGGTGGCGCCGAGAGGCCTCCCGTGAGCTCGAGCGAGGTCTGGCCGCCAACACCTTCCCGAGTGGGGTCAACCGCGAGCTGGCCACCGACTACCACCGGTTCGTCACCGAGCTCGGGCTGGTGGCCCTCGTGGAGGCCGAGGCAGCCGGGCACCCGTTGGGCGAAGGGACCCGCACTCTGCTCGCGCGATCTCTCGACGCCGCCGCCGCCATGCTGGACGGGAGGGGCCATCCGCCGCGGCAGGGAGACGGCGACGAGGGTAGAGCGCTCGTCCTCGATGACCCCCACGCCGATCCGTGGTTGGTCCTGCTTGGCTGTGGTGCGGCCACCCTCGGAGCCTGCGACTGGTGGCCTTCCGCCTCCCCGGGAGTGATGAGCACGCTCCTGGCCGAGGTCGCTCCGACGGAGGCGGTTGTCAACCGTCCCGCCGTGGCACCGCAGGCGTTCGCGGATGCCGGGCTCCACATCCTGCGCACGCCCAAGGGTGAGGGCCCCGAGATCTGGTGCCGCTGCGACGGCGGACCGCACGGGTTCCTCTCCATCGCTGCGCACGGCCACGCCGACGCGCTGTCTGTCGAGGTCCGTCACGACGGCGTCGAGCTGCTCGTCGACCCCGGCACGTACTGCTACCACGGCCAGCCCGAATGGCGCAGCTACTTCCGGTCGACCCGTGCGCACAACACCGTCGAGGTCGACGGCGAGAACCAGGTGCATGAGGCCGGCCCGTTCATGTGGGCCGGGCACGCGAACGCCGTCGTCGACGGTCGCGACGTGGACGCCGGGGGGCGGCAGATCTGGACTGCCCATCACACGTCCTACTCGCGGCTCGACGCGGCGCTACGTCACGCACGCGAGGTGGTTCTCGACGGCACGGGAGCGCGAATCACCGTCACCGACACGTTCACCGGCAGCCGAGTGCACCGGCTCCGGATGTTCTGGCATCTCGGTCCCGAGGTCACGGCAGAGCTCAGGGGCGCCGGCGCCGACCTGACCTGGGCAGGCCGGGACGGCCGGGTCCTCCTGGCGCACCTCGAACTGCCCGTGGCGCTGGAGTGGACGGCCCACCGCGGGGAGACCCAGCCTCCGCTCGGCTGGTACTCGCCCCGGTTCGGGGCACGGGTCCCCGCGACGACGATCGTTGGTGTCGGTGAGTGGTCCGGAACCATCGACCTCCGGACCGACTTGCGGATGCCCTCCTCCGCCACGGCGGCATCAGCCGCCCCGACCGACCGTTCCGTGGCCGTTGGCCACGACAGCCAATGAAAGCCCGCACCATGTCAATGACCTGTCGCCGCATTCGCCGACCCCCCACCAACGGCCACCATCACAGGCCCGCATCAATGCGTTGTGCGGTCATCGAGCACCCCGGGCGGATGTCATGACGGAACAAGTCGTCGACCTCGGGTCGACCTGGGCCGTCCTGCGGCGCCGACGTGGTGTGATCCTGCTGGCCGCCTTGCTGGGTGCTCTCGCGGGCGCCGGCCTCCTCGTGCTGTCCCCGCCGGCGTACCTGAGCACCAGCGTCGTGCTGCTCCCCTCGGCCACACAGGCGAACTCCGGAAAGACTGGTGGCTATGACGTCGACACGCAGGTGCTCATCGCGACGAGTGCTGAGATCCTCTTGCGCGCCGCGCAGCAAATGGAGCCGGAGCTGACGCAGGCCGAGCTCACCGACCGGGTCTCCGCGGAGGCGCCGTCAACAGCGGTGCTGAGGATCAAGGCCGCGGGTCCAACGGCAGTCCAGGCGGAGGATCTCGCGTCCGCCGTTGCCCAGTCGCTCGTTGACTACCTCCAGGACACCAAGAACGCCCTGACGAAGGCGCAGCAGGCAGCACTGCAGGGGCGCTTGGACACGCTCAACGCGAGCCTGGCCAACGTG
>NZ_DATEEY010000057.1:0-2644 GCF_035280925.1 Intrasporangium sp. | reverse complement strand
CCTCCCCGACGACGACGCCGAGCGCGCGGTCGCCGAGGCCCGCATCGAGGAGATCGCCGCCGACGAGGGCCTGCGGGTCATCGCCTGGCGCGACGTACCGGTGACGCCCGACCTCGTCGGCCGCGCGGCCCGCGAGTGCATGCCCTTCTTCCGCCAGCTGTTCGTCGCCTCCGACGGCGGCCTGTCGGGGATCGCGCTCGACCGGGTGGCGTTCTGCCTGCGCAAGCGCGCCGAGCACGAAGCCGAGGTCTACTTCCCGTCGCTGTCGGCCCGCACCCTGGTCTACAAGGGCATGCTCACCACCGGTCAGCTCGAGCCGTTCTTCCCCGACCTGTCCGACGAGCGCTTCACCTCCGAGCTGGCGCTGGTGCACTCGCGCTTCTCGACGAACACCTTCCCGAGCTGGCCGCTGGCCCACCCGTACCGGCTGATCGCGCACAACGGCGAGATCAACACCGTCAAGGGCAACCGGAACTGGATGCGGGCGCGCGAGAGCCAGGTGCGCTCCGACGTCATCCCCGGCGACCTCGAGCGCATCTTCCCCATCTGCACCCCGGGCGCCTCGGACTCGGCGACCTTCGACGAGGTGCTCGAGCTGCTCCACCTCGGCGGCCGGTCGCTGCCGCACGCGGTGCTCATGATGATCCCGGAGGCCTGGGAGAACCACGAGTCGATGGACCGCGCCCGCCGGGCGTTCTACGAGTTCCACTCGACCTTCATGGAGCCCTGGGACGGGCCGGCCTGCGTGACCTTCACCGACGGCACCCTGATCGGCGCGGTCCTCGACCGCAACGGCCTCCGCCCCGGTCGGTACTGGGTGACCGCCGACGGTCTCGTCGTGCTCGCCTCCGAGTCCGGCGTCCTCGACATCGAGCCGGAGAACGTCGTCCGACGCGGCCGGCTCCAACCAGGGCGCATGTTCCTCGTCGACACCGCAGCGGGGCGGATCGTCGGGGACGAGGAGGTCAAGTCGTCGCTCGCGGCCGAGCACCCCTACGAGGAGTGGCTGCACGCCGGGCTCATCGAGCTCGGGGACCTGCCGGAGCGAGAGCACATCATCCACACCGCGTCGTCCGTGGCACGGCGACAGCGCACCTTCGGGTACACCGAGGAGGAGCTGAGGATCCTCATCGCGCCCATGGCGCGCACCGGTGCGGAGGCGCTGGGGTCCATGGGCACGGACACGCCCATCGCCGTGCTCTCCGAGCGCCCCCGCCTCGTCTTCGACTACTTCAGCCAGCTGTTCGCCCAGGTGACCAACCCTCCGCTGGACGCCATCCGCGAAGAGCTCGTCACGTCGCTCGCATCGGCGATCGGCCCCGAGGGCAACGTCCTCGCGGCCACCCCGGGGCACGCACGGCAGGTGGTCCTGCCGTTCCCGGTCATCGACAACGACGAGCTCGCCAAGCTCGTCCACATCAACGCCGACGGCGACCTTCCGGGCTACAGCACGGTCGTCGTCCGAGGTACCTACGACGTCCACGGCGGCGAGGCAGCGTTGCGGGCGCGGCTCCACGAGATCTTCGCCGAGGTCTCGGCCGCCATCGCCGGGGGAGCGCGCTTCGTCGTGCTCTCCGACCGCGACTCCGACCGCGACCTCGCCCCGATCCCGTCCCTGCTCCTCACCAGCGCCGTGCACCACCACCTCATCCGCGAGAAGACCCGCACCCAGGTCGGACTGCTCGTCGAGGCCGGCGACGTCCGGGAGGTCCACCACGTGGCGCTCCTCGTCGGGTACGGCGCCGCCGCGATCAACCCCTACCTCGCGATGGAGACCGTGGAGGACATGGTCCGGCACGGGGCCATCACCGAGGTCACCGAGGAGAAGGCGGTCGCGAACCTCATCAAGGCGCTCGGCAAGGGCGTGCTCAAGGTGATGTCCAAGATGGGCATCTCGACGGTCGCCTCCTACCGCGGAGCCCAGGTGTTCGAGGCGATCGGTCTGTCGCAGGACGTGGTCGACGAGTTCTTCACCGGGACGGTGAGCCAGCTGGGCGGGGTGGGGCTCGACGTCCTCGCCGAGGAGACGGCGGCGCGACACGGCATGGCCTACCCGGCGGACGGCATCCGGCAGGCCCACCGCAAGCTCCTCGTCGGCGGTGAGTACCAGTGGCGCCGGGAGGGCGAGCCGCACCTGTTCGACCCGGAGACGGTGTTCCGCCTCCAGCACGCGACCCGAGCGCGCCGCTATGACGTCTTCAAGCAGTACACCCGTCGGGTCGACGAGCAGGCCGGGCGACTGATGACCCTGCGCGGGCTCTTCCAGCTAGGCGGCGCCGAGCGACGCCCCCCGGTGCCCATCGAGGAGGTCGAGCCGGTCAGCGAGATCGTCCGGCGGTTCAACACCGGCGCGATGAGCTACGGCTCGATCAGCCAGGAGGCCCACGAGACCCTGGCGATCGCCATGAACCGCCTTCAGGCGCGCTCCAACACCGGCGAGGGCGGTGAGGACGTCGACCGCCTCATGGATCCGACGCGCCGTTCGGCGATCAAGCAGGTGGCGTCCGGGCGCTTCGGCGTGACGTCTCTCTACCTCACGCACGCCGACGACATCCAGATCAAGATGGCCCAGGGAGCCAAGCCCGGTGAGGGCGGCCAGCTCCCCGGGTCGAAGGTCTATCCCTGGGTGGCGCGCACCCGGCAC
>NZ_DATEEY010000056.1:0-30925 GCF_035280925.1 Intrasporangium sp. | reverse complement strand
CCGTTGCTCGCGGCATTGTCCGCGGCCGTCTCCGCGACGAGCCGGCGCAGGCCGAGCCCGCCGTCTTCCCGGGCTCTGAACGCATGGGAGATCGCGAGTCGGCAGGCCGCCTTCATGGCCCCCTTGCCGCGAGCGCTCGGCACCAGCTGGTAGCCGAGCTCCGCGACATCGCCCGTCAGCGTCCCGGTCAGCACGAAGACGGCCACACCGCCCAGGATCCGGTCGGTGGCCGCATCGGCGATGGCCCACTCGACGGCACTGCCGCTCGCCATGAGCTCGCGGCGGCGGGCGAGCCATGCGTCGAACGTCTCGGGGTGCAGGAGGGACCGCTGCGGGAACCAGTGCTCCGGGTCGTTGCGCTCCTCGAGGGCGTCGACGTCGGACTCACGGAAGGCTCGGAGCCGGATTCCCCCCTTCTCCAGTACAACTGGCTCCAGCCACGGGACCCGGGGGTGCATCGGCTCTCCGGCCGCCAGGCTGGCGTGCCAGCAGTCCAGCGCCGGCCCCGAGGGGTCCTGGACGTTGGGGTGCGTGCCGGGCAGGGTGCCGTGGAACGTGAACCCGGTCGCCCAGGCCACCCGGCGCGAACCCCAGTTCCCAGCGATGGCCCGCCAGTGGATCCGGCCCAGCGGCCGTCCCCAGGGGCCGTCCTCGAAGGCATGCGTCGCCACGAGCCGCACTGCTCGTGACATCGCGCCTCGGCCCCGGGCCGCCGGATGGAGCCCGAACCCGATCGACGCGTGGTCCCACGCCTCGCCGGGTCGAAGATCGATCGTCCCGCCGAAGCGCGGCCTCCCGTCGGCTGCGGTGACCTCGAGGGCCCAGTAGCGCACTCCTCGCGGGTCCTTCCACTGGCTGGCGATGTGCTCCAGGAACGCGATCGCGTCCGCGCGTGTGTAGTGACGTGGCACGGTCGTCCAGCGCTGTGACTGCTCGTCAGTGGACTGTTCGACGATGCCGCCCTCGTCGGCCGGTGTGTGTGGCCGCAGCGTCAGAGTGCCGTCGGTGAGGATGGGCGCCGGCGCTGCTGAGGTGGGCATGTGGTCAGCCTGCCAGCGAGCCTCGCTTGCGGCGACTCAGTTTGAGGGCGCGACGAGCTCGCCTGCGCGGTCGAGCGCACGCTCTGCCAGCTGGCGCGCGGCGGGCAGGGCAGCCTCGTCGAACGCTACGCGAGTCCGTCGTTCGACGAGGTCCTCGACCACCATGGCGCCTTCGTGGAGGACGCCGAAGAGGAACTCGAGGCCCAGGGTGGGGCAGGAGTCACTCACCGGCACGGCGAGGTCCGGATGGGCCTCGCGCAAGGCCAACACGGTGGCGGCCTCGGTGCCGTAGCGACGGACGAGTCGCGTCGGCGCCGCGGCACGCGCGAGAACGTCTCGTGGCGCTGCGCCGACGAGGGGGAGGGAACGGGTCCGGCACGGGAGCTGGGAGCCGGCCCTGCGGCATACGGCATTGACGGCGTCCTCGGCCATCCGGCGGTACGTGGTCAGCTTGCCTCCCGTGATCGTGACGGCCCGCCCCGGCTCGTCGACGAGCAGGTGGCGGCGCGAGACGTCGGCCGTGATGCCACCCCCGTCCTCGACGAGGGGGCGGAGCCCGGCGTAGCGACCGACGACGTCCTGCGCCTCCAGCGGCCGCGCGAGAGCCGAGTTGATCGTGTCGAGGAGGAACCGGGCGTCAGCGTCTGGCACGGCCGGGGCGAAGCCATCGACCCCGGGTGCCGGCTCGTCGGTGAGACCGAGGATGACGAGCCCGTCCGGCTGTGGCACGGCGAAGACGAACCGCGCCCGGTGGCCCGGCACCGGCGCGCTGAAGATGGCCTTCGGGGAGCCGATCGCGCCGGCGCGGACGATGAGATGCGAGCCACGGCTGGGCGTGATGCGAACGGACCGCTCGTGCTCGCCGGCCCAGACCCCGGTCGCGTTGACGACGTGGCCACGTGCCTCGAACGACTCGCCGGTCAGCTCGTCGCGCAGGGTCACGGCACGGTCGGCGAGCGCCGTCGCGCTGCACCGCGTGACGACCTCCGCGCCATGGGCAACCGCCGTCCGCGCGATGCTGGTGACGAGCCGCGCATCGTCCTCGAGCTGGCCGTCCCAGTAGAGCAGCGCACCGCGGAGCCCCGCTGTCCGCAGTCCCGGTGCGAGCACGAGCGCCTCAGCCGCGCTGATGCGTGACGGTCGGGGCAGCAGCCGCCTCGGGGTGCCTGCTGCCACCCTGAGCCCGTCGGCCAGGCGGATCGCGGCCTGGAGGGCGAGCCCGGTCGCGGCCGGTGTCGACGCGCCAAGGGGCACGAGATTCGGCATGGCACGCGTCAGGTGAGGCGCGATGCCGGTCATGAGGGCATGCCGCTCGCGAGCCGACTCCCACGCGATTGCGACGTCTCCCCTTGCGAGGTAGCGCAGGCCCCCGTGGACCAGCTTGGAGCTCCAACGGCTCGTGCCTGCAGCGAGGTCATGACGTTCGACCAGCGCGGTGCGCAGCCCACGGGAGGCTGCGTCCAGGGCAACGCCCGCGCCGGTCACGCCCCCACCCACGACGATGACGTCGTAGGACTCGCTTGCCAGTCTGTGCAGCGCACCCGAGCGGGTCCGCGCGTTGATGGAGACGGTCATGGCGGTTTCCTCAGCTCGTGGCCTCCGGGGCCAGGTAGGCATCGACGAGTTGTCGCACCTCGGTCAGGACCTCGGTGCGGTCGTGCTTGGCGGTGACC
Source organism: Intrasporangium sp. (assembly GCF_035280925.1). Classification (GTDB taxonomy): domain Bacteria; phylum Actinomycetota; class Actinomycetes; order Actinomycetales; family Dermatophilaceae; genus Intrasporangium. The sequence continues at coordinate 28,212 of NZ_DATEEY010000056.1, read as the reverse complement.
ACACCGAGGCCGATGACGAAGGGCGTCAGGGCGTGGAGGAGGACGACGGACAGGAGCGCCGGGTCGCCGTCGCGGATGGAGCCGTCCGCCATACCCGCGGCGATCGCGCCGGTCATCGCCTCGATCATCAGCTGCTGGCTGCGCCCGTGGCGATCGACGAGGTAGGGGAGCAGCATCTCCGGGTCGTGCTTGAGCAGCGCTGCGACCAGCGGTGCCTCGCTGAGCTTGCGGACCATCGCCACCGCGAGGGCCGTGACGGCCGCCCGTCCGTCCCGCGGCGACTGCTCCGCGAGCACGAGCGCCGTGACCTCCTCGACGGCATTGCGGAACTCGTCGACGAGGGCGTCGAGCAGGAGCTGCTTGATGCCGCCACCGCGCCGATAGACCGTCACCCGCGAGACCCCGGCCCGTTGGGCGATCGACGTCGCGGTGGCGCGACGGACGCCATAGGCGAGGACCTCGTCCCGGACGGCCGCGAGCAGAGCCTCGTCGGTGCTCAGCTCGTCGGTGCTCAGCTCGCCGGTGCTCGGCTCGCCTGTTTCCATCCAGCCACTGTACGTGTGAAACGTTTCCTGTAACAGTGTTACATGTGTCCAGTTCTCTCACTGAGGTGATTCCGCGATCGGTGTGGCACGGTTGGGGAGACCCGAGCCGCGCTCATCCGCTGAGCGATGCGGGATGGCGGTTCCTCCGGGCCGAGCTCGGTCTTGTCGGCGTCGGCTCGGCCGGGGCCTCGCGACCGGTCGCGCTGGAGGACGTCGCGCTGGCACCGTCCCGGCTCGGTCATGAGGGCGCCGGGGCTGCGGCTCGGCAGGCGCTGGCCGACGTGGTCGGGCCGGACCACGTTCATCTGGAACGGGGCTGGCGCATCGAGCATGCCGGCGGGAAGGGCTATCCGGACCTGTACCGGCTGCGCACCGGCGACGGCTCCGACGCGCCGGACGGGGTGGTCGTGCCGGGTGGTCCTGATGAGGTCGCTGCCGTGCTGCGGGTGTGTGTCGAGCACCGTGTCGGGGTCGTCCCCTTCGGCGGCGGCACGAGCGTCGTCGGTGGCGTCGGCGCGGCGAGCGACCGCGATCGCTTCACCGCGGTGATCTCGCTCGACCTGCGACGGCTTGACGACGTCCTGGCCGTCGACTCCATCAGCAGGACCGCCACCCTCGGCCCGGGCCTCCGGGGCCCCGAGGCAGAGCGAGCGCTGCAGGCCCACGGCCTCACCCTCGGGCACTACCCGCAGAGTCATCAGGAGGCGACGGTCGGCGGCTACGTCGCCACGCGGTCAGCTGGCCAGGCCTCCAGCGGGTACGGCCGGATCGACGACAACGTGGTCGGGCTGCGACTCGCCACGCCGCGTGGCGAGCTCGTCCTCGGCGGACGCGCGCCGGCCTCGGCCGCCGGTCCCCGACTCCTCGACGTGGTCATCGGGAGTGAGGGCACGCTCGGCGTCATCACCGAGGCCACGCTGCGGGTCGCACCGCTGCCGACGGCAAAGCGGTACGCCGCCTGGGCCCATCCGTCGTTCGTGGCGGGGGCGAAGGCCCTGCACGGGCTGACGCAGCACCTGGGACGAGCCGCACTGCCAACCATCTGCCGGCTGTCGGACGAGGACGAGACACGCGTCAACCTCACGTTGGCGGGGGCATCGGGGCGGCGCCTGCTCCGATACGTCAGGGCACGCGGGCTGGACCGGCCCGCCCTGCTCGTCCTCGTCTGGGAGGGAGACGACGAGGGCGAGCTGCGGCACCGGCAGCGCGCTGCGCACCGGCTGCTGAGGAAGGGCGGGGGTCGACCGCTGCCGAAGCAGGTCGCCCGGGCGTGGGAGCGCGGCCGGTTCGCGGGGCCGTACCTGCGGGATGAGCTGATGGATCACGGGTTCCTCGTCGAGACCCTCGAGACGGCGACGACCTGGGCCAACCTCTCGCGCCTGCACGCGGTGGTCGGCGCCGCGATCCGCGGCTCGCTGGGGGTCGACGGGCGACGCGCGGTCGTCATGTGCCACGTCTCGCACGTCTACCCGGATGGCGCCTCGCTCTACTACACCTTCGTCACGCCCCAGTCCGCCGACCCGCTGGCCCAGTGGCGCCAGGTCAAGTCCGCGGCGAGCCAGGCGATCATCGACGGCGGCGGGACCATCACCCACCACCACGCCGTCGGCACCGACCACCGGGACTATCTCTCCACGGAGATCGGCGAGGTCGGGATGGGGCTGCTCCGTGCGATCAAGGCCGAGCTCGACCCGTCCGGGATCCTCAATCCCGGCAAGCTCATCCCTGACGCACCCCCGAAGGCACTCCGGGACGCACTCCCGGACGCTGATATCTCGTGGACCATCTGACGGGTCCCGCCTACGGTGGTGCGGTGACCTCCACACCCAGCGCTCCATCGCCGGGCGGCTCAGCGGACACCCCGACACAGGGTCCCTTCCTCCCGCGGCCGACCATGCCACCGGCGACGGACGTGCCTGACGACCGGATCCACGGCGACAGCCTCGAAGCGGCACCTCCACCCTCGGCGCCCTCGGCGCCACCCGGTCCCCCACAGAGCCCGCCGTCGGTTCCACAGAGCCCGCTGCCGACCTCCGCGCCCCCGAGGGGCCGCTCGCGAGGTCCGTGGCTGGGCCTGGCCGGCGTCGGGCTGGCTCTCGTCATCGGGAGCTTTGGGGTCATCACCGAGTCGAAGACGGAGACCGAGGTCCGCCCGTTCACGGGCGACACGATCTCCTTCGCGGTCGGCTCGAACGACGTCCAGGTCCTCGGCGGCGCGCCCGCCGGCAAGATCGAGGTGACCCGACAGTTCGAGTGGGGTCTGGGTGGAACCAAGCCGACGCCGAACGAGACCTGGGACGCCGACGGCGTCGCGATCTCCGAGGCCGACTGCCAGGGCGTGTCGTGGCGCTGCGGCGTCGACTACATCGTCCGGGTCCCCGATGACACTGCCGTCGAGCTCCGCGGTGGATCGGGGGACGTGGTCCTCAGTGGGTCGCTCGGTGTGATCGACGCCGAGGTCGGCTCGGGCGATCTCGAGGCCGACGGGCTGAGCAGTGCCGACGTGCGGCTGCAGACTGGCAGCGGTGACGTGGACCTGGGCCTGCTCCCCGGTGCAGGCAAGGTCGACGTCCGTACCGGCAGCGGTGACATGGAGCTCAGCCTCGACTCCGACGCGGCGAGTGTCCTCCTCCGTGCGGGCAGCGGCGACATCGACCTCGAGCTGCCATCCGCACCGGACAGCCTCGACATCGAGACCGGTTCCGGTGACGTGTCGATCGACGCTCCGGACGCCGAGCAGTTCCGCCTCGACGTGGACACCGGCTCAGGGGACCAGGACGTGGACGTCCCGTCCAGCGCTACCGCGGACCACCTCATCAAGGTCAGCACGGGCTCCGGCGACGTCGAGATCAACTAGCCATCCGATCGAGTGAACAGCTTTCGGGCCGAAAGTTGTTCACTCGATCGGGGACGTGGGGTGCATTCTTGACCGCATGAGCGAGCAGGAGAGCGTCGGACGGCGCGTCCAGAGCCGGATCTATCGAGAGGGACTCTTCGGGCGGCTACCGGCGGCGCCTGTGGAGCCGAGCGCGCTTGAGCGGGCCGCCCGGAAGAAGCTGAGCGCACGCGCGTGGGCCTACGTCGCGGGCAGCGCGGGCCAGCACCGCACGGATGCGGCGAACCGGGCCGCCTTCGACGACCATCCGATCGTTCCCCGCATGCTCGTCGACGTCTCCTCGCGGGACCTCGGGACAGAGCTGCTCGGTCGGCGGCTCCCGGCTCCCCTCCTCCTGGCGCCGATCGGCGCCCTCGAGCTCGTCCACTCGCGAGCCGATGTCGAGCTCGCCGAGGGTGTGCGCGAGCTCGGCCTCCCGGTCGTCATCTCGACCCAGGGCTCCAGTCCGATGGAGGAGACAGCCGCCACGCTGGGGAGCTGCCCGCGGTGGTTCCAGCTCTACTGGAGCAGCAACGACGACCTCGTCGCGTCGCTGGTGCGCCGGGCCGAGGCCATCGGCAGCGATGCCATCGTCATCACGCTCGACACGCACACGCTCGGCTGGCGGACCATGGACCTCGACCTCGGCAGCCTGCCCTTCACTCGTGCCGAGGGCATCGCGCAGTACATCAGTGACCCGGTCTTCCGCCGTCTCGTCGAGCAGCGGGTGGCGGGTCCGGTGGCTCCTGCCGAGCCCACGCCCCGCCCGACGAGGTCAGCGGTTTCAGCTGCCGTCTCCATGGCGCGGCACTGGCCGGGCAGCCTCAGGGAGAACCTCAGGTCGCCCCTGCCCCGCGCAGCCGTCGAGACCTTTCTCGAGGTCTTCTCCCGGCCGTCGCTCACGTGGGACGACCTCGCCTCACTGCGAGAACACACCCGGCTGCCCGTCTTGCTCAAGGGGATCCAGCACGCAGCCGATGCGGCCAAGGCGATCGACCATGGTGTCGACGGGCTGATCGTCTCGAACCACGGCGGGCGCCAGGTCGACGGGGCCGTCGCGTCCCTCCGTGCGCTGCCGGAGGTCGTCCGCGAGAACGGGCAACGGGTGCCCGTCCTCTTCGACAGCGGCATCCGGAGTGGGGCCGACATCTACAAGGCGCTCGCCCTGGGAGCCGACGCGGTCCTCGTCGGACGACCCTGGGTCTACGGGCTCGGGGTCGGCGGCGGCGCCGGCGCCCGGGCCGTCATGGAGTACCTGCTCGCTGAGCTGGACCTCACCATGGCGCTCACCGGTGCGCGAACCATCGCCGAGATACGTGAGCTCGGCCTCGGGCAGGACAGGTCCTGATCCCGAGGCCGAGCCCACTCGGCCCACTGAGCCCACTCAGCCCACTAAGCCGACCATGGCCCACAAGGCCATCGACGGTGTGCCTCAGCGCTTGACGTCCTGCGCCTGTTGCTGCGCCTCAGTCCTGACCGACTCCGCCGAGCTCTGGGTCTGCGACTTCAGCTCCTGCGCGGAGTCGCTCGCCGTCGTCTTGACCTCCTCGACGGCCTCCTGCACCGGCTGCTTCAGGTGCTCGGCCATCTCGCTCCCGGCGTCCTTCACCTCCGTCTTGGCCTGCTCCACGAGCGGCTGCGCCTGCTCCTTGACCGCAGTCGCCGCCTGCTTCTCCTTCTCGGACGCCGGCAGGATCGACCCCACCAGCCAGCCAGCGGCCAATGCGACCACGCCCGCCGCGAGGGGGTTGCCCTGCGTCTGCTGGCGCGCCTTGACCTTCATGTCGTGCGCGCCCCCCTGGACGCTGTCGACAGCTGAGTGTCCGGTGTCGGCGACACCGTGGGCCGCGCCCATCGTCGACTCCTTGGCATCTTCGGCGACGCCCATGACCCGGTTCTTCCACCCGGACACCCGCTGGCTCACCTTCGCCTTCTGTCGCTCGGCGATGTTGCTCGGCGAGACGGTGGCCCCAAGCCGGTTGACGTCGTCGCTCAGCTCCTGACGGGTGCGCTCCACCTCGGTGCGCAGTCTCTCGGTCTCGTAGTCGGTCATGACTCATTTCCCTTCATGGCTTCAGGTATGTGCTTGGCCGTCTCGGCCGTCTTGGGCATGCCTTGGACCCGCTTGAGCTCGCTGCGGCCCATCGAGTAGAGGACGGCCGCGATGATGGCCCAGATGGCTGCCACGATGAGGGCGGACCAGCCGAGGCCCAGGGCGTCGCCGATCGCCCACCACAGGGCGACCGACAGGAAGAGCAGGACGAACCAGCCGGCCAGCCCGGCGCCGCCCAGCAGCCCGGACCCCTTGCCGACCCGTTTCGCCGACTCGCGCAGCTCCGCCTTGGCGAGCTCGGTCTCCTGCCGGACGAGAGTCGACATGTCCTTGGCGATGTCGGAAACGACGTCGCCGAGATTGCCGAGGGGCTCGCCCGGGAGGTCCTCGGACCTCTCGTGCAGCTGGTGACGTGGCGCCTCGCGCGCGCCGGGCACCTCGATCATCGGGCGTCACCTCGCGCGGACTCGGTCGACGCCGGGTAGGTCGCCGTCGTGCCGGTCGTGGTGAGGGGGCCGTCCATGACCGTCTCGGTGACGCCGGTCGCGCCGGTGGTGCTCGTCATCCCGGTCGACCCGGGCATGCCGGTCCTCTCCGTCGGATACGTCGCGGTGCCATAGGCGGTGTAGCCGGTGGCGCGGTACTCCGGCGAGTCCTCGTCGTCCGACGCCGCCTTGAGGCCACGCGTCATGCGGCCGGACAGGAAGCCGAGACCGGCCGCGACCGCGAGGAATGTTCCGGGCTTCCGCCGCGCGAACCGCTTGACCTCGTCGACCACGTCTCCGGGCTCGCGGCCCTCGAGCCAGTCCCCGAGCGACCGGGCCTGCTGTGAGACCTGACGGACCAGGTCATGCGCGACACCCTGCTGGTCGCCCTGGCGTGCCATCGAGTCGAGCTCGTCAGTCAGCGTGCGCAGGTTGGTGGTGAGCCGCTGCTGCTGTGACCGCGCCTGCTCCGTCAGCTCGGAGCGGGACTGGTCCACCAGCCGGCGCACCTGGTGGGTCGTCGTGGAGGTGACGTTGCCGAGCTCGCTCTTGGCCGTCTCGGCCAGGTTGCGGGCCTCGCCCTTTGCCGTCTCGGCGGTCTCCCGAGTGGCCTGCTTGGCCGCCTGCGTCGTGGAGCCGGTCGAGCCGGTCGATCCGGTCGATCCGGTCGCTCCGCTGGAGCCGGTGTAGTCGGTGTAACCGGTCGAGCCGGCGGTGGTCGAGCTCGTCAGGGAGCCCGGCGTTGAGCTGGTCGTGCCTGTCTCCGGTAGGCCCGTGTCCTGCAGGCTGCCGGACGTCGGTCCGTTGGTGTGCTGGGACATGTGTCCTCCTATCGTCGGCGTGGCGTCGTCCACCGCGCCAGAGAAGCTCGACTGCCCACACCTCTGAAGGCTTCGAGTGCTCCCGCTCCACTACCCCGAGCGGCGAACCGATAACGACCACCAGGCCCACAGCAGCGCCAGGACACGCGGGACGCGGACCGAGCTCAGCGGCATACCTCCGGATGTGTGAAAGGCCGCCCACCCGCGAGGGAAGGCGGCCTTTCACCGTCAGGCACGACATGACCTGATTCAGGTGGGCGGACGCACCTCGCGGCGCAGGATCTTGCCCGTCGGGCCCTTCGGCAGCTCGTCCAGCTCCCAGATCCGGCGCGGGTACTTGTACGCCGCGATCCGCTCCTTGACGTACTCCTGGACCTCGTCCAGCGTCGTCGACGACCCCGGTCGCAGTGCCACGGCGGCACCGATCTCCTCGCCCAGCGTCTCGTCCGGGACCCCGACCACGGCGGCCTCGAGGACGTCGGGGTGCGTGTAGAGCACCTCCTCCACCTCGCGCGGGTAGACGTTCATGCCGCCGCGGATGATGAGGTCCTTCTTGCGGTCGACGATCGTGTAGTACCCGTCCTCGTCGACCGTCGCGAGGTCCCCGGTGCGGAACCAGCCGTCCGGGATCGCCTCGGCGGTGGCCTCGGGCCGCCGCCAGTAGCCCTTCATGACGTTCTCGCCGCGGATCGCGATCTCACCGATCTCGCCGGGCGCCGTGTCGGTGCCGTCGAGGTTGACGAGCTTCATCTCGCAGCCGGGGATGGCGCACCCGATGGTGCCCGGCTTGGTCGGCCGGTCCGGCATGTTGAACGACGCGACCGGTGACGTCTCGGAGAGGCCGTACCCCTCGAGGATCTGGGCGTCGAACGTCTTCTCGAAGTTGCGCATCACGGCCTCGGGCAGCGCCGATCCGCCGGAGACGCAGGTGCGCAGACTGGCCGTCTCGGCCGTCTCGGCGTCGGGGTGGTTGAGCATCGCGGCGTACATCGTCGGCACGCCCTGGAAGATCGTCACCTGGTCGCGCCCGACGACCTCGAGCGCCTTCGCCGGGTCGAAGCGCGGGATCAGGGTCAGGGTGCAGCCGCGCAACACGCTCGTGTTGAGCCCGCAGGTCAGCCCGAAGACGTGGAAGAGGGGCAGACAGCCCATGATGACGTCGTCCTCGGTCATCTCCATGATGTCCGTGGCCGACCGCTCGGCGTTCCGGTGCAGGTTGAAGTGCGTCAGCTCGGCGCCCTTCGGCTTGCCCGTCGTGCCCGACGTGTAGAGGATCACCGCGGTGTCGTCGTCGGCGCGGTCGACCGGCTGGGTCACCGGCTCGGCGTCCGGCAGGGCCCCCGTCACCGGCCCCATCGGCGTGCACTCGATGACCTTGGTGCCGACCCCCTCGATGGCCGCGATCTGGGCAGCCTTGCGGGCCTCCTCGCCGAAGTCGGGCCACACGAAGGAGAACTTCGTGCCCGCGTCCTGGTAGTAGTACGAGATCTCGCCGCTCTTGAGCAGCGGGTTCATCGGCACGACGATGCCGCCGGCGAGCAGGGTCCCGTAGAAGAGCACGGGGTAGGCGGGCACGTTCGGCAGGATGAGCGAGACGCGGTCGCCCGGCTCCAGGCCGGCCGCGCGCAGCTGCCCGGCCACCTTCGCCGCCGCGCCGTGGAGCTGCGCCCACGTCACCTCGGCCTGGTCGAGCTTGATGCCGGTCCTGTCCGGCAGCCGCTGCGCGGTGGCGACGAGATTGTTGGCGAGATTGGTCATGAGCGCTCCTTTGCACGGACCGGCGGGTACCGAAGCCATCATGCAGCGAAACCACGACGGAATGGTCACGATCCGGTCAACGTCGCAGCGGGACGGGGGCCGGCGCCGCTAACCTCGCGGAGGTTGCCCTGGCTGGACGCAGAGAGGGTGCCGAGAACTTCGGCGGCTGGCCCGTTGTGGTACGTGTAACCGCCACTGGAGCCCGGCTCGTTCACGAGCCGGGCTCCCTTTTCGTCTCGCACACCCATGCCGTATGCCGCTGGGCCGGCTTCGGGTCCAGGCGGCAGCGGCCCGCACGGTGCGTGCGGTGCAGGCGGCCCGGATCGAGGGACCTCGACGTGGACCGGGCCCGGACGGTGCTGGCCGAGGTGATGGGCGCGTCAGGGCCGGGCGGAGCGGCTGCAGATCGCGCGCCTCGCAAACGCCCACACGCCGAGGATCCCGAGTAACGTCACAGCGTCCTGCCACGAGCGCTTCCGAAAGGTCCCAACAACGATGCTGAGAAACACCCATGCGCGGCTCGCCCTGCTCGGCACGGTCGCTGCCGCCGCCCTCGTCGTCAGCGGCTCGACGCCGGTCGTGTCCGCTGCCCCGGCCGACCCAGGCGCCGGCTCACCCGCTGTCGCGGAGTGCGAGGAGGGCGGCTTCGCCGACCTGGCTCGCGTCCGGGACGGCAGCACCGCCACGGAGCCGAAGCTCTTCCCCGACAACGAGGCCAAGGCCTACGGCGCCCTACCAGACGCCCCCCGCCTCGCCAACGGATCGGTCACCATCGAGACCGTCTTCCACTCGATCTCCGACCACGAGCTCAGCGCGCAGGAGAAGGACCGGTTCGAGTCGATGATCGAGGACCAGATGGCCGTCCTCAACGACTCGTTCTCCGGCGCCACGGCGCCCGGCGCCGCGGACACGCCGTTCCGCTTCGAGCTGAGCAAGATCAACTGGGTCGTCAACGACGCGTGGTACGAGGCCGTTCCCGGCAAGGTCGAGCGGGACATGAAGAAGTCTCTCCACGAGGGCGACTCGGAGACGCTCAACGTCTACTCCGCGAACATCGGCGCCGGACTGCTCGGGTGGGCGTACTTCCCCAAGGACTACAACATCGGCCGCGACTTCATCGACGGCGTCGTGATCCTCGACGAGTCGATGCCGGGTGGCACGGCGGGCAAGTACGCCTTCGGCGACACGCTGACGCACGAGGTGGGCCACTGGCTGATGCTGCACCACACGTTCAACAACGGGTGCTCCGCGTCGGGCGACTTCGTGGCCGACACGCCGAAGGAGGCCCACCCGCAGTTCAACTGCCCCGTCGGTGCGGACAGCTGTGCCGCCCCGGGGCTCGACCCGATCCACAACTTCATGGACTACACGCAGGACGAGTGCATGAACATGTTCACGGAGGGCCAGGCCGAGCGCATGAGTGACGGCTGGCTGGCGTTCCGGGCCGGCGGCAACGGCTGACCGGAGTCGCCTGATCGTCCCCTCACGGATGCCGCTCACCCGGGTGGGCGGCATCCGTGCGTCCCCGGTACGCGGTCACCATCAAACAACTTCGGACCAGAACCACATGGGCGGGGCGAGATGCGGGACATTGGTTCGGACCCGAAGTGCTCGCCCCTGGCCCTGGCCTCCATGCAGGGTCAAGGTCGAGCGGCCCCCGCCGCCTCGAGCCGGGCGAGCCGGGACTCGTCGTGACGGACCCGCTCGGAGAGCGCGGCGGAGATCGCGGTGTGACGGCTGATGAGGCCCATGAGCGCGGTGACCACGACGAGGAGCGCTCCGCCGAGGATGGCCAGCTTGACGACGACGCTGCGAGTCAGCTCGTCGTGGCCGAGGGACACGACGGCGACGGCGATGAGCAGGCCGACGGTGAGCCCGCCGGCCAGGCCGACCCGGACCGAGGCCGCGTCGTTGACCGCCTTGAGCATCTGCTCCGCGTGCGTTCGCTCCGCGCGGGCGACCTCTGGCCGCAGGTAGGTGGCCGGTGGGAAGCGGTGCGTGTCGCGCTGGCGGGTGAAGTCCCAGGGCGCGTCGTACTGGGTTGCGTTGGACATCGATCCGTCTCTCTCGTGGGCGGCAGCTCGGGCTCTCGGGGTCATCGGCAGCACGGGTCGTTCGTGGACCCCAGCACCAGCGCCAGCCGCCCGTGCCGACTTGAGTGAGCTGAGCGGCATACGGACCAATCCGTATGCCGCTCAGCCGGCTTCGCATGGATGGCGACCTCGCGGCCGGCTCAGTCCTGGTCGTCCTCGGTGTGGAGGCGCGAACCGAGGGCGTAGGCGGCCACGACCATGGCGCCGGCCGCGAGGACGATGTCCTTGACGACGTACTGGCCCATGAGCGAGGGGCCGTGCGGGAAGAGCTGGTCGGTGAAGAGGACGAGCGGCGACATGATGCCGACCAGTGCTCCGGTGAGGACGATGAGGCCGAGGCGGACGAATCGGCCGGTGACCAGCGTGAGCCCGATGAAGGTCTCGACGATCGCTGTCACGAGGACTGCGTGGTCGCCTGCGATGAGACCGAAGGTGAGGCGCTCGATCGTGGCCGCGGCGATGTCCTCCGCCGGGCTGAGGCCCGGGAAGAACTTGAGGATACCGAAGCCCAGGAAGACGAGCCCGAGACTGATGCGAAGAAGGGAGATGCTGCAGCGCTCGAGGAGGGCGTGGAGCCGTCCGAGGGCGGTCGCGAGAGCTGGCGTCGGGAGGTGGAACTGACGACCGGGACGGTCGGCGACATACTGCGACATGGTGATTCTCCTTGGGAGTGGTGTTGGCGTCGACAGCACAGGGGGGTGAGGGGGCGGAGAGATACGCGATGGCCTGAGGATGAGTGCTCGTACCCAGCCCGAATCCGCCCGGTTTGCCAAGGTGTGACCCGGTGTGTGAGTGCGTGGGAGGCTAAGAGGATGGCTCTGGCTGTGTGCCTCCTCTTCGACCCGCGGACCGACCGGCTGATCCGTGAGCTGTGGGCTCGGCTGGAGCAGAGAGGTATTCGGACTCTCGAGTCACACACCCATGGGAGGCACCTGCCGCACCTCTCCTACGCGGTTCTCCTCGAGTGGGACGTGGGTCTCGTCCGCACAGTCATGGAGGACCTGCCGGACAAGGGTGGCTTTGAGGTGAGCTTCCAAGGCACCGTGGCGTTTCCGCGTGGGCGCGCTGCACTCGCACCGGCAGTCCCGGCCGACGTGGCGGCACGGCAGGAGGCGGTCGCAGCGGCCGTCATCGAGGCCGGCGCCGTGCTCCACCGCCACTATGGCTCAGGCCGCTGGGTGCCGCACGTCTCGCTGGCGACCCGCGCGACGGGGGCCTCGCTCGCGATCGTCGTCAAGGAGGTGGCCGACATCCTGCCGCTGACCGGCACGGTCAACCGGGCGGCCCTGGTCGACAGCTCCACCGGGCAGACGTGGCCGCTGCCCGGCGTGCCTTGACGTTGGCATGGGTGATCCGGCTCAGGCGGGCATGGTCGGCCACACCATCGCCGACGACGTGACCGTGCGGACGCCGGCACCAGGGTTGGTGCCGGAGACTGCCACGGTGTGCGTACCGGGTGGCAGCTCCTCGAACGACGCTCGGCCGGAGCCGTCGGCGCCGAGCGTGACGACCTCTCGGGCGATGACCTTCCCTCTCTCGGTGCTGACCGTGACCGCCAGCGAGGACGGCGCACCGGCCCCGAGTGGGCCCGCGTCGGCGTCGACCTCGGTGTCGACGTCCACCGTGAGCGGCTCGCCCTCGACGACGAGGTCCGGCACCCTGGCGCGGACGCTGACGCTCGACAGGTCGCGACGACGCACCGGCGAGGCGGTGAGCAGCTCCTGGACCTGGTCGAGCACGAAGCGGCTGCACTGCAGGGCGCTGTGGTTCTCGGGCACGCGCACCGCGATGTTGGTGTCCAGGCGCTCGTCGTGCCCGATGGCCCCGGTCAGTGGGACGGTGCCGTCGCCGTAGTCGTTCTCCGACCCGAACGACTCCGAGACCGTGGCCCGCCCGTTGGCCAGCCGGACCGTGGTGTTCGTCGGCTGGCGGATCCCGACGACGAGGTGCGCGATCGCCCGGCTGTCCGCCCGGCTGCGCTCGCTCTCCTGCAGGTCGGTGTGGAAGGCCATCGCGTCCTTGACCATCGCGGTGTACAGCTCCGGCACGGACGTCTCGGTGGTTTTGAGGAATCCGGATCCTTCGGTGATGCAAGCGAACTCGGGCATCAGCTGGTGCAGCGAGGGGAGGCTGCGGGCAAAGCTGGTGAGGTTGATGGACAGCGGCCCGACACCCTTCCGGACGCCGTTGACGAGCTGTTCGATCGCGTTGGTCGCACCCCGCCATGGCGTGCCCAGGGTGATGAGCTTGCGGGTCACCTCATGGCCCCCGCATCTCTCGATGTACCAGCGCGCGACGAGACCCCCCATGGAGTGGCACACGAAGACGACTCGCGCGTCTGCATACCGCCCGCCCTGGGCGCGCCAGCGTTCGAGGGCCGGTTCCACGATGGTCGCGAGGCGCTGGCCGTTGTAGCGGTTGGACAGGCGCCAGTCGTACGCCGCGAGAACGAGGTTCGCGGGGCGGTCGCCAGTCGCCTCGTGGTAGCCGAGCGACCGCAGATGGTTGACGAGGACGTCATAGCCCTTGAGCGGCGTCCAGATCCCGGGGATCGCGTGGACGTCCGGCATCAGGCTCACCGGTTCCACGCCGTCGTCGGGGTGGGAGTCACCGATACCCTCCGGCAGCTGGTGGTCGAGGACGCTGTTGCGTCGGGTCAACAGCTTCCAGACCGCCCCGCCTGACGGCGCCCAGAAGAGGTTGTCCGAGGCCGGAGACCCATCCTTGCCGCGCACCCCGAGCGTGCTGCCCATGATGCCGGGCAGGACGACGACCACGTCCTCGTTGTTCATCTCGTTCCCCCATGTGGCCCCATGGACCAACGGTGGCACGGGATGCGCCCGGATGTGACCGGTTCGGTCAAGGATCGAGCGTCGCCCGGTAGGCCTCCCAGGTCTCCGGACGGAGCCGGCCTCGGTCGCTCACCGGGAGACCCGCCGCGAGGGCCCACGCGCGGACCTCGGCCGTCGTCGGCTCGCGCGGTGGCACTGGTCCGGCGGGCTCGAGGTCGTAGAGGTGCGGCTCTGCGCCCAGCTCGAGTCTCGCCTCGAGCAGCGCGGCTGCCAGGAACCGGTAGGTCCACTCCTGCGCCAGGGCCCGAGTCTCGCAGAACACGATGGGCACCGTCGGGTACCTCGCCTGGCACTCGGCGATGGCGTCGGCCACCGCTGACGGTCGCACGTGCTTGAGCGAGAACACGCGCGAGTACTTGTCCTCCACCACCACTGCCCCATGCCGTATGCCGCTGAGCTCGGCGAGCGCGTACCTCAGCTTCCCGTTCAGCAGGCTCGAGGACAGGTCCTGCAGTGACTTGCGCTCGACCGCGGCCACGAGCTGCCCGGCAAGTTCCACCGCGTAGTCGCCGACGGGGAGTGACCGCCTGCGGGTGGTCGCCTGCTGGTGGCTGAACCTCCATGCGTAGCGCTCGTGGGAGTCGACGATGATCTCCGGCTCGGACGGCGCCGTGCCGGGCCCCTCGTCGGCCGTGCGCGGCCGCGCCGTGGGAATCCGGACGTTGGGCCGGGCCTGCTTGGCCGTGCGCGGCGTCTGCCAGAAGATGACCTGCCGCCCCTTGGCCCGCGCGAGCACGAACTGCGACCGGTTCTCCCGGCCGCGGTCGAGGACGAGGTCGATGGCGGCGCCGCGGCTCGTGCAGACGCGGGTGGGCACGCGTTCGACGATCTCCGCGTCCGTGGGCCACCCGTCGGCGCGGTGGCAGTAGACCTTGCTCGTGCGTGGCCAGGTCTCTCGCGCCTTGAGCACCACCCCCTCCCGCCCGAGCGGGATCCGCACGAGGTAGGGCAGGGAGCTGTCCGCCTCCGGGTTCCGGGCCACGAGGAAGTCGTCAGGCACGCCCTCAGTCTGCCGCAGGGACCGGCCGGGCAACGCGCAGGACGATGACCTCGATCGGCTCCGTGCGACCCCGGATCCCCACGACCCGGTGCTCTTCCGGCTCCACGGCCAGGTGGGCGGCCTCGGCCGACGCGCTGCTGACGAGGACCTCGCCGGGGCCGGCCGCCGAGGCCAGCCGGGCCGTCGTGTTCACGGCGTCGCCGAGGGCGGTGAAGTCCTCGACCGAGCCGTGCAGCCCGGTCGCGCCGACGAAGGCGTCGCCGGTGTGCACGGCCGTGCCGACCGGGATCGGTCCCATGGGGGTCGCCTTGGGGCCGGCGGCCTTGTCCGCCAGGTCGAGGGCCGCGCGGATACCGGCTCCGGCGTGGTCTGGACCGCTGATCCCGCCGAAGAACAGGCCGATCACCTCGTCGCCGACGAGCTTGTCGACGATGCCGTCGTGGTCGACGACGGCCCGGGTCGCGAGCCTGTAGAAGCGGTCGAGGAAGGTGTGGAACTCCGTTGGCCGTATCTTCTCGGCCAGCGCCGTCGAGCCCCGTACGTCGGAGAACAGCAGGGTGCACGGGATCTCGACCCCGGTCAGGCCGTTCTTCTCGAGCTCGACGGTGCACTTGTTGCAGAGCATCGGGTTGGACGAGCGGCCGAAGCCCCGGACCCGGAACGCAGCGCCCCCGATGCCGCCGAACGGCACCAGGCACAGCTTGCAGCGCGGCTCGGCGGGGATGCGCTTGAACAGGCGGCGGTGCTCCACCAGACCCGCGGACTCGCCCATCATGTAACGGCGTATCTCCTCGGGCGTCAACTTCGGGATCGACCCACCCATGGACCGAATGTACGCCCGAGCCGGCGACCCCGATCATGGTTCCACCGGGAATCAGCGGACGTACCGGCCCGGACTGAGCGACGATGTCCGGTGTGGGCGACTCCATCGACATCTTCCCGGCGGACCCGGAGCCCGAACCGTTCGTCCCGCCCTACGTGTCGACGCCTCCGGTTCGGCATCGTGACCGCACGCGCATCGCGTTGATCGCGACCACGTGCCTGCTCGTGCTGGCGCTGGGAGCCGCCTCAGCGGCATACGCCTACACCAACAACTCCTCCCGGGAGTGGAAGGCGACGGCCGAGCAGCGGGCGGCCGAGCTGGCTGACATGACGGCACAGCGGCAGCAGGTTCAGGGGCTGCTCGACGCCTCGCAGGCGGCGCTCGCCCAGACGAAGAGCGCGCTGCAGGAGGTCACCGAGCAGTACGACGACGCCTCGGACCGGATCCGGGACCTTGCCGACGAGAAGGCGCAGGCGGCCGACACCGTCGGCGTGCTCGGCTCGGCCGTCGAGCGGTCTCGCAACGTCGCGCTCCAGCTCGACCGGTGCGTCGCGGGCCTCCAGGAGCTGCAGGAGTACCTGCTCGACATCGACAGCTACGAGATGTCCGTCGTCCTCGGGGTGGCCGAGGAGATCAACCAGGGGTGTGACCGGGCGCAGGAGGCCAGTGACGCGTTCGTCAGCTGGCTGGAGGGGGACTGAGATGCGGCGTTCGGTCCGCGCCGTCGCCGGAGTGGTTCTCGTCCTCGCGTCGTCGGCTGCCTGCGGTGACCTCGCGCCGGTCGCACCGCCGGAGGCTCCCGTGGCCACGGCCCTGCCCGCGGTGCCGTCGCAGTCGCTCGACCTCGAGGCGGGGGAGGCGACGGCCGAGGGGTTCACCGAGCTCGAACGCGCCGCCCTGCGGATCCGCAACATCGGCTGCGGCGGGGTCCGCACGGGCTCCGGCTTCGCCATCGGCGACCAGGTGCTGGTGACGAACCGTCACGTGGTGGCAGGCGCCACGACGCTCGAGGTGAGCACCTTCGACGGGAAGGACATCGACGTGCGCACGTCCGGTGCCGCGACGGTCGCCGATCTCGCGATCGTGCGGACGAAGGAGAAGCTCCCGGCCTCGATCACGCTCGCGCCGGCGAATCCCGAAGTGGGACAAACGGTCACGGCCATCGGGTACCCATCGGGCGGACCGCTGACCACCACGAACGGGGAGGTGCTCGGCTATCGGGAGGACCCCGTCGCGAGGTCCCATCTCCCCATGCTGCTCAACTCTGCGCCCGTGGAGCACGGCAGCTCGGGCAGCCCGCTCGTCGACATCACGGGCGAGCTCGTCGGCGTGGTGTATGCCTCCACCGGGCCGGGCCGCAACTACGCCGTGCCCATCGAGGTGCTCAAGGACGTGCTCGGCGAGCCGGAGTCCTTCACCGACGAGACCGACTGCGACGAGTGACCCGGTCGATCTCGCGCGCCGCCGTTCGTGTAGGAGGTGAGAGCTCGCACGGAGCTCGCCGACGAAAGGAACAGCCGTGCACCTTCTCACGAGCGGCCACGGACTCGTGGAGTCCCCGCGCTGGCATGACGACCGCCTCTGGTTCGCCGACTGGACCGCAGGGCGAATCAACACCATCGACGCCGACGGCACGTGCCGGACGGTGGTCACCCATCCCTCGATGCCGCTGTGCTTCGACTTCCTCCCCGATGGAGGCCTCGTCCTTGCCTCGGGACCTCGTGCCTCGCTGCTGCGACTCGACGACGGGGAACTGGTCGACCACGCCGGCCTGGCACACCTGTCCAGCTACGGCAGCAACGACATCGTCATCGATGGGCGAGGCAACGCGTACGTGAACAACATCAACTGCGACTTCGGCACGGTGACTGCCACCGGTGAGCCAGCACCGGGCTTCGTTGCCCTGGCGACGCCGGACGGGCGGGCCAGAGTGGTGGCGGCGGACCTCGACTTCCCGAACGGCATGACGATGCTCGATGGCGGCCGGACCCTCGTCGTCGCGGAGTCCTACCGTGGCCGGCTCACGGCATTCGAGGTGGCCGCCGACGGGTCGCTCGAGAACCGCCGTATCTGGGCGGAGACACCCGGCCACCACCCCGACGGCATCTGCGCCGACGCCGACGGGGCGATCTGGTACGCGGACGTGTCCGGCCAGGTCTGCGTCCGCGTGGCCGAAGGCGGGGAACGCCTCGACGTGGTGGAGCTCGACCGTGGTGCCTTCGCCTGCGCGCTGGGATGGCGTGCCGGGCGGCCGACGTTGTTCGTCGTTGCGGCCAGCTGGCCGGACTTCGAGGGCCTGGCGACTCATACGAACTGGGATGGGGCGGTGTTCGCGACAGCGGCTCCCGCGCCTGCGGCCTCCAGCTGACGAGGTCGCTTGGTCTCGCCTGCGAGGCTGGTTGGACGTCAGCTGCAGTTGGGGCAGGGACCTGCGACCGGCATCTCCATGAAGCAGGTGGGGCAGATGCCCCCGCGTCGCTCCTCACGAGACCTCGGTGTTGCCCGCGACGGCGTCGGTGCTGCCCTCGATGCAGAGCGGCCCGACGTTGCGGCCGGAACTGGGCGCGTATGGGTTGCCGGGGTCGGCCGCGCATCCTCTGGCACGTCGTCGCACCAGCGCCGGTAGCACTCGAGCCGTGCCGCCGCAGCCTGGTTCTCGCGCTCGAGCTCGTCGGCGATCGGCGGTCGGCCGGCAAGCCTCAGGACCTCGTCGTACCCGGCGCCGACCCGCCCGTCGTGCTTGTGCACGACGAGGGCGGTCAGGGCCGGCTCGTCACGGAGGTGGTTGGCCTGGGCGATCATCTTGAGCAGGTCGCCGACCCAGCTGCGCAGCGGGGTGGTCGTGTGAAGTCCGGACCGGCGCTGCACCTCCTCCGCGAGGTCGCCGTACGTGATCACGGCGTTGTAGCGGCTGGCCGTCTCGACGAGGGTGTCGTACGCGTGCTTGACCCAGTACTTCCTGCCCACTGTCGGGTTGACGAACCGGTCCTCGCCCGTCTCGCTCATCCCTCGATTCTGCCTGCTCGCGGACTGCTCCGACCAGCGGAGCAGTGTGCGAGCGCTACACCCGCCAATGCAACGGTCACTGGTCGTGCCGCCGGGCTGATCGGGCCGCGCTCGAGCCACCGAGCACGGAACCGAAGACGGTCGAGACACCCAACATGAACCCGAAGTCATACCAGGCGCCGTTGTTGCGCACCTCGTAGATGCCGACGCTGTCGTTGAACAGCGACACGATGAAGGTCACCGGCGTGATGAATCCGTGCCAGAGGCCGAGCCAGAAGCCGACCTCGGAGCTGGGGCTCGCCACCGGGTTGCCCGCAGCCGCGCAACCCGCCAGCGCCGCAACGAGGACGACCCCCACTGCAAGACGAGCAAACCTACCGCGCCACGTGGTCATGGGACCACCTCCTCGGCACCAGTCTGGCTGACCGAGGAGCGGTCAAAAGGTCCGAAGGTCCCGACCGTTCCCACAGGAGAGCGGCGCGCCGGCCCTCGGCCGACACGCCACCCGTCCGTTACCCCACAGCGATCAGACCCGAGGTCCGTAGTAGTCGCTGTAGTACCCGCCGAGACGGTCCCGGTAGTCGGGGTCGTCCCAGCCGGTCTCGCCGAGCTCCGGCGAGTCCTTGATCTCGTCCTTGCTGCGGCCGACGTAGACCGCCTGGTCATCCCAGTCGACCCGGTCGACCGTGCCGGCGGGCAGCATCACCTTGCGGCCGAAGATCCACGGCCCGGTGTCCACGACGATGTAGCTCGAGCCCACCTCGTCGGTCGCGCCGTCGACCTTCCCGATCGAGCCGTCGGTCGCCTCGACGCGGAAGCCGACGAGGTCGTGCTGCCGACCCGTCGTGTCCTCCGCCAGGTCGCTGGTGACGTCACGGTCACGGCCTGAGTAGATGTTCTCCCGGTAGTTCCAGGGATCCCAGTTCTGGGCAGTCATGCGCAGCTCCTTCCCTTGTGCGGTGCGTGACTGGTGCCACTACCCGGGCGACGAGGGGCCTAACGACGACGAGCCGCACGCTGCCGTATGCCGCTGAGCTGGCTCCCAACGGAGCCAGAGTTTGGTGTCGGTTGCCTTGTGTGGCCTGCTGATTCGCCGCTATGGGACCGCTGAGTCCGCGATGGGTCCGAACGGGATGGGGCACCTTTCAGTGCCCGCACACTCCGTCAGGTCGTCGCAGCCCGCGTCCATGGCCGCGACCAGGCGATCCCGGATGGTGACCAGGTCGGCGACCCGGGCCTCCACCTCGACGAGCTTGTCCCTGGCGAGGGCTTGCAGCCCGGCTGGACGGCGTCCGGTGCCGTGATGGTGCCGTCCGACCGTCAGCAGGTCCGAGATCTCGTCGAGCGTGAACCCGAGCCGTTGCGCGGCCTTGATCACCCGCAGGGTGGTGACCGTCTCTGGTGGGTAGATGCGGTGGCCGCCAAGACTGCGATCCGGCTTCGGCAACAGGCCTCGCCCCTCGTAGTAGCGCAGGCTCTCGAGGTTCACCCCCGCCGCCGCGGCAACCGCTCCGGCGCGCATCACGCCACCCGCACCCGTCCCGTTCGCACGTCCTCTGCCCAGCCCAGGAACGCGTGGAGAACGGCCGACCGTGACGGCGGCACGCTGACGTCGAGCGTCATGGTCTGGGCGCCAGCCGCGTCCACTCCCTCGCCGAACTCGAACGTGAAGAAGCTGCAGCACGCGGTCTCCTTCGACACCAGGTCGCGGACCCACGTCTCGAGGGCGGCGTCCTCCCGGAAGGCGAGTCGGCCCCGTTGGGCGCCAAGGGAGTCCGTTGACAGCACCTCGCGGAAGATGGCGCCCCACTCGGCGGAGCGGGTGGGCCGCTCCGCGGTCGGGAGAGTGCAGGCCTCGGCCACCCTGGCAGGCAGTTCACACATGTTTGTCTCCTCGCTCGATCCCGTGGAGGGGCCGCGCCGATCGCCGGCGCCACCCCTTCACGGTAAACCCGTATGCAGGTACGGATTGCAACCCTTGGCCGGCTGTGGGGCAAACCAGCCCAACGGCACACTGCCGCTTGTACGCTCACGACATGGACGCGGGCGCCGCGGTGGCGCGGTTCACCGGCATGACGGCGGGCTACGAGAGCTTCTACCTG
Organism: Intrasporangium sp.; assembly: GCF_035280925.1. Lineage (GTDB taxonomy): Bacteria > Actinomycetota > Actinomycetes > Actinomycetales > Dermatophilaceae > Intrasporangium. The sequence goes on along the minus strand of NZ_DATEEY010000056.1, from coordinate 7,799 downwards.
CGCGCGGCGGCACCGGAGGGTGGTCGGGGTGTCTGGTTGCGGTACACCGTCCGTGTCGCCCCGGGCGAGCAGCCGACCGGCTCGCTGTGGCTGACCTGGTTCGACGCGACCGATGGGCCGACCGCCACGAAGCTCACGGTTCCCGGACCGGAGGCGGCCGACGGCGCGGCTGGGCCCCGCCTGGAGGTGGGCGGCGCCACGTTCGGTGAGGGGAGGGCGGTCGGGGCCATCGGTCATGCCGACAACCGCCCCGGAGCGCAGTGGGATCTCACCTTCACCGGCGAGCCGCGACTCGAGCACCTGACCCAGTCGAGGCTGTACACCGCGCCGCTGCCCAGGACCAAGCCCGTCAGCCTGCACCCCTTCGCCCGCTTCACGGGCTCGGTGAGCATCGACGGCCAGCACCATGACCTCGACGGTTGGCCCGGGATGGTTGGCCACAACTGGGGTTCCCAGCACGCTGAGCGGTGGATCTGGGTGCACGGCCTGCACTTCGACGGGTCAGGCGACGACACCTGGATCGACGTCGTCCTCGGTCGGGTGAAGCTGGGGCCGGTGCTGGGTCCCTGGGTGGCCGGCGGCGCGATCTCGATCCGCGGCGAGCGGTTGCCCCTCGGTGGTGTCAACCGTGTCCACAGGACGAAGGTTGCCGAGCAGCCCGCCGGCGCGCGGCTGTCGCTCGGCGGGCCAGACAACGTCTCCGTCCACGTCGAGGTCGCGGCCCCGCGGGAGCGCTTCGTCGGATGGAGCTATGCGGATCCGAACGGCAACACCCATGACGTCGTCAACTGCTCCATCGCCGACATCGAGGTCCGGGTCGTGGGAGCCGGACGGGACGAGCTCGTGCTCCGGGCACGTGGCACCGCAGCCTATGAGCTCGGCATGAGAGAGGTCGACCACGGGATCGCGATCCAGCCCTTCATCGACATCCCGCGGCCCGAGGTGGGCCGACCCGAGCCGCTCGCGTGACGCAGCAGGTCACCAGTTGATCAGGAGCCGGTCCTGCTTGTCGCGGAAGGCACCCACGATGATCATGACCAGGTCGATGAGGGCCCAGACGCCGAGCCCGCCCAAGGTGACGAGCTGGAGCAGCCCCGTACCGACCTTGCCGACATAGAACCGGTGCACGCCGAGGACGCCGAGGAAGAAGCACAGCAACGTCGCGGCGAGGCGCGAGCTCGGGCTGACCGGCTGCCCCGTTGCGTCCACGGTGTAATGGGTTCCGATCTGTCCCGGACCAGCCGTGTTGAGGGGTGCGAGCTGCTCCGTCCAGGCCGCGCCGTCCCAGTAGCGGGACATCGGCTTTCCTTCCGGGTCCGGGTACCAGCCGGCGGGCGGGTTGGCTTGGGCGGGCTGCTGGTCTGGCTGTGGCTCAGGCGTCGACATCGTTCCTCCGTCGGTGGTGCATGGTGTGGTGGCGCAGCGGAGGCGAGCACCAGATCCCCCCTGGCACCGACCACGCTAGCGCTCCTCGGCAACCTCACGCGAACAGGATCCCGATTGCGGCGAGGACCCAGTCCGGATCGATCGACGGGTCAGTCTCGCGAAGTGGTTGACGCCGGCCGTGAGAGGCTTCTAAAATCAATCAAACGCAACTTTAGAGACGAGGTCACCGATGCAGACGCCGGCCACTGCCCAGACGATCCCCCTGCCGGCCGAGCCGGAGCTCTCGAAGGTACCGGGTCGCTGGCGGCCCAGGATCGTTCCGGCCGTTCGCGACGTCGACCTCGCCGCGGCCGAGGAGGGTGCCCGCCGTCTGTTGGAGGGCCTGGGCCTCGAGCTGAGCGACGAGTCGCTGGCCGACACCCCACGCCGCATGGCGCACGCGTTGGCCGAGATGACGAGCGCTCCGGAGTTCGATTTCACGACCTTCCCCAACGACGGCGGCTACGACGAGATGGTCCTCGTCGAGAACATCCCGGTCCGGTCGCTGTGCGAGCACCACATGCTGCCGTTCCTCGGCGTGGCACACGTCGGCTACCTCCCCGGGCATCGAATCCTCGGCCTGTCGAAGCTCGCCCGGATGGTCGAGTTCCATGCCCGCCGCCCTCAGACGCAGGAGCGCCTGACGAAGGAGATCGCCGACCACCTCGGGGAGCTCCTCGAGCCCCAGGGGATCGGCGTCGTCGTGGAGGCGGAGCACACGTGCATGAGCGTCCGGGGCGCCCGGGCGCAGGGCGCCCGGACGGTGACGTCCGCTCTGCACGGCCGGTTCCGGGAGGATCCGGCCAGCCGGGCGGAGTTCCTTGCCCTGGCCAAGGGCCGGCTCTGAGCGCCCTTGGGCGTCGAACCGGTCAGTCCTCGAGGAAGTCCTCGAAGGCGGCGTAGGCGCGCGGGCCGTAAACGGTCCCGGGACCGCCCGACATGAGGATGGTCACGCCGATGGCCTCGGCCACCTCCTGTCGGGTAGCACCTGCTCGCGCTGCACCGCGGGCATGGGAGGCGATGCAGCCGTCGCACTCCTCGCTGACGGCGATCGCCAGGGCGATGAGCTCCTTCGTCCTCGTGTCGAGGACGCCGGGCGCCAGGGCCGCCTTGTGCAGCTCGCTGAAGCCTGCGTACACGTCGGGAATGGCCCGGCGCAGCGATCGGCTGAGGGGAGCGATGTCCTGCAGCACCTGCTTGCCGTGGGTGTGGTTCTCGACGGCGACGGTCTCGGTCATTGCTGTGCCTTTCATCGGATGGATGGTGGTCAAGCCAGGGTGAGCAGAAGCTTCTGCAGCTCCTTCAGCTCGGTGTCCTCGAGGTCCCGTCCGGTCTCGAAGCACGCCTTCATCCCGTCCGTCACGAGCACCACGCCGGTGCGCTGGAGGGCCTTGATGACCGCGGAGAGCTGGAGCGCGACGTCCCGGCAGTCAGCACCGTCCTCCATCATCGAGACCACCTTGCCCAAGTGGCCGTGAGCGCGCTTGGTGCGGTTGCCAATCGCGGTCATCACCTCTGCGTCCAGCTGCATCGATTGACTCCTGCCATGCCGACAACGGATCGGGCGGGTCCTTCGACCATAACCCCCCGGGGGGATAGTGGCCATCCCACTGAGCCCGCCGTGTGGTGTGAGGTACGCCACCGACGAGCTGCGCCTGTCCCGCCAAGGAGTGCCATGGAGCTGGAGGGAAGCGCGACGTCGTCGACCTCGTCAGACGGGTCCTGCGGGCCGTGGAGGACCGCAGGGCCTCTGGCGTGACGGGCGTGCGCCGGGGGGTATGGACCTGTCGTGACGACCGCGCCAGCCCAGGCCGGCGCCAAGGCCGCTGGCGGAGTGCTCGCCGGCACCCTCGGCGCCATTGCGTTGCTGACCCGCCGCAAGCCGCTCCACGCAAAGGGCCGCACGCACCATGCGGTCCTCCGGGTGGACGCCCCGGCCGTCGGCACCGGAGTGCGCCTGCTCTCCGAGCGCGGTCAGCACCAGTGCCTCGTGCGGCTGTCGCGGGCGCTGAGCACACCGGACGGGTGGTGGGACATCGGCGGCTTCGCCCTTCGGATCGAGCATGCCGGCGCCGGCCGCGGCCCGGCGGACCTGCTCTTCGCAAGCACCGGCGTCGGCCAGGTCGGGCGTCATCTGCTTCGTGTGACTCGCCACCCGATGGACGAGCCGATGACGACCCTGCTGCCCGTTCATGCGGGGACGTCGTCGCTGCTGCTCCTCGTACGCCCGCTCGCCGGCCGCGCGCACGAGGAGTTCGAGCTGAGCGTCGGGCTGGATGGCGCCGACTGGTCACCCGTGGGGATCATCGAGGTCGGTGCCGAGATGGCTGGGGCGTCGCCGCGCTTCGATCCGCTCGTGCGCCGGCTCGAGGGCACGTCGCCACCCACCTGGGTCACCGCACTGCGTCAGCCGGCCTACCGCCTGGCGCGTCGACTCGGCCGCCGCATCCGCTGAGCCGGCCAGCGGGGCCGAGCCCAGCGGCATACGGCCAACCCTCAAGTCGTATGAGCGGGCTCGCGCTCGCGTCAGGCCCTGGGGCGCTCGAACGTGATGAGGAGACCCTCCACCCCTCCGGGCCCAACCCGCCCCTTGACGTCGACCGATGTGATGGCCCTGAGCTGCCAGCCACCCTTCGCGTGCTCGTTGAGGGCCTTCTCCAGCTTGGTGTCCGACATCTTCCCGCCGATGAGGCCCTCGCGAAGCTGGACGACCTTGTACTCGTACTCCATGACCTCACCCTTGCGCGCGAACCATCTCTGGGCAAGGTCGGCCCAGCGGCTGCCTCGGAGGGGATCGGGGATACTCGACGCATGGCCGGTTGCTGTGACGCCAGGGGTTGCGACAAGGTCTTCGGGCCTCGACTGGCCCACCAGCTCGCGAGTCGCTATCGCCGTCGCGGCCTGGACCGGACATCGGGGCGCCTCGTCGACTGGCTCGTTGGCCAAGGCATCGAGGGGGCGACTGTGCTCGAGATCGGCGGTGGCGTCGGCGAGATCCAGCTCGAGCTGCTCCGACGTGGAGCAGCCAGGACGACGAATCTCGAGCTGAGCTCGGCCTACGACGCCGACGCCGAGGCCCTCGCGTCCGAAGCCGGGCTGAAGGGCCGGATGACGCGTCGGCTGGGCGACATCGCGGTCGAGGCTGGTGTCGCAGACGTGCACGACTTCGTGGTCCTGAACCGGGTCGTGTGCTGCTACCCCGATGTCGAGCGACTGGTCGGGGCTGCCGCGCGACATGCTGGACGGGCCGTTGTCCTGACGCACCCACCGCGCCACGTCGGGTCGGTGGCGACTCTCGCCGTCGAGAACGTCGTCCTGCGGATCCTGGGCCGCGAGTACCGCGCCTTCGCCCACCCACCGGAGGTCATGGAGGCGGTCCTGCACGAGAGTGGCTTCGTGCCGCGGCACGTGCACAAGGGCGCCTTCTGGCATGTCCTCACGGGACCGCGCGCGGTCGAGGGGACGGTGGCATGACGACCAGCGGGGTCGAGGTCGAGGATCCCACGCTCCTGCCGGCCGTCGACGTTGTTGGACGGCTGGGCGTCGACCAGGAGACGGGTCTGTCTCACGCGGAGGCGCAGGCCCGGCTGGAGGTGGACGGCCCGAACGAGCTGCGGGCGAAACCGCCGGTTCCCTTGTGGCGCAAGGTACTCAGCCAGTTCCAGGATCCGTTGGTCTATCTGCTCCTCGTTGCGATCGTCATCTCTCTCGCGGCCTGGCTGGCCGAGGGAGGCGAGTCCCTGCCGGTCGACGCGATCGTCATTGCCCTCATCGTCATCGCCAACGCGATCCTCGGCCTCGTCCAGGAGGCGAAGGCCGAGAGCGCCGTCGCCGCCCTGGCGTCGATGACCGCAGCCACGTCGACCGTCGTCCGGGAGGGGCGGCTGCTCACCGTCCCCGCTCACGACCTGGTGCGCGGCGACGTGCTCAGCCTGTCCGAGGGCGACTCCGTCGGGGCGGACGCCCGCCTCCTGTCCGCCTCCGCACTGCGCCTGCAGGAGGCATCCCTCACGGGTGAGTCGACCTCGACCTCGAAGTCGCCCGAGCCCTTGGACACGCCGGCCTCGCTGGGGGACCGCCGGAACATGGTCTACCGCGGCACTGCGGTGGTGCAGGGGGTCGGGCGGGCCGTCGTCACGGGCACCGGCATGGAAACGGAGATGGGCAGGATCGCCGACCTGCTCGATCAGACCGAGCAGGAACCCTCGCCCCTCCAGCGGGAGATCGCAGCCGTCTCGAAGACGCTCGGCCTGCTCGTCATCGGCATCGCGATCGTCGTCATGGCGGCGATCGCCGTGCTGAACGGCATCGACGACGCGGACGACGCGGTCACCATCCTGCTCCTCGGCGTATCGCTCGCCGTCGCCGCCGTGCCCGAGGGGCTTCCCGCGATCCTCTCGGTGGTCCTCGCCATCGGCGTCCGCGCCATGGCGCGTCGTAACGCGGTCATGAAGGACCTCCACTCGGTCGAGACCCTCGGCGCTGCCTCGGTCATCTGCTCGGACAAGACGGGCACCCTCACCCGGAACGAGATGACGCTGAGCCGCATCATCACTCCCAGCGGCCGCGTCGAGCTGTCCGGCATCGGCTACCACCCCGAGGGCGAGGCGACGTACCGGCCAACGGACGGCAGCGAGCCGGACCTGCTCCGCGAGGCGCGCAACGTCGTCGCGGCCGGGTCGCTCGCCAACAACGCGCAGCTGCTCGAGGAGGGCGGCGAGTGGACGATCCAGGGTGATCCGACCGAGGCGGCGTTGCTCGTGGCCCTGCGCAAGCTGGACGACGCCGAGGGTCTCGTGGCCAGCTACGAGCGAGAGGCGGAGGTTCCCTTCACCTCACAGCGCAAGATGATGTCGATCCTCGGCCACGATGTCGAGGCCGACCAGCACCGCCTCTTCGTCAAGGGCGCGCCGGACGTCCTGCTCGAGCACTGCGAGTGGGTCCGCGTGGGGAACCAGGTCGTCCCGCTCGACGAGGACCACCGCGGGGGCTTCCTCCGCGCCGTCGAGGGGCTGTCGACGGACGCGTACCGCACGCTGGGCGTCGCCTACCGCGACGTCGGTCGCGACGCGATCGCCGAGCAGGACGGGGCCGGTCCCGCGCTCGACGAGTCCGCGGAGTCCGCCCTCGTGCTCCTCGGTGTCGTCGGCATCATCGACCCGCCGCGCGTCGAGGCCCGCGATGCCGTCTCCGAGGCCCATCGCGCCGGTATCCGCACCGTGATGATCACCGGCGACCATCCCGGAACGGCGACGCGCATCGCCCAGGACCTCGGCATCGCCAGCCCGGACCAGCAGGCGCTGTCCGGCGAGGAGATCGACGCGCTGGATGAGGAGGAGTTTCGTCGCGCCGTGCTCGACACGACGGTCTACGCGCGGGTCGCGCCCGAGCACAAGCTCCGGATCGTCGACGCACTCCAGAGCCACGGCCTCGTCGTCGCGATGACCGGCGACGGCGTCAATGACGCCCCGGCCCTCAAGTCGGCGGACATCGGCATCGCGATGGGCATCACCGGCACCGAGGTCACCAAGGAGTCGTCCCGGATGATCCTCGGCGACGACAACTACGCGACGATCGTCGACGCTGTGCGCCAGGGCCGCGTCATCTTCGACAACATCAAGAAGTTCCTGCGCTACCTGCTCTCGTCCAACCTCGGCGAGGTCGCAACGGTGTTCTTCGGTGTCGTGCTCGCCGGCGTGATCGGGCTCTCCGATGCCGGGCAGGCAGGCGACATGGTGCTCCCGCTCCTCGCGACCCAGATCCTCTGGATCAACCTCGTGACGGACTCGGGACCGGCGCTCGCCATGGGCGTCGACCCGGAGATCGACGACGTCATGGCGCGGCCACCCCGACGCCAGTCCGACCGGATCCTCGACCGAGCCATGTGGGCCCGGATCGGCTTCATCGGCCTCGTCATGGCGGCGGTGACCCTGTTGACGATCGACATCATGCTCCCCGGGGGCCCGGTGGCGGGAGGCACGTCGTCGCTCGAGGTCGCCCGGACCGCCGGATTCACGACCCTGGTCCTGGCCCAGCTGTTCAACGCCCTGAACTCGCGGTCCGACCTGACGAGCGCCTTCTGGCACCTGACGAGCAACCACTGGCTCTGGGTGGCGATCGCCGTCGCGCTCGTCCTGCAGGTCCTCGTCGTGCACGTCCCATTCCTGCAGACGGCCTTTGGCACCGCGGCGCTCAGCGCGGGGCAGTGGCTCGTCTGCCTTGGCATGGCCTCGGTGGTGCTCTGGCTCGAGGAGCTGTCCAAGCTGGTCCGTCGGCGGCTCCGCCGCCGCTGACACCGTCCCTTTCGTCGAGTGTGCCCTTCGCGCCGCGCCGTCCCTTTCGTCGAGTGCACTTCGCGCCGCGCCGTCCCTTTC
>NZ_DATEEY010000055.1:0-3842 GCF_035280925.1 Intrasporangium sp. | reverse complement strand
GTGTCACCGATCGCGCAGGGCGCGCTCGTCGGCCTCGTGCAGCTGCTCGTCGATGAGCGTGGTGTCGATCTCGCCCACGGCGCCCGGCCCCACGACACCACGCTGGATGGTGACGCGCCCGCGCTCTCGCAGCCGTCGCTCGACGTACGCCGCGACCCGCGTGAGGGCGTAGTTGATGACGATGAAGATGATCGCGATGACGATGATCGACGGCACGATGTTGCCCTTGTACGAGCCGATCGACTTGTACTGGTTGAGCAGCTCGTCGTACGTGATGATCGAGCCCAGCGCGGTGTCCTTGATGACCACGACGAGCTGGCTGACCAGGGCCGGCAGCATCGCCGTGATCGCCTGCGGGATCTGGATGATCCGGAGCGTCTGTCCCCGCGTCAAACCGATGGACAGTCCTGCCTCGGACTGCCCCTTCGGCAGGCTCCCGACGCCCGAGCGGATGAGCTCGGCGACGACGGACCCGTTGTAGAGGGTCAGTCCGGTGACGACCGCAGCGAGGGGGACGAGGTCGAAGTCGAACGTCTGGTTGAACGCGTAGAACCAGAAGGCCGCGATCATCATGACGAGGACCGGGACGGATCGGAAGAACTCCACGATGACGGAGCTCACCCATCGGATCGGTCCATTGTGCGACAGCCGTCCCATGCCGAAGATGACGCCGAAGATCGCGGCCAGCACGACGGAGATCGCCGCGGCCTTGAGCGTGTTGATCAGGCCGGGGATCAGGTAGTTGCCCCAGATCTCGGCGGTGAGGAACGGGGTCCACTTCTCGGGCGCGAGGTTGCCGTTCTCGCCGAGCTTCCACAGCGCAAAGGCGACGAAGGCGGCGATGAGCACGAGGCCGACGATGGTGAGGACGCGGTGGCGAGCCCGGGCCCTGGGCCCCGGGGCGTCGAAGAGGACGGAAGTGCTCATCGCTTCACCACCAGTCGGTTGGACAGGTAGGTCGTGAGGATCCCGATGGGCAACGTCAGGATGACGAACCCGATGGCGACGACGAGGAAGATCGGCACGAGCAGGTCGGACCGGAACTCGATCATCTCGCTCATCAGGCCGGCGATCTCGGAGACCCCGATCGCCGTCGCGACGGTCGTGTTCTTCGTCAGGGCGATCAGCGTGTTGCCGAGCGGCGTGATGGCACCACGGAAGCCCTGCGGCAGGACGACGTCCCGCAGGCTCTGCGAGAAGGTCAGCCCGATGGACCGGGCCGCCTCGGCCTGTCCGACGGGGACGGTGTTCACGCCCGACCGGATCGCCTCGCACACGAAAGCGGCGTGGTAGACCGACAGGGCGATGATGGCCCAGATGATGTTGTTCCGGGCGAGGTCGTCGCTGAAGTTGAAGCCGAGGTTGACCGCCATGACGATGTTCGAGGCGATGATGATCAGCGTCAGCGGGGTGTTGCGCACGGTGTTGACATAGAACGACCCCGTACGTTGGAACACGGCCACGGGCGCCAGCCGCAGGATGGCCACGACCGTGCCGATGACGAGCGAGCCAACGGCAGCGGTGACGGTGAGCAGGATCGTCATTCCGAACGCCGCGAAGATGTTGTACTCCGCGAAGAGTTCACCCATGTGCAGTCCTCCTCGGGCGACCAGATTGTGGTTCCGGCGTGGCTGGGACCCTGCCAGAGCGGGAGGTATGCCGCTGAGCTCGCTCAGCTCAGCGGCATACCTCTGCGTGTGGCTGAGTGGTCAGGCGGACTGGCAGGTGGGCGTGGGCGGGTTGCCCTCACCCGGCTTGTAGTTCGCCGGCCCGAGGTACTTGTCGACCGACTTCTGCCACTCGCCGGAGTCGATGAACTTCTTCACCGCCTCGACGACCTGGTTGCAGAACTCGGTGTCTTCCTTCTGGATGCCGACGCCGTAGTTCTCGGTGGAGAAGGTGTTGCCGACCACCTTGAGCTGGCCCTTGTTGTCCTCCTGAGCCGCGTAGCCCGCGAGGATCGTGTCGTCGGTCGTCAGGGCATCGACGGCGCCGGACTTGAGGGCGTCCACGCACAGGCTGTAGGTGTTGTACTCCTGCAGGTTGACGCCAGGAACCTCCTTCTGGACGTTGACCGCGGAGGTCGAGCCCTTGACGGAGCAGAGCTTCTTGCCGTCGAGGGTGTCGGGACCCGTGATCGTCGTGTCGTCGGCGCGGACGAGCAGGTCCTGGCCGGCGATGAAGTACGGGCCGACGAAGGAGACGTCCGCCTTGCGCTTGTCGGTGATCGAGTACGTCCCGACGATGTACTTGACCTGGCCGGTCTTGAGCAGCGTCTCACGCTGGGACGACACGGCCTCGACGAACTCCGGCGTGAGGTTCAGCTCCGTGGCGATGAAGTTGGCCAGGTCGACGTCGAAGCCCGAGTAGGTGGCGCCGCTCTTGAGGCCGAGCCCGGGCTGGTCGAACTTGATGCCGACCTTGACTGTCTCGCCGCCGCCGCCGGTGGCGCCGGCTCCGCCGTTGCCGCCATCGTCGCTCCCGCACGCGGCGAGGCCGAGGGCGGCGACAGCGGCGATGGCAACCGCGCTGGTGCGCCTGAGCTTCATGAGTTGTCCCTCCTGGTTGGTTCGGCTCCGGAGATCACCGGAGCCGTGTGGGAATGGTTGGCTAGTGGGTGAGGATCTTGCTGAGGAAGTCCTGGGCCCGTGCCGACTTCGCATTGGTGAAGAAGTCCTCAGGCGTGTCCTGCTCGACGATCTCGCCCTCGTCCATGAAGACGACGCGATCGGCTGCGCGGCGGGCGAACCCCATCTCGTGGGTCACGACGATCATCGTCATGCCCGACTTGGCGAGGCTCGTCATGACGTCGAGGACCTCGTTGATCATCTCCGGGTCGAGGGCCGACGTCGGCTCGTCGAAGAGCATGACCTTGGGGTTCATGGCGAGGGACCTCGCGATGGCGACGCGCTGCTGCTGCCCACCGGACAGCTGGGCAGGGTACTTGTCCCTCTGGGCCTGGACGCCGACGCGCTCGAGGATCTCCATCGCTCGCTTCTCCGCCTCACCCTTGGCCACGCCGCGCGCCTTGATCGGGCCCAGCGTGACGTTCTGCAGGATCGTCTTGTGGGCGAAGAGGTTGAAGGACTGGAAGACCATCCCCACGTCGGCGCGGAGGTTGGCAAGGTCCTTGCCCTCCTCCGGGAGCGGCTGGCCGTCGATCAGGATGCGGCCGGACTCGAACGTTTCCAGGCGGTTGATGGTCCGGCACAGGGTCGACTTGCCCGACCCGGAGGGCCCGAGCACGACGACGACATCGCCCTTGCCCACGGTGAGGTTGATGTCCTTGAGCACATGCAGATCGCCGAAGTGCTTGTTGACTCCCTCCATGACCACGATGGGATTCCGATCGTCGGTCACCGAGTCGCGCGATGAGTCCACATCGACGTCATTGGCTTCGTCCATGCGGGAAACCTACCGGGTGATCGTCACCGTGAGCGAGGGCTCAGCCGGAGAGTCTCCGAATCGTAGCGAAGCCGCCCACGGCCACTCCGGACGAGTGCACGAGCGGGAGGTCAGCCCGCGCCTGTTGTCGTGCTCGAGGAGGGTGCGTCTGATCCGTCCGCACTGTCCGACGATCCGGTCGGTGCGGTGGGGTCCGTGGCGGCGGAAGTCTCGCTGGGCGCTACCGATTCCTCGGTCGCGGTCTGCGTCGGCTCGGACGTGGTCGGGTCCGGCTCGGACGTGACGGTCGGCTCCGAGGTCGACGGCTCCGAGTCGGCCCCACTGGTGCTCCCCTGGGAACCCGTCGTCGTCGGTGCCGGCTCCGGCTCGGAGGTTGTCGTCGGGTCGGGCTCGGACGTGGTCGGGTCCGGCTCGGACGTGGTCGGGTCCGGCTCGGG
>NZ_DATEEY010000054.1:0-2375 GCF_035280925.1 Intrasporangium sp. | reverse complement strand
GCGTGGAGGTCGAGGTCGGCTCCGGGATGAATGGGTGTCGCTCGAAGCTGCGCCGCCTGCTGGCCGATCCGAGGGTGACCATGGTCGTGGTGGAGCACCGGGACCGGCTGGCGAGGATGAACGCCGAGCTGGTGGAAGCGGCCCTTTCGGCGCACGGCCGGCGTCTGGTGGTGCTCGACGACGGTGAGGTCGACGACGATCTGGTGCGGGACATGCTGGAGGTGCTCACGTCGTTTTGCGCCCGGTTGTACGGTCGCCGTTCGGCCCGGAACCGGGCGCAGAAGGCGTTGCGCTGCGCGGAGCGCGACGTGGGGCCGAAGGCGTTGCCGTCACAGGCTGGTGGGAGCATGTCGTCATGAGCGCGCTCAGGAGCTTCCTGCCGGGCTGTCCGGAAAGAACCGCCTGGAGGCAGCCCGGCCTGCCGGGGGTAAGGCAAGCAGAGGGAGGTGAAGGACGTGGGCAGCGGCTATCGGATCGAGAGTGATCTGACCCTGTCTAGTGACTGGCTGCCATCGGACGCCTTCAGTCGGACATACACCGATCGTGCGGCGGCTGTTGCCACGGCCATCGAGGGCGTCGACGACCCGGCCATCCAGGAGGTCCGCGTTGTCGATGCGGGTACGGGGACCGTGGTGTGGCGGTCCACCGACGACGAGTACCAGTAGCACCGGTGCCTGGCAGGAGCGGGCAAGGCCGGGTGCGCCGCCGGCGTCTGCGCCCGCTCGCCGGGCCGTTGGTGGTCGCCCCGCCGGCGGGTGTGCGAGTGCGCACCCGGCTTGCGGTGTCAGCGGCGGACGCCACGGTGTTGCGAGCGGCGGGTAGGCATCTGGGTGTGCTGGCGGGTCGTGATCTGGCGTGGCGGTGCTCGCAGGGCCGCCTGGACGGCAGGGGCAAGCAGCAGTCTCGGACGGGGCGAAAGCAGGCGTTGACTGCCGCGTGCACGTCACGGTGGGCGGGGGCGATCACCCGCACCAGCGAGGACGGCTGGCGGTTGGCGGGGCGGAACCTGCTGGCCGAGCAGCGCAGTCTGCGAGCCCGGGTTGGGCGGCTGCGCCGGCGGCTGGTTGTCCCGGTCGGCGGCCGTCAGGGCCGGACGCGGGGGTATGCGACGCGGGACGAGCGGTGGGAGAAGCAGCGCCGCCTGCAGGTCCTGCAGACCCGTCTGCGGGTGGTGGAAGCCCGGCTGGCGCAGGGCACGATGTCGGTGTGTCGTGGCGGCCGACGGCTGGCCCGGGCCCGTCACAACCTTCAGGCGGCCGGTCTGGACGAGCTGGGTTGGCGCAGGCGGTGGGAGGCGGCCCGCCTGTTTCTGACCGCGGACGGCGAGGCGGACAAGCGGCTGGGGAACGAGACGATCCGCTGGGACCCCGCTGCGCAGACCTTGGAGGTCAGGCTCCCCCAACCGTTGGCTCAGCTGGCCAACGCCGCCCATGGCCGGTATCGGATCGGCCAGGTGCGCTTTCCCTACCGGGGCGAGGAGGTCGCCGCCCAGACTCGCACCGGCGCGGTCCGCTACGACATCAGTTACCACCCGGGCAAGGACCGCTGGTATCTGGACGCTTCGTGGATGACCATCCCCGAGCCGCCGGTCGAGCTCGACCAGCTACGCCACGGACCGGTGGTGGCAGTCGACGTGAACGCCGGCCATCTTGCCGCGGTCATGCTCGACCGGTCGGGCAATCCGGTGGGCGCACCGTGCACGGTCCCGCTCGACCTGGCCGGCGTGGCGGCTTCGGTCCGGGACGGCCGGCTGCGATCAGCCATCTCCGCGCTGCTTCGCCTCGCCAAACGGCACGGCGGGCAGGCGGTCGTGGTCGAGGATCTCGACTTTGCTGACGCCCGTGACGAGGGGCGGGAACGGTCCGGCCAGCGGCCGCAACGCGGCGGGCGGGGGCGTGCGTTCCGGCGGCAGGTGGCGGGTATCCCCACCGGCAAGTTCCGGCACCGGCTCGTCGAGATGGCCACCAACACCGGCCTGACCGTCATCGCCGTCGACCCGGCCTACACCAGCCGGTGGGGCGCCCAGCATTGGCTTCGCACATTGCAACAACAACAAAAGTTCTGCGCTGATGTGACCGGCCATCACGCGGCGGCCGTGATCATCGGCAGACGCGGGCTCGGACAGCGAGCACGGCGAAGGGAAAGGTGTGACCGAACCCCACCAGAGGATGGGGAACGGAGAGCTGCCAACCTGGCTGTGCGGCCCACACCGGCAGCCGCCGGTCTGCCCAGCCCGCGAACCAGGAAACCCGGGAACCGCAAGGCCCAAGGGCAGCCGCACCCGCGGCAGAGGACCCGACCGGCCGACCGATCACCCCCAGGCGACCAGGCGACCCAAGACCGTTCGGGGCCGCCCACCAGGCAGGACTCACTCC
>NZ_DATEEY010000053.1:0-2129 GCF_035280925.1 Intrasporangium sp. | reverse complement strand
GTACTCGTTCATGAGCCCCTGTGCCTCGCTCGTCGAGATGGTGAGCTGCTTCGAGAGGCCGAACGCCGAGAGGCCGTAGGCGAGGCCGTAGCTCATGGCCTTGACCTTGCTCCGCATCGCCGGGGTCACCTCCTCGGGTGCCACGGAGAACACCCGGGCGCCGACGAAGCGGTGGAGGTCCTCCCCCGTCCGGAACGCCTCGATGAGCCCCTCGTCACCGGAGAGGTGAGCCATGATCCGCATCTCGATCTGGCTGTAGTCGGCCGACATGAGGGACTCGTACCCCTCCCCCACGACGAAGACGTCGCGGATCCGGCGGCCCTCCTCGGTCCGGATCGGCACGTTCTGCAGGTTCGGGTCGGTCGACGACAACCGGCCGGTGGCCGCGATCGTCTGGATGTAGGTCGTGTGGATGCGGCGGTCCGCCGCCACCGACTTGATGAGCCCTTCCACCGTGACGCGCAGGCGACTGGTGTCGCGGTGTCGGAGGAGCGCCTCGAGGAACGGGTGCTCGGTCCTCACGAAGAGGTCGGCCAGGGCGTCGGCATCGGTCGTGTACCCGGTCTTGGTGCGCTTCGTCTTCGGCATGCCGAGCTGGTCGAAGAGCACCTCCTGGAGCTGCTTCGGGCTGCCGAGGTTCACGTCACGACGGCCGATGGCGTCCCAGGCGTCCTCCTGGGCCTGGTGCATCTTGGCCCCGAAGTCCGCCTCGAGCTCGGCCAGGGCCGGTTCGTCGACGGCGATCCCGGTGCGTTCCATCCGGGCCAGGATGTCGACGAGGGGAAGCTCGAGGTCGCGGAGCAGGTCGGTTCCGCCTGTCTCCTCCAGCCGTTCCGCAAGGACCTTGCCGAGCTCGAGCACGGCGGTCGCCCGCACCATGGCGTCGCGGGCGGCCGTGTCCTCGTCCGCGGCGAAGTCGAGCATTCCCTGGTCGCCGGCCGGTGACTCTGCCTTGAGCTCGCGTCCGAGGTGACGGACCACGAGGTCCTCGAGGTCGAACGACCGCTGGTCCGGGCGGACGAGGTAGGCCGCGAGTGCGGTGTCACTCGTCACGCCGGCCAGGGTCAGACCACGCGTCGACAGGGCCTGGAGCTGTTCCTTGGCGTCGTGCAGCACCTTGGGCGCGTTCGGATCGGCGAGCCAGCCGGCGAGGACCGCCTCCTGCTCGGCGGTGAGGACGGTGAGGTCGAGGTATGCCGTGCAGCCGTCGGCGCCGGCCAGCGCCACCGCACCGGCATCCCCCGAACCACCTCGGTACCCACCCACGACGACCACCCCGTGCGGCAGGCGGCGGCCCTCGGCGCCGTCGCCGAAGCGGACCGAGAGGTCGTCCGCCGTGAAGACGTCACCGGCGAGGTCGAAGCCACCCTCGACCTCGTCCTTCTCCACCTCGAAGGTCGCGAACAGCCGCTCTCGCAGCACCCGGAACTCCAGGCCGTCGAAGACGGTGTGCACCTCCTCCCGGTCCCAGGACCGGCGCTCGAGGTCCTCGACCTTCAGCGGGAGGTCGAGGTCGTCGACCAGCCGGTTGAGCTTGCGGTTGCGCAGGACCCCGTCGAGATGCTCGCGCAGGTTGTCCCCGGCCTTGCCGCCGATCTCGTCGACGTGCGCCACCACCCCCGCGAGGTCGCCGTACTGGCTCAGCCACTTCGCCGCAGTCTTCGGTCCGACCCCCGGCACGCCGGGGAGGTTGTCGCTCGACTCCCCCACGAGCGCCGCGAGGTCGCTGTAGCGCTCCGGCGGGACCAGGTACTTGTCGGTGACGGCGGCGGGGTCCATCCGCCACACCTCGGAGACTCCACGCACCGGGTAGAGCAAGGTCACCTTGTCGGACACGAGCTGGAAGGCGTCACGGTCTCCCGTGCAGATCACCACCTCGTGCCCGGCCTCGACCGCCTGTCGGGTCAGCGTGGCGATGACGTCGTCCGCCTCGAACCCCTCCACGCCGAGGTGGCGGACCCGGAGGGCGTCGAGCACCTCGCGCAGGAGCGGCAGCTGGCCTGTGAACTCCGTCGGGGTTGCCGAGCGACCCGCCTTGTACTCGGCGTACTCCTCCGAGCGGAACGTCTTGCGGGAGACGTCGAACGCCACCCCGATGTGCGTCGGGGCCTCGTCGCGCAGGACGTTGA
>NZ_DATEEY010000052.1:0-21291 GCF_035280925.1 Intrasporangium sp. | reverse complement strand
GCGACGGAGACGGTCGGTGGGAGGCGCCAGGCGACTTCATGCCCGGTCTCGTGGACGAGGAAGCCAGTGTCGTCGTGTGACCCTCGTAGCGGACGGCGGGTTGGCGGTTCACTTTGAGCATCTTGAGCGGCGGGTTCCCGCATCGACCGTTGAGCGGATCGTGCACACGAACAGCGCTGGCGACGGCTTCGTCGCGGGCTTCATCGACGCCAGCCTGGACGGGGCTGACCTGGCTCGGGCATGGCGAGCGACCAACTGAGTTCACTACTGGACGGGGTTCTCGGCTGAAACGCCTTGCGGCTGTGGACAACTCCGCCGCACCGACGCCAGGGTTGTCTAGGTTCGGGCGTCGTGAGCTACTCAATCGACACGGACGGCACGAGGCGGCTCGGGTCCAGCCTGAGAGCGAGCGGCAGCGAGTTGCGCGACTGCGCAACAACCTTCGCGTATGCCGCTGGGCTCGCTGGTCGGGGCATCGCTGTTGACCACGTCGGGCTGGCCCAGTCACTGCACGAGTTCGGGACAACGCACCTTGCCGTCATCGAGGCCCTCGCAGCAGCGTCCGCCGCCCTCGCCCGCGACCTGACCTGGGCAGCCCAGTCAGCCCACGAAGCGGAGGTCGCGGTCGCCGGCGCCCTGGGTGCTGCTGGGGCTCAGCCGCCCATGGACTCGCGCGGAGCGCCGGTCTGATGGCGTGGGAGACCGGGCGCGCCGGCTCACGAGGCGAGCTCGCCGTGCCGGAGGGCGATCCAGGCGCGCTGCGTGCGGCGGCGGGCCGCTTTCGCCGGGTGGCGAATCGGGCTCTCGCCACGGCTGGCCTCTGCGGCACGGCCGGGCCCGAGCTGTCGCTCCAGTGGGAGGGACCCGCTGCGGAGGCGGCGGGAGCGGAGCTCCTCCAGCTCTCGGTTGTCGGTCGGCGGCTGCTGCCGGGACTCGATGGGGCAGGTCTGGCCCTGTCCAGGTACTCGGACGTGCTCGAACACGCCCAGGGCCGGGTCCGGGCGCTGGGCGTCAAGGTGGAGGCCGCGCGCGACGAGCATGCCAGGTCGACTGCAGCCGCTCGTGGCGCCGGGATCGACCCCCTCCTCGCTGCCCAGCTCCACGAGCGGGCCGACCGGCAGCTCGAGGAGACGTTGGGCGTGATCCACCGTTCCTACCGCGCCTGCATGGACGAGCTCTGGGCGGCCGGTACCCGTTGTGCACGCACCCTCTCATGGATCAGCGCCACCGCAGGAGCGGGACGCGGCGCCGCGGCCATTCGCGCGGATGTGCTCGCCGGGCTGCACCTGGTGCAGGACCAGCTCCGTGCCGCGTCGGTCCCACCCGTCGACCAGGTCGTCGAGCCCGAGCCAGAAACGTGGTGGGAGAGCGCCCTTGAGACGGCTGGCGACGCTGCCGCGTGGACCTACAACCACACCGCGGTCCCCTTGGTGAACGGTGCGGCCAACGTGGTCGAAGCCGCCGCGGAGCATCCCGAGGACCTCATCGAGATGGCCATCGGTGCCGGAATGGTCGTTGTCGGCGGCGGAGGTGAGGTAGCCGGCGTCGCGCTGGACGCCACGGGTGTGGGGGCGGTGGCGGGCGTCCCCATCAACATCGCCGCGGCCGGCCTCATCGCCGCCGGTGCCGGGGCGGTCACCCATGGTGGGAGCCGTCTCGCGGACCACGCCGCGCACAACGAGAACCAGCTCTTGAACGAGGTCGACAGTCCGTCCGCCGCACGGCACCGCGGCAACGCAGGCGACCCACTGCCAGACTCGATGCGTCCAGACAGTGCCGGAGCGAACTGGGAGGGACGCGTCGCGAACAACGAAAAGGGCGCCGTTTGGCAGGATCCCGACACGGTCAACGCTCCGAAGGGAACTCCCTCGGACGCCAACTCGGTCCGAATCATGGATCCAGACGGGCGTTATCCCACTGGCTACGTGCGCTTCTACAACGAGCAGGGTCAACCCTTGACCCTCGAGGGAAAGCCTGGGCCAAAGAAGGACCCGACCACGCATATCCCCCGGCGTCCGGATGGGACGTACGACACCCCGAAAGGTTGGGCTCCGTGATCCCCGATATGACCGGCAAGACCATTGAGATGATCCGGTTCAACTACTCGCTGGCGATCTGGACCAATGACAATTGGCAACTCGACTTGGCAGGGATCACCCACATCACGCTGGAAGGTCGGTCACCCGTGGAGATCGACACCACGCTTTGCCAAGACGAACTCACGGACGAGGTGCGCCCTCTTCTTGGACAGGCGATCACCAAGGCAGCCGTTTCAACGACTGGAGACTTGGCCATCACCTTGAATCACGCGCAGCTGGAGGTAAAGGCGGGCGATGATCACGAGGCATGGCAGCTGAGTGGGCCCGACGGCGAGATGGTCGTCTGCATGCCCGGCGGTGAACTCGCCGTCTGGGGACCGCGAGGCGTCTGATCCGCCTCGTACTCATTGGTGGTGCAAGCCCGCCCTTCGAGCCGATCGAGTGAACGCCTTCTGTGCCCAGATGCTGTTCTTTCGATTGGGGTGGTGGAGGGAGAGGACGACCCGGCCCCGGCCGCGGACCGCCCGACCGGCACAATGTCGGCATGCTCCCGCCGCGTCCGTTGCCCGTCCCAGCAGGGCCGGACGTGCTCCGGATCCTGGCCGACCTCGAGGCCGCGCTCGCGGGACACTCCCCCGTCATGCCGTATGCCGCTGGGCAGGCTCACCCGGTCGTCGGACCGCACGATCCTGCCGACCTCCCCGACGGGCTCGCCCTCGCTGTCGGCACCTCGGGCTCCACCGGCAGGCCGAAGCGGACCATGCTCACCGCTGCGGCGCTCACCGCCTCCGCCACGGCGACCCACGCGGTCCTCGGTGGCAGCGGCACGTGGCTGCTCGCCCTGCCGGGACACCACATCGCCGGCCTCCAGGTCCTCATCCGGTCCCTCGTCGGCGGGACGTCGCCGAGCCTGCTGGACCTGCGCGACGGATTCACGGCAGCCGCCTTCGCCCGTGCGGCTGACGCCGTCCGCACGAGCGCCCCCCGCCGCTACACCGCCCTCGTGCCGACGCAACTGGGCCGGCTGCTCGACGACCGCGCCGGCCTGGAAGCCCTCCGCTCCTTCGACGGCGTCCTTGTCGGCGGGGCGGCCACACCACAGGCCATGGCGCAACAGGCCCGCGGTGCCGGCGTTGCCCTGACCCTGACGTACGGGATGAGCGAGACCGCGGGTGGGTGCGTCTACGACGGCCTCCCGCTACCCGTCACCCGGATGCACATCGACAACGACCGGCACGTCGTCCTCGGGGGTGACACCATCGCGCACGGCTACGTGGCCGAGCCCCAGCTTTCAGCGGACGCCTTCTCGACCGATGCCGACGGCGTCCGCTGGTTCCGGACCGACGACCTGGGCCACATCGACGACGAGGGCCTGCTCGTCGTTGATGGACGGGCCGACGACGTGATCAACACGGGCGGCGTCAAGGTCACCCCTGGTGTCGTGGAGGACGCGATCGCCCGCCACGTCCATGACGTCGCGGACGTCGTCGTCGTCGGTGTGCCCGACCGCGAGTGGGGCGAGGTCGTCTGCGCAGCAGTGACGCTGCTCGACCCGACCACGCACGTGACGGCGGCTGACCTGCGCAGCCGGCTCAGCGGCATACTGCCTGATGCCGCGATGCCCAAGCGGGTGGTCGTGCTCCCTGCGATCCCGCTGCGCGGGCCAGGAAAGCCGGACCGGGCGGCGATCCGCCTGGCCGCTGATCGGCATGCATGATCCTTTCGTGACCCGCGGGTGGCAAGATGGTTGAGTTACTTCCCGAAGGAGTCCTCAGTGCCCCGCGTGATTCTCGTCGCCCTCGTGGTCTTCGCGACGATCTACGCCCTCGTCGACTGCCTCCAGACCGATGGTCGGCTGATGCGCATCATGCCCAAGCCGGTCTGGCTGCTCGTCTGCCTGGTCCCGGTCCTCGGCCCGATCATGTGGCTCGTTGCCGGCAGGTCGGACGCACCGGGCTCCCGGGGGCTGGGTCCGCGTCCGCGCGGCGGCAACACCCCGCGGCGCACGATGCCACCCCCGGGCCCTCGCGGGCCGGATGACGACCCCGACTTCCTGCGCAAGCTGCGCAAGCCGAAGCCGGACGCCTGACCCCCTGACCAGCCAGGACCCATGGCCACGCTCGCCCAGTGGATCGAAGGTGCGCGCCCCCGCACCCTGCCCGCCGCCATATCCCCCATCCTGATTGGCTCCGGCGCCGCCTACCAGACCGGGGACATCGTCTGGGGCTATGTCGTCCTCGCGGCCCTCGTGGCCCTCGCCCTGCAGGTCGGGGTGAACTACGCCAACGACTACAGCGACGGCATCCGCGGCACGGATGAGGTCCGGGTGGGGCCGATCCGGCTCGTCGGCCAGCGTCTCGCCGCGCCGGCGTCGGTCAAGACCGCGGCTCTCACCGCGTTCGCGGTCGCGGGGGTCCTGGGGCTCACTCTGATCGTGCTCTCCCGGCTGTGGATCATGCTCCCGATCGGTGGCCTCGCGATCCTGGCGGCCTGGTACTACACCGGCGGCCGGCGCCCCTACGGCTACCTCGGCCTGGGTGAGGTCTTCGTCTTCGTCTTCTTCGGCCTCGTCGCGACCCTCGGCACGATGGCCACGATGACGACGCCCACCGCGGCCGGCTGGTGGGGCGCCATCGGCGTCGGCTCGGTCACCTCAGCCATCCTGGTCGCCAACAACCTGCGCGACATCCCCACCGACAGCGTCACCGGCAAGCGGACGCTGGCCGTGCGCCTCGGTGACCAGCGGACCCGGAGCCTCTACGTCGCGCTCATCGCCGTCGCGTTCGTCATGACGGCGCTCGCCGCGCTGACATCCACCTTCGCGCTGCTCGCCCTGCTCGCGGCGCCCCTCATCGCGCGACCGATCCGCGCCGTCGTCGGCGGCGCGACGGGTCGTGACCTGATCCCCACCCTCGCCGGAACCGGCGTGTTCGAGCTGGTCTGGGCCGCTCTCCTCGCGGTCGGGTTGGCGCTCGGGTACCACGTCTGACGGCCCCTCCACCTCCCAATCTGCTGCGGGCTGCCCGCACCCGGTGGGACGGTGATGTGTCGGGCGAGTCCCGGCGAGGAGGGAAGAGCCATGGAAGCGATCGAGGTCGTCGTCATCGGCGCCGGACAGGCCGGGGCCGCGACCAGCCATGAGCTGAGCGAGCGCGGCGTCGAGCACGTGGTCCTCGAGGCAGAGCGTCCCGGCTTCTCGTGGTCGCAGCGTTGGGACAGCTTCACCCTCGTCACCCCGAACCACGCCATCCGGCTGCCCGGCGGGACCTACGTCGGCGACGACCCGCACGGCTACCTTCCACGTTACGAGATCGAGGAGCACATCCGGACGTATGCCGCTGGGCTCGCTGCCGAGGTCCGCTCCGGTACGCGCGTGGATCGGCTCCGGCCCGCCGAGGCGGGTGGCTACCTCCTCGACACGGCCGAGGGCGCCATCGCGGCTCGGTCCGTCGTCGTCGCGACGGGGGCCTACCAACGGCCACACCACCCCGCTGCCATAGCAGCATTGCCGCCTGGGCTCGAGGTGGTCGACTCCATCGACTACCGGAGGCCGGCCGACCTCCCGGACGGTGCGGTCCTCGTCGTGGGCGGTGGGCAGAGCGCGTGCCAGATCGCGGAGGAGCTGGCCCTCTCCGGCCGCGAGGTCATCATGGCCTGCGGGCGCGCCCCGTGGTTCTATCGGCGCCTCGAGGGCCGGGACATCTTCGACTGGCTGGCCGACGCCGGGTTCCTCGACGAGGGCCCGGAGGCGCTCCCGACGCCAGCGGCGCGGCTCGGCGCCAACCTCCAGGCGACCGGGACACGAGGTGGCCATGACCTGACGTATCGCACACTCGATCAGCTGGGCGTCCGGCTCGGCGGTCATCTCGTCGCAGACGCCGGCGGTTCCCCGCGTCTCGCGCCGGACCTCGAGGAGATCCTCGCCTTCTGCGACATGGTCCACGGCATGCTCCGGAATGAGCTGCTCGAGTGGTGTGCGACTTCCGGTCGGCCGGCGCTCGACATCCCGCCCGCCAGCGCGTTCCAGCCCGAGCCCGTGCGCGACCTCGATCTGCGTGCCCTCGGTGCCGTCATCGTCGCCGCCGGCTATCGAAGCCGCTACACCGAGTGGATCGAGATGCCCGGCATCGTCGATGAGTTCGGCTTCCCCGTCCACGCCGACGGCGAGAGCACGGTTGCGCCCGGAATCCACTTCGTGGGCGTCCACCTGCTGCGCACCCGGAAGTCGTCCCTGCTGCTCGGGGTGGGTGACGATGCCGCACGCACGGCCGAGCGGATCGCCGCTTCCCTGCGCGCGCCGGCAGCGTGAACCGGGGTGCGGCAGCCTGGCTCTCGTCGAGTGTGCAGTCCGCGCTGGGCGTCAGCTGCACACTCGACGCAGGGCCAGCCCCGAGGGCTCACCGCACGGGACGAATGACGGGACCAGAGCCCTCCGCCCTGAGGGGTGCCCGCATGCGACGGGAAACCCGTCCCGTCACTCGTCCCACCTCTCAAGCACAGGCCGAGACCCAGCGCTGCATGCGTGTGCGAGAGGGTCAGCGCACCGTATCGGTGCCGTTGGGCCTCTCGGCCTCGGCGTCCTCGGCGACCTCGTCCTCGGAGGGAAGACGCCGGCCTTCCTCCTTCGCCCGCAGCTTGGCCTCGTGGCGCTCCACCAGCTTCGCTGTCATCTCGTCACGCATACCGCGAAGCAGGGCATAGGACACGGCAGCCGAGAGGACCGCCGAGAGGGCGATGAGCAGGATGGGGTTGTTGCGGATGCCGACGAGCCACAGGGCCAGGAGCACCCCGAAGAAGATGAGCAGCCGGAGAATGGTGTAACGGACCACGTTCAGTTCATCCCCGAGTAGTTGTGCATGCCGACGAATGTCGACACGAGGTTGACGAGCGTGAAGTTGATGATGACGCAGGCAAAGCCGGCGAGCGCGATGTACATCGACTTGCGCAGGTCGACACCGGCCGTGGCACGGCCGTGCATGTAGGCGGCGTAGACGGTCCAGATGACGAAGGTCCAGACCTCCTTGGGGTCCCACTGCCAGTAGGCGCCCCACGCCTCCTTGGCCCAGATCGCGCCGGCGATGAGGGTGAAGGTCCAGAGGATGAAGGCCACCATGTTGAGGCTGTAGGCGGTCCGCTCGAGGGCGGCGGACGCCGGCAGCGACTCGATGAAGTTGGGCTTGGCGGGCGGCTTCTCCTCACGGCGCAGCCGGACGAGGTAGAGGATCCCGATCGCGGCACCGATGGTGAAGAAGGCCACGGCGAGGAAGGCGACACCGACGTGGATGGCGAGCCAGTAGGACCTGAGTGCGGGCATCAGCTCGCCCGCCTCGGTGTAGAGGACGGCGAGCGACAGGCCGAGCAGCAGCAGAATCGGCGTGACGACGAAGACGCCGAGCCACTGCCAGTTGTTCCGCTTGGCCAGGACCGAGTAGACCAGACCGACGGCGGCCGCGGACGCGGTCGCGAACTCGAACATGTTGCCCCACGGCGGCCGAGCCACCGCGATCCCTCGCAGGACCACCGACGCGACGAGCAGCGCCGTCGCGAGGTAGGTGAGCGTCAGGGCGATGTTGCCGCGCTGCACCGAGGCGGCGCTCTCCTCGAGTGCCGGCCCAGCGGCATACGTCCGTCGGGAGCCGGCCTCCGATGATGTCTGGGCGCCGGCGGTGATCAGCGCCTCCTCGCGCTCGACGGCGCGCGAGCCGGGCAGCAGCGCCGTGCGGGCCGCGAGGTGCCAGGCGAACATCAGCATGGCGAGGGTGTAGACGATCATCGACGCGTAGAGCGCCAGGTTCGCGTTGCCGGCGAGCGCCGGACTCACCGTGGCGAGTGTGGGTGTCACGAGTGGTCTGTCCGTTCTGCATGGGGTTCGTGCACGGCTGCGCCGACAGCGTCCACGACGGCGGCGAGCCCGGGGTCGGAGTCCTTGGAGAGGCCACCGATGGTGACCACGGTAGCGCCTGGCTCGGCGTCGCCCGCCCCGGCCGGGCGGACCCGCACGAAGACGCGGCGGCGCTTGATGGTCAGACCGAGGATGAGACCCAGGGTCGCCAGGAGCGCGCTGACCAGGCTGATCGGCGCCCCGGGATCGGTGCGGATCGACAGCCCGGCGAACCGCTTGACCTCCTCGAACGTGATCGAGCCGCGTCCGCCCGGCAGCTCATAGGTCTGGCCCGGCTTCAGCCGAACCAGGGCCGGCTCGCCGTCAGCGCCCGGTACCTGGGTCATCTCCTCGGTGTTGAGGGTGTAGACCGACTGTGGCGCGCCGCCCGGGAAGAGCATTCCCTCCCAGATGGACAGGGCGAGCTCGGGGTTCTGGGCGTCCGGGAAGATCGACACCGGGCCGTTGGCGAAGGTCGGCTCCGCGGTCGGGAGGAAGAAGCCGGTGAAGCCGAGCTGCTTGGGAGTGGCCGAGGGCACCTTGACCACGCCCACCGAGCGGTAGTTCCCGTCCTGGGCGAGAAACGGCGTGGCCTCGCGGTACAGCACCTCCCCGGAGGCGTCACGCACGGTGATGACCGGCGTGTAGCCATTGCCGAGGAGGAAGACGTCCGCGCCGCCGATGACGAGCGGGTGGTTGACGGCAATGTCGGCCCGGCGCTGCTGGGCGCCCAGCTGGTCCGCCACCCTGACGTGGGCCCGGAACTCCCGCGGCGTGCCGAAGGAGCGACCGGGGGTCTCGTTGAACTCGACCTCCAGGTCATCGAGCGTCATGACGAAGCCGGGCACGGCATCATCACCGACGAGCGGCCCCGGTGAGAACGTGTTGTACGTCGAGGCGGTCGAGGCGAACTCGTCGCCCTCGGACAGGATGAGGTCGCCGCGCCAGCCGAACAGGTGGCCGACGGCCATGCCGACGATGATGCCGGTCAGGGCGAGATGGAAGAGCAGGTTGCCCGTCTCCCGGAGGTAGCCGGACTCGGCGCTGACACTGTTGCCGTCGTGACTGTGCACCCTGAACCGCTTGCCCCGCAGGGCGGCCCGTGCGGCGTCAAGCGCCTCGTCCGGCGTGCGCATGGTCCTCAGCTCGACGTGCTCGTCGAGGCGGGCCAACCGAGCGGGTGCGCGGGGAGGAGTGGACCGGAGGGCGCGCAGGTGGACCCGGGTCCGCGGCACGATGCACCCGATGAGCGAGACGAAGAGCAGCAGGTAGATCGCTGAGAACCAGGGAGACGCGTAGACGTCGAAGAAGCCGAGGCGGTCGAGCCACGGCCCGGTGTCGGGGTTCTGGACCAGGTAGTCGGCGACCCGGCCCGCGTCGATGTTGCGCTGTGGGAAGACCGAGCCCGGCACCGCGGCGACGGCCAGGAGCAGGAGCAGGAACAGGGCCGTCCGCATGCTCGTCAGCTGTCGCCACGCCCACCGCGCCATCCCGAGTGCCCCGAGCTGGGGCAGCTGTGGCTCGCGGGGAGCTGAGGACAATGACGATGCCGTATGCCGCTGGGCTGGCTCCTGCTCAGACGTGACCGTCGTCTTCGGCTCGGTCATCAGAGGGCCACCTGGAAGGTGGCGATGAGGTTGGTCTGGAGCCACGCGATGACGTTCTCCCAGAGGCCGGTCACCATGAGCAGGCCGGTCGCGATGAGCATGAGCCCGCCGAAGGCCTGGATCGGCCTGCGATGACGCCGCAGCCAGGCGCTCGCCCGACCCGCCCGCTCCCACAGTGCTGCCATGAGGATGAAGGGCAGGCCGAGCCCGATCGAGTAGACGGCGGCAAGGGCGAGGCCTCGCCCGATCGACCCCGCCTCCGCGGAGATCGGGGCGGCCATGGCCTGGATCGCTCCGAGGGTCGGCCCCCAGCACGGGGACCACCCGACGGCGAACGCGGCACCGACCAACGGTGCCCCGAGCAGGCCCGCGCGTGGGCGCCAACCGAGCTGGGCGGCATACGACTTGCCGGCGCCGAGGAAGAGCAGGCCCATCACGATGACGACCGCGCCGCCGATACGCAGCAGCGCACTCTGGTGCTCCCGGAAGGCCACCCCGACGGCGGACAGGGCTGCGGCGGCGATGAGGAAGACGACGGAGAAGCCGAGGACGAAGAGCAGCGCCCCGATGACGAGCCGGCCGCGCGACCGTCGCTCGAGCGACTCGTCCGAGAGCCCGGTGACATAGCCGAGGAAACCCGGTACGAGCGGCAGGACGCAGGGCGACGCGAAGGAGACGAGTCCCGCTGCGAGCGCCACGACGGAGGCGAGGAGGACCGAACCGGTCGCGGGGTCAGCGTTCACGGGGCGCCGGCTCTCGTCAGGCCTCGGCGAGCACGTCGTCGACCAGCGCGGTGAGCGTGCTGGTCGTGACGGGCCCCGAGACGCGGGCGGCGATGCGCCCCTGCTGGTCGAGCACGAGCGTCGACGGGGTCGCCGTCGCCTTGCCCTGCAGGGCGAGGATCGGGGCGCCGCCGTCGTACGCGAGCGACGGGTAGGTCACCTGGTTCGCCTTCTGGAAGGCGAGGCCGGTCTCCGGACTCTCCATCTTGTCGAGCCCGATGAACTCGACGTCGAGCTTCTCGCCCTGGACCTGCTCCCAGGCCCGCTGCAGCGCGGGCGTCTCCTCGATGCAGGGCGGGCACCAGGAGCCCCAGACGTTGACGACGAAGACGGTGCCCTCCTTGCCCGCCATCGACCAGGGCTTGCCCTCGAGCGTGGTCCCCGACAGGGCCACCGGAGCGCCGCGGCTCTCCGGCGCGAGGCGCTCGATGGTGCCGTCGCCGGAGACGTAGTTCTTCCGGTCGCCCGCCTTGGCCTGGGCGGCAACGGAGTTGGGATCCTCCGAGCAGGCGCCGAGTGTCGTGACGAGCCCCCCGGCCAGCACGATGGCCCCCCACCGCAGTGCGGCGCGTCGGTCGAGGTCCCGCATCAGGCGCCCACGCTCCTGCTCGCCCGGGCGAGAAGCGCAGCGGCCGGCTCGGAGTACGCGATCGACTCGAGGTCGTCGCCGTCGTAGGCGAGGGAGGTCAACGAGGCGAGCGTGCACTCACGCTTGCGGGGGTCGTGCCAGAGACGTCGGCCCTCGAGCTCGTTGCGCACCGTCCAGATCGGCAGCTGGTGCGAGACGATGACCGCCTCGTGGCCGGCGGCGACACGACGCGCCTCGTCGATGGCCGCGAGCATCCGGGCCGCGATGTGGTCGTAGGGCTCCCCCCATGAGGGCTTCAACGGGTTGAGCAGCTTGTGCCAGTGGCTCGGGTGGAGCAGGTCCTTGGTGGTGACGTGACGACCCTCGAAATAGTTCTCCGACTCCACCACGCGCGGATCGGTCTGGACGGTGAGGCCGTGCGATGCCGCGATCGGCGCGGCGGTCTGCTGCGCACGGTCCAGCGGGGACGCGACGACGAGGACGATGTCGTTGGTCTCGAGGTGCCGGGTCACGAGCTCGGCCATCTCGCGGCCGAGATCGCTGAGGTGATAGCCATCGAGCCGGCCGTAGAGGACCCCACTCGGGTTGTGCACCTCCCCGTGCCGCATCAGGTGCACGACGGTGCGCGTCGGCACGGCTGGCATCGGCGTGGCGGTCATGGCGCCCAGTGTCTCAAACGCGGCGTGAACGTCCGAATCCGCGTCCAGCGGTGGCTCCGGGCCCGGTCCTCATTGAGGTCCCCGTGCGGCGCGCGCGGCGGCTGGGAGCGCGGCGACCACGTGCGAGACCGCGTCGTCATCGTGGGCCGCCGAGACGAACCACGCCTCGAACGAGCTGGGCGGCAGGTGGACGCCCCGCTCGAGCATCGCGTGGAAGAACCGACCGAAGGCGGCGACGTCCTGCGTCCTTGCATCGTCGTAGCTCCGGACGGGTCCCTCCCGGAAGAAGATCGAGAACATCGAGCCGGCCCACTGCACGGTGTGCGCGACCGAGGCCTCGGTCAGCGCGTCCGAGGCTGCGTCGGCGATGGCGTGCGCAGCGGCATCGAGCCGGGCGTACACCTGGTCGGTGCACCCGCGCAGGGTCGCCAGGCCCGCAGCGGAGGCGACCGGGTTCCCTGACAACGTGCCGGCCTGGTAGACCGGGCCGGTCGGTGCGAGCAGCGCCATGACCTCGCCCCTGCCGCCGAAGGCGGCCGTCGGGAATCCCCCGCCCATGACCTTGCCGAAGGTGAACAGGTCAGCCGGCCCAGCGGCATACGGCCCCTCGAGCCCGTAGAACCCCGAGCGGGAGCAGCGGAACCCGGTCATCACCTCGTCGCTGATGAGCAGTGCGCCGTGGTCGCGGGTCACGCGGCGCAGCCCCTCGGTGAAGCCGGGGGCGGGCGGGACGACACCCATGTTGCCCGGTGCGGCCTCGGTGATGACGGCCGCGATCTGCTGGCCGCGCTCCGCGAACACCGCCTCCACGGCCGCAGGGTCGTTGTAGGGCAGCACGATCGTCTCGCCCGCGCTCGACCGGGGTACGCCGGCCGAGTCGGGCAGCGCGAAGGTCGCGACGCCGGATCCAGCCGACGCCAGGAGCGCATCGACGTGGCCGTGGTAGCAGCCCGCGAACTTCACGATCACGTCCCGCTGCGTGTAGCCCCGCGCCAGGCGGATCGCCGACATGGTCGCCTCGGTGCCGCTGTTGACGAGCCGGACCTGGTCGACGGGCTCGACCCGGGAGACGATCTCCTCGGCGAGTGCGACCTCGTTCTCGGACGGGGTACCGAACGAGAAGCCCTGTGCGGCAGCCCCGTTCACGGCCTTCAGCACCTCGGGGTGGGCATGGCCGAGGATCATCGGTCCCCAGGAGCAGATGAGGTCGACGTATCGGTTGCCGTCCACGTCGGTGAGCCAGGCGCCTTGACCGGAGGCCATGAACCGCGGCGTCCCACCCACCGCGCGGAACGCCCGCACCGGCGAGTTGACGCCACCTGGGATCACCGCGCTCGCCCGCGCGAGGAGGGCCTCCGAAGCCTCCGTAGCACCTGAAGTCATGCGGTCATTGTCCACGAGGGCGTCAGGCGTCGCTCTGGCCCTCCGGGTCGAGGTGGTCCCGGACGATGGCCATCGCGTCGCCGATCGCCTGGAACTGCTCCGGCGTCATGATGTCCACGAGGTTGTCACGCACGCTCTGGACGTGGACCTTGGAGATCTCGTCGACCGCCTCGAGACCGAGGGGCGTGAGGACGAGCTCGACGCCGCGTCGGTCGCCGAGACACTGCTCACGCGTGACCCAGCCGCGCGCCTCGAGGCGCTTCGCCGTGTGCGTCAGCCGGCTGCGCGACTGCACCACCATCGCTGCGAGCTCCGACATGCGCAGGCGGTGGGACGGGCTCTCCGACAGCATCGAGATGATCTCGTACTCGCTGAGCTGCAGGCCCGAGCCGTGGAGGGCGTCGTCGAGGGCCGTCTCCAACAGTCGGGTGCCGCGCAGGATGGCCCGCCAGGAGTCCTGCTCGGAGTCACTGAGCCATTTGACGCCATCAGTCTGGGACATGGCCGGGTCACTCCCTTCAGGCGGATGGACTGCGCTGCCTCACGTGGCTGCTCAGATCCTAGTTGTCACTCCGTCCTCCGGCGGTCACCCGAGCGGCGTGGCACCGCAGTCAGCCGATCCAGTCGGCGACCTCGAGCGCGAAGTAGGTCAGGACGACCTGCGCGCCAGCGCGGCGGATCGACAGGAGCGACTCGAGAGCCGCGGCCTTGCGGTCGATCCAGCCGTTCGCGGCGGCGGCCGAGATCATCGCGTACTCCCCGGAGACCTGGTACGCCGCCACCGGCACCGCCGATCGCTCCGCGGCAGCGGCGACGACGTCGAGGTAGGACATGGCCGGCTTGACCATGACCAGGTCGGCTCCCTCGGCGATGTCCAGGTCGATCTCGCGGAGCGACTCGACCACGTTGGCCGGGTCCTGCTGGTACGTCCGCCGGTCACCCTCGAGGCTCGACTGGACGGCGTCACGAAATGGCCCGTAGAAAGCGGACGCGTACTTGGCGGCGTATGCGAGGACCACGGTTTCGGTGAAGCCGGCCTCGTCGAGGGCACCGCGGATGGCGGCGACCTGGCCGTCCATCATCCCCGAGGGACCGACGACGTGCGCTCCCGCACGCGCCTGGGCGACGGCCATCCGCCCATAGATCTCCAGCGTTGCGTCGTTGTCGACACGCCCGCGGTCATCGAGGACGCCGCAGTGCCCGTGGTCGGTGAACTCGTCCAGGCAGGTGTCCGCCATGACCACGAGGTCGTCGCCGACGGCAGCGCGGACGCGCTCGAGAGCGACATTGAGTATGCCGCTGGGCTCGGTTCCGCCCGAGCCGCGGGCATCCTTCGTGGTCGGGACCCCGAAGAGCATGATGCCGCCGATGCCGGCGTCCAGGCTGCGGCGAGCCTCCTCGACCAGGGAGTCGAGCGTGTGCTGGACGACCCCGGGCATGCTCGTGATGGGCCGCGGGTGGTCAGCGTCCTCGGCCACGAACGCCGGCAGCACCAGGTCCCTCGGGTGCAGGCGCGTCTCGGCGACGAGGGCACGCAGTGTGGGGGTCTGGCGCAGGCGGCGAGGACGCTCGATCACGGTGGGCCTCCCCGTCGTCAGCGGGCGCGGCGGCGCGAGGCCGGCCGCTTGTCGCTCGGGCGCTGCACCGGCGTCCCCGCCTCGGCGGCCGCGACCTTCAGACCGACGCCGTGACCGGCAAGGGCATCGACCAGGCTGACCGCCGAGGCCTCCGGTGCCAGCACGTCGACGCGCAGGCCGTGCTCCTGGGCGGTCTTCGCCGTGGCGGGCCCGATGCAGGCGACGACGGTCGCTGCATGGGGCTTGCCCGCGATCCCGACGAGGTTGCGCACCGTCGAGCTCGACGTGAAGACGACCGCGTCATAGTCGCCGCCCTTGATCGCATCGCGCACGTGCTGCGCAGGAGGGGCTGCGCGGACGGTCCGGTAGGCCGTCACGTCGTCGACCTCCCAGCCCATCTCACGAAGGCCGGCCACGAGCGTGTCGGTGGCGATGTCGGCCCGCGGCAGCAGGACTCGGTTGATCGGGTCGAGCAGGTCGTCGAACTCCGGCCACACCTCGAGCAGTCCGGCAGCAGACTGCTCCCCGGTCGGCACGAGGTCGGGGTTGATCCCCCAGTCGCGCAGCGCGTCCGCGGTGACCCCACCGACCGCCGCCACCTTGAGGCCGGCGAAGGCCCGGGCGTCGAGCCCGAGCTCCTCGAACCGCTCGCGGACGGCGCGCACGGCGTTGGTCGAGGTGAAGCCGATCCACTCATAGCGACCCGTGACGAGTCCCCGGACGGCCTTCTCCATCTGCTGCGGCGTGCGAGGCGGCTCGACCGAGATGGTCGGCACGACGTCGGCGACGGCGCCGTAGGCGGCGAGCCGCTCGATCATGGATCCTGCCTGCGCCTGGGTGCGGGGGACGAGGACCTTCCAGCCGAACAGGGGCTTCGTCTCGAACCAGGAGAACTCGTCGCGGAGCGCCACATTGGGTGACACCACTGCTGCGGAGAGGTGCCCGGTGGCGCCGGGGATCGCGGTCTCGGCGTCGCCCAGGGTGGTCGTCCACGAGGACTGGCGGACGGTGGTGGCCCGTTCGACCAGCACGACCTGCGTCTCTGACGGACGTCCGCTCTCGAGCAAGCCATCGAGCACGGCACCGATCGAGGGCGTCGAGCCGAGGATGACCATGGTGTCGTCGTTCGCGCCGTAGCGGGCGAGGTCCAGCCCCGGCTGGTCGGCGTTGAGCACGTGGACCGCCGGCGTGGCCTTGGAGGTCAGCGGGACGCCGGCATAGGTGGCGACGGCGCTCGCGGCCGACACCCCGGGGACCACGTCGAAGCTGATGCCGGCCTTGCGGCAGGCGCGGACCTCCTCCACGAGACCGTTGAAGGTGGCCGGGTCGCCGTCCATGAGGCGCACGACGAGGCCGCCCGAGGGGACGGACTTCGCAGCCCTGACGACGAGCTTGGCGCGCACGGCGTGGGTCAGCTCCTGACCGTTCTCACCGTGGCCGGCGTCGACGATCTGCACGTCCGCACGGGCATGGCGCAGCACCGCGTCCTCACGCATGAGGCGGTCGAGCACGACGACGTCGGCGGCCGCGAGCAGGTCGCGGGCCCGCAGGGTGAGCAGCCCCGGGTCGCCGGGGCCGGACCCGACGAAGGCGACACGTGAGGGCGTCGTCGGGACCGTGGGGGTTGGCACCGTCGGCTCTGACGGCTGGCGTGTGCGAGTCACGAAACTGGCTCCGGGGGTCGTTGTGCGGGAGTGGCGGGCTGGCTGAGGTCGGCGGCGCCGTCCTCGAGCAGGATCTGGGCAAGGTGTCGGCCGATGGCCTCAGGGTCGTCATACCTGCCGGTGAGCGACCGGCGCAACTCGATTCGTCCGTCCTCGCTGCCGGCGAACGCCCGGAGCGACAGCTCCAGTCCGGCGTCGCCTTCGACGACCTCGGCGAGCGCGCCGACCGGCGCGGTGCAGCCCGCCTCCAGCGCCGCGAGCAGCGAACGCTCGGCCGTGACACAGGTCCTCGTGTCGGCGTCCTCGAGAATGCTGACGGCCTCCTGCACGTCGGCCCGGTCGGCACGGCACTCGACCGCGAGCGCCCCCTGACCCGGCGCTGGCAGCACCTGGATCGGGTCGAGCACCTCGGTGACGACGCCGAGCCGGCCGAGTCGGGCCAGGCCCGCACGGGCGAGGACGACCGCATCGAGCTCACCGCTCGTGACGAGCCGCAGTCGGGTGTCGACGTTGCCGCGGATGGGGCGGATGTGGAGACCGAGGCCCAGGCTCGCCAGCTGGGCGGTGCGCCGGGGCGAGCCGGTACCCACGGTGGATCCGGCCGGCAGCTCCCCGAGCGTGAGGCCGTCTCGAGCCACCAGGACGTCCCGGCTGTCCTCACGCACGGGCACGGCGGCGATGACGAGTCCCGGCTCGGGAGCGGTGGGGAGGTCCTTGAGTGAGTGGACGGCGAGGTCGACGCGCGCGTCCATGAGGGCCTTGCGGATGGCCGCGGCAAAGACGCCCGTCCCGCCGATGGCCGTCAACAGCTCACCGGAGACGTCCCCCTCGGTCGTGATCTCGACGAGCTCGACCTCGTGGCCGGCGGCGCGCAGCCGGTCGGCGACCCAGCCCGACTGCGTCGTGGCGAGGGCTGATCGCCGGGTGCCGAGGCGCAGGGCGGTCATGGGGCACCCCGTTTCGGCGGGGACGAGACGTTGGCGACGTCCTTGGGCTCGAGGTCGAACAGCTCTCGGAGTGCCGCGGCGTAGTCGGCCCCGACACCCTCGACGGCGAACTCCTTGACCCGCGTCGTCGGGGTGTGGAGCAGCTTCTCGACGATGCGGTGCACCGCGTGTCCGACTTCCGCGCGCGTCGCCTCGTCGAGCTCGGGCAGGCGCTGGTGGAGCCGGTCCAGCTCGGTCGAGACGAGGGAGGCAGCCCGGGCACGCAGAGCGGCGACCGTGGGAGCCACGGACTTCTGGAGCCGGCGGGTCAGGTAGTCGGCGACCTCGGCGGTGACGAGGTCGCCGACTCGGTCCACCTGCAGCAGATCGGCCCGCCCCTCGAGCCGTCGGCCGAGCTCCTCGAGGTCGATGAGGCTGACGCTCGGCAGCGGCTGGGACCACGTCTCCACGGGCGCGACGTCCCGAGGCAGGGCGAGGTCGATGACCACCTGCGGCACGCCTCCGCGGGCAGCGACGCTCCGGGCCAGCCGCTCCTCGGTGATGACCTGGCCCACGGCGCCCGTGCAGGCGATGACGAGGTCGCTCTCCGCCAGGACGTCGGCGAGCTCGGACCAGGGCCGCGGCGTCCCGCCCACGGAGGCGGCCAGGCGCTCTGCCCGCGCCGGCGTCCGGTTGATGACCGTGAGGTCAGTGATGCCGCTGCGTGCCGCAGTGGCCACGGCGAGCCCACTCATCGCACCGGCACCCACCACGGCGGTGCGTCGGCCCCGCAGGTCACCCAGGACGTGCGCTGCCTCCTCGAGGCCCATCTGGACGAGCGAGACGCTGTGCCGGTCGATGTCCGTCTCGGAATGGGCCCGCTTGCCCACCCGAAGGGCATGCTGGAAGAGCGAGTTGAGGGACTCGCCAGCACGGCCGGCCTGCTGGGCGGCCGCCAGGGCATCGCGCATCTGGCCGAGGATCTGCGACTCCCCCACGGCCATCGAGTCCAGGCCACACGCGACCGTGAACGCATGCGCCACCGCACCGTCGTCATAGCGCACGTAGAGGTGCTCGGCGATGCCCTCAGCCCGGCTGGCGAGCTCCTCGACGGGGTCGCTGGGAGACACCTCGCCCGGAGTCGGCAGGCCCTCGCGCCGGCTGCCGGCGGCGATGGCCAGCGCCTCACCGACCGCGGCCACGGCGGGGTGGAAGGCCGGCACCTCGGCGTAGACCTCGAGCCGGTTGCACGTCGCCAGGACGACGGCCTCGGACGCGGTCGCGGACGCGAGGACCGCGGTCGCGATGTCGGCGACCCGGTCCGGTGACTCGGACAGGGACTCGAGCAGGGCGAGCGGCGCCGTGTGGTGCGACAGCCCGATGACGAGGAGGCTCACGTCGCCACCACCGGTCCCGAACCCGTTGCCCCGGCCAGCCCCTGGGTCGCGGCGATCGGGTCGAGCGAGTCCAGAGCTCCCTGGGCGAGCGCCTTCTGCTGGGCATGGAAGGCAAGGATCTGCAGCTCGGTGGAGAGATCGACCCGGCGGACGTCAACCCCGTCCGGCACCGAGAGCACGGCGGGCGCGAAGTTGAGGATGGACCTGACCCCTACGTCCACGAGGGCATCGCACACGGTCTGGGCGGCCGCCGCGGGCGTGGCGATGACGCCGATCGCGATCGGGTCCTCCGCATACCGTCGCGGCAGGTGGCCGAACGGCGAGATCGCGATGCCCTGGACCACCTCGCCCCGGAGCGCAGGGTCGTCGTCGAAGAGCGCGACGATGCGGAAGCCCTTCGTGACGAAGCCCGAGTAGGAGGCCAGGGCGTGGCCGAGGTTGCCCATCCCGACGATCGCGACGGGCCAGTCCTCGGTGAGGCCCAACGCCCGGGAGATCTCGAGGGCCAGCGTCTCCACCTCGTAGCCGACTCCGCGGACGCCGTACGAGCCGAGATGGCTCAGGTCCTTGCGCAGCTGCGCCGAGCGGACGCCCACGGCTGCCGCCAGCTCCTCGGACGACACGGACAGGACCCCCTCCTCGGCGAGGCGGGAGAGGGTTCTGAGGTACTCAGGGAGCCGCGCAACGGTTGCGTCGGGGATCTCGCGACGCACGGTGGGGTCGGCCGACACGCTGGGTCACCGGCTCCTCTCGTCTGAGGCGATCTGGCCTCCCGGGAACGCCAAGAGACCACGAACGCGGAGCGCGTGGGTACCCAGTCAGGCTAGACGTTTGTGAACCCTTGCACAAAGTGAGCGGCGAATGTCACCACCACGTGGACAGTCGTGCGATCCGGGTCTCCGTGCGGTCTCGACGGTCAGGTCAGCGCGGAACGCAGGCGTGCTTCGTCCACCCGCCAGAAGTCGTGGCGGAGGCCATCGACAAGGGTCACGGGGATCTGCTCGGCGTACTTCGCACGCAGCTCGGCATCGTCGTCGATGGACCGTTCGGCCCATGTCACGCCGAGGTCGGCGGTGACCCGTTCGATGACCGCCTTCGCCTCGTCACAGAGGTGGCATCCGGGACGGCCGATGAGCGTGACGCGAGGTTCGGGCTCGGGCATGAGCCCCATGCTAGGACGCCGTCTCAGTCCGGCGTCGACGCGTCGTTCCATCGGAGGATGGCTGCGACGCCGTCCTTGGCATCGAACGGCTGGGCGACGAGCGAGATCTCCGCACCCACCGGAGCCAGGGACCAGATCAGGGCGTTCGGGTCGCGCTCCCCGGAGGTCGGCTCCGAAACGGCCGGCGCCTCCGGTTCACCGTCCCAGACGTCGGGATGGAGCAGGACGTGGGCGACCTGGGCCCTGGCAACCGCCTCCGTCACCGCGGACCAGCCCTCCACCGTGGACCCAGCGCCCTTCGCGTCGCCGAACCGCTCGAGGAGGCGAGCGTCACGCTCGACACGCCGCCGGGCCAGCGCCGCATCCCGGGCGCTCGCCTCCGCCGTCTCCGAGGTGCCTGCCGCCCGCCCACCGGTGTCGAGCCTGACGAGCAGCTCGGCCGTCGGCCCCGAGGCCTGTTCGACCAGGTAGGACGCCATGTGCTCCTCGCCCTCGAGGAAGACCGCGCCGAGCCGGAGGCGCCGAACGAGGCGGTCGAGCTCGGCCGCGATCTGGTTGGCGTTGTGCTTCCAGGAGTCCTCGGCGCGGGCCTGGAACCGCCGCTGGGAGGCGCCCCCGGCGCCGACCTTGCGCAGCTCGTCGTGCTCGCCGGTGACGTCGGTGGCCGTGACGATCGCGCCGTTGGGGTCGATGACCTCGATGTCGGCACCCTCCCGATCAAGACGAACCACGGCGTGGGTCTCCTTGCCGTCGAGCCCGCGCACGACCTCCATCAGCCGCGGCACCGGCCCGAACGACGACGACTCACGCCGTGGCCGTCCGTCCATGCCGACGTCGAGGACGAGGTGGCCCTGACTCGCGCAGACGACCCGAGTTCGCTCGCCGGCCCCCGCCGGATCGGTCACCGCCTCCTCGAGGACCGCCAACGTCTCGTCGTCGGCCCCTCGGCGCCCCAGCTCCCGTCGAGCCGAGCCCCAGGCGGCGAGTCGACGGCTCCGCGTCACCGGGTCGAGGTTGCTGGCGTCGAGGGTGGCGCACGCGAACGGCCCATCGAGGCTGGTGAGGGGCTTGAGCCAGTCGAGCTGCATCGGTACCTCCCACGAGTCGGCTCCGGGACAACTCCACGATCGTCTCGGGATCGTCCCTTTCAAAACGCTACCCCTACGAACCTGCCCCTAACAGGGCTCGGCCGCGGAGCATGGAAGTCGGCACGGAAGCCGGCACGGAGGTCCACGTCGTCCGTGCCGTTTGGAGTGAACCCGCAGGGGAATATTCCGGATACCACTCACCCCCTGGAGGACCTCATGACCAGCAATCCTGGCGGCTACGGCCGCACGACCGACTCGCCCAACCGCACGGCCGGGACGCACGATCGGACCTCGGTGCAAACGGCCGCGAAGGTCATCTCGGTCGTCTTCCTGGTCGTCGGCGTGCTCGGTTTCATTCCCGGCATCACGACCAACTACGACACCATGACCTTCGCCGGACACGAGTCCGAGGCGATGCTGCTCGGCGTCTTCCAGGTGTCGATCCTGCACAACGTCGTCCACCTGCTCTTCGGCGTCGTCGGCTATGCGATGTCGAGGACGGCCATCGGAGCCCGCAACTACCTCATCGGGGGCGGC
>NZ_DATEEY010000051.1:0-28836 GCF_035280925.1 Intrasporangium sp. | reverse complement strand
CGCGTGCGAGCCGGTCTGTCCCGTCGAGGCGATCTACTACGAGGACGACCTGCCGGCCGAGCTGCAGCCGTACCTGCAGGACAACGCCGACTTCTTCGAGGAGACCATGCCCGGGCAGACCGAGCCGCTCGCCTCTCCGGGCGGCGCCGCCAAGCTCGGGGTCCTGCCGTTCGACACGCCGCTCGTGGCGGCCTTTCCGCCGCGTGACCCGGAGTGAGTGAGGCGAGTGAGACCAACCTCATCTGCTCATCGGCCGACTACCCGGCGGTAGACCTGTCCCCCGGCTCCGCCCCGACATAGCGTGGCCGTATGACCACCGCCGGCACGCCCTTCCGGACCGATTCCACCCCGTCGCCGACCGAGTTCCCGTCACCCCGCGACGGCCTGGACAGCGGGAGCGTCGCCGAGCTCGTCGAGGACAGCCGCGAGATCCACCTGCCGCGCTTCACGGCCGTCAGGCCGGACTTCCCGCACGTGGACATCGACGTGCCAGACGACGCCGCTGCGCTCGTCCAGGGCCTCGGGGAGTACGGCTTCTGACGCAGCCGCCCGCGTGGCGCGCCGTTGGAGCGGCGGCCGGCTCAGCGGCATACGGCAGACATGACGAAGGGCCCCACCGCGCGGTGGGACCCTTCGTGTGTGACTCAGCTGAAGGAGTCGCCGCAGGCGCAGCTGCTGCCCGCGTTGGGGTTGTCGATGGTGAAGCCCTGCTTCTCGATGGTGTCGGCGAAGTCGATCGTCGCGCCCTCGAGGTAGGGGGAGCTCATCCGGTCGACGACGACCTCGACACCGTCGAAGTCGCGCACCAGGTCACCGTCGAGCGTGCGCTCGTCGAAGTAGAGCTGGTAGATCAGGCCCGAGCAGCCACCCGGCTGCACGCCGACACGGAGACGGAGGTCGTCGCGACCCTCCTGCTCGAGGAGGCTCTTGACCTTCGTTGAGGCCACGTCGGTGAGGATGACACCGTGGGCGGGAGCCTCGGTCTGGGCCTCGGTGGAAGCGTTCGTCTCGACACTCATGTGCAGTCCTTCACGTGGTGGAGCATGGGTCAGGAGTAACAACCCATGCCGTGCCGGATGTGTTCCCGACCCGTCAAGGATACGTCGGCTTCCAACGGATGTGCGCACCACCCGCCGGATGGTGGACGAGAGATGGCCGTATGCCGCTGAGCTGGGTGGGCGCGTTCCTCACCTGACGCTCCTTCCGCACCTCGTCGCTCGGGGCTCAGCCGCGGGGGGACGGGGACCAGGTGCGGGCCACTCGGACGACCCGCGTGGCCAGCGTGCCGGACGGGTCTGCCAGTGCCTCCTCGAGCTGGGCCGGGCGCTCGACCACCGGGTACACCCCCGAGATGCCCGCCGACATCGCGTCTCGACGGCCGAGCACGGACTGTCCCGGAACCGCGATGGCCGGTACGCCGTGGTGGCTGGCCGCATCCGCCACGCCGACCACGACCTTGCCGTGGAGCGACTGCCAGTCGAGGGAGCCCTCCCCCGTGACGACGAGGTCGGAGCGGGCCAGGCGCTCGCTGAAACCGACCGCCTCGAGAACCGCCGCCACACCGGAGACCTGGCGCGCGCCGAGCAGGTGGAGGGCGTAGCC
The DNA here is from genome assembly GCF_035280925.1 of Intrasporangium sp. GTDB lineage: Bacteria > Actinomycetota > Actinomycetes > Actinomycetales > Dermatophilaceae > Intrasporangium. The sequence continues at coordinate 27,234 of NZ_DATEEY010000051.1, read as the reverse complement.
GAGCCCTCCCGCGGCACCGGCGCCCGCCTGTCGCTCCGGGCGGATGGCGGTGCCGGTCAGGAGGTCCTTGGCCGGCGGCCGCACGCGGGCCACCACGCTGGCGAAGTGGCTCAGTGAGCTCTCGAGGGCCTGGGCCGCCTCCGGAGACGCGCCCTTCTGCTCGGAGAAGACCGCGCTGGCGCCCTTCAGGCCGAGGAGCGGCGAGTCGACGTCGCTGGCGATGACGAGGTCGATGACACTCAGGCGGCGACGGGCGTCGTCGAGACCCGCGACGTCGTCGGCGTTGGCCTCGCAGAGGAGCAGGCCGCCGCGCGCCAGTCGCTCGGGTGTGCCGACGCCGAGGGCGGCGAGCAGGCCGGCGCCGGCGTCGTTGGTCCCGGAGCCGCCGAGCCCGATGACGACGCGCTGAGCGCCGAGGTCGATGGCGGCCTGGACGAGCTGGCCGACACCGAAGGTCGTGGTGCGGGTCGGGTCCCGCTCGTCACGGGTCAGCAGGTGCAGGCCCGCAGCCTGGGCCGACTCGACGTAGCCCACGTCGCCCACCACGAGCACCATGGCGGGGACGTCGCGACCGAGCGGGTCGGACACCGTCACGGCATGCACCTGCCCGCCCAGGTTCGCGCCCAGGACGTCGACGAAGCCGGGACCCCCGTCGGACAGCGGCACGAGCTCGAGGGTGTCATGGGGGGCAGACCTGCCCCAGCCCTCGGCCATGGCGGTCGCCGCCTGGGCGGCGGTCAGGGTGCCGGTGAAGCAGTCGGGGGCGATGAGCACGTGCACGCCGGGCATCCTCTCACCACGGAGAGGGAGCAGTTCCCGACCCACTCAACCACGCGAGAGCTCCCCGGCCTCCCGATCGGGCAGCAGCAGAGCCGAGTCGCCGAACTCGTGCCACGCGTAGTGGCGGGAGAGCGCCGCGTCGTAGGCCGCCTGGGTGAGGTTCGGGCCGGCGACCGACTCGACGAGGAGCAGGTGCGTGGCGTCCGAGTTGTGCCAACCCGTGACGAGGCCACCCACGACCCGGACCGGCCGGTCGGGCGAGATGACGAGGTCGGTCCACCCCGCGGCTGCGGAAACGACCCCGGCCTCGTCGGTTGCGGACTCCAGGGCACGGGTGGCGGTCGTGCCCACCGCGACGACCCGCCCGCCAACCGCCTTGGCAGCGTTGACGACGGCGGCGGCGGACCTCGACACGGCGAACCGCTCGGGTTGCGGCGCCTCCCCCGACTCCTGCGACGACAGTCCCGTGTGGAGCGTGACCGGGACGATGACGACGCCCGCCGAGACGAGGCTCGTGACCAGCTCGGTGGTGAAGGGCCGCGCCGCACTGGCCATCTCGGCGCTGCCCGGGATCGTGCCGAACACGGTCTGGTAGGCGGCGAGCGGGAAGCGGGCCCGCAGGTAGCCGTAAGCGATCGGGCGTCCGTGCGCGGCGAGGTGCTCGCCCAGACCGCTGCTGCCCGACTCGACGGCCTTCCAGAGCCGGTTGCCCGATCCCGAGGGCGACGATCCCGGCTCGGGATAGGGCGCGACCAGCCGCAGGGTCGGCGACGACCGCAGGGTCCGGCGATGGCGACCCGCCAGCACGATCTCGTCGCCGAGCGCCGCGTCGAGAACGGGACGACCGGCGTCCGGCGCGGTGCGCAGCTCGACGACCCAGGAGCCGTCGTCGAGCTCCGCGCCAACGTGGATGACCACCGCGCCACGAGCCGCGAGCCGGCCATCGATCTCACGCGCGACGGTGGCCGAGTTGTTGACGACGAGGACGTCACCCGGGCCGAGGTGGCGGCCCAGGGCTGGGAAGGTCCCGTGTTCGACGGTCACCGCGCCGTCCTGCTCGGAGGCGACGAGCAGGCGGACTCCATCGCGGGAGAGGCCCCTGGCCTCGGGAGGGGCATCGGCGGTGAGGTCGTCGGTCGCACGGAATCGCGTGAGCGGTCGCTCCCCGACGCGGGCCGTCACGCCACATCCCCGGGGGTCGTGGAGGTGACCTCCGGGGAGCGTGCCTCCGGCCGGTCCTGCGGCAGGTCCCCCGCCCGGTAACGACCACTCGGCGGGCGGCGCGCGAGCAGATCGAGGATCGCCGGCACGGCCACGTCCTCGGGAAGCGGTCGATCACTGATGTCCTCAGCGGGGAAGGCTTCCTGGTGCATGGCCGTGCGCATGTCCCCGGGGTCGAAGGCGTAGGCCCGGATGCCGCTGAGCTCGGTCCCCAGGGTCAGCGCCAGCCGGTCGAGCGCGGCCTTCGACGCGGCGTAGCCACCCCAGGTCTCGTAGTGCTCGACAGCTGCGTCGGAGGAGATGTCGAGCACCACGCCGCCGTCCGACCGGAGGAGGGGAACCATGGCCCGGGTCAACGCGTGGGGGCCGACGACGTTGACGGCGAGGATCCGGCTGAGCGCCTCGGGTGTGAGGTCCTCGAGACGGTGGAGCGGGGTGGGACCGAGCGTGCTCGCATTGTTGACGAGCAGGTCGAGACGCCCCCAGCGCGTGACGACTCCGACGAGCTCCTCGCGGTGCGCGGCGTCGGCGACGTCACCGGCCCGGGCGACCACGTCGGCGGTTGGGGCGGCCCGGGCGAGCTCAGCGGCGGCGAGAGCGAGATCGTCGGGGGTCCGACCAGTGAGGAGCAGGCGCCATCCCTGCTCGGCCAGCCGTCCGGCCAGGGCCCGACCGAGGCCACGGCTGGCGCCGGTGATGAGGGCTGTGGGTGGTACTGAGTTCATGCCGACAGCGTCCGACTTGAAGCATGCTTGAAGTCAATGCCATTTCAAGGGATGGGGGCTGCTCGACCCAGGTGGACGAGGACCTAGGCTGCCGCCATGCCGACATGGGACGACGTGGCAGACGGGTTGGCGAGACTGGCCGACGAGGACCGGTTCACGGGCAGCGTGCTGGTCGCCCAGGGCGACCGGACCCTGCTCGAGTCCTGCGGCGGCCTGGCCTGCCGGGCGGCTGCGACACCGATCCACCCCGGCACCCGATTCGGGCTCGCGTCGCTGTCCAAGGCGTTCACGGCGGCCGCGGTCCTGACCTGCGTGCGCGACGGCCTGGTCGGTGTCGAGGACCGGGTGGAGGATGTGCTGCCCGCCTCGCGCAGGCCCAGGACCATGTCGCCCGAGGTCACCGTCCACCACCTGCTCAGTCACACCTCCGGCATCGGCGACTACGCCGAGGAGGACGAGGACCTGCCCGGGTACGTCGAGGACTACGCCGCGCTGTGGCGCAACCGCCCCATGTACCGCATGGAGCGGCCCGACGACTTCCTACCGCTCTACACCGAGGCGGCGCCGACCGCGCAGCCGGGCGCGGAGTTCCACTACAGCAACGCGGGCTTCGTGCTGCTCGCGGCGGTCGTCGAAGAGGTGACGGGGCGGGAGTTCGTCCCCGCGGTGACCGAGCGCGTGCTGCGGCCGACCGGCATGGTGTCGTCCGGCTACTTCCGGTCCGACGAGGCCGTGCCAGACGTGGCGGTGGGCTACCTGCCTCGCACGGGGAGCGAGGCCCCATGGCGCAGCAACACCTTCTCGATCCCGGTGATCGGCGGCGGTGACGGCGGCGCGCACGCCACGGCGCGTGACCTCGACCGGTTCCTACGGGCGATCGCGCACGGCGACCTGCTCGGCGGCGACCTGAGCACCCAGATGCGTAGCCGCCACGTCCCCGTCGCCGACGGGCTCTGGTACGGCTACGGCCTCTACGTCCGGGCGGACCGAGGGTTCGGGCACGACGGCGGCGACCCCGGCATCGAGACCGTCGCGCGCCACCTTCCGGACCGTGACCTGACCTTGGTCGCCCTGTGCAATGGTGAGGGCCAGCTCGCTGAGCTCTGGCCGCTGGTGCTCTCGGCCCTCTGACGGGCAACGTCGCCGCGGATCGCCGAGGGTCTGCGACGGCTCAGGCCCTCAGGACCTTGTCCATCGACCTGCCCCTGGCCAGCTCGTCGACCAGCTTGTCCAGGTAGCGGATGTTCCGCATCAGCGGATCGTCGATCTCCTCGACACGCACCCCGCACACGACGCCCGTGATCTGCGACGCACGTGGGTTGAGCCGGGCCTCGGCGAAGAAGTCCTCGAACGTCGTGCCGGCAGCCAGGTGAGCGCTCAATGCCGAGTCGTCGAAGCCGGTCAGCCACTCGATGACCTCATCCAGCTCGTCCTTCGTCCGCCCCTTCCTCTCGACCTTGGTCACGTAGTGGGGGTACACCGAGGCGAAGCTGGTGGTGAAGATCCGACTCATCCTCCCGAGGGTAGTGCCGGCCACACGTCCGGATCCGGGGACGAGGCTGGGAGCCGCCCCAGCGGCATACGATCTGTTCATGACGACGGCCCCAGCCCCGCTGCCCCTCCTCGTGCTCGGCCAGGGCACCGAGCTGCACACCGAGCGCGGCGTGGAGTGCCCCGGCGACCTGCCCGCCCCCTCGGACCCCGACCTCGTCGAGCGTGCCCGGGCGGCCAGGGCGGCCCTCGGCGACCAGGTGTTCGTCCTCGGGCACCACTACCAGCGCGACGAGGTGATCCAGTTCGCCGACGTGACGGGCGACTCCTTCAAGCTCGCCCGGGAGGCGGCCGCCCGACCGCACGCGCCGTGGATCGTCTTCTGCGGGGTCCACTTCATGGCCGAGTCCGCCGACATCCTGACGAGCGACGAGCAGACGGTGATCCTGCCCGACCTCGCGGCCGGCTGCTCGATGGCGGACATGGCGGCGATCGCCCAGGTCGAGGACGCGTGGGACCAGCTCGAGGCAGCGGGGGTCGCGGGACAGACGGTCCCGGTCACCTACATGAACTCGTCGGCCGCGATCAAGGCGTTCACCGGCCGGCACGGCGGCACCGTGTGCACGAGCTCCAACGCCCGGACCGCCCTCGCCTGGGCGTTCGAGCAGGTGGGTGGCGTGGACGGCGACGGCAAGGTCCTCTTCCTGCCCGACCAGCACCTGGGCCGCAACACCGCGGTGCGCGAGCTCGGCCTCACCCTCGACGACTGCGTCGTGTGGGACCCGCACCGGCCCGGCGGTGGGCTCACGCCGGAGCAGCTGGCCGGCGCGCGGATGATCCTCTGGCGCGGGCACTGCTCCGTGCACGGCCGTTTCACCGTCGACGCGGTCGAGGCGGCTCGGCGGGAGATCCCGGGCGTCAAGGTCATCGTCCACCCCGAGTGCCGCTACGAGGTGGTCGAGCTAGCCGACGAGGTCGGCTCGACCGAGAAGATCATCAACACCATCGCCGCCGCCCCGGACGGCACGTCCTGGGTCGTCGGTACCGAGCTCAACCTCGTCAAGCGTCTCGCCCAGCAGTTCCCCGGGCAGCGGATCGCCTTCCTCGAGAAGAACGTCTGCTACTGCTCGACGATGAACCGGATCGACCTGCCCCATCTCGTGTGGGCGCTCGAGTCCCTCGTCGACGGCAGGGTGGTCAACCCGATCAAGGTCGACTCACAGGTGGCCGCCGACGCCCGGGTCGCGCTCGACCGCATGCTCGCGCTGCCCGGTACCACCCACAAGGACTGAGCGGGTGGCAGATCCGATCAGGGAGCGGCACGGGAGGATGGACAGAGTCGCCGTCATCTCGGACGTCCACGGCAACGTCACCGCGCTCGAGGCGGTCCTGGCCGACATCGAGGCCCGGGGCATCACCCGGATCCTCAACCTCGGTGACGTGGTGGGCAAGGGGCCGCGCGGCTCGGAGGCCATCAAGCTGACCCGCGAGACGTGTGAGGTGACCGTCCGCGGCAACTGGGACACCTTCATCGCCCGCGATGCCGTCCAGGCCTTCGAGGGAGGGCAGTGGGCGCGCGACGAGCTGACCGACGACGACATCGGCTGGCTCGCTGCGCTGCCGAACTCCCACGAGCTCCTCATGAGCGGCAAGCGAATCCGGCTCTTCCATGCGTCGCAGACCAATGAGTTCGTCCGCGTCCGAGTGCAGCACACGCGGGAGGAGTTCCTCGGCATCTTCACGAACACGCCCTTCACCGGCGAGTTCCGCGCCGGGCCGTGGCCGCAGGGCACGACACCGGACGTCGTCGGCTACGGCGACATCCACGGCACCTACCTCGCGGCCGACGACGGCCTCATGCTGTTCAACGCCGGGGCCGTCGGCAACCACCTGGACGGACCGAGCGCACCCTACGTGATCCTCGAGGGGGTCGTGGGCTCCGTCGTGCCAGAGTCGTTTGCCGTCACCTTCGTCCGCGTGCCCTATGACATCGAGGCGGAGGTCGCGGTGGCCCGGGAGCGCGGCATGCCGGACGTCGACGCGTATGCGCTCGAACTGCGCGAGGGGGTCTACCGGGGCAACGGCACGCCATCCTCCTGACACCCCATGACGTCAGTCCAGCGGGACGACGCCAGACGGAGCGCTAGTCGGTGAGGGCGGCGAGGAACACCTTGCCGAGGTCCTGGGCCTCACGGGCGACGTAGGCCTCACCCTTGGCAGCATCGGCGAGCCGGCGCAGCGTGACCGCATCGGCCTCGCCGCCAAGGGCGATGCTGAGGATCCGCACGGGCCGCTCGGTGCCCGCGAGCGGCTCGAGCTTGGCCAGCACCTGCTCGAGCGAGGCGCTCCCGGGGTCCTCGTTCTTGCCGTCACTGATCAGGACGATGGTGTTGTTGCCCTCACGCCATGCGTTCTGGGCCGCCGCAGCCGCGGCGATGACCGTGTCGTAGAGTCCCGTGGCTCCGTCCGCGCGCAGTCCGTCCAGCGACTTCTGCAGCGCCTGCACCGCGGTCTCGCCGCCGACGTTCCGCGATGGCGGCCCCAGATCGAGAACCACGGTGTGGTCGGCTCGGTTCTCCTGACGTGAGAACGTCCAGAGCCCGATGTTGGTGCGGTCCGAGAACAAGGGCAACGAGTCCGCGATGGCCTGCTTGGCCAGATCGAGCCGCGTCGCGTTGCCTGCCGCAGCGACGCGCTCGTTCATCGACCCGGACGTGTCGAGCACGACGAGGACCGACCCCTGGCGGTCGAGAGCGGTCCATCCCTGGAGCGACTGCGCGAGCGACCATGCGTTGGGGCCGGAAGGCGTGAACCGCGGCTCGGACGCCACCACGCCCTGCGCGGTGTCGGCCTCCGTCTGGAGACGCGGCGTGCGCCACCCGTCGGCTGCCATCAGCTTGTTCTCGGCGCCAGTCACCAGGAAGACCGCGAAGCGATCCAGGGCGGCTCTCTGCTGATCCGTCACCCAGTCGGCGTGCACCGTGATCAGCGGGACCTCGTTCGGGTGGATCCCGTCCGACGGGTACAGGGCAGCGAGCGGGATGCGTGGCTTCGTCGCGTTGTACCGGAGCACCTCGCGCTCGCTGGTCGGAAAGAGCATCGCTTGCTTGGTGGCGTCCTCGGGCGTCGTCTTCGTGTCCGTCAGCCCGGCCATGACCTTCTCCTGCTCCAGGTTCAGGCTCGCCAGGGCACTGTGCGCCGACAGCAGACCCCTCCGCACGTCGTCCACCGTCTCGGCACCGTCGGTCGCCCATTGACTCAGGCTCATCATCGCGGTCAGGCTCGCTGCGTCGCGAAGCGGGTCCTGCCAGCCGATGCGCACCCTTCCCCACTCCGGATGACCCTTGGCGGCCCAGCCATCGGCGGCCTTGGCGAGCTCGACCAGCTCTGCCCAGCTGGGCTGGGACTCGGGCCAGCCCAGCGCCTCGGCCATCGGTCGCGGTGCCGCGATGACGGCGGGGCTGACGGCGACGACAGGGAAGGTACGCGGGAGTGCTGTCGACAGCTCGGGCCGGCGGCCGAGGACCTCTCGCCAGATGCTGGCATCAGGCACCCAGGCGGTCGGTGCGTTCGCCCCTCCACCCGCCTCGAGCGAAGCGCGAAGCGTGTCCGCGAAGACATTGGGGTCCGCCGAGACCACGGTCGTCGTGGCGCACCTACCGTCCACCCACGAGGCCGTGCCCTCGTCGAATGCGGTCGCAGCCTTGGTGAGCGCGGGCGCGAGGGAGGGCGACGCGGTGATGGTCAGGGGCACGCGCTCGTCGCCGCAGGCGACGGGCGCACCGGATCCACCGTCAGGCTTGAAGAGCAGATAGGCGCCGAGCGTGAGCAGCAGGAGAGGGACGAGCACGAATGCGACGAGCTTGACCTTGCGGCCGGGACCGGTCGACGGCGCCCGATGGCGTCCGCCAGAGCGGCCTCCCGCCAGGCGCTCCGTCATGCCCTGCATCCCGGACGGACGCGGCGGGGAGTCCCCAGCGGCCGACTGGAGGCTTTTCTCGTAGGGACCCACCGGGCGTGCCGGGGGCCCAGGCTCTTGACTCAACCGCGGCCTCCCGAGTCCCACGCATCATCGCAACTTGGCGACACACCACTTCGACAGCGCATCGCACCCGGACAGTTGATCCGAATCGTACACATAAGGTGCTCGACGTCCACCGGAGGGACGGTATCCGAGATTCCTCAGGACCTCATGGCTCCGAGGCGCGCCAGGAGGATGGCCTCCGCCTCGCACACCCGCGCGAACTCTTCGAGGTGGAGCGACTCGTTCGCGCCATGTGCCCGGGTGTCCGGATCCTCGACGCCGGTGACCAGGATCGCCGCCTCCGGGAATCGCGCGGCGAAGTCCGAGATGAACGGGATCGACCCGCCCACGCCCATGTCCACCGGGTCGACGCCCCAGGCGTCGCGGAACGAGGCGCGGGCCTGGTCGTGGATCGGCCCGTCTGCCTGGGCTGCGAAGCCGGATCCCTGCTCCGTGAGCTCGACGGACACGCGGGCACCCCACGGGGCGCGCTCGTCGAGGTGCGCTCGCAGCAGCTCGAACGCCCTCTGCGGGTCCTGGGTCGGCGCGATCCGCATCGAGATCTTGGCCGCGGCCCGTGCCGCAAGCGTGTTGGAGGCCTTTTCCATCGACGTCGCATCGATGCCGATCGTGGTGATGGACGGTTTGGTCCACAGTCGGGTGAGGATCGAGCCGGAGCCGATGAGCTCCACGCCGTCAAGCAGACCGGACTCGGCCCGGAACCGCGCCTCGTCGTAGTCGAGCTCGGCGGCGACTCCCTCGTCGAGGCCCTGCACTGCGACGTTGCCATCGTCGTCGTGAAGCGTGGACAAGAGCTTGACGAGCGCGGTCACGGCGTCGGGGGCAGCACCACCGAACATGCCCGAGTGGACGGAGTGGTCGAGCGTCTGGACCCGGACGATGGCACGGACCCCGCCACGCAGGGTCGTCGTCAGCGCGGGCGTGCCGATGGCCCAGTTGCCGGAGTCGGCGATGACGATGGCGTCGGCAGCGAGCCGGTCACCGTGTCTGGCAAGAATGGCCGGCAGTGAGGGCGAGCCTGACTCCTCCTCGCCCTCGACGAAGACCGTGACCCCGACCGGCAGCCGGTCGCGATGGGCTCTCAGTGCGGCGACGTGCGCCAGGACCCCGGCCTTGTCGTCGGCGGCTCCCCGGCCGTAGAGGCGCCCTCCTCGCTCAGTCGGCTCGAAGGGGGCAGTGTCCCAGTCCGCCTCGTCGCCAGGGGGTTGCACGTCGTGGTGCGCATACAGCGTCACCGTCGGTGCGCCCTCGGGTCCGTCGATGTGGCCGATCACCGCGGGGCGACCACCCTCGGCGACGACCTCCACGTCGAGGCCCTCCCCTCGAAGCAGCTCGGCCACGGCCTCGGCGCTGCCTGCGACGTGGGACTGGTCGAAGCTGGCCGCCGAGACGCTGGGGATGCGCACGAGTCTCTCCAGGTCGGCACGCACCTGGGGCATGAGCCCAGCGACTCGGTCACGGACGGCCTGGATCTGGTCAGGGCTGAGCACGTCTTCGGTCACCGTCCGACCCTACCCAGCCACCTGCGAGGAGGCAGCCCCGCTCCTCGACCGACACCATCAATTCGATGACCGGCCCGGTGGCGCTTGGATACCGTCGCCACCATGGGTGAGCACCCGCCCGGGAACCATGCAGGCGTGGGCTTCGGCGCCGGCCTGGATCCCTGGCTCGAGCGCCTGGGCAACCTGCGCAACGTCGTGCGCCAGCAGCTCGTCGCCCGCCAGCTCGACGCGCATCTACCGAGCACGGACCGGCCGCTCCGCGTCCTCGACGTCGGGGCCGGGCAGGGCACGCAGGCCATCCGCCTCGCCCGGCTCGGCCATGTCGTCACCGCCGTCGAGCCCAGCTCCCGGATGCGGGCGGCCTTCGCACGGGCAGCCGCGGCGCTCGAGGACGAGGCGCGGGAGCGCGTGACGCTCCTCGACGGCGACGTCGCCGCGGTGTCGCACCTGACGAGCCCAGCGGCATACGACGTCGTGATGTGTCACGGAGTCCTGATGTACCTGCCCGAGTCGGGCCCGGCCATAGCGGAACTGGCCCGCTGCGCCGCACCCGGGGCACTCGTCTCCGTCGTCGCCCGGAACGCCGACGCGTTGGCCTGGCGGCCGGCCTCCAGGCGTGACTGGGCCGGCGTGCTGGCCACGCTCGACGAGCAGGACCAAGCCATCGCCGAGCGACGAGACCCTTGGTACGTCAACGAGATCCACGTCCGTGCGCGAGCCGACCGCCTGGACGAGCTCACGGCGAGGTTCGAGCGCGAGCGACTGCGGGTCGAACAGTGGTACGGGATCCGGGTCGCCTCCGACGACGTTGGCGTGGACACTCCTGCTCCCCCACCCGCCGAGCTGGCCCGGATCGTCGAGGTGGAGGACCGGCTCGGCCGGACCGATCCCTACCGCCGGCTCGGGACGCTCGTCCACGTCGTCGCACGTGCCGTCCCTCCTCGGCACCGCGGAGGTCTTCGCCGACACCACGAGCCAGACCGTGTTGCCGATGGTCGTCGACAAGGCTGATCTCGGCGCCAACGCGCGCTTGATGGCCGGGTTCATCACCGTGAACGAGCTCGTCGGGCCACCGATCGGCGCGGCGCTCTTCGCGGTCGTTCTGGTCGTGCCGTTCCTCGCGGAGGCCATCTGCGTCGCCCCCGCCGCGCTGATGGTCTCTCGTGTCGTGCTCCCAGCACATGGCCGCGATCCTGCGGCGCCCCCATCCCACCTGAGACGCGACATCGCGGAGGGCCTGCGCTGGCTCTGGCACCACGCCACAGTGCGCACCCTCGCGCTGACCATCTTCGCGTTCAACGTGACGTACGGCGCGTCGTGGTCCACCCTGCGCCAGCGCGCGGTGCCGAGGCGCCTCCAGGGACGAGAGAGCAGCGTCCACCTTCTCGGTGTCCTCGCCGGTCTCGTCGTCGGCGGCATCGTCGGCGGAGCTGTTGCGCAGTTGTTGCCGGGCATGGGGCGTCCTCGCCACGTTCTGGTTCGGCTTCGCCGGGTCAGCCCTGCTCGTCATCGTCATCTGGCGGCAGCTGCCCCACATCGCGCGTGCCGACGCGCAGGCCTTGGCCGATCCCTGAGCTCCGCTGGATGACTCCTGTCGCGGGGTGGTGCTCGGTGGGCCGTGCTGTTTGAATCGAAGGGTGCGGCTGTCACGCGATGCCGTGGACAGGGCCTTCGGCGCCGTCCCTCGTGAGGGCTTCCTGCGCCCGGCCTTGCGCGGGGATGCTCGTCGTGACGCGCCCATCCCGATCGGGCACGGACAGACCAACTCGCAGCCCCGCACCGTCGAGACGATGCTGCGCCTGCTCGATGTCCAACCGGGCGATCGCGTCCTCGACGTCGGGGCCGGCTCCGGCTGGACGACCGCCCTCCTGGCGGAGCTGACCGGCCCCGGAGGATCGGTTCGCGGGGTCGAGCTCGTCCCGGAGCTGGCGCAGTGGGGTGCCGAGAACCTCGCAGCAGTCCACTATCCATGGGCCTCGATCGAGGCGGCCACCTCCGGCGTGATCGGCGCGCCCGAGCGCGGGCCCTACGACCGGATCCTCGTGTCGGCCAACGCCCGACGCCTCCCGGACGAGCTCGTCGCCCAGCTCACCGACGGGGGCCGCATGGTGATCCCCGTGAGCAGCCGCATGCTCGTGGTCGTGCGGGAGGGGGACAACGTCTCAACGAGCGAGCACGGCGCCTACCGGTTCGTGCCGCTGCGCTGAAGCGGCGGTCCCGGAAGGGACGCCAGATACCGCTCCAGCGCCTCGGCGGCGTCCGGGATCGACCCCCCACCGAGCACGTCCACGAGCAACCCCCGGACCACGGCGACGCCCAACCGCGTCACCGCCGGATCGACCTCGAGATCCCACCGCACCGCCAGGTCGGTCGTCGCGTCGACCCATGGCGCCGTCAGGTCGTCGCCTGGCCCCCGCGACGTCAGGGCAACGGTCTCGAGGAAGAGGCGGACGAAGGGCAGCACCTCCGGACGGGTGAGCTCCTCCCAGAGCGCCCGGATCAGGTCCCGCGGAGACTCGGCCCCGGTGGCCAGCTCGCGCAGGAGCCGGACCTGGTCCGCCTCCATCCGCGCGACGATGGCGGCCACCAGCCCGGCCCTCGACCCGAAGTGGTAGAGCAGCATCCGGTGCGACGTCCCCGCCTGGGCTGCCACGTCGCGCAGGCTCCGGTCGCCGAGTCCCTCTCGCGCCACGACGGCCGTGACCCGGCCGAGCAGCTCGTCCCGCGCCCTGCCCATTCGCACTCCCCAGTGGCCGACCAGTTGCCAAGAGAATTTCCATTGCCTCGGACTGTACCAAGTGGTTCACTTCTTGACATGCATCTGGAGAACAGCCTCACCATCGCCGCACCCGTGCACCGGGTGTGGGACCTGACCATCGACATCGAGCGATGGCCGACCTTGACGCCCACGATCCTCTCTGTCGAGCGGCTCGACGACGGCGAACTACGGGTCGGCAGCAGCGCCCGGGTCGCCCAGCCTCGGATGCCAGTGGCGGTGTGGACCGTGACCGAGCTGGAGCCGCTGTCCCGGTTCGTCTGGGAGGCCCGGATCCTCGGGTCACGCTTCGTCGGGGGCCACCACCTCACGTCCACAGCTGACGGCACGCGCAACAAGCTCACACTCGACGTGACGGGCTCGAGCGCGGGCCTGCTCTCCCTCGTCGCCGGCTCGGCGATGCGTCAGGCGATCGCCACGGAGAACGAGGGTTTCCGTCGCGCGGCGCTCAGCGCTGAGCGGCCCGGCTCGGAGCACACGCTGTGAACACCTAGAGTTGTCCTCGTGTTCGGACGCAAGAAGACCCTCAACGAAGAGCTCATCGACCAGGAGCAGCCACCTCGCCCCGGGGCGAAGAACCGCCCCACGCCCAAGCGACGTGACCAAGAGGCGGCCAACAAGCGTCCGCTCATCGTCACCGACCGCAAGGTCGCGCGTTCGAAGGACAAGGTGGCGCGGCGCGAGGGGATGGCCAAGCAACGGGCCGGGATGCTCGCCGGTGACGAGCGGTACCTGCCGGCGCGCGACAAGGGCCCGCGCCGCCGCTTCATCCGCGACTCCGTCGACGCCCGGTGGAACCTCGGCGAGTTCATGCTCCCCGTGATGCTCCTCGTACTGCTGCTCAGCTTCATCAGGACGAACTGGGCCCTGATGTCGGTCTTCATCCTCGTCTACGGCCTCATCGTCCTGGCCATCATCGACGCCGTGCTCATGTGGCTGCGGACCAAGAAGAAGGTCATCACCAAGTTCGGCCAGACCGAGCGGGGTGACGCCTTCTACGCGATCATGCGGGCCTTCCAGATGAGGCGCACGCGGATGCCCAAGCCGGCCGTCGACCGCGGACAGCACCCCTCCTGACCGGCTGACGCCGTCAGCGCTCGTCCCGTCCACCGACGAGGTCGGCGAAGGCCAGTGGTCTCCGGGTGACGGCATACGTCGCGAAGTACAGCTTCGCCACCGTGCCATCGGCCGCACGGACGACCTGGAGCACCTCGCCGCGCTCCCTCCCGGCAGCGGCCCGATAGCGGTCGGGCCCCTCCCGCGCGAACCGCGTCTCAGACAGAGGGTCGTCGGTGAGCCGAGACCACAGCTCGCCGTCCCGGACGAAGAAGATGATCGGGGAGCCCTCGGACCACCACTGGCCCAGCAGCTCGGCCAGCTCCGGCCGGGGCTGCTCCGGCACCCAGGCCGGCTCGATCGGCGGCTCGGCATCGACCACCGCCTCGACCAGGTCCGTGGCCAGCACGAGCGGCTCGGCGCCCGACGTCGCGTTGGCGAAGACGATCGCGCCCACCTTGTCCCGGCGCCGGACCCGCAGCCCGGTGAGGTAGCCGGGCATCGCTCCGCCGTGACCGACGAAGACACGGTCACCGCGGCGGCCCATGCCGAAGCCGAGTCCGTAGGCTCCCGTCCACCCGTCGACATCCGTCATGATGAGCGGTCGGCACATCTCGTCTATCGTCTCCGGACTGACGACCCGGTCATCCGGGTCCGCGAGATAGGCGGCGTAGCGGGCCATGTCGGCGACGGTCGACCACAGGCCGCCGAGCGGCGCCGTTGCGTTGAGGGTGAAGAGCGGCTCCTCCCTCGCCGTACCGGCGTACGGGTCGACCTGGTACCCGTGCGCGCGGTCGTCGGCAGGGATGAGGCCGGTGCGGGCCATCCCGAGCGGGTCGAGGACCCGTTCCCGGATCACGGTCTCCCAGTCGTGGCCGGTCACCCGCTCCACGACCTGGCCGAGCAGGCCGTAGGCGAGGTTCGAGTAGTGGAAGGCGTGGTGGGCGGGCAGGACCTGCTCGGCCTCCTCGACGCCCACGAGGAAGGCCTCACGCTCGGGGGCGCTCAGGCTCTCCCAGATGTTGCCGATCGGCTCCCGCTGCAGCCCTGAGGCGTGCGCGAGCATCTGGCGCAGCTGGAGCCTCGCGTGGCGGGTCCCCGGCACGTGGGCATCGAGCGGGTCGTCGAGGCTCAGGCGCCCCTCGTCGCGCAGAGCCATGACGGCCAGGGCCGTGAACGTCTTGGTGACCGAGCCGATCATGAACTGGGTCGAGTCCGTCGCGGCGACCGAGTCCCCCGTGCCATCGGACCCGTCGCCCAGTCGCGCCGTTCCGACGTGGGCGGTCCAGACAAGCTCCCCGTCGCGCACCACTCCCGCGCTCACACCGGGGCTGCGCCAGCGACGTTGGGCTGAGCTCACCCTGGCGTTCAGGTCGCGCTCGACGAGGCTCGACAACGCGGCCGCGGCCCGGGGCGCCGGCCCCCGGAGACGGGCTGCGTCAGCGGTCACTCGGGCGCTCGAAGACTCATCGGGCCGTAGACGACGCCGTCACCGTGACGCAGGGTCACCGACTCCACTCCCCTGGCGAGCAGTTCCTTCCACGACTCACCGAGGTAGTTCTCCGCATCGCTCTGGGTCGGGAAGCCGCGGGTGACGAGCGACCCACCAGCCATGGTCTCGCCATGGGCGTCGAAGTACACCCAGGTCCAGTCCGCGCTCATGGCGTCACCCTAGTTGGCCGGATGCCGCCCCGATCAACCAAGGTCACGCAGCCACCGGCTGGACCGCGTTTGACGCCGGTCGGCTCTGCATGCCACGGTTCGAGGTACCCGATGGGCAATGGGGCAAGCCGGTGAGACTCCGGCGCTGACCCGCAACCGTGAAGCCCGGACGTCGATCTCCTCGGCATCCGGCGCCAGCCGGAAAACCCGTGTCCGTTCGGCTCCTTTGTCAGTCTGTCGTGGAATGCGGACCGGAGACACCAGGCCTCAGGCACAACAACCTCCGACCTCGGTGCCCCACCGCAAGGAGGTAATCGTGTCCCTTGCCCAGCGTGCCCCGATCCGGGCCGTCCTCGCCGTGCTGCTCGCCGCAGCCATCACCGCCCTCTCGGTCGGGCCGGCCCATGCGGCCGCCTACCGCTTCTGGGGCTTCTACCAGCTCACCGACGGCCAATGGGCCTTCGCCCAGAAGGGATCGGACCAGATCGTCCCCAAGGATGGATCGGTCGACGGCTGGCGGTTCGCCGTCGCGGACGTGAACGACGTTCGTTTCCCCCGTGCCACGGCGAGCTTCGAGCAGATCTGTGCGTCCACTCCGGCCGAGACCGGCCAGAAGCGGGTCGGCCTCGTGATCGACTTCGGCCGGGCAGCGGACTCGGCCGACGGGACGACCCCGCCCGAGCCCAAGGCGCTGTGCGCCGTCGCCGCGCCCGACGCGACGAGCACCGACGTCCTCGCCGCAGCAGGCGAACTTCGCGTCGAGAACGGGCTCGTCTGTGCGGTCGCGGGCTACCCGGCCACTGAGTGCGGCGGTGAGGTGAAGGATCTCAGCGCCGAGGCCAAGGCGGCGGACACCCCCGTGCAGCTCGCCTTGCCGACCGCAACCCCGACCGCAACCCCGACGGACACGCCGACGACGGACGCGGCGCCCAACGCAGCCCCGCTCAGCGCACCCGCGGAGGACACGTCGAGCGGCACGAGCACAGCGGCATACGTCATCGTCGGGCTCGCCCTGCTGGCCATTGTCGCCTTCGTCATCGCGCGCTCGCGGGCCGCGGACAAGCGCAACGCCTGAGCCCGTCCTCATGAGCGCTCGGGAGCGGCTCCTGCACCCCGCAGCCTGGTGGCTGTGGGGGCTGGGGCTGGCGACGGCCGCGTCGCGGACGACCAACCCCATGGTCCTCCTGCTCGTCATCGGCGTCTGCACCCTCGTCGTCAGCGAGCGTCGCGACCCGTCGGCCCCCAACCCGCTCATGGCCTTTGTCGTCATCGGGGCGATGATCGTCACGTTCCGCCTCGTCACGACCGTCATCCTGGGCAACGGGATCCGGGGCGAGACCGTGCTCTTCACCCTCCCCCGGATCCCCCTGCCTGAATGGGCCTCCTTCCTGCGCATTGGTGGACGGGTGTCGCTCGAGAGCCTGCTCTACGCCCTCTATGACGCGTTGCGGCTTGCGGCGATCCTCGCGTGCCTCGGCGCCGCCAACGCGCTGGCCAGCCCGAGGCGTCTGCTGCGCTACCTGCCGGCGACGCTGTACGACGTCGGCACGGCGGTTGTCGTCGGCCTGACCTTCGCACCGCAGCTGCTCTCCGACGCACGGGCGGTCCGCAGCGCCCGATCGCTTCGCGGGCACGACGGCCGCGGGGTTCGGGAGCTGGCCCGCCTCGCCGTGCCCGTCCTCGAGACGGCCTTCGAGCGCTCCCTCGGGCTGGCCGCCTCGATGGAGTCCCGCGGCTACGGTCGGGCCGTCCGGACAACCCCACGCGGCCGTCGCACCGCGTCCGTCCTCGCGGTCGTCGGCGCCGTGGGCGTCCTCGCCGGGCTCTACGGGCTGCTCGACAGCTCCGTCGGCGGCGTCCTGGGCCTGCCCCTCCTGCTCGTCGGAGTGGTGGTCACGGGCGCCAGCCTGGCGATCGGTGCCTCCCGAGACGGCCGGTCGGGTCACCGGCGCGACAAGTGGACGTGGGCCGAGACCCTCACCGTCGTGTGCGGCGCCGTTCCCGGAGGCGTCCTGGTCGTCGCCAGCGCACAGGGTTGGGCCGGTGTCGTGCCGGTCCCCAGCGCCGGGTCGCCCCCGCTGCCCGTGCTCACCGTCCTCGCCGTCCTCGTCGCGGCGCTCCCCGCCTGGTTCACCCCGCGTCCCCGAAGGGCCCTCCCATGATCGTGTTCGACCACGTCACGGTCCGCTACGCCGACGCGGAGGAGCCGAGCCTGCGCGATGTCACGCTCGAGATCCCGGAGGGAGAGCTGGTCCTCGTCGTCGGTCCCACCGGCAGCGGGAAGTCGACTCTGCTGCGCACCATCAACGGCCTGGTCCCCCACTTCAGCGGGGGCACGCTCACTGGCCGTGTCGTCGTGGATGGCCGGAACACTGCCGAGAATCGGCCTCGCGACCTGGCCACCGTCGTGGGCCTCGTCGAGCAGAACCCGTCGTCGACGTTCGTGACCGACGTCGTCGAGGACGAGATCGCCTACGGCATGGAGACGATGGGCCTCGATCCGACGACGATCCGTCGGCGTGTCGAGGAGACCCTCGATCTCTTCGGGCTGACGCCATTGCGCGCCCGACCCCTTGGCGCGCTCTCGGGGGGGCAGCAGCAGCGGGTCGCCATCGCCTCCGTCTTCGCCGCCGGGCCGCAGATCCTCGTGCTGGACGAGCCGACCTCGGCGCTCGACCCGGTCGCAGCCGAGGAGGTGCTCGCCTCCTTGCACCGGATCGTGCACGACCTCGGCGTCACGGTGGTCCTCGCGGAGCACCGGCTGGAGCGGGTCGTGCATCATGCGGACCGAGTCGTGCTCATCGACGCAGGCCACACGTCGGCCCTGCTCGATCCGGCTGCGGCAATGGCCGACTCACCGATCCACCCCCCGCTCGTCGCCCTGTCCCGCCTGGCCGAGTGGTCCCCGACCCCGCTCTCCATTCGCGACGCGCGTCGCCGCGCTGGCGCCCTGCGGGACCGCCTCTCCGCGGCGGCGCCCATGACAGCCCGGCGCGACAGCCAGTCGCAGCACCCCGCGGTCCTCATCGAGGGGGCTGGCATCGCACGCGCCGGGAGGATCGTCATCGAGGACCTGTCCTTGGGCCTGTTCCCCGGTAGCGTGACCGCCCTCATGGGCAGGAACGGAGCCGGCAAGTCCACGCTGCTCGGCACCGTGGCAGGTCA
This sequence comes from Intrasporangium sp., assembly GCF_035280925.1. GTDB lineage: Bacteria > Actinomycetota > Actinomycetes > Actinomycetales > Dermatophilaceae > Intrasporangium. Next base: position 8,811 of record NZ_DATEEY010000051.1, on the reverse strand, counting down.
GCTCGCCCCCGCGGCGGGTTCCGTCAGAGTCGCCAACGGGACCACGTGGGCCCACCCCGCGACGCTGCCGGCCAAGCGCCGGGTCGCCCTCGTCGGCCTCGTTCCCCAGCAGCCCGAGCTCCTGCTGTACGGCGACTCCGTCGCCGCCGAGTGCGCCGCTGCCGACCGGGACTTCGACGTGGCGAGCGGCACGACGGCCGCGATCCTGGAGCGGATCTCCGGGGGCCTCGACCCGGCGCGGCATCCCCGCGACCTGTCCGAGGGCCAGCGCCTGGAGCTTGCCCTGTCGGTGATCCTGGCGGGCACCCCCGCGGTCCTCCTCCTCGACGAACCGACCCGTGGCCTGGACTACGGAGCCAAGCAGCGGCTCGGGGCCACGCTGAGGGATCGTGCCAGCGCCGGTGCGACCGTCCTGTTGGCGACGCACGACGTCGAGCTCGCCGCCGAGGTCGCCGACCGCGTCGTCATCCTCGCGGACGGCGAGGTCGTCGCCGACGGCCCGGTCCGTCAGGTTCTCGCCTCGTCCCCGGCCTTCGCCCCACAGGTCACCAAGGTGCTGCGCCCCCAGACGTGGCTGACCGTCGACGAGGTGGCCGCGGCACTGGGACGGTCCGCATGAACGTCATCCCGGTCCGATGGTCGGCTGCCGCTGCGATGGGTCTCGTCGGGGCGATCGGCGCCATGGCCTTTCTCTGGCCCTTCTTCGCCTCCGCAGAGTTCGTGCGGAGCCACGGCAACGACACCCCGTGGCTGTTCGCCGGGATCCTTGCGCTGCTCACGCTGGTCTGCCTTGCCGAGCTGACCTCGGGGAGACTCGACGCGAAGACGATCGCCGTGCTGGGCGTGACGGCAGCGGCAGGGGGTGCAATGCGGGTGCTGAGTGCCGGGACGGCCGGCCTCGAGCCGATGTTCTTCATCATCATCGTGGCCGGTCGCGTGCTCGGGCCCGGAGTGGGCTTCGTCGGAGGCGCACTCGCGCTGCTCACCGGCGCTCTCCTCACCGGAGGTGTCGGGCCCTGGCTGCCCTTCCAGATGATCGGTGCCGGTGCGATCGGACTCGGCGCCGGCCTCCTCCCGGGGAGACCGGGAGCCCGGTCGGAGCGATGGGTGCTCGCGGGCTACGCCCTGACGAGCGGAGTCACCTTTGGGCTCTTCATGAACCTCTGGTTCTGGCCGTTCCTCGGCGCCAACGCCCCGACGGGCATGGGTTTCGTGCCCGGCGCCTCCCTCACGGAGAACCTCGGCCACTACGCCGTCTTCTACGTCGCGACGTCCCTCGCCTGGGACCTGCCGCGCGGGGTGCTCAATGCCATCCTCGTCACCGTCGCCGGGCCAGCCCTGCTCCGTGTCTTCCGGCGGGCGGCTCGCCGCGCCGCCTTCGGGTCGGAGGTGACGTTCACCTCGTCCCCCGGGGAACGGGGCTCCCCCGCGAACGAGGACGACGTCGTGGCGACCGCCGCCGACCATGGCACGCTGGCCAGATGACTCCGCGGGCCCCCACCACCACACTCGTCACCGGACCGGTCCGCAGCGGCAAGAGCCGTCATGCCGAGCACCTCGTCGCTCTGCAGCGGAACGTTCTCTACGTGGCGACGGGTCGCCCCGCTGAGGATGACGACCCGGCCTGGGCCGCGCGCGTCCGGGCCCACCAGGAGCGCCGACCCTCGAGCTGGCGCACGCTCGAGACGGCGGACGCGCAAGAAGCCCTCACCGCCGCCGTCGGACCGGTGATCATCGACTGCCTCGGCACCTGGCTCACCGCGCAGGTCGACCTCGTGGGGTGGGACGACCTCGATCACGCGACCGACCAGGTGCGCCAACGCACTGCATCCCTGATCGAGTCCCTCTGTCGTGCAAGGCATCCCGTCGTGGTCGTGACGAACGAGGTCGGTTGGTCGCTCGTGCCGGTCACCGCCTCGGGCCGCTTCTTCCAGGACGAGCTGGGCAGGCTGAACGCAGCAGTCGCGGAGGTTGCGGCTGCGGTGCACCTCGTCGTGGCCGGGCGGGTGCTGGACCTCACCCAGGCTCCGCTCGTGCCCCGATCCCTCCCGCCGCGGACGCTCAATGCGTGATGCCTGGCGCCTCAGTGCGGGCACCTTCCTCGTCATACCCGTGCCCCCGCCCGACCGTGTCGACCGGGCAGTGGCAGGGCGCGCCATGGTCCTCGCACCGGCGACCGCCGTCCCGGCCGCGGCCGTGTGGCTGGGCCTCGGGGTCGTCGCGCAGACGGGCTGGCTCACCCCGCTCCTCGCGGCCGGCCTCGCCTTGACCGCGACCGCCCTGCTGAGCCGTGCCATGCACCTCGACGGCCTGGCCGACCTTGCGGATGGACTGACCTCGGGTCCCGGCCGGTCACGGGCGCTCGAGGTCATGAAGCGCGGGGACACCGGTCCCGGGGGCGCCGTGGCGCTCGTCCTCGTCCTGCTCATGCAGGCCGCCGCCCTGGCCGGTGTGCTCGGCACGCCGATGGGCACGGCTCTCGCGGTCACCGCGCTGCTGGGCAGTCGCCTCGCACCGGCTGTGGCCTGTCGCCGGGGCGTGCCACCGGCCCGCCCCGATGGGTTGGGTGCGGCCGTGGCCGGGACAGTCACCTGGCGCTCCCTCGTCGCATCGGCGCTCGGCGTCCTGCTCGTCGGCGCGGCTGCGCTCCGGCTGGCCGGTGAGCCGCCGTATGCCGCTGGGTTCGTCCTCGTCGCGGGTGCCGTGGCCGCGTGGCTCGTCACGTGGCACGCGGTGCGACGGCTGGGCGGCGTCACCGGCGACGTCATCGGGGCCGCGATCGAGGTCGCCCTCGTCACGTCCCTCGTTGTGGCGGCGGCCGTCGCGTCGGTCAACGGTCGCTGACCTGATCATCGGGCCCACCACAGCGACCCGGGCGGAGGCGATCAGGCCAGGGCCTGCTCCACCCTCGCCATCACCTGCGACTCGTTCGCGGACGTGTCATCGGCCGCCGCCGCGACGTCGCGGCAGCTCTGCAGCACCGTCGCCCGATAGCTCTCGACCAGGTCCGGCGCCTTGGCGCGGAGGGTCGACATGGCCTGCCGCAACCGGTCGAGGGTGGTTGCCTCCAGCTCCTCCCTGGAGCCCGCGCGCGGCATGCTCGGCAGCCCACCCTGGACGAACAGGTCGCGAATCGCGGGTGGCGCGGTCTTGACCGCCTTCGACGCGGCGAACGACTCGCGGAACGTGTCGATGAAGCCGCTCTCGGCCTGTGACACCAGCGCTGCGGCCATGATGGCGGCGGAGCGGACCAGGTCTCGATCCTCGTCCATCAGCCGGCCACCGGCAGCGGCGCCCGTCTGATCGGGTGGCACCGAACCGGTCGGCTGGTCCTGGCCCAGGGAGATGGCGGGGGTGGCGGGGTCCGTACCCGCTCGCGGCGTCTCAGTCATGGCTGGGTCGTACCCCTCCGGCACCCCGCGCTAACCGCGCTGACCCGTCGTCAGGGCTCGCGGACCTGGACCTGGACGAACGGGGGCTTGACGACCTGCGCCTCCACGTTACGACCGCGGACGTCGATCTCGACCGTGTCACCCTCGGCGACGTCAGGGTCGAGCAGCGCCAGGGCGATCCCCTGCCTCAGGGTCGGCGAGAACGTGCCGGAGGTCACCTCACCTATCTGGGCACCGCCCCGGGACACGGTGCAGTGCGGTCTCGGGATGCCCCGTCCGGTGACGAGCAGGCCGCGGCTGAGGCGGGTCGGGCTCGCCTTCTCGGCGACGAGTGCCTCCTTGCCCCAGAAGGACTCCTTCTTCCACCCGACCGCCCAGCCGGCTCGAGCCTGCACCGGGGAGATGTCCAGGGACAGGTCCTGGCCGTGCAGCGGATAGCCCATCTCCGTCCGCAGGGTGTCCCGGGCGCCGAGGCCGCAGGGTTTGCCGTCGTAGGTCCCGATGACGTCCATGAGCGCATCCCAGAGCGCCGGTGTGTCATGCCAGGACGGGACGAGCTCATAGCCACGCTCGCCGGTGTAGCCCGTCCGGCACACGATGACGGGGCGGCCCTGCCACTCGGCCTCGTCGAACGACATGTAGTCGTGCCCGGTGGGTAGGCCCAGCGCATCCAGCACCTCGTCGCTGTTCGTGCCCTGGACCGCGATGATGCCGTGGGCATCGTGGAGGTTGGCGACCTCGATGCCGGCGGGAGCGGCCGCTTCGAGGCGGCGAACCACCTCGGCCGTGTTGGCGGCGTTGGGGATGAGGAACACGTCGTCGTCCGCCTTGAGGTAGACGATGAGGTCGTCGACGACACCGCCGGACTCGTCGCAGCAGAGGGTGTACTGCGCCTGACCCGGCGAGATGCGCCGAAGGTCGTTGGTGAAGCAGGAGTTGACGAAGTCGGCCGCCCCGGGACCCTTGACCGAGGCCTTGCCGAGGTGGCTGACGTCGAAGATGCCGACCCGTTCACGGACGGCCGTGTGCTCCGCCACGACACCGCCACCCGGGTACTCGATCGGCATGTCCCAGCCGCCGAAGTCCGCCATCTTCGCACCCAGCGCGACGTGCCGGTCGTGCAGGGGCGAGAGCATGGGGGAGGCGGTCCCCGACGTCGTTGTCGTCATGGCGGTCAACTTATCGCGGCTTGGCGGGACTTATCATCGACGCCACAACGCCCGGATGCCGGCACGACCGTGTCGTACCCGTGGGATCGAGCCCCCGCACCTGAGAAGGAGTCCCTCGTGGCGAACCTGACCATCTCCGCCCAGCCGGCCGCCAAGGCAACCGGCGACGCCATCGTCGTCGGTCTCGTCGCCGGCGAGGACGGCGCAAGCCTCGCGCCCGGCCACGGTCTGCCCCGCAAGGCCGTCACCCACCTCAAGGCCGTGATCTCCGATCTCGACCTCACGGGCAAGGCCGGGGACACCACATTCCTCGCAGCCGTGCCGGACCTGACCGCTCGAGTGGTGGTGCTCGCCGGTATCGGTGAGCTCGACGGGCGCGCGGAGGGCGAGGCTCTCGAAGACGTGCGTCGCGGCTTCGGCGCGGCCGTGCGGGGGCTGGCCAAGAAGGAGAAGGTCGTGGTCGTCGTGCCGGGAAACTCCAGCGCCCTCGTCGCGGCCGCCGCTGAAGGCGCCGCACTCGGCGCCTACGGTGTGTCCAAGGCCGGCGCGAACGGGGAGGCTGTCGCCTCGATCTCCCTGGTCGGTCCCGCGGACGCGGCGGCGCGCAAGGCCGTCAGCCGGGCGGCCGCGCTCGGCGACGCCGTGGCCTACACCCGCGACCTGGTCAACCAGCCACCCAACATGCTCTACCCCGAGACGTTCGTCGCCTCCCTCCAGAGCCGGGTCAAGGGGACCAAGGTCAAGCTCAAGAGCTACGACCTGGCGCAGCTTCGTTCCGGCGGCTTCGGGGGCACCGTCGGCGTCGGACAGGGGTCGGCCAACGAGCCGAGGATCGCGGTGCTCACCTACGCCCCTGCTCGGCCGAAGGCCACGATCGCCCTGGTCGGCAAGGGGATCACCTTCGACTCCGGTGGCCTGTGCATCAAGCCTGCCGCGAGCATGCTGACGATGAAGAGCGACATGGCGGGGGCGGCCGCGGTCGCGGCCACCGTCCTCACCGTCGCGAAGCTGGGACTGCCCGTGGCGGTGACCGGTTACCTGGGCCTCGCCGAGAACATGCCGAGCTCCACGGCCCAGCGCCCGAGCGACGTGGTGACGATGCGCGGCGGCAAGACGGTCGAGATCCTCAACACTGATGCCGAGGGCCGGATGGTGCTGGGGGACTGCATCGCCCTCGCGAGTGAGACCTCCCCGGACGCCATCGTCGACGTCGCAACTCTCACGGGTGCGCAAGTGGTGGCGCTGGCGAACACCGCAGCCGTCATGAGCAACGACGACGGCTTCCGCACGCGCGTCATCGACGCCGCTGCTGCCGCCGGCGAGGCCATGTGGCCGATGCCGCTGCCCAACGAGCTGCGTCCCGCGCTCGACTCGATCAACGCGGACCTGGCTCACAAGGGCGGCGTCGAGGGCGGCATGCTCACCGCTGGCATCTTCCTCGGCGAGTTCGTCGGCGAGGGCATCCCGTGGGGCCACATCGACATCGCCGGACCGTCGTTCAACGACAAGGCAGCCAGCGGCTACGAGCCCAAGGGCGGCACCGGCTTCGCCGTCCGCACGCTCATCTCACTCATCGAGAGCTACACCTGACCCAATCGAGTGTGCCAATCGAGTGTGCAACTTCTGCGCTTCATGACGTAGCGCGCGGCTGACGATGCCGGGCAGAAGTTGCACACTCGATTGGCAGAAGCTGCACGCTCGATTGTTCGTCTAGCCGCCGGCCTTCCGACGGAACATCTGCTGCGCCTTGGCGGGACCATGCGCACCGTGCACCTTCGAGCGGTCCTGGTCGTCCGAGACGTCCTTGCCGCCGTGCGAGTGCTTCTTCGCCAGCGCCTCACGGAACTTGGCCTTCATCTCCTCGCTGGGCCCGGTCGCGGAACCCTCCTGCTTGGACACGTGTACCTCCTGAAGCGACGCGGACGTGACATCCCCACACTGTCAGCCCAGCGGCATACCTGCCAGTGCTTTTGGGTCACACCTGATCAGGCGTCGCCGCGCCGTTTACGGCTGTTCCACTGCCGCATCCGGTTCGGGTAGCCGGTGTGGTTGACGTCGTAGACGGGGACGCCGAGACGCTGGGCGAGCGCGAACGCATCCTTGCGCTCCCCCACCGCCCGGCGGGTCCACTCGCCGTCCCACGCGATGAGCACGATGGTCGTCGTCGTGACGCTCGTGGCGGGCTCCACGTAGGCCTCCACGCCGCGGTGCCCCTCGACGAAGGCACGTAGATGTGCCTCGACGGCCTTGCGGTCGATGTCCATCAGGGGGCCGTCGGACCGGCCCAGGGCGGGCATGTCCTTGGGGCGACGGCGACGGGAGAACCAACCCATGACCGCACTGTACGACGGCTGAGCCAACCCTACGGGCGGCGACCAAGGAGACTCACCTGCCTGTGACGTCGCTCTCGATCAATGACAAGATGCTTCTTGCGTGACCCATCCCGTGACGCACCCGCATGACCCACCCCGTCATCGAGCGAGCGAAGGAGCACCACCACATGTCGGCTGAAGCCGTCGGCGACTACGACGTCGTCATCCTCGGTGGGGGGTCGGGCGGGTATGCCTGCGCTCTCCGTTCGGCGCAGCTGGGCCTCAAGGTGGCCCTCGTCGAGAAGGGCGAGCTGGGCGGGACCTGCCTGCACCGCGGGTGCATCCCGACCAAGGCCCTGCTCCATGCCGCAGAGGTCGCGGACACGGCCAGAGAGGGTGCGCAGTTCGGCGTGAAGACGACCTTCGAGTCGATCGACATGGCAGGCGTCCACTCGTACAAGGATCGTGTCGTCAGCCGGCTCCACAAGGGTCTCCAGGGGCTGGTCAAGTCCGGCGGCATCGACTACGTCGAAGGCAGCGGCGCCCTCGACGGGCCGAACACGGTCGTCGTCGGCAACCGTCGCCTGACGGGCAGGAACGTCGTGCTGGCCACCGGCAGCCATGCGAAGTCCTTGCCGGGCCTCGAGGTCGGCGGCCGGATCATGACCTCTGACGAGGCGCTCAGCATCGACCACGTTCCCGCGAGAGTCGTGGTGCTCGGAGGCGGTGTCATCGGTGTCGAGTTCGCCTCCGTGTTCCGCAGCTTCGGGGCCGAGGTCACCATCGTCGAGGCGCTCCCCCGGCTGGTGCCGGCCGAGGACGAGGCCGTCAGCAAGCAGCTCGAGAGGGCTTTCCGCAAGCGCAAGATCGCGTTCAAGACGGGGGTGCGGTTCGCTGGCGCCACCCAGTCGGGAGATGTCGTCTCGGTCTCGCTCGAGTCAGGCGAGAGCATCGAGGCCGACCTGCTCCTCGTCGCGGTCGGCCGAGGACCGGTGACGGAGGGCCTCGGCTACGAGGCCGCTGGGATCACGATGGACCGCGGCTTCGTGCCGACCGACGAGCGCCTGCGCACCAACGTTTCCGGCGTCTACGCGGTCGGCGACATCGTGCCCGGCCTGCAACTGGCTCACCGGGGCTTTGGCCAGGGCATCTTCGTCGCGGAGGAGATCGCCGGCCTCTCCCCTGCCGTGATCGAGGAGTCCGGCATCCCGCGTGTCACGTACTGCGACCCGGAGATCGCGAGCGTGGGGCTGACCGAGGCCGAGGCCCGGGAGACCCATGGCGAGATCGAGACCCAGGAGTACAACCTCGGGGGAAACGGCAGGTCCCAGATCCTGGGCACGCAAGGGTTCATCAAGCTCGTTCGACGCAAGGATGGACCCGTGGTCGGCGTTCACATGATCGGTGCACGCATGGGCGAGCAGATCGGCGAGGCACAGCTGATCGTCAACTGGGAAGCCCACCCCGAGGACGTCGCCGGGCTCGTGCATGCCCACCCGACGCAGAACGAGGCACTCGGTGAGGCCCATCTGGCCCTCGCTGGGAAGCCGTTGCACTCGCACGCTTGAGCCAGTTACTGGGAAGAGGAGAGAACACGTCATGTCAGAACGCGTGACCATGCCGGCCCTGGGCGAATCCGTCACCGAAGGGACCGTCACCCGCTGGCTCAAGAGCGTCGGCGACCGCGTCGAGGTGGACGAGCCACTGCTCGAGGTCTCGACGGACAAGGTCGACACCGAGATCCCCTCACCAGTGGCGGGCACCCTTCAGGAGATCCTCGCCCAGGAGGACGACACGGTCCCGGTGGGAGCGGACCTCGCGGTGATCGGCGAGGGCGAGGCGGCTCCCGCTGAGCAGGCGGCTCCCGCTGAGCAGGCGGCTCCCGCTGAGCAGGCGGCTCCCGCTGAGCAGGCCGCCCCCGCTGAGCAGGCCGCTCCC
>NZ_DATEEY010000050.1:0-13851 GCF_035280925.1 Intrasporangium sp. | reverse complement strand
GTGGCGATGTTGAGGAGAACGAGGCCAGCGAGCAGCAGAGCGCGCGCGACGGACGGCGGAGCGCCGGCCCACGACAGGTCGGCCCAGGAAAGCCAGTCGGCAAGCGGCCCGCCCGGAGTGCTGGCGAACCCCGAGAAGGCGACCAGACCGCCGAGGAGCACTGCGATGAGCGCCAACGGCACCCCGGCTCGGCGACCGGTGGCCTGGGTCTGGGCCGACGTCACCACCCAACCGGTGAGCGCGACAGCGGTGACGACGAGCGCGGCGATGTCAGCGGGGCCATGTACATCGGTGATGATCGAGAGGACGACGAGCGTGAGGATGCCAGCGAGCGGCGCCAGGCTCAGCGGCATACGGCCAGCTCTGGCGCGGACGAGGTCGGCCACGCCGAACGCGAGGAGCGCCAGCGAAACCCAGGTCATGGCAGCTCACCCAGCATCCGCATCGTCTCCATGGCCACCCCGATCCCGTCACTTCGTACCCGCTGCGACACCGCGGACGGCGTGATGCCCTCGCGCGCTGCGATGTCCTGCTGGGTCAGCCCCTCGAGCCGCCCTCCGAGGATCCTCCACGAGACCGGTGACAACGACCCGAGGATGTGGTCGAGTGCCGTCAACGCAGCGTTGACGGCGACGACGAGCGCCGGCGCGTCCTCTGGGGAGAGGTACACCGTGCGCGTCGTCCGCAGGGCCGCCTTCCCAGCGAGCCGCGCTGCCTCCACGATGGCGTCGCGCGCGGCCCAGTACGCCGGGCCGTCGTGGATGCCGCGCTCGGAGTCGAGAGTCTGGATGTCCCCACGCCCGAGCCCGAAGCGCACGTCATGCGGCCGCAGCCCCGCGCGAATGCGGAACGCCGCGGTGAGGGCGTCGCCAAGCGTCGCGTAGACGCCTTGGAACTCGTCCCCGAGCGTGATGACCGCGGGGTCGACGACGGCGTGCTCGGCGTTGGTTCGGGCCAACACGGCGGCGACGATGTCGTGAAGGGCTTGTCGATCACCCGTTCGGCGAGACTCGACGATGTCGCCGATGAGGGCGACTCGTGCCGATTGCTCCTTCACTTGCAGCATATGAAGAGCATAACTTAATTTCATGGCAATGAAGCAAGTGATGCCGCTGGGGTTGAGGGGGAGTCCAGTGCCGCATGCACCGCGCTGGGTGACCCTGTCGGGGCACCGTGGCAGGATCGCCGCTATGGCTGTCACGGCCCTCGACGTGCGCAACATCGCGCTGCAGCTGCCCAGGGCTTACGAAGCGTGGGTCCGCGACTATCGTAAGTTCCGGGTGGGCCAGATCGTGTTCGCGAGCGTGAGCCCGGACGAGACCCAGCTCGGCTTCGGGTTCCCGCGCGAGGAGCGCGACGACCTCATCGCGAGTGAGCCGGACAAGTTCTTCCTACCCCGCCCTTCGGACCTGCGCTACCGGTGGGTGTGTGCGTGGTTGGCCGCCCTGGAGCGCAACGAGCTCAACGAGCTCATCGTCGACGCGTGGGCGATGTGCGTGCCCAAGTCGGTGTCCAAGGCGTACTTCACCCAGCTGGGCGATCTGCCGCCGGGTCAGCTGCGTGACGGCCCCGTCGAATGACGCGAACCTGCTCATCCCGCCAGCGTCGCCGTGGGCTTCGCGACGGGCTTGATATGGGCGAAGGAACTGCGCGCGTTCCAGCTCGGGAAGGCCCGAACCAGCCAGGTCGGTCCATGCAGCTGGATGCGGCGGTCTCGAGTCGCCTCTGCCCACGTCAGCTGGCCCGCGTGCCACTTGACGAAGGCCTCGGCTTCGGCAGTGACGTAGAGGTCCTCGTCAAGGCCGCCATACTCCCGACAGACCTCGGTTTCGCCGTGCTCGACCAGCAGCCAGTAGCGCTCGTGAGGTCGGTGCCCGAGGAAGTCGAAGCGGATGACCACGCGCCCCTGCGGCAGCCGATCCCGGAGGAAGGTGCTGGTGGACATCGACCAGAGGACGATGAAGGGGTCCCGGTGTTCGGGGGCGATCTCGAGCCAGTGGGCTCCCCACTCGCCGAGTGACTGGCACACCGCGTAGAGGTCGTTGCCGGCGGGCGTGAGCCAGTAGTGACGTCCACGTCCGTCGGGCTTCACCGCCGACTCCACGATGCCGAGCCTCTCCAGCTGCTTGAGACGCTGCCCGAGAAGCGTGCGGGAGAGCCCGGGGGCGCCCGCCAGGATCGCGCTGAACGTCCCACACCCCAGCCACAGGTTGCGGATGATCAGCGGCGTCCACCGCTCGGCGAAGATCTCGGCTCCGCGTGCGATGGGGCAGTACTGGCCGTACGAGCGCACAGGGCCAGTGTCCCGCTGGCGCTGGAGGCGCGGAAGTCCAGATTCTGGCCTTCACCTCCCGCCCGCTCGGTGGTGCAGTCGTCTTCTGGAGAGAGGACCAGCATGAGCACCCAAACGACCCAAGCCACCGACCCCCGCACCGCCACCACCATTCCCGGCTTCCGGGGCGAGCTCATTGCGCCGGGTGACCCTGCCTACGACACCGCGCGAGCCGTGTGGAACGGCGGCGTGGATCGGCACCCGCGCCTGATCGCACGTTGCAGGGGCAGCGCCGACGTCGTGGCCGCCGTGCGCTTCGCCCGGGAACGCGGCCTTGAGATCACCATCCGCGGCGGAGGCCACAGCGTCGCCGGGCTCGCGGTCTGCGACGACGGTATGGTCATCGACCTGTCGACGATGCGTGCCGTCTGGGTCGATCCTGTGGACCGCCGGGCTCGCGTCCAGGGCGGGGCCCTCTGGACGGACGTCGACCGGGAGACCCAGGTCCACGAGCTGGCCACCACTGGCGGCATCGTCGGCCACACCGGCGTCGCCGGCCTCACCCTCGGCGGTGGCCTCGGCTTCCTCGCACGCAAGCACGGCCTCACGATCGACAACCTGCTCGCGGCTGAGGTGGTGACCGCGGACGGCGCCATCGTGCGCGCCGCCGCTGACGAGAACCCCGACCTCTTCTGGGCACTGCGAGGCGGTGGGGGCAACTTCGGTGTCGTCACGACGTTCGAGTTCGCCCTTCACCCCGTCGGCCCCAGCGTCATGGCCGGGCCGATCTTCTGGCCCGCGGCCGAGACCACCGACGTCCTGCACTTCTACCGTGACTTCGTCGCCGAGGCGCCCGACGAGCTCGGCACCGTCGTCCGGCTGGGCACCGCTCCACCTCTTCCCGCCATCCCCGAGCAGCTGCGCTGGCGGCCCGCCGTGGCCGTCTTCAGCTGTTACGTCGGCCCGCTCGACGAGGCCGAGCAGGTCCTCAGCCCGCTGCGCCGCTTCGGGACACCCCTCATCGACCTGCTCTCACCGACGCCCTACGCCGACTTCCAGTGCGCCCTCGACGAGATCTCCTATCGACACGGCTGGCACTACTACTGGAAGGCAACCGACTTGACCGACCTCACTGACGACACGATCGCGGTGGTCGCCGACCACGCCTACGCCGCGGGCTCGCCCCGGTCATACGCGGCGATGTTCCACCTCGGTGGCGCGATTGCCCGAGTCCCCGCTGACGCCACCGCCTACGTCGGTCGTCATGTGCCGCACAACATCATCGTCGACGCGGCGTGGCTGCCGGAGGAGGCCACGCAGCACGCCACCACCGAGCCCGCGTGGGCGCGCGACTTCCTGAGAGCCCTCGAGCCGCACCGCGCGGGCAGCGTCTACGTCAACTTCCTGGACGTCGATGACGGCAGCCGCGTCCGCGAGGCCTACGGCGACGCAATCTACCGGCGGCTCGCCGAGGTCAAGACCAGCTACGACCCTGACAACACGTTCCATCGCAACCGGAACATCGAGCCGGCGTGAGCGGCGAGGTCACCGATCGAGTACAGGGCGGCCCTCGTCGTCGAGCTCTGCGTTGTCGATGTCGGTCGTCGAGCCGTCGACGTCCATCTGTCGGCGATCGTCACCAGTGATGAACGCGTAGGTCGCCCCTGCGATGAGGCCGCCGACGATCGGTGCGACCCAGAACGCCCACAGCTGCGCCGGTGCATCGCCGCCGTTGAAGAAGGCCACCGCCGTCGAGCGCGCCGGGTTGATCGACGCGTTGCTCACCGGGATGGCGACGAAGTGCGCCAGCGTCAGGGCGAAACCGATCGCCAGCGGCGCAAATCCCTTGGGGGCCTCATCCCTGGTCGTGCCGAGGATGACGTAGACGAAGAAGGCCGTCATCAGGGCCTCGACGATGAGGACCGCGCCCAGGCCGAAGCCGTCGGGTGACGCGTCGCCGTAGCCGTTCGCGGCGAGATTGCCCGTGGGCGAGAGCCCGCGGCTGGAGACGAGCCCGGCGAGGGCCGCGCCGGCGACGAGGCCGCCGACGACCTGCGCCGCCAGATACGGCAGGACATCGCTCCAGTCGAAGCGCTTCGAGATCGCGAGCCCGATGGTGACGGCCGGGTTGAAGTGACCGCCCGAGACGTGCCCCACCGCGTAGATCATGCACAGGACGACGAGGCCGAACGCTAGGGCGATGCCGAGCCGCCCGACGCCGACCTGGACGGGCGTGCTGTCAGAGAGCGCCTGCGTGACGACCTTCCCGTTGAAGATGGCCGTCCCGCACCCCACGAAGACGAGCCAGAAGGTGCCCATGGCCTCCGCACCGAGGCGTGAGCTCATCTTGGCCTGGTACATCGGGTCTCCTTCGTCGACGCCGGAACTCCGACTGGCAGCGTAGTGGACGCGACCTTCGTGAGAGGGGAGCCAAAGTCAGGAGATGCCGTATGCCGTTGGGCTCGCATCGGTCGCCGTGAACGTGGTGCTCGACTGACGTGTCGCGGTGCACCATCCGGTCCCAGGCGCACCCGACCCCGGGCGAGTCTGACGACTCGAACCGGGGCCGGGGTGCCAGGGCTCACACGAGCGCGAACACCAACCAGGTGAGCGCGAAACCGGCGACTCCGCAGATCGTGGTGAGCACGGTCCACGTCTTCAGCCCGTCGGCCACGGACAGCCCGAGATACTTGGTGACGATCCAGAATCCCGAGTCGTTGATGTGTGACAGGCCCAGCCCGCCAAAGCCGATGGCAAGGGTGATCAGAACCACCTGCAGCTGGGTGTAGCCGCCCTCGGCGATGGCGTTGGCGAGCAGGCCAGCCGTGGTCAGGATGGCCACGGTGGCCGAGCCCTGCGCGGCACGCAGTGCCAGGGACAGCACGAAGCCCGCGAGGATCACCGGCATCCCGACCGAGGTGAGCGTCTCGGTCAGGGCGTCACCGATGCCCGACTCGACCAGCACGTTGCCGAACACCCCACCGGCACCGGTGACGAAGATGATGATCGCCACGATCGGCAGCGCGGAGTCGGCGACGGAGCCAAGCTTGGTCTTGCTCCAGCCGGTGATGCGCCAGATCACGAAGTAGGCGACGAGAACTCCGACGAGCAGGGCGGTCGTCGGCGCGCCGACGAACGAGGCGAACGGCCGCAGGGGGCTGTCCTCCGCCAACACCGTGTTCAGGGTGGAGCCGATCATGATGAGCAGGATCGGCAGCAGGATCAGCGCGGTGACGGTGCCGGCGCTCGGGATGCGGCTCTTCGGCTCAGTCTTCGGCTCCGTCTTGGTCACCGTGGCGGCACCGCCGGAGGTGCCTCCGCTGGAGCTGCCTGGCTCGAGGTCGGCGTCCTCGTCGTCGTAGCTGTGCTCGACCGCTTCGGTCGCCGGGGATGGTCCCAGGGTGATCTTGGAGATATTGAAGATCCTGGCGGCGAAGAAGCCCACCACGGCGACAACCGCGGCAATGACGATGCCTACGACCGTCAGCAGGCCCACGTCCGCGCCGGTGAGGGCAGCGGCAGCCACCGGACCCGGGTGCGGGGGCACCGTGACGTGCACGGTGAGCAGGACCGCGCCGACTGGCAGGCCGATCTTCAGCGGGTTCAGGCCGGCGACCTTGGCGAAGGCGAAGACGATCGGGGCCAGGATGATGAACCCAACATCGAAGAAGACCGGGATGCCGAGGATGAACGCGGCGGCGGTGAGCGCCACGATGACTCGCTTGGGTCCGAGGACGTGGGTGAACCGGCGCGCGAGGTGCTCCGCGCCGCCGGAGACCTCGATGAGGCGGCCGAGCATCGAGCCGAGGCCGACGATGATGGCCACCGAACCAAGCACCTTGGCCATGCCCGCGACCATGACGGGGACGACCTCCTCGAGCGGGATGCCGGTCACCAAGGCCGTGCCCATGGCTACGAGCAGCAGCGAGACGAACGCGGGCAGCTCGACCTTGATGACCAGGACAAGCAGCACCCCGACCGCGGCCAGCGCGGTCAGAAGGAGAGCGAGAGTTCCCATGTTCAGTGATCCTTCGGTGCGACGACGGTGATCACGGAGGAGTCATCGGCGGCGGCCAACCCGTGGGCCTGCCCGATGAGGTAGAGCTGCTCGGAGGCAGCCGCGACCGGTGTGGCCAGGCCGGCGCCCTGCGCGGCCCGGCTGACGATGCCCATGTCCTTGACGAAGATGTCCAGGCGGCTGCGAACCTCGGCGCCTTCGTCATCGTAGGCCTGCAGCATGCGCGGGCCGCGGTCACCGAGCATGAACGAGGCGGCCGCGCCGGCACCGAGGGTGCGCAGCGCCTGCGCGGGGTCCAGTCCAAGAGCGCTCGCGAGGGCCAGGGCCTCGGCGCCGGCGGCGATGTGCACCCCGCACAGCAGCTGGTTGACCGTCTTCATCGCCTGGCCGTCGCCCGGCTGCGGGCCCATTCTCTCCAGCGTGGAGGCGAGGTGGCTCAGGACCGGCTCGGCAGCGGCATACGCCTCATCGCTCGCGCCGACGGTGATGAGCAGGTCGCCCTGACCGGCGCGGACTGGGCCGCCGGAGATGGGGGCGTCCACGAAGTGAAGGCCCTCTGTGGCGAGCCGGTCTGCGACCTCACGGACGGCGTCGATGCCGACGGTCGAGGTGAGGATGACCAGGGCGCCGGGGGAGAGCACGGCGGCGACCCCGTCCGCGCCGTAGAGCGCGTCGTCGAGCTGCGTGCGGTTGCGCACGGCCAACAGGACCGCGTCGGCCCCGGTCGCGGCCATCCGGGCGGACTCGGCGGGGCTGACGCCGGCGTCGGCGCCCAGGGCGCTTCGCTCGGGGTTGATGTCGTAGCCGCGGACCGTGAATCGCTCGGCCAACCGGGTCGCCATGGGCAACCCCATGGCTCCGAGGCCGAGGACGGCGATGGTGGTGGTGCTGGACATGAGTTCCTCCTTGAACAGGGTGGTGCGGGGTGCGAGATGGGCGGGGCTGCCTCGGTGAGGTCAGGCGGTGAGCTTGTCCACGACGTCGGCGAGGCTCTCCTCAGTGCCGACGTTGCCGGCGAAGACGATGTAGGGGATGCCGCGGGCCGGGCCCTCGGTCGGCTCCCAGAGCGAGACGATGCCGGGGAGCATCGGACCGCGGACCATGGCGCGGGAGATGGCCAGCCCGCGGCTGGCCACATCCGAGGACGTGATGCCCCCCTTGGCCACGACGAAGCGCAGCGCGGTGACGGCCAGCACTCGCTGGACCACCTCGACCACGGCGTCGGAGATGGTGCGGGCGATGTCGAGCGAGGAGTCGGCGTCGGTTCCCGTGACCAGCACCCGAGACGTGCGCACCACGACGTTGCCCTCGGCCACGTCTGCGACAACCCGGGAGACGATCTCGTCCAGATGGGCGCCGCGGCCCTCACCGAGGACCTGTGCGACGTCGATCTCGACCTCCGTGGGAGCGCGGCGTGCGCGCAGCGACTCCAGCTGACGAGTAGTCAGGGCCACGTGCGAACCGACCACGATGAGGCCGTGCTCCGCGTGCTCGCCCTCGCCGCCCTCGCGGATCGCAGCGACGTCGGCCGGGGTGAGCGGCTGGAGCACGTCCTGCCCGATCATCGCCCGGACGAACGGCGGGCCCACCCGGTGGACGAACCGCTTGCCCGCGCGTTCCGCGGCGAGGATGCCCAGCGCGAGGGAGCGCAGGTCGGACTCCTCGACCACGTCGATCACGGCCGGGCGGGCGCCGGTCAGAGTGCTCAGCACCGCGGCAACGGCCTCGGGGCCGGTGCGGACGACGTCCAGGGTGATCGCCACGACGTCGGCGGCGCGGAACCGGCCTTCCGACTTCTCCTCCACCCACACGCGCAGGTCCGAGGCGCGGTAGCCGAACGAGGCGTCCCGGGCGAACTCGGTGTCGCCGACAGGCACGTAGCCGGAGGTGTCGGAGCCGGCGTAGTGCACCGATCCCACGGTGATTCGGCCGGCATCGCCGAACGCCGGGACGATGACGACGCCATCGACCGAGGCGCCGGTGCGGGCCAGTTCCTCGGTGAGCACGTCCGGCTCGAGCGGGTAGTGGCCGCGCAGGGTCGAGTCCGAGCGTGACACGAAGTCCACCTCGACGCCGAGCCCGCGGGCTGCAGCCAGGGCATTGATGGCCACCTCGTGGTTGCGTTGCGCGGCCGTCTCGGGGGCCAGGCTGCGGGAGTTGGTCATCACGTAGACGGCAGACGCCCCGGTCCCGAGTGCCCAGGCGAGGTCGTCCTCGCCCCAGTCGGTCAGTACCGGCAGGTCGCCCACCGACTGGGTGCCGGTCGGGTCGTCGTCGAGCACGACCAGCTGACGAGCCCCCTCGCCGCGCTCCTGCCTGACCTCGGCCGCGGTGATCGCGAGAGCGGGTCGGAAGCCGGCGAGCAGCTCCTCCTTGGTCTTGGTGCCGGGTACGTCATCGGACACGGTCTTCTCCTTTCATCAGACCTCAGAGGTCTGTTGCTGCGTGGATGGCCCTTATTGCGGGCATGGCTGGTGGTGCGGAAAAGTGGGGTTGCGCTGTCTGGCCGGATGGTCAGCCGGTGGAACTGGTGCCGGTCGGGAGAGGGGTGCCCAGGTGCTCGCGGGCGTCATCGCGGGTCTGGATCAGGTGGGATCGCATCGCGGCGCCGGCCGCCTGCGCCGAACCGGTGCCCAGTGCGTCGAGGATGTTGCCGTGCTCGACGAGGGCATGCTCCCGGATCACGGCGACCTCTGAGGTGCGGTAGCGCGCGTCTTGGAGCGCACGGGAGATGGGTAGGAAGGTCGCGGGGACGAACGGGTTGCCGCAGCCATCGAGGATCCCGTTGTGGAAGGACATGTCGGCCGCGACGAAGGCATGGACGTCGCTCTCGGCATGGGCGGTTCGCATCGACTCCAAGTCGGCGGCCATCGCCCGGAGCTCGGGGTCGGTGGCGCGGGAGGCGAACAGCTCGGCGGCGCCGACCTCGATCATGGCCCGCACCTCGACCAGCTGGGCGATCGCCTTGGTGGCGTCTCCGCGCTGGACCCGCACGATGGCATCGAGGGAGGTCCAGCGCTCGGCCGGGTTGACGAACGTCCCGCGACCCTGGACGGGGCGAAGCACGTTCTGGGAGGCCAGCACCTTCACGGCCTCCCGGACGGTGAGGCGAGAGGCGCCGGACTGCTCGGCCAGCAGGTCCTCCGGGGGGAGCGCGCGGCCTCCGGAGAACTCCCCGGACACGATGCGCTCAAGCAGCGTGTCGGTCACGGTGTCGACCAAACTCATTCTGGAGCCCACGTTGACTCACCTCCTCAGACCTCTGATGACTGCTACGATACAGGCACCCCATTCACCGTGCAACCCCTCGCGTTCACGCCGTGAACCCCGTGCCGTGACCCAAGGAGATCCATGCAAACCCGCCTCGACGCCATCGTCCACTCCGCACTAGACAGGGGGCGCGCTGCTGGTGCCTTCACGTGCTACGACCTGGCGACGGCTTACGGTGTGGTCCAGGCGGCAACCGAGGCGGGGCAGGGAGTGATCCTGCTGGTGGCCCCGTCGACCGCGGCGCGGCCGTACGGTCCCCACCTCGTGCGTGCGCTGCGGGCGCTGGCCGACACTGCGCCGGTTCCGGTCTCTGTCCAGCTGGACCACGCCGACGATCTCGATCTCGTGCTGCGCACGGTGCGGGCTGGGGCCGACGCCGTGCTCGTTGATGGCTCGAAGCAGGGCTACGAGGGCAACGTCGAGCTACTCCTCAGGGCGAGGGAGCTGCTGGCCCGCCACGACGTCGTCCTCGAGGCCGAGCTGGGCCGGATCGAGGGCAACGAGGACGTCGCCCGGCTGATCGCCTCGGGCGGTGGGGAGCTGACCGACCCAGGTCAGGCTGCGGACTTCGTCGAGCGGACCGGCGTCGACCTCCTGGCCGTGTCGATCGGCAACGTGCACGGCAGCTACCTCGGTGAACCCCTGATCGACCACGGCCGGCTCGACGCGATCCGCGCCGCCGTCGAGGTGCCGCTGGTGCTGCACGGCGCGTCCGGCCTGCCCGTTGAGACCGTGCGCCGCTGCATCTCCTCCGGGGTGGGCAAGATCAACGTCAACACCGAGTTGCGCCGCGCGGTCCTGGAGCATCTCATCGACCAGGCGCCGGTAGCGCTCCACCGGGGGGCCGACCTGGAATCCTTGCTGGGCTCATGGTCGGATGTGGTGCGCCATCAGGTGCTGTCGCTGATCGAGGGCTTCACCGCGGGCTGAGGCGCCGAGCGCGCGCGATGTGTGGGTATTGCCTCCGCGCTGTCCCGCGCGGGACGTGGCCAACCGCAACACCGTATGTCTGCCGTCGTACCCACGGTCGGGCATCTAGCGTAGGGCGCATGTCGGTGGGTGACGTGATGGACCTGATCCGCAGCCTCCCCGGGGGCAGCGGCCTTCGGAGCCGTCCCGTTGATGATGCCGCACGACGATGACCCGACCTATGTCGGCGCGAGCAACCTCGTGGACAAAGCGATGTCGAGGCTCCACGATGGCGACGAGGATCGGGCCAAGGCGGCCGCTGCGCACGCGGCCCGCCTCGGCTGGTGGGCTGCCGAGGAGAGGCCGTACGGCGTGTTCGTTGCGCGATCGGCGCTGTTCGAGGAGATCGCCGACTCCTTGGAGGATGCAGATCCGACCGAGTGGGCTTGGCGCGACGCCTGCCCCGCTGTTCTTGAGGGAGCAGACGACCTGCAGGCGCAGCTGCTTCGGGACGTGCTCGCCGACATCGTCGACGACTCGACCTCCCGATGCGCGAGACTCGTGCGCTGCGGCACGCGATCGGGGATGCGGACGTGGACTCGTCCTACGGCCTCAACGAGTGGAGCAGCGTTGACGAGGTGGACGCCGTGATCTGGGCCTTGGTCACCCTGACCGGGCAGGTTCACCGGCGCTTTGCACCACTGAGCGCCAGCCCAACCGAGGTCCAGCGCTTCCCGCGCGCCGGCGGGGAGCGCCATGCGCGGGTATGCCGCTGGGCTCGCTTCCGCACGAGACGTGGCCGATCATGCCGGCTCCGCCTACTGCAGGGCTCGGGACATCAGGGTGCGATCGCAGCGGCGACCGCACGGATCTCATCCGGTCCCACGCGGCAGCAACCGCCGACGAGTCGCGCTCCCGCAGCCACCCAGGCCGGCGCATCGGCCGGGTGGAACGTCAAAGGACCGGCCCAGCCTCGCGCCGTGGCGTCCCAGAGCTCGCCGCTGTTCGGGTAGCAGACCACGGGCTTGCCGGACACGTGGTGCGCGAGGGCGACCGTGCCGACGACCCCGGTCGCCGCGCAGCAGTTGACGCCGACCGCGATGACCTCGGGGGCGTCGGCGGCCATCGCGAAGGCCTCGCGCAGCGGCTCACCGCGCCTCGTCCGGTCCGCCTCGCAGGTGAGCGATAGCCAGCACGGCACGCCGGCACCGCGGAACTCCTCGAGCAGGGCCTGCGCCTCGGCCAGACACGGGATGGTCTCCAGCGCGAGCAGGTCCGCGCCCGCGTCGAGGAGCACCTCGAGTCGCGGGCGGTGCCAGGCCCGCAGCGCTTCGACGGTCAGGCCGTAGTCGCCGTGGTACTCCGAGCCGTCGGCCAGGGCGGCGCCATACGGCCCGACCGAGGCCGCCATCCACCGTTGACGCCCACCCTCGAACGAGTCCCTGGCCTGCTGCGCCACTGTCACGCTCCGGCGCAGCACGCCCGCGGTCGCGTCCCGCGGCATACCGCGAGCAGCGAGGCCGTCGGCCGACACCTGGTAGGACGCGGTGATCGCCATCTCGGCGCCGGCCGCGTAGAAGTCGCGGTGCGCCGCGGCGACCTCGGAGGGGGTTATCGATGAGCAGGGCGGCCGACCACAGGGCGGACGAGAGGTCGTGACCGCGCGCCTCGAGCCGCGTGGCGAAACCGCCGTCGAGCACGACCGGACGCCGGGGCCAGGATGTCGCGAAGGTCGGTGCCGCCCACCCTCCCACCGTAGGGGCGCCGAGAGCCCAGCGGCACACGGCCCCAACGATCGCAAACCGGCCAAGAGACCGAGCCGGCTCGACGCGCTCGAGGCAGCAGCCATCCAAGTGATCCGCGGATCGCGCAAAGCTGGGGCCCCTGGTCGGTCGGCTGCTCCACGCCCCGGACTCGGTCATGACCGACCAGTCGAAGCGCTTCGAGATCGTGAGCCCGATCCGTGACGGCCGGGTTGATGTGACCGTGCGAGACGCGCCCCACCGCGTAGATCATGCACGTGACGACGAGGCCGAACGCGAGGGCGATGCCGAGGCGACCGACGCCGACGTGGACAGCCGCGCCGTCATAGAGCGCCTGCGTGGCGACCTTGCCGTTGAAGATCGGTCCCCCATGCCACGAAGACGAGCCAGAAGATGCCAAAGGGCCTCCGCACCGAGAAGTGAGCTCATCCTTGGCTGGTAGATCGCGGCCCCTTCGTGAACGCTGGCCTTCCAACTTGGCAGCGTGGTGGACAGGGCCTCCGTGGGACGGGAGCCAAGGACGGCCATTGCCGTATGCCGCTGGGCTCGCTTCCGCGTGCGGGGCGCGGACCTCGGTGGTCCAATCAAGTACTGGCGAAATGGCCGATGTGGAGCGTCGGGTCCGCGTCGCACAGTTGACTCATGAGCAGCCTCATCTCGGGGGAGGGCATCACCGCGGCTCACCGGTCGGGTGAGGCCATCCCGTGTGGCGAGTTCGACGCGGATCTCTGGTTCGCCGAAAGACCGGAGCAGGTCGATGTCGCCAAGGCGCTGTGCGGCCTCTGCCCCCTCCGTGAGGAGTGTCTTGCTGGCGCCCTCGAGCGTCGCGAGCCCTGGGGCGTCTGGGGAGGGCAGCTGTTCCTCGACGGCGCCGTGATCGCGAGCAAGCGGGGCCGCGGACGTCCGCGGAAGCAGCCGGCTGCCGCGTGATCGCGGCCAGGTGTTCCTCCGACAGTCAATTCTCGTCGGTCGGTGGATCTGACTGCGTTGGCTCCGGATCGGTCGTCGTCGGAGCCGGCGATCCAGTGCCGTTGGTCCGCGTGGTCGTTGGCGTCGCCTGCGGTGGCTGGGTCGGTGAGCACGTCGCGGCGGCCGCCACGGTCCGGGAAGAGCTCGCCGTCCACGCCCTCGGCGTCGTGATGGAGAGCATCTGGAGGTGTGGTGGAGGGACCAGGGAAGGACACGAGGCGACAGTCTAGGCCTTGGTCAACCTGCCCTCGAACCGAGCCGAACCCTACTCGTCGAGTGTGCAGTTGGCGCCGCTGGGCTCCTTCGGACCTGTGAAAACGGGCCCACGTCCCCACGTGGGTAACCTTCCACGGATCGACGAACCGTCAGGTCTGAGTGCCTCTCACAGCGGAATCAACTGGATGGCGCACCTCGGTCCGGCGGCTGCCGCCAAGCGGCGGTCGGCCGTGACCAGCGCCACACCGTGGGCCTCGGCCGTGGCGACGAAGGCAGCGTCGTAGGCCGTGAGGCTTTCCCTCAGCTCCCAGATCCGACGGACGAGTGGTGCCATGGCCACTCGGTCGATGGCAAGACGTTCCCACACGTCGAGCACTCGGTCGGCGTCCGCCACTGCGATCCGGCCCCCGATGATCAGACCGCGCATGGCGTGG
>NZ_DATEEY010000049.1:0-9593 GCF_035280925.1 Intrasporangium sp. | reverse complement strand
GAGGGCCCGCGCACAGAGGGCGGCGGACGCCGAGGAGGCTCGGCAAGGCGGTCGCGGGGTCCGCGGTTGCGGGAGGTGGCCGCCGCAGGACCGCGGGGCGGGTTGTGGGCGCACGTGCCGGCGGACGAGCCGCTGCCGTTCCTGCCGCGCGAGGTCGAGTCGGTCGACCTGTCCGAGCTCGACCTGGACGGCGCAGACGCGGACTGGTTCGAGGCGAACTACCCCGGCCCGTCCGAGCCCGAGCCTGGGGAGCCGGGGTTCGGTGAGCCGGTGGCGGTCAAGGTCGACGCGCTGCTCGGGCGGCCGCTGGTGCGGCACGGCTCGGAGCTGCTCGCGCACGCGGTGGGGCATCTGGCCGGGTTGCGCGCCCAGCACGAGGTGATGCTGGTCAACGTGCTGGCCGAGCTGCAGGACCGCGGCGAGACCCCGCCCGGCGGGCTGTCCGTCACGGACTGGCTGCGCTCGCTGGACCCGACACTGAGCGCGGGGCAGGCCAAGGACTACGTCACGGTGGCCCGGGCGGTGACCCGGCCGCGGTGGGCCGAGCTGGCCGCGCGGGTCACGATGGGCCACGTCACGGTGGCCAAGGCGGCCCGGATCATCGAGTTCGAGCAGCGCACCGAGCGGGTTGCCGACCCGGGCGAGGTCGACACCGCGGTGGCCGAACTGCTCGACCGGGCGCCGGAGCTGATCGCGGAGGACTTCACCGGGCTGGTGCGCCACCACACCGAGCAGGTCCGCCCACCCAGGGACGAGGACGCCGACCGGCTCGACGCGGGCCGCCGCGCCAGCCGCGGGCTCTGGTTCGGCCCGCCGTCGCGCACCGGGATGGTCACGATGCGCGGGGTGCTGGACCCGGAGGCGGCCGCGACCATCAAGTCGGCGGTGGACCCGCTGTCGGTGCCCTGTCCCGTCAAGGACCGGCACGGCCACACGATCACAGCCGATCCGCGGACCCCGGCCAAGCGGCGCGCCGACGCGCTGCTCGAGGTGGTCCAGCGCGGGGTCGCGGCTGCGGACGGGCTGCCGGTCACGGACAAGGCCAAGCTGGTCGTCACCGTCGCCCACGACGTGCTCGCCGGACAGGCCCGCGGCACCGGCCTCGCGATGTCCGGCGACGTGCTCTCGATCGGCACGGTGCGCCGGCTGGCCTGTGACGCCGGGATCATCCCGATGGTCCTCGGGACGGCGGGAGAGCCGCTGGACGTGGGCCGGACCCGGCGGCTGGTCACCAGGGGCCTGCGCACCGCGCTCTGGCACCGCGACCAGGGCTGCAGCTTCCCCGGCTGCACCATCCCGCCGCAGTGGACCGACGCGCATCACGTGCAGCCGTGGTGGGCCGGTGGCCGGACCAGCCTGCTCAACCTGGCGCTGCTGTGCCGCCGGCACCACACCCACGTGCACCGTCACGAGCTCACCGCGACGGTCACCGCCACCGCCGTCACCTGGCACGTCTAGACCGCCCGCCGCCCCTCACCCCGCCCGACGCGGCGGGGCCAGAGGCATGCCCGCGACAGCGCGGAGGACGCCCACCGCGCCGCCTCCCGCTGCGGCGAGCGAAGCAAGGGAGCCGCTGGGTGCAACGTGAGACCGCGCTCACCCTTCGGTTGGTCTGCACTGCCCAGGTGGCTCATCTCGGCTCAGTCGAAGAAGCCGCCGCGCAGTGGTCGGCTCACCTCGGTCGGAGTGGCCAACAACCCGGTGATCCACGAGTAGAAACCCGCGGCGTCGGCCGCCTCGATGACCCGGGCGTTCGGCTCGAGGCCGTGCACGCCCCACGACATCGCCGAGTAGCCCCGAGTGAGCGCCGAGCTCATCTCGACAGCGACGTTGTAGTCGGAGGCTCGCGTCACCAGCTCGGGATGCAGCAGCACACCCACGGACAACGAGTCGGGGTGCGTCGTGCCCGGGATGCCGACGCTCTCGTCGAAGGCCAGGGTCGGCCCGCAGACCGTGAGGAAGAACTTCGCCAGCGGCGTGCCGACCGCCTCGATGCCAGCCAGCTGCTCGCGGCTGAAGACCGCGTCGTTGAGGGTCAGCGGCGCCCACGGCACGACCGTCACGTCGCGGAAGCCCGCCTCGAAGACGACGTGCGCCGCGTGCGGGTCGACGTAGAAGTTGAACTCGCCAGCCGCGGTGATGTTCCCGCGGCCGTTGTTCGAGCCGCCCATGATGACCAGGCTCTTGACGTTGCGGACGAAGTCCGGCTCCTTGACCGCCGCCATCGCGATGTTCGTCAGTGGGCCGATCGCGACGATGGAGATCTCGCCCGGCGACTCGGCGGTCAGCCGGATGAGGGCGTCGACCCCGTGCTCGTCCTCGGTCACCGTGTCCGCGAAGTCCATGTCGAGGCCGCCTGAACCGTCGCCGTGGACGTTCTCGGCCGACACCCACGGCAGCACGAGGGGACGTCGGCAGCCGAGGTGGATGGGCACGGATCCCAGGCGGCCGGCAGCGCTCAGGGTCATCTGCGCATTGCGCACCTGGCGGTCGAAGCCGACGTTGCCGGCCACCATGGTGATGGCCCGCAGGTCTGCCTCCGGGTCGAGCAGGCTGGCGATGAGCGCGACGCAGTCGTCCTGGGCGGTGTCGGTGTCGAGGATGAACGGGACAGTCACAGCAGTCTCCTTGTGGCCCAAGAGCCTTGAGCGGTCAATGGCGGGTCAGGATCGACGTGACGCGGAGCCGGTCCGACCGGATCCACACGTCGGAGTACTCGATCGGCGAGCCGGACGCGAGGTAGGTCACCTGCTCGAGGTGCTGCAGAGGCGAGCCGACCGGCACCTCGAGCAGCTCCGCTGTGGGGGCGTCCGCAGCGGTCGCCGAGAAGGTCCGCCGGCCCGTCGCGATGTGCAGGCCGTACCGCGAGGCGAGGGTCCCGAAGAGGGTCACCTTCTCGAAGTCGACCGTCTCGAGGCCCGGCGCAAGGTCGGTGCGGACGAAGTTGGCGAGCAGCGCGACCGGTCCCGCCGCAGTGCTCCGCAGCCGTTCGAGCCGCAGGATCGGCTGGCGGGCCGGAGTGTCGAGCAGCGCCGCAACCGGCCTGGGTGGCTGGACGACGGCGCACTCGAGGACCCGCGTCGACAGCGGCGCTCCCACGTCGGCGAAGTCCTCCGACAGGCTCGTCAGCTTCTGCGCGATCGCGGGCTCGACGACGGTCGAGGTGACGAAGGTGCCCTTGCCCCGCACCTGCACCAGGGCTCCCTCGGCGATGAGCGTCGACAGGGCGCGCCGCAGCGTCCCGCGGCTCACCCCGACCTCCGCGGCCAGCTCCGGCTCCGGCTTGAGCCGGTAGTGCGGCGGCCACACACCGCTCGCGATCTGCCCACGCAACCACGCGGAGATCCGGGAGTGCAGCGTCGCGGGCACCTGCGAGGCGTCCGCGCCCAGCGAGCCCAGCGGCATACGGGATCCTCTCAGTAACTCTGCGTCTCAGCGTCGCTCGTGTCGGTGACGATCGCGATGCCGGCGCTGGTGCCGACCTTCGCGGCCCCGGCGGAGAGCAGCTCGACGACCTGCTGGCGGGACTTGATCCCTCCGGACGCCTTGACGAGGACGCCCTGGGGCGCGCGCTCCACGAGGTAGCGGATGGAGTCCGGATTGGCCACCTCGACCTGGCCGGACGACGCGTTCTTGAGGTACGCGGCGCCGGCCTCGCAGGCCAGCTCGACGGCGGCGGCCTTCTCGGCGTCAGTGAGCAGCGGCAGCTCGAGCATCACCTTGATCGGCACGCCTGCCGCCCGCACGACTCCGGCGATGTCCTCGCGGAAGCCGTCGAAGTCGCCGCTCCTCAGCCACCCGACCTGCACGCCCATGTCGATCTCCCGCGCTCCGAGCCGGACGAGCTCGGCTGCCTCCGCCGCCTTTCCCGCGCTCGTCATGACCCCGACGGTGGGGAAGTCGAGCGCGGACGCGACCGTGACCCCAGTGCCCTTCACCACCTCCGCGGTCAGGGCGACCCAGGAGCCGGCGACCATCGCGGCGTCGAAGCCGTACTCGAGCGCCTCCTTCGCGTGAGTGATCGTCTCGTCACGCGTCGTGCCGACAGCGATGAGGGTGTGCTGGATGTAGGGCGCGAGCTCTCGTGCAGAGAGCGCCGTGAAGTCGGTCATGGGGTTCCTTTCCTTCATTCGGTATGCCGACGCACGGGGCCTCCCGGCCGTGGACGGCCTGCGCCCCCGTGGACCCCCGAATGGGTCCCGGCTTGGTGGTTCTGGTTGGTCCGGAGGTCGTCGCGGTGCGGAAGTGCCGGGATCACCTCGGCGATCGAGACGGTGTGTGCGCCTGCGCGCGCGGCGAACTGCGTTGCGGCGTCGATGGGCTGGCCCTCGGCAAGGGCGACGGCGAGGGCTGCCGTGAAGCTGTCGCCCGCGCCCGTGGTGTCGACCACGGCGCGTGGGGCGACTGCCGGGACGGTCCGCCGCCCGGCGGCGTCGTGGATGAGGGCGCCGTCCGCGCCGAGGGTGATGACGACGGTGCGGACTCCCTTGGCGCGGAGCTGCTCGGCGAGGTCGGCGGCGGACTCCTGCGCGTCGGGGTCGTGGCCGAGGAGGATGGCGGCCTCGCTCCGGTTGGGGGTGAGGACGTCGATGTGGTCCCAGGCGCTGTCCGGAAGCCGCTGTGCGGGAGCTGGGTTCAGCAGCGTCGTTGTTCCGGCCTCGCGCGCCGAACGCAGGGCGGCGACGGCGGTTTCGAGTGGGATCTCGAGGGAGACGACGGCGATGTCCGCGTCCGCGAGCCGGCCCCGGAAGGACGTGACGTGGTCCGCGCTGAGGTGGTCGAGGGCGCCGGTCGCGATGACGATGCGGTTCTCGCCGGAGGGCTCGACGAGGATCATCCCGACCATCGTCGCCGTCTCCTCGATCGTGACGGTGGCGGAGGCGTCGACTCCCTCGGCCTTCCACAGGGCGCGGGCCCCGTCGCCCATGGTGTCGGCACCGATGGCCGTGAGGAAGGCGACGTCAGCCCCGAGCCGGGCCGCGCCGACGGCTTGGTTGGAGCCCTTGCCGCCGTGGCCCGACGAGAACTCGCCGCCGGCGATGGTCTCTCCCGCGACGGGTACCCGTGGCAGGCGCATCGTCAGCCCGACGCCATAGCTGCCGACCACCGCAACGGTCGCCCTGCGTGAACCCATGGCACCCTCACTCTTCCTCATGTCCGTGGACAACTATAGACATGGAACGAATGGACCCGTGAGGCATGATCATCCCGTGACACGAGACGTTCTCGAACGCCGTCTCGTCGCACGTCGCCATCCCCACCGGTATGGACCCACCTGAGCACACGGCCTTCCGCACGCTCGTGGACCGGTACTTCGACGAGGAGCACATCGCCGCCTTCGAGCCGGTGTGCCGCTCCATCGTCGGCCGGCACCTCGACGGGTTGCGCGCCCATCGGGACCTCGAGGTGATGGGCGACCTCGCCGAGCCGGTCGCGAACGCCCTCGCGTGCGCGTTCATGGGCTGGCCGGACTCGTTGCACGAGCCGCTGCGGGAGTGGACGCGCAGGAACCACGCGGCGACCCGGGCGATGGACCGGGCGGTGATGTCGCACGTCGCGATGGAGTTCGACGGCTACATCCCGCGAGCAGCTCGACCTGCGCCGAGCTGCACGCGCCGCCCGCTCCGAGGCACCCGACGACGTGACGACGGCCCTGCTGCGGGACTCCGTCGACGGACGACCCCTGACCGACGCGGAGATCGTGTCGATCGTGCGCAACTGGACCGTCGGTGAGCTCGGGACCATCGCGGCGAGCATCGGCATCGTCGTCGAGTTCCTCGCCCGGAGGCCCGACGTCGTCGAGCTGCTCCGGGATGACCCCGGCGCGACCGGGACCGCGACCGACGAGATCCTGCGCATCCACGCACCTCTGGTCGCGAACCGTCGTGGCACGAGGCGGTCGGTGACCATCCGTGGACGGCGGATCCAGGAGGACGAACGAGTCATCGTGCTGTGGGCCTCGGCCAACCGCGACGAGCGGGTCTTCGGCGACCCAGACGAGTTCCGGCTCGATCGCGACCCCGGCGACAACCTCCTCTACGGCCGGGGCATCCATGACTGCCCGGGCGCTCCGCTCGCGCGGCTCGAGCTGCGCGTCGTGGTCGAGGCCCTGCTCGCCACCTTCCCCGCGCTGGCCCTGCCCGCCGGCGGACGCCGCGAGCTGGGCCGGTATCCAGGCAGTGGGTTCTCAGTTCTCGACGTCCGTTTGGCGTGAGGCCGGCGACAGCACGCCGCGGAGCAACGGCTCATAGCGCGGGTCGGGCAGCTCGAGAGACAGTGCTTCCGCGAGCGTGAACCAGGCCAGGTCGTCGTGTTCGTCCGGGGCGAGGTTGACCGGGTCGCCGCGCCAGTCACGCAGGTGCAGGAAGGTGATGTCCTCAGAGAGGTCCTCCGCGACAAAGCGTGCGACGAATGTGCCCTCGCCCTCGGACTGGATCCCGAGCTCCTCGCGAAGCTCTCGCCTCAGGGCCGCCTGAGGCGTCTCGCCGTCCTCGAGGTGGCCACCCGGGAAGTCCCATACGTCGGGGTACCAGGCCCGGTCGGCCCGACGGTGGCACATCAACACCCGACCTGCCTGGGTCAGCACGCCGCTCACCACCCGATGCGTCACCTCGGGCTCGCCCGAGTCACCCTCCGCCACGTCCATTCGGACTCAGGATGCGAGCAGGATGGACAGGGCAGCGGTATCGGCGTCGTCCTCCGGGTCGATGCCGTCCAGCGCGGCGAGGCGAGTCACGGTCCCATGGCTGTCGGCCTCGATCCACGCGGCCCGGTGGGCGAGACCCAGGTGCGGCAGGCCGGGCAGGAGCAGGCAGCCAGAGGCGGTTTCATACTCGGGCAACGACGCCACGGTGCTCGAGGGCGGGTGCAGCACGGCGAGGCCAGGGGGCAGTGGATCGGCGAACTGGCCCGGTCGCAAGGGGTGCTCGCCGACGAACTGGCCCTCGGCGAGAACGAGCCCGACCGAGTGCTCGGGGGCCTGTTCGGGGATGTCCTCGACGACGCGGAAGACGGTGCTTCCGTTCGGGAGCATGTGCGGGACCGCAGCCATCCGCACCGCCAGCAGGAGGAAGTGCGTCCACTCCACGGTGTCCTCGGGCCACCGCCCCACGATGATGAACCCTTTGAGCGCGCCTCCCGACTGGATCGGCGCAACCTCGACCTTGGGCTCGTGCCCGTCGTCCATCTGGCCCCTCCCTCCACGCCCTCTGAAGTGGTGACCTCGCTCGCTCTCAGGATGCCACCAATGCGGCCCGGACAGCACGCAATCGCCGTCGGCGTGGTCAGGAACTCGTTGCCGCGATGACGCGGGTGAGGGCGACGTGCAGCGACGTCAGCTCGTCGAGGTCCATCCCGAGGCGCTCGATGACCTGCGGCGGCACCTGCAGGGCACGCTCACGCAACGCGCGGCCCTCGTCGGTCAGCGTGACCGCGAGGGCACGCTCGTCGGCGGGGTGGCGGTCACGACGGATGAGGCCGGCTCGCTCGAGGCGCTTGAGGAGCGGTGAGAGGGTGGCTGGGTCCAGGCTGAGGAGCCGACCGATCCGCTTGACGGTCGTTGAGTCCCGCTCCCACAGCGTCAGCATGACGAGGTACTGCGGATGCGTCAGGCCCAGCGGCTCGAGCACGGGTCGGTAGAGCGCGATGACGTTGCGGGACGCCACGGAGAGCGCGAAACACACCTGTTGGTCGAGCCGCAGCAGGTCGTCGGGGGCCGAGTCAGCAGGCAGGCTCGTGGAGCGAACGGACGCCGCAGCGTGGACGTTCGTCATCGACGACCCCCTCAGCCAGTAGACTGACAATTAGTGCACGAACTATATCTGGAAGTGAGCACCATGGCTGGCAAGGGCGACAACGAGGGCCTGTCGATCGGATACCGCATCGGCTTTCAGCTACGGAAGCTCGGTCTGACCTTCTTCGGTCCGGCACAGCTCGGCGAGACGAGCGACCCCACGGCGCAGCTGCGGGCCGAGCGCGCCGCCAGGGTCGCCAAGGCCAAGCGAGAGCGCGAGCAGCGCGAGGCTGCGGAGGCGGATCGGCGCCGGGCCGCCTGACGTCGACGAGCACCGACGACCCCTGCGCCGCCCGAGCGCTGTTGGGCGGCGGTAGTTTCGGGTACCTTCGAGAAGAAGGGTCAATCCGCACGGCCTCCAGGAGGAGCCATGGGTGATCGAGTTGGTCTCTTCTTCATGCTGGGGATGGTCGTCCTGCTCGTCGTGGGGCTGATCATGTTGAACCCCCGGCGGGGCACCAAGGCAGAGGGCCTTCCCCCCGAGACCCTCAACCGCCATGTGGAGGACACGGCCCAGGCCCGCGTCGACCACCCGGAGGGGGCGGAGCGCTCCCACCTCGTGGGCAACCCGCCCGTCGACACCGTGACGACCGAGGGCTGGGGTGTGGCGACACCGGGCGAGGGCACTCTCGAGGAGCTGCCCGTGGACGTTCACCCGGAGCTGCACGACAGCGACCGCAAGCGTCGACGCCAGTGACCTCACCCCAGGCCGTATGCCGCTGAGCCGGCTTCCCGGCCACGTGCCCGTGGAGGGTGGCCGGGAAAGTGGGCCCAGCGGCTTACGGCCGCTTCCTTGCGGGTCCACGAGTGGGCACCTCCGTGCGGCACCGCGGCGCTGAGTAGCCTCACTGGGCATGGGTGTTCCGCAGCAGGTGGTCATCGTCGGTGGCGGGATCGGCGGCGTCAGCACCGCCGCAGCGCTGCGGTCCGGCGGTTTCTCGGGTGAGATCACCCTCGTTGACGATGCGCCGCAGCCGCTCGACCGGCCGCCGCTGAGCAAGGAGTACCTCGCCGGCTCCCGCGCACTGACGGACATCGCGCTCGAGCAGCCGGAGTGGTATGACGACCACGACGTGCGCCTGCTCACCCGGACCCGCATCGCGGCGCTGCGCCCGGGCGAGGGCGTGGTCGAGACCGAGGACGGCAGGACGCTGCCGGCCTCGCGCGTCGTCATCGCCACGGGCGGTAGAGCCGCCCGGCCGCTGATTCCCGGCGCCGACAGCGAGCGCGTCCACGTGCTCCGAACCGTTGACGACGCGGATCGGCTGCGGGCGGCTGCGGGCCCGGGCGCGCGCGTCCTGGTCGTCGGCGCCGGGTTGATCGGCGCAGAGGTCACCTCCACCCTGACCGGACTCGGCGCGGACGTGACGCTCGTCGACATCGTCTCGCCACCGCTTGCCCACGTCCTCACGGAGCCCGTCGCCCAGTGGCTGCACGAGGTCCACCGGGCACGGGGTGTCACGGCGCGCCAGTGCGGCGTCGAGCGGTTCGAACCGATGGGGACCGGGCCTGACGCCCGCCTGACGGCGCACCTCACTCATGGCCAGGGCAGCGTCGTGATCGACCGGGCCGTCCTGGCTCTTGGCATGGTCCCGGAGACGTCGCTGGCGGCGGCGGCGGGACTGGCCACGGGACGCGGAGTCATCGTCGATGGCCGCCAGGTGACCTCCAACCCGGCGGTCCTCGCGATCGGCGACGCGACCGAGATGAGGACCGACGGCGTGGTCCAGCCCCGTGCCGAGCACTGGGAGGCGGCTCGGCTCGACGGCGAGCGGGCCGCGGCCACCATCCTCGGCAACCC
>NZ_DATEEY010000048.1:0-29417 GCF_035280925.1 Intrasporangium sp. | reverse complement strand
ATCCTCCTGCCCGCCGCGTCGGGTGAGCAGGGCTACGCTGCCCGCCTCGACCGGCTGGAGCGCCGTCTCGAGGTCGGTGGGGTCCCGAGCGGCGGTGGCGGGTCTCCTGCACCAGCGCCATCAGGGCGTATGCCGCTGGGCTCGGCCCGGCTGGCGCCCCCCGTCCCAGCCCCCACCGAACCGTCGAGCGTTGACGTGCCGCCGCCCTCCGCGTCGCGTGCGCAGGAGGTCGCGCCGCCCTCCGCGTCGAGTGCGCAGGACGTCGCGCCGCCGCCTTCCGCGTCGAGTGCGCAGGAGGTCGCGCCGCCGCCCTCCGCGTCGACCGTGCAGCACGATCCGCAGCCCGCCGCTGGGATGGACACCGACGCCGTCCGACGAGCCTGGCCCCAGGTGCTCGGGCGCATCTTCGGGATGCGTCGCGGCACGTGGACCTTCGTCTCGCAGCACGCGAAAGTCATGGCCTACGACGGCAGGACGCTGACCCTCGGCATCTCGACCGCCGGCCTGACCAACGCCTTCCGGGCCGGCAACCACGCCGACATCGTCCGGCAGGCGCTCATCGACGAGATCGGCGTCGATGCGGTCATCGATGGTGTGCACGTGGCCGATTCGGGTGGGTCGGCGGAGATGGCCCCTCCTGCCGGTGCCGTCCGCCCCTCGCCTGAGCCCGTGGCGGACGCCGGGTCGACTCCCGCGGCTGGTCGATCGCTCGAGGCCAACGCGGGCTGGGGCAGCGTTTCGGCGCCGGCTCCGGACTGGACCACCAGCCCCGCGGCCCCGGCGGCCCACGGTGCCGGGGCGGTTCGCGAGTCGCTCGACGCGGCCCGGAGAGTCGCTGCCGGCACGTCGAGCAGCGGAGCGGCTGATCCCGCTCCCTTCACCGACGACGCGGCGGTCAGTGACGACGACGAGGACATCGAGCTGTCCGGCGACGTGGGACGCTCCGTGGTCGAGAACGTTCTCGGCGGGCGGGTCATCTCCGAGTCGGAGGACTGAGGCCTCTTCGGAGCGTTGCCGCGAAAGGCCGTACACGGGAGCTCATTACCGCGTACCGTCGGGTCCGTGTTCGACGTCGCTGCGGACGCTTACGCGCAGTTCATGGGCCGCTACTCCGAGCCGCTCGCCGAGCAGTTCGTGGAGTGGGTCGGCGTGCGCCCGGGGGACCGCGCGCTCGACGTCGGGAGTGGGCCTGGCGCGCTGACCGCGCGACTCGTCGAGCGGCTCGGCGTCAGCGCCGTCTCGGCGGTCGACCCGTCCCAGCCCTTCCTCGCGTCGATGAGGACCCGGCTACCCGGCCTCGACGTGCAGTACGGCTCGGCTGAGCAGCTGCCGTTCCCGGACGACTTCTTCGACCACGCCATGGCCCAGCTCGTCGTCCACTTCATGAAGGACCCCGTGGCCGGGCTGGCCGAGATGGCCCGCGTGACCCGCGCCGGGGGCTGCGTGGCGGTCTGTGTCTGGGACTTCGCCGGTGACCGGTCGCCACTCTCGACCTTCTGGCGGGCCGCGACGGATCTCGATCCGGAAGCGCGCACCGAGGATGACCTGGCCGGCGCACGGGACGGCGAGCTGGGCCGTCTCCTCGAGGCCGCGGACCTGACGACCATCCGCTCGGGCGAGCTGCCGATCCGCGTTCCGCACCAGAGCTTCGACGAGTGGTGGGAGCCCTACACCTACGGCGTCGGTCCGGCGGGTGAGTACTTCACGTCGCTGGGCGACGAGGCACGCCACGCCATCCGGGAGCGGTGTCGCGCGCTGCTGCCCCCCGCGCCGTTCGACGTCGAGGCCGTGGCCTGGGTGGCGGTCGGGCTCGTCTGACGGCGGCTCGTCTGACGGTCGTGGCGGGCGCCGACCACGGGTCCGCCCTAGAGTGAGCGCATGTTCTACAGCCTCGGTCATGGGGTGCTCGTGCCGCTGAGCCGCCTGCTGTACCGCCCTACCATCGAAGGCAAGGAGAACGTGCCGCTCGACGGCGGAGTCATCCTCGCGAGCAACCACCTCTCCTTCATCGACTCCATCGCGATCCCGCTCGTGTCACCGCGCAAGGTCCGATTCCTCGCCAAGGAGGAGTACTGGACCGGCGACGGGGTCAAGGGTCTCCTGCAGAAGGGCTTCTTCACCGCCGTCGGCATGGTCCCCGTCAACCGGCAGTCACCGACGGCTGCCCAGGAGAGCCTGGACAAGGGCCTCGAGGTGCTCAAGGCGGGCGACGCCTTCGGCATCTATCCGGAGGGGACACGGTCGCGGGACGGGAGCCTCTACCGCGGTCGCACCGGTGTCGCGTGGCTCGCCCTCAACGCCCAGGTCCCTGTCGTTCCGGTCGGCCTCATCGGCACCCAGGACATCCAGCCGGTCGGGGCCAGGTTTCCGCGGTTGGCCAAGGTGACCGTTCGCTTCGGCACACCGATCGGTGTGGAGGCCTATCAGGGCCTGCCTGCCGGCCGCGCCCGCCGCCAGCTGACCGACGACGTCATGGACGCCATCGCCGCCCTCACCGGCCAGCAGCGCGTCAACGCCTACAACGACGTGCCGGGCGAGGTCAGCGAGGACTGAGCCACACCGTCCGCGCGTGCCGGGGTTGGTCACTCCGGTCGGTCACTCCGGGGCATAGGCTGCAGGGGTGTACGAAGGCGCGGTGCAGGACCTGATCGACGAGCTCGGCCGACTCCCGGGTATCGGTCCCAAGGGCGCGCAGCGCATCGCGTTCCACCTGCTCCAGGCCGACCCCGATGAGGTCGCCCGGCTCGTCACGGCGCTGACCGAGGTCAAGGCCAAGGTGCGGTTCTGCGAGGAGTGCGGCAACGTGGCGCAGGCAGAGCGGTGCCGGATCTGCGCGGACCCACGCCGCGACCACGGGTCGATCTGTGTCGTCGAGGAGCCCAAGGACGTCGTGGCGATCGAGCGCACGCGAGAGTTCCGTGGCACCTACCACGTGCTGGGCGGCGCGATCAGCCCCATCGACGGCATCGGTCCTGACGACCTGCGAGTGCGCGAGCTGATGCAGCGACTCGCGTCGAGCACCGTGCAGGAGGTCATCATCGCGACCGACCCCAACCTCGAGGGGGAGGCGACCGCCACGTACCTGTCTCGTCTGCTCCGCGACGTCGGCGTCACCGTGACGCGACTCGCCTCCGGCCTGCCCGTTGGCGGCGATCTCGAGTACGCCGACGAGGTCACGCTGGGGCGCGCCTTCGAGGGCAGGCGCCGGGTCGACGCCTGACCCGGCCACCCGGCAGACTGGGCGGCGAGCGAAACCAGCTCAACGGCATACGACACGCCAGACCGGCAGGGGGCTGTGATGACCACCGACGACACCACCCACGAAGCGACGGACACCCCGGACGCGGCCGACGTGGACGAGCTCGGGGGCCTCGCCGACCTCACAGCGCACGAGGCGAGCGCCTTCCTGACCGCGGTCACGGAGGTCGCCTCCGGGAACTCACCGGACACGGCCATCCCGCTGCTCACCCTCGCCCTGTCCCAGGTCCTCGTCGCCGGCTCCAGACTCGGCGCGATCCAGGACGTCGTCCTCGAGGAGCGCTACGAAGCCGATCCCGGCCCGGATGACGACCCCGACCCGCTCCGCGATGGGCTCGCGAACCTTCTCGCCGGCATCGACGAGTACGTCTATGTCATCGATCCGGTGACCTCACCCGAACGCGCGGACGGCTCGATCACGAACGACCTGGCCGACATCGCCCTGGCCCTGACGCACGGGCTCAAGCACTACCAGGCCGGCCGCAAGGTCGAGGCGCTCTGGTGGTGGCAGTTCAGCTACCTGTCGGTCTGGGGTGACCGGGCGCTCGCATCGATGCGCGCGCTCCACTCGATCCTGTCCCACCTGCGGCTGGACGCCGACGAGGAGCGGGTCTCCGAGGCCGAGTTCGACGCCCTCCACCCCTGACTCGGGCACGCCCGGCCGCGATCAGCATGCGATGGTCGAGCGGACTGGCCCACTGATCACCCAGACGAATCAGTGTCGCGCTGATCGGGAGCGCGCTGATCAGCGGGGCAGCTCAGCGGGCCAGTCCGTTGGTCACCCGGGGCGGCTCAGCGGGCCAGTCCGTTGGTCACCCGGGGCGGCTCGGCGGGCCAGTCGGCTCGCCCTTGGAGGCCGGCTCGCTGGACGGCGCGCCAGCACTGTCAGCACCGACTGCGAATGTGCTCCCGGGGCAACCAGGGAGGTGAGTTCCATGACAGCTGAGAGGGCTGAGCCCCAGGACTTCGACGTGCCGCGCTTCGTCGTCAGAGCCCGGCGACGCGGCGACCTCAGCCAGCGTGACCTGGCCGATCGAGTCGGCGTGAGCCAGTCGACCATTGCTGCGATCGAGTCGGGTCGTCGCGACGTGACCGTGACGATGTTCCGGCTGTTGCTGCGTGCGGGTGGGCTACGTGTGGCCGTCGTCGACGATGCTGGGCAGAGCGTCGTCCCGGTTCCGACCGGTGTGGTTCGCGACAACGGCAACCGGAGGCTGCCAGCCCACCTCGACGTGGACCCGCCGGACCGAGTGCCGACAACTCGGCTGAGTGCGTTCCGATCCGAGCGCCGGGCGCCCAACGCCTGGTACCACCTCCGCGAGGAGCGCGACCGTCGACGGATCCCAGGGGTGGAACCCGAAGATCATCCCACCCTCGCCGAACTGGAGGCCAGGCGCCGTCGCATCCGCTACGGCCCTCGCCCGCCGGCACCGGGAGTGGTTCAGGAACCGCAGGAGTGCCAGTGCCCCACGGACTGTTGGCTGGGGACTGCCTGCGTGCCCGACTGCGCCTGCCGCTGTGAGCCGGAGATGGGCGTGCCGGGACCTCGATATCTCACCATGCCGAACGATCGCGGGGACGGCTGATGCCCGGTCATAGACTGCGAGTCCCGCCACAGCGTCAACCGGGAGCCTGATGTGAGCATCGTCGTCCAGAAGTACGGGGGGTCATCCGTCGCCGACGCCGAGTCGATCAAGCGCGTCGCCCGGCGCATCGTGGAGACCCAGCGCGCCGGCAACGCCGTCTGCGTCGTCGTCTCGGCCATGGGCGACACGACGGACGACCTTCTCGACCTGGCCGAACAGGTAACTCCGGCTCCGCCCGCGCGGGAGCTCGACATGCTCCTCACCTCCGGCGAGCGGATCTCCATGGCCCTCGTCGCCATGGCCATCGCCCAGCTCGGGGCCGAGGCCCGCTCCTTCACCGGTAGCCAGGCGGGCGTCATCACCGACGAGGCCCACGGCGCAGCCCGGATCATCGACGTCACGCCGGGTCGCATCCAGAGCGCCCTCGACGCCGGGCACATCGCCATCGTCGCCGGCTTCCAGGGCGTCAGCCAGACCACCAAGGACATCACCACGCTGGGACGCGGTGGGTCCGACACGACCGCCGTCGCCCTGGCGGCGGCACTCGATGCCGACGTCTGTGAGATCTACACCGACGTGGACGGCGTCTTCACCGCTGATCCACGCGTCCTGCCGAGCGCCCGCAAGATCGACGTCATCTCCATGGAGGAGATGCTCGACCTCGCCGCCAGCGGCTCCAAGATCCTGCATCTGCGCTGCGTCGAGTATGCGCGGCGCTACGGCATCCCGATCCACGTCCGCTCCTCGTGGTCGCGCAAGCCGGGCACGTGGATCAAGGACAATCCCTACCAAGGAGAAGGCGCTGTGGAAGCACCGATCATCGCCGGCATCGCGCACGACCGCAGCGAGGGCAAGATCACCATCGTCGGAGTCCCCGACCGGGTCGGCATCGCCGCCCAGATCTTCGGCGCCATCGCCGAGGCCGGGATCAACATCGACATGATCGTCCAGAACGTCTCTGCCGCCGAGACAGCCAAGACCGACATCTCCTTCACGCTTCCCGAGGGCGATGGGCCCAAGGCGCTGTCCGTCCTGCAGGGCATCAAGCACGACGTCGACTTCGAGGACCTCCGCTTCGATGACAGCATCGGCAAGATCGCCCTCGTCGGCGCGGGGATGCGGTCCCACCCGGGCGTGTCCGCAAAGTTCTTCAAGGCGCTTGCCGACGCCGGCATCAACATCGAGATGATCTCGACGTCGGAGATCCGGGTATCGGCTGTGACCCGAGTCGACCAGCTCGAGGAGGCCGTCCGGGCGGTCCACACCGCCTTCGGCCTCGACGCGGCCGAGGATGCCATCGTCTACGGCGGAACCGGCCGCTGAGCGTTCAGCTGAGGATGCCGTGCCGGGCGTTCCACAGGCGCGCCCCCTGGTAGGCGTCGACCAGGCCCCACACCCAGAAGCCGATGACACCGAAGATCCCGATGAAGATGATGACGAGCAGGCAGCTGACGAAGTAGCCGAACATGATGCCGAGCCCGCGTGCGAGGTCACCGTTGATCATCGACCCGAGCCCCGGGATGAAGAACGATGCGAGCAGCGACAGCCCCGGGCTCTTCGGCGTGACGTGGCCATGGGACACCCGATGGGGGGTGACCCAGGTGTTCGGCGGCGGCGGTGGCGGCCACTGCTGCGTCGGCGGCGCCTGGTGCCGGAACCCGTGGACGTCCACGGCCGGCGGTTGCCATGGTGTCTGAGCGGAAGGAGCCCGGACTTGGTCGGTCCACGCCTGACCATCCCAGTAGCGCTCGCTGTCGCCGACCGGGTACCAGCCTGCGGGCGGGTGGGAACGATCCCTCATGGACGCCTCCTCGTGTGCCTTGCGTCCGAGCCTAGAGCGTTCCGCGGCCCAACCGCAGGTGGACCAGCAAGGCCACCAAGAATTGGCCCGTCCATCTGGTCCGATCGAGTCGTACGGTCCAACCATGACCACATCGACCGAGAACATCCAGGCCATCCCGGTTCCCATCCCCGCGCGACTCGACGTCGACGCCGTTGTCCCTGCCTTCAGCAAGGCGATGAACAACCTGGACCGGGCCACGGCCCGGGAGCTGGACCGCGCCGGACTCTCGGCAAGCCTGCGTGAGCTCGTGCGTCTGCGGGCCTCCCAGCTCAACGGCTGCTCGTACTGCGTCGACGTGCACGGCGCGGCCGCCATCGCCGCGGGGGAACCCGTGCAGCGCGTGCTCGCCGTAGCGGTCTGGAGGGAGTCCGCCTTCTTCACCGCGCGAGAGCGAGCCGCGCTGGCGTTCACCGAGTCGGTGACGCTCGCCGCCCAGACCAAGGTGCCCGCAGCGGAGTTTGCTCTCGTCGCCGAGCAGTTCTCCACGGAAGAGGTAGGGGCTCTGCTCGCCCTCGTGATCACCATCAATGCCTGGAATGCGATCGGCGTCGCGGCGCGTCCCTGGGAGCCGACCCTGGCCTGGTGACCCGTGCCGACGGCTGGGTACATGAGAGGCATGTCTCCCCAAGAACCGCGACTGCTCCCAGACGGCGGCGTCTTCCCGCCGGTGACGCCCGACCCGCCGCCGCCCCCCGGCCAGGAGGAGATCGTCGTTCCCGAGATGGTGATCCGTTCCGAGGACACGCCCCAGCAGGACGACAGCCCCAAGCTCGAGGCCGAGGAAGAGCCGCCGGCTGGCGAGCCGTCCGCGTGACACGCAGCCGTATGCCGCTGGGCTCGGTGGGTGCCTCCCTGATCTGCCTGCCCCTGGCCTTCTCGCTCGGCGGGTGCGGCTCACCGGAGGCAGCGTCGGCCACATCGACCGCCTCTCGGTTCGTCGACCTCGCCTCCGAGGATCCCGGTGCGGCGTGCGCGATGCTGGCCCCACGGACTCGCGACAAGGCGGCCGAGGACGGCGACGGTGACTGCGCCGAGGGCCTGCGCTCAGCCGAGCTCTCGCCCGCCTCGTCCGGCTCCGATGTGGCTCCGGAGGTCGCGGGCCACACGGCGCTCGTGACGACGGGCGGGCAGACGCTGTTCCTCACCCTCTTCGACGATGGCTGGAAGGTCCTCGCTGCCGGCTGCACTCGTGT
The DNA here is from genome assembly GCF_035280925.1 of Intrasporangium sp. GTDB lineage: Bacteria > Actinomycetota > Actinomycetes > Actinomycetales > Dermatophilaceae > Intrasporangium. The sequence goes on along the minus strand of NZ_DATEEY010000048.1, from coordinate 21,537 downwards.
CTCGGAGGACGAGGCGGTGCCCTACGACTGCGCACTCGAGGGGGACTGACGTGCGCGTGATGTTCTGGGTCCTGGTCCTGTTCATTGCCGCTGGGCTGTGCTTCCAGATCGCGATGGGCTTGTTGCAGCGATGAGCGGACAACGACGACGAGGCTTCCTCAGAGACAACGCACTGTCCCTGGCCTTCCTCCTGCTGCTCTTGGGCAGCCTTCTGGGCCAAGCGTTCTCGGGCGTCGCGGAGTACAACGAGGAGGCGCGGACAGCCGGCCTCCAGGAGGTCTCGCTCTGGCGCTACGTCACCTCGTCCCGGTTCGCGGTCGACACCGCCGAGAACTGGCAGTCGGAGTACCTCCAGTTCACCGTGTTCATCTTCCTCACCATCTGGCTCGTCCAGCGAGGGTCCTCCGAGTCGAAGAAGCCGGGCGACGAGGGACGCGAGTCGGACAAGAAGCAGCTGGTCGGCCGATATGCCCGGGACGACTCGCCGGCGTGGGCACGTGCAGGCGGCTGGCGGACCGCCGTCTACTCGCACTCGTTGCTCATCACCATGACGTCGATCTTCGTGCTCGCCTGGTTGGCTCAGGCGCTGGCCGGACGAGTGGCTCACAACGAGGAGCGCATGCGCGAGCTGCTCGAGCCGCTCAGCCTCGGCCAGTACCTCGCATCACCGGACTTCTGGGGCCGGACGTTCCAGAACTGGCAGTCGGAGATGCTCGCCATCGCCAGCATGGCGGTCTTCTCGATCTACTTGCGCCAGCGTGGGTCTCCTGAGTCGAAGCCGGTCGGGCTGCCGCATGACGAGACGTCCTCGGACGAATGAGGATGCCCCGCAACGCGGTGACTCGGGGCCACTCGAGTGGCTCGGGATCACTCTGCGTCGTCCGGCTCCGCACCCGTCTCGATGACCCGGGCCGCGATCTCCCGCAGCTTGATGTTGCGGTCCTGGGACGCGCTCTTCAGCATGCTGAACGCCTCGGCAGGCGTCGCCCGGTGACGTTCGATGAGGATGCCGATCGCCTGCCCGATCAAGCGGTGGCTCTCGATGGCGCGAGCCAGGTGCGTCTCACGGTCGGCGAAGGTGGTGGCCGCGACGACCCGGTCGACCGCCAGGGCGAAGGCCTGTCCGAGCAGGTCGCCCACGATCCGCTCGTCCGTCGTGACACGGCGAGGACGACGGAACTGGACCCAGACCCGGCACTCCGACGAAGGATGGTTCGGCGGGGTGATGAGCAGGCCGGACACTCGCTGGTTGGGTGTGGGGACCTCCGGCTCCGCCGTGGTCAGCACCTCCCACAGCTGCTCGTCCAGGTACCCGCGGCGGACCGGCCCGCCAGATGTGAAGACGTGCTCCTCCGGACCGGCGAGCGCCCGCACCGTCGGGTCACCGTCGAACAGCTCGGCGAAGCCTGTGACGGCGGCTTCCAGTACCTGCTCGAGGTCGGCAGCATTGCCGAACTCGACGCTCAGCGCCGCGGCCGCCTCGCGGCGGACCCGAGCCGCACGCTCACGGGTCACGTCCTCGAGGGTCATGACGACATAGTTCGGCTGGTCACCGATGCCCTTGACCTGCTGGGTGCTGACCTGCACCCAGACGTCGCGATGGTCCTTCGTGACGAGGCGACACTCCTGGTTCTGGACGGTGGATCCGGCAAGGGCGTCGGCCATGGTCTGCTCGACCTGCTCACGATCCGTGAGCTCGTCCGCGCCCGCGCCTGCCGGCTCGCCGGCCGGTGGCCACCACGGGTGGGGCATGTCGAGGCCGCCGTGGACATGGGAGTACCCGAGCAGCTGGGTGAACGACTCATTGACCTCGATGACCTTCCCGGCGGAGTCCGTGATGAGGAGCGAGTCCTTGAACGACTCCATGACCGCGCGTCGCCAGGCGGCGTCGCGCAGCCGTGCTCGGGAGCGCTCGAGGTTGCTGGCCAACCGGGCCCGGAGCTCCGTCAGGGAGAAGGGCTTGGAGACGTAGTCATCAGCTCCCGACGTCAGGCCCTCCTCCGTGTCGGCCTCTCCCGCTCGCGCCGAGAGGATCACCACGGGGACGTCGCGCAACGCACTGTTCCTGCGGATGGCGCGGGTGAGCGCGAAGCCGTCGAGGCCGGGCATCATCGCATCCGCCAGGACGATGTCAGGACGTGCGGACAGGCACCGCTCGAGGGCGGCGCTGCCGTCAGGCACGAGCTCGATGTCGTACTCGGTCGACAGCGCACCACGGAGATAGCGCCGCATGTCCGCGTTGTCCTCCGCAACGAGCAGCCGGGGCCGCCCACTCGCGCCCGACTCGCGAGGAGGTCCGTTCAGGGACGGCGCCACCGGCGGACTCTCGGTCCCCACGGAAGCCGGCCCAGCGGCATACGGCAGATCCCATCCCTCCGTCTCCGCGAGGAAGGCGTCGACGTTGCGCGGCGTGATCGAGCGGCCCTTGGCCGGCTTCGCCGGCGGCTCCCCCCACGGGAGCCGGATGGTGAACGTCGACCCACGGCCCAAGGCGGACTCGACCTCGACGGCGCCCCCCATGAGCTCGGTCAGCTGCTTCACCATCGCGAGGCCGATGCCGGCCCCCTCGTGGGAGCGTGCCTTCCCGGGTCGGGGCAGCTGCTCGAAGCGCTCGAAGACCCGTTTGAGGTCGCGGTTCCGGATGCCGATCCCCGTGTCTCGTACCGACACGGAGAAACCGTCAGCATCGCACTCCAGTCGCAGGGTGACCGATCCGGAGGGTGTGTACTTCAGCGCATTGCCGAGCAGGTTGAGCACGATGCGCTCGTACATGTCCCGGTCGAGGTAGGCGTGTCGGTCGGCCTGGTCGTACTCCGTCAGGAACTCGAGCCCGGCGCGCCGGAAGGCTCGGGCGAAGGACTCGGCCATCGTGCGGGTCTGGAGTACGACGTCGACTGGCACGACCTGCGGGTGCACCTTGCTCGCGGCCATGCGCCCGAAGTCGAGCATCGCGTCGACCATGCGGGCCAGGCGCACCGTGTTGCGATCGGCCAGCTCGAGCCGCTCCCTCTGGTCGGCGGTCAGTCTCGTGTCAGCCAAGGTGTCCGAGATCGGCCCACTGATCAGGGTGAGCGGCGTGCGCAGCTCATGACTCAGGTTGGTGAAGAAGGCACTCTTCGCCGCGTCGAGCGCCTCGGCCGTCTCCGCTCGCTGCCGCTCCGTGTCGAGCAGCCGGATGTCGCTCAGCGCCGTGGCGAGATGGGTGATGCAGAGGGCGACGTACGTCGCGAGGGCTGGGTCCCACTGGCGGTGCGGCGAGCGCCCGATGACGAGCACCTCGGACATCTGGTCGTCGCCCGACAACGTGATGGGCAGGGCGTGCAGTCCCGCGACGGCCAGCCCGGCCGGGTCGTTCTCGAGGTGAACGGGCGCCGGCAAGTCGTGGTGCACCTGACGTCTGAGGGTGACCGCCTGCGTGGCCGCGGCGTACACGTCGGCCTGCAGGGCCTCCGGGACCGTGAGGTCCCGCGGGCTTTCGGGCAGGGCGCGGGCGTCCACCATGACGGCGAGCGGGTGGTCCTGTGGGTTGGACATGAGCACAGCCGCGGCGAGGCGGCGGACGGTCTCTGCGTCGGGGGCCTCGCCGAGGCGCCGCGACAGCACGCCGAGGGTTCCGAGACGGCGCTCGCTGAGGACGTGGTCCGTCGTCTCCACCACGGCCGTGAAGACGCCGCCCACCTCGCCGGAGCCCACGGTGATCGGGCTGTACGAGAAGGTGAAGTAGCTCTCCTCGAGGTAGCCGTTGCGCTCGAGCATCAGCTTCTGGTCACGCGACCACGTGGCGACCCCGGAGCTCATCACGCTGTCGAGCATCGGGCCGATGCTGTCCCAGATCTCCGGCCAGATGTCCTTGCCCGGCGACCCCAGGGCTTGGGGGTGCTTCGTGCCGAGCATCGGCCGGTAGCCGTCGTTGTAGATCATGACGTACTCGGACCCCCACCAGATGAGCATGGGGAAGCGCGAGGTGAGGCAGATGCCCACCGCCACGCGGAGATCCGATGGCCACGTCGAGATCGGGCCCAGTGGCGTCGTGGTCCAGTCGAATGCGGCGAACCGCGCTCCGAGCTCACCAGTGTGCTCGGCTACGTCGGAACCCGAAGAAGAAGCTGGTGCCGTCATTTGTGCTTGCCTTCAGTGCCGGCGACATATCGGCGCGCGTTTCCACCAATCCGCCTCTTAGGCGAAGACTCGCACGGACTGCGGCCCAAGGCAAGCCGAGCGAGTCATCGATGTCTGGACACAGCCCCAAAAGCCGCCAAGCTCTTGCGATGCATCTCGCCGAAACGCACGCCGTTGCGGTCACCGCGGGGCCACGGCATCTGGGCCACCGATCCGACGATCGAATGGGTGGCTGGATCCATCCAGACGTCGACGAGCTCCAGTCCGCTGGCGATGGACTGCATCTGCTCGTCCGGCACGGCTTCGCTGATGGTGTGCGCCTCGAGGTCCTCCTCGGCGCGAGCGTGTCCGTTCAGCGCCTCTTCGAGCAGGCCGAAGTAGATCATGAAGTCCATCGAGTCGGCATCGAGGCTCTCGAGGTGCGTGATGACCGCCTCGATCTCACGCTCCTCGACGACACGCCCCTGCACGGCGGCGAGGTCACCGACCGACTTGAGGCCGACCGGATGCATGAAGGTCTGCTCCGCGGACTCGTGCAACGCGACGTAGTGCAGTAGGTCGGCCACCGCGTTCTTGCGCTCCTGGCCGGATGAGATTGTCACTCCGAAGACGAGCGAGGCGATGTGCGCGTGCTGGCGTCGCAGCACGCGCAGGAGACTCTCCGGCGACGACATGATCTCCTCGAGTCGAGTCGAGTGGGTCAACAGGCAGGTACCCACGCGATCAGTGGGTAATCCCTCTGGTGCACCGACGAGTGGGTGGAGGTGGGCGATGCGGCTGCGCAGGAGTGATCCCGCGAAGCAGGGGCTGAGACGCGTCCGGCGCGGCAGGGGCTTCGGCTATGTCGACCAGCTCGGTCATTCGGTGGACGCGGCCACCAAGGAGCGGATCCTGTCCCTCGTCATCCCGCCGGCGTGGGAGGACGTCTGGATCTGTCCCTGGCCCAACGGGCACATCCAGGCGGTCGGGACGGACGCTGCCGGGCGGCGACAGTACCTCTACCATCCGGCGTGGCACGAGACTCGCGACCGCGACAAGCACGAGCGGGTCCTCACCCTGGCCCGGCGCCTTCCGGAGGCGCGCGTCGAGATCGGTCGTCGGCTCCGACGGTCCGGGCTGGGTCGCGAGCGGGTCGGCGCGGTGGCTCTGCGCCTGCTCGACGCGGGGCTCTTCCGGACCGGGGGCGAGGAGTACGAGAACGAGAACGGCAGCCACGGCGTCGCCACCCTGCGGAAGGAGCACGTCACGGTCAGCGGCGACGTCGTGTCCTTCTGCTTCCCGGCGAAGTCGGGCATCGAGCGCGAGGCAGAGGTGCGCGACCCCGCGCTCGCCAAGGCCGTGAGCGCGCTCAAGCACAGCCGCGGACCGAGTGACCGCCTCCTCCAGTACCGCGCCGGTGAGGCGTGGTGTGAGCTCACCTCGACGGAGATCAACAAGGACTTCAAGGAGCTGGTCGGGGCCGAGTACACCGTCAAGGACCTGCGGACGTGGGCAGCCACGCTGCTCGCCGCGGCGGCCTTCGCGGAGCGCGCCGACGGAGCCGCCCCGAGGTCGGAGCGTCAGCGAAAGCAGACGGAGCGTGAGGTCATGACCCTGGTGTCCGAGCATCTTGGCAACACCCCCGCCGTGGCCCGTCGGTCCTACGTGGACGCCCGAGTGGTCGACGAGTATGGGGCTGGGCGCACCATCGCTCGAGCGCTCGCTCGGGCGTCCGCCCCGGACCGCCGGCGCTTGCGGCAGGGGGACCTCGCCGAGGTCAATGGTCGCGCGGCGCTGGAGCGGGCGGTCGTCCGTCTCCTCGCTTGAGGCCGCAGCCGTTAGAGGAGGGACCCTCGGGGTAGGCGCCGCACATGACGACGCAGCTGACACCGCGGCAGACACCGCCGCTGACCCCGTGGCTGGACACGATCCCGGACCCGCCCGACCGTCCCATGCCGCCGCCGGAGCCCGGGCCCACCCCCGAGCCGCCTCCGCCTGGACCGCCTCCGCCCGGTCCCTTCCCCGGGCCGGACCCCACCCCGGGCCCGCCGCCCTTCCCGGAGCCCTATCCGACCCCCAGCCACCCCGGCCCTCCCGATCCGACCGATCCGACTCCTCCGACGGACCCGAAGGCGGTGTGACATGACCACGCAGGCCGAGAAGCAGGCGGCGGAGATCATCGCGGAGTGGCCGGATGAGTCGCGGGAGGCCGGCCAGCTCGTGCTCGACGCGTATGGCGAGCCGCAGGAGGCTACGCAGGAGCAGCTGGTCTGGCACCGGGTCGGGCCGTGGAAGCGGGTCGTGGCGACCAAGGCCTTCCATCAGCACGACTTCCCCGCCCCGCACATCGACGCGGTGGAGTCGGTCATCGACTACCGCGTGCCGCCGGGCAAGGTGTCCGCCCTGGCCATTTTCGACGGCAGCGTCGTCGTCGAGCGGACTGTGGGCGAGGTGTCCGCGCGGTGCCACGACGAGGAGGCGAACCAGCTGGCGCTGAACCTCGTCCACGACATCGTCACGGGCGCCAAGACCGCGGAGCAGGCGCGGGAGTACTACGCCAAGGAGTTCCTCGACCACCGGCGCGGCAAGCCGACCCCCTACATGGACCGGCTGCGCATCCCGGCGCAGGCCGACACGGCGGACCCCGACGTCAGGCTGCTCTCGGACGAGGACCTCGAGGAGGCCCAGCGGGAAGGCCGCCAGCAGGGCTGACTCCCGGGCCAGCGAGCCTGACCACCCATGGCGCCAGGTCAGGTCCGTGTCCTGCGCGTCACGGGGCCGGCCGTGACGAGCCGCAGCGCATCGTCAAGCAGGGAGCGAGGCCGGGTGGCAGGCGTGTCTCCGCCCAACCCACTGGCCATGGCTTCGACCAGCTCGCGCCACGTGTCGGCTCCGGAGTGCCGGGCCTGCCAGCCAAGTTCCCGCTCCGCGCGCCGCGTGTCGATGAGCGGCACCTCGACGGCCATGTGCAGCCAGCCGCCCTCGAGCGGCCAGAGATGTGCCGTCCAGAGCGCGTCCGTCATGTGGAGCAGGAGCTTGCCGGGCAGCAGTAACGGCCGGCCGCCCAACGGCGCCGCGATCTCGCGTGGGCCGAGGACGTCCGGCGCTGCGAGGTTGACCGGGCCGGGGAGTCGGGTGTCGATGATGCGGGCGATGGCGTCGGCCACGTCCTCGGCGTGGACCACTTGGAGCTGCGCACTCCGGCCGAGCGGCATGACGGGGAGGTGGGGCAGGAGGCGGCGGGGCAGGATCGGTGCCACGCCGATCCGGCCGAGGGAGCCGGCCGCTGCGGGCTGCGCCACGAGGGTCGGACGCGGCCAGCTGATGAGGAGTGGGTCACTTTGGGCCGGGCGCCCCACGTCGTTGACGGCCTTGGCGATGACGTCCTCCATCGCAGCCTTCTGTCGGCTGTAGGCGCACGCGGGATTGCCCTTCACCGGGTGCGACTCGTCGACCAGGCTGCCGTCCCTCCCAGGCGAATAGGCGCCCGTGGAGCTCAGAGCGACGAGATGACGGACGCCCTCTGACCGGCATGCGTCCACGGTCCGGGCCAGTCCCTGCAGCCCCACGTGCTCCTGGTACTGGGTGCGGCGCATCGGCTGGAGGGCCCACGCGGCGTAGACGCAGACCTCTGATCCGCGGAGCAGCGCGGCCAGGTCCTCCGGGGCCGACGGTGCCGTGACGTCCACGCGCCGCCAGCTGGCGAGGACGCCCATCCGGCTCGCCCGGGGCAGCCGCCTCGCGGCTGCGACGACGTCGTGGCCGTCCCGGGCGAGCCGGGCGACCGTGGCCGAGCCGACGTTTCCGGTCCCGCCGATGACAGTAACTCGCATGGTCGTCCGTCGCTGCGGCTCACAACGACTCGTTGACGGCCTTGGAGATGTCCTTGGACTCGATGCCCTGTTCCTCGAGCAGGCGGTCGAGCTTGGCCTCGATGCGCTCCTCCTGCTCACGTGACTGCGACGAGCCCCAGAAGAGCAGGAGCGACAAGCCCGCGGCCTGCCACAAGAGCTGGAGGAACTCCGACTGCCAGTTCTCGAAGGTAGAGGCGAAGAACTGGGGCCAGAACTCCGACATGGAGAACTCCTGGCCGTGCTCTGCGGCATCGTTGCGCTCGACGACCAGCTGGGTGACGAACTGCCCGACCCACGAGAACACGAAGAGGCCAGCGGTCACCAGCCCGAAGGAGTACGCCCTCGGGAAACGTGGCTTGCCGTCCGAGCTGTTGTGAGAACGGTTTCGCTCGGCCTGGATGCGACGCGACGTGGCCATGACGACTCCTTCCGCCATCTGATGTGTGACAGGGCAAGTACCCGAGTGGGCGTGTGCCTCAAACATCACTCGTGGCCGCGTCCCGTGACGGCGATGTGGGCGCTGACGCCAGACATGGGTAGGGGGTCGGTCGTGGACCGGATGCAGCATGACGCCGTGGTGATCGGCAGCGGGCCGAATGGGCTCGTGGCGGCCAACCTGCTCGCCGATGCGGGGTGGCAGGTCCTCGTCCTCGAGGCGCAGCCGACGCCCGGCGGCGCAGTGCGCAGCGACGAGGGGGTCCGTCCGGGGTTCATCCACGACACGTTCAGCTCGTTCTACCCCCTTGCTGCCGCATCGCCGACGATCCAGGCGCTCGGGCTCGAGCGCTTCGGCCTCGAATGGGTCCGCGCACCGTCGGCTGTCGGCCATCCCCTCCCCGGGGGCCGCTGGGCACTCGTTCACCCGCGTCCGGAGGACACCGCGGCCTCGCTCGACGTGCTCCACCCCGGCGACGGCGACGCCTGGCTGCGGGCCTGCTCCGTCTGGGACCGGGTCGGCGGCGACCTGATCGAGGCCCTGCTCACGCCGTTCCCGCCCGTCCGGTCCGGAGCCCGGCTCGGCCTCAAGGCGCCACGGGTGGGCGGGCTCGCGTTCTTGCGTGAGCTGATGCTGCCGGTGCGGAGGCTGGCGGACGAATGGTTCGGTGGCGAGGGACCGAAGCTGCTCCTGGCCGGCAACGCCGCACACGCGGACATCGGAATGGACTCACCCGGGTCGGGCCTCATGGGCCTGCTGCTCGTGATGCTCGGGCAGACCCACGGCTTCCCGGTGCCGCGCGGCGGGGCCGGAACTCTCACCGAGGCGCTCCTCAAACGGCTCGAGGCCGCGGGCGGTCAGGTCCAGACCGGGGTCCACGTCGCGAAGGTGGTCGTGCGGGCCGGGCGCGCCGTCGGCGTCCAGCTGGACTCAGGCGAGGTGATCGAGGCCGGTCGGGCCGTCCTTGCCGACGTCAGCGCGCCTGCGCTCTTCGGCGGCCTCGTGCCGTGGTCCGAGCTGCCGGACCGTCTGCGGCGACGGATGGGCTCGTTCGAGTGGGATGCCGGGACGATCAAGGTCGACTGGGCCCTGAGCGGCCCGATCCCGTGGACCACCCCGCCCGATCTCACCCCTGGGACGGTGCACCTGGCGGACAGCGTTGCGGAGCTGGCGATGGCAGGGGCGCAGCTCGGCGCCGGCCGGGTCCCGGACCGCGGGCTCATCGTCCTGGGTCAGATGGCCGCGACGGACCGCACCCGTGCGCCCGAGGGCAGCGAGTCGGTCTGGGCGTACCTCCATGTCCCTCAACGGGTTTCGGTCGCCGACCAACCACTGGAGGAGCCGGTGGACCACGCCCGTGCGGAGCAGGTCGCGACGCAGGTCGAGGCGCGGATCGCCGAGTTCGCTCCCGGTTTCCGAGAGCTGGTCCTCGACCGGCGGGTCCTCGGGCCGGCGGACCTCGAGCGCCGCAACGAGAACCTCGTCGGCGGAGCGGTCAACGGCGGGACGGCCGCGATCCACCAACAGCTCTTCTGGCGTCCGGTTCCGGGCCTGGGACGGGCGGAGACCCCGATCCAGGCGCTGTATCTCGCGTCCGCCTCGGCACATCCCGGAGGCGGCGTCCACGGCGCGTGCGGGTCGAACGCAGCCCGGGCAGCGCTCTTCCACGACCGACTGCGTCTGGGCCAGCGTCGACCGATCGCGGTGTCGAACCGGCGCGGTGGGTAAGGAGAAGCTATGAGCCGTACGACTCGATTCATGCGCTGCACCCCGGATGACGTCTTCGATGTCCTCGCGGACGGTTGGAGCTTCGCCTCGTGGGTCGTGGGCGCGGCCAGGATCCGCGACGTCGACGAAGCGTGGCCGCAGCCCGGCAGCCAGATCCATCACTCCGTGGGTCTGTGGCCCATGCTCATCGACGACACGACGTCGGTCCTCAGCATCGACCGACCGCACACGATCGAGCTCAAGGTTCGCGCCTGGCCCACTGGCGAGGGGAGGGTGCGCATCGAGTGCACCGAGGAGAAGGGCGGCACACGGGTCGTCATGACCGAGGACGCCACTGACGGCCCGGCCAAGCTCGTCCCCGGGGCCGTGCGGCATCCGATGCTCGACGCGCGCAACACCGAGTCCCTGAAGCGGCTCGGCTTCCTCGCTGAGCGACAAGCCGCCGGCTCAACTCGCCCCGAGCGGGTAGAGAGCACGTAGCGCAACCGTTCCGACCACAACTCCTGACCGAAAGGAACCAGGCATGTCCGGTGTCGTCACGCTGATCAAGGAAGACCACCAGAAGCTGGAGTCCGTCTTCAAGAAGCTCGAGAAGGCAGAGCCGACCGAGATCCCCGACCTCCTGCGGCAGGTGCAGGAGCTGCTCGTCCCGCACTCGAAGGCCGAGGAGCAGGTGGTCTACCCCGCGATCAAGTCGATGGTCCCGGACGAGTCGTCAGACGTCGACGACGGCCTCGAGGAGCACCACCACGTCGAGCAGACGCTCCAGGAGCTGCTCGCCTCTGACCCGGGGGCTCCGGGCGTGGACGGCCTCATCGCTGCGATGATCGGCGAGGTGCGCCACCACGTCGAGGAGGAGGAGGAGCAGATCCTGCCGTCCTTCAGCAAGGCCGCCAACAACCAGCAGCTCGGCGAGCTCGGCGAGCAGTTCACCGCCGCCAAGGAGCAGGCCCTGCAGTCGCTGCAGCGGGCCTGACCGATCGGACTGACCCCGGCGGGGTGTTCACCAGCCCGTCGGGGTCAGTACGTCTGGTCGCCCGCAGCATCGCTGACGCGGTCACTGCGCTGGGCGCCCAAGCCTGCGCGGGCGCAGTGTGAGCAGCAGAAGATGCCGTGCTCCGACTCGATGCCGTGCCCGAGGACCCGGCAGCCGCAGTGCGCGCAGCCGGGAGCCCAGGCCGTGATGGCGCACTCGAACGAGTCGTAGACACCGGAACGATCGCCGCGGGTGATGGTGAACGTCTTGTCGTAGTCGTTCCCGCACATGTCGCACATGGCCATACACGTCCTTACCCGGCGCCTGCTCCTGCAATCGCACTTGTGGGCGGTTCTGTGCGTTCACGTCGGTTGGAGGCGGTTGGCGAGGGGTACAGGAGAGGCGTCGCCACTGTTCGGAGAAAGGGAATGATCATGCCTCGCCGCCGTGGCCCCGGTCCGTCCGTCAAGGACAAGAAGATGTACGAGTCGCTGCGTCAGGACGGTGCGAGCAAGGAGAAGGCCGCCCGCATCGCCAATGCCGCAGCCAACTCCTCGCGCAGCTCGGTGGGCCGCAAGGGCGGCAAGTCGGGCGACTACGAGGACTGGACCAAGGACCGACTGCTCAAGCGCGCCCGCGAGATCGGCATCGAGGGCCGGTCGAGGATGGACAAGGGCCAGCTGATCAAGGCCCTTCGCAACCACTGATCGGTCGCGTGCACATGGTCATGACCGAGGGACTCGCCCTCGCCCTCGGCTGGCTCGTGTTCATCGGACTCCTCGGCTTCCTCGTGCACACGCTCCTCAGCGGGCGCCGATGAGAGCAGCCCGGTGGCTCGCCGCTGCAGCCTGTCTCATGCTGTCGGGCTGCGTGGTTCCCGCCTTCGACACCGGTGCCTTTGAGCGCAACGCGATCGGTGCGCTCGAGTCGACAGTCTCCACCGCCCGAGTTGCCGCGCTGGCGCTCGACGCCCGCGTCGGGAACCGCATCACCCTGGCCTACGCCGACACCGTCGTCACAGAGGCCGAGGAGGCGATCGGCCCGGTCGAGGCGAGCTTCGGCAGCGTTGATCCCCCCGATCCGACGCTCGACGAGCTGCGGAGCGCCGTGCTCGACCAGCTCGGCGACACGGGCGATCTGCTCGCCGACGCCCGGATAGCGGTTCGGCGAGGCGACTCGGACACGATGGCGGCACTCGCCGGCGAGCTACGGCGGACCGCCGACGCGATGGACCAGCACGCCGAGGCTCTCCAGTGAAGAAGCTCTTTGCCGTTGCCCTCGGCATCCTCACCGCGATCGGCGGTTTCGTCGACATCGGGGACCTCGTCGCCAACGGCCTGGTCGGTGCCCGCTTCGGCTTCTCGCTGGCGTGGGTCGTGCTCGTCGGCATCGTCGGGATCTGCGTGTTCGCCGAGATGAGCGGTCGGGTTGCCGCGGTGAGTGGGCGGGGGACCTTCGACCTGATCCGCGAGCGGCTCGGCCCGAGGGTGGGCTTGCTCAGCCTCGCGGGATCGATGGCGGTCACCCTGCTGACCTTCACCGCCGAGATCGGCGGGGTGGCACTCGCGCTCGAGCTCGCGACCAGTGTCAACCCCTACCTGTGGATCCCCGTGGCGGGCGCGGCCGTCTGGCTCGTGCTCTGGAGGGTCCGGTTCTCCGTCCTCGAGAACGCCTTCGGTCTGGCCGGCCTGGCCCTCATCGTCTTTGCCGTCGCGCTCTGGCAGCTGGGTCCGGACTGGTCCGCGGTGTGGGAGTCGGCAAGCCGCCCCGCGGTGCCGGAGGGCGAGACGCTTCCGGTGTACTTCTACTACGCGATCGCTCTCTTCGGCGCCGCGATGACGCCCTACGAGGTCTTCTTCTTCTCGAGCGGCGGGGTCGAGGAGGGGTGGACCGAGAAGAACCTGGGGGTCATGCGTGCCAACGTGTTCATCGGCTTCCCCCTCGGGGGGCTGCTGTCGCTCGCCATCGCCGGCGTGGCTGCCCTCGTCTATCTCCCACAGGGCATCCAGGTCGACACCCTCGGCCAGGTCGGGCTCCCCGTTGGCATGGCCCTCGGCAAGGTGGGTCTCGCGTTCGTCCTCCTCGGCTTCTTCGCGGCCACCTTCGGCGCGGCCTGCGAGACGGGTCTCTCGGTCGGCTACAGCATCGCGCAGTACTTCGGTTGGCAGTGGGGCAAGTTCGTCGAGCCGCTTCGGGCCGCGCGCTTCCACACCGTCATCCTGCTCAGCACCATCGTCGCGATCGGAGTGCTGCTGACCACGGTCGACCCGATCATGCTCACCGAGTACTCGATCGTCTTCAGCGCGGTGGCGCTGCCCCTGACCTACTTCCCGATCCTCGTCGTGGCCAACGACCGCACCTACATGGGCGAGTACGTCAATGGCCGCCTCGCCAACACGCTGGGGACGGTCTACCTGTTCGTGGTGGGCGTGGCCGCCGCGGCGGCGATCCCGCTGATGATCCTGACGAGAGCGGGGCAGTGACATGGGTGACATGGGTGACATGAGCGATGACAGGACCGGTGACCTGGCAGCACCACGGCACTCGGTGAACCCACCCGCCCGCCTCGACGTCGTCCTGCGTGTGCTGGACCACCAGGTCGTCGGCCCGGAGAAGGAGCTGGTCGGCAACATCGACGACCTCGAGCTCACGCCGGCCGGCGAGGCGCTGGCGGTCACGGGCGGTGCCGTCGGAATCGGAGCCCTCAGCCAGCGGCTACCCGGGCGGCTCGGCAGCTGGGTCGCCGCCGTCTGGCGGCGCCTGAGCAGCGACTCCGACCCCCGGCCGGTCGTCGTCCCGGTCAGCCACATCACCGCCGTCGGATCGGCGATCACCGTCGACGACCCGTCGACGCGGGCGCTCGCCGAGAGCTTCGGCCTCGAGCACTGGCTCCGCCGCTTCGTCGTCTCGCGCATCCCCGGCGCCAAGGGCGGATCGGACCCGGAGCGGGAGGACGGGGACGGCCCCCCTCGGCCGGTCACGGTGCTGGAGCCGCCGACTCGGCCGCCGCAGCCGGGCTGTCGGTGGGTCAGCGACCTGCTGCGCGCTCCCGTCGTCGACGACACCGGTCACCGGCTCGGCACCGTCATCGAGCTGCGTTGCGACGCGACGTCGGAGCCGTGGCGGGTCACCCACATCCAGTGCACCCAGTCGGTGCTCGGGACCGAGCTCGGGTACCACGCGGACCCCGACCTCGGCCCCCATCTGCTCCAACGGTTCTTCCGGCGAATCCAGCGGCATGACCTCCTCATCCCCATCGCGCAGGTCACCGAGGTCCGCCTCGATCCCGTCCGCATCATCGTCGAGACGCGCGACGATCGACGTCACCCGCACCACACCCAGGACGGTTGACCCGAGAGGCCGGCTCAGCGGCATACGGCATCGGGATCACCACGACGAAAGGCAACGTCATGAGCACTCCGGCAGGCAGGCACGGCAGCGTGTGGCTCGACGACCCGGGTCGGCGCAGGGAGCCGGAGCCGGCGCTCCACGGCGACGTGGAGACTGACGTCGTCGTCGTCGGCGCCGGCATCACGGGGCTGACCACGGCGCTGCTCGCTGCCCGTGCCGGGATGCGCGTCGTCGTGCTCGAGGCGCGTCGGATCGGTGACGGGACGACCGGGTACACGACGGGGAAGGTGACGGCCCAGCACTCGCTGATCCATGCCCGCCTCGTCGCGTGGGCCGGTGTCGACCGGGCCCGCCAGTACGCCGACGCGAACCGGGCCGGGATCGACCTCGTCGCCGACCTGTCCGAGGAGCTCGACATCGACTGCTCGCCGACTCGCGCGGACGCGCTGGTCTACACGACCTCGGACGATGCGACGTCGATCCGGGCCATGGAGGACGAGGTGGTGGCGGCGCAGCGACTCTCACTGCCTGCGACTCTCGTCCACGAGTCCGGGCTGCCCTTCCCGATCACCGCCGGAGTGCGGTTCACCGACCAGCTGCACGTGCACCCGCGCCGCTACCTCGACGGGCTGGCGGATGCCCTGGTCGCGGCAGGTGGCACCATCCACGAGCACAGCCGCGTGACCCACGTCGCCGAGGCCCACGGCCGGGTCACGGCCGAGACCGCGGGCGGCACGGTCGAGGCAGCCAGCGCGGTGGTGGCCACGCTCCTGCCCATCGGTCTGCTCGGCGGCTACTTCGCGCGCACCCGGCCGAGCCTGTCCTACGGCCTGGCCGTGCGCCTGCGCCGGGAGGCCCCCGCGGAGATGACGATCTCGGTCGACGGGCGGTCCACGCGCCCCTGGCCGGACGCCGGGCCGGAGGGGCTGATCGTCGTGGGCAGCGGTCACGAGGTCGGCGCCGACGTCGACACGGAGGGCCGCTACAGGGACCTCGAGGGGTGGACCCGCGACACCTTCGACGTGGCCGACGTGTCGCATCGGTGGAGCGCACACGACTACGTCACGCCAGACCACGTGCCCTATGTCGGTCGCAGCCCGCTCCACCACCAGGTCTACGTCGCCACGGGCTTCGGCAAGTGGGGGCTGGCCAACGGCAGCGCGGCCGGCATGATGATCTGCGACCTGCTGGCCGGCCGCGACCCCGCCTGGCTGCCGGTCTTCGACGCCCGCCGCACCGACGGCATACGAGCGGTGCCGACGCTCGTCACCGGCAACCTCAAGGTCGCCGCCGAGCTCGTCACCGGCGAGCTGCGGCGGGAGGCGCCGCGGTGCTCGCACATGGGGTGTCGACTGCGCTGGAACGCTGCCGAGGAGACGTGGGACTGCCACTGCCACGGCTCACGGTTCGCGTCGGATGGGCAGGTCATCGCCGGGCCGGCGGTCAAGCCGATCGACGTCGATGGTGCGGGATAGGGCTGGGTACGGATCTGGAGTGACAGCACGGTGGTACCGCAGTGGGGCGATCTACAGCCTCGACGTCCGACTGTTCCAGGACTCCAATGGCGACGGCATCGGCGACTTCGCCGGCCTGACCAGCAGGCTGGACCACTTGAGCCGCCTCGGGATCAGCATCCTGTGGCTGGGGCCGATCCATCCGACCCCCTTCCGCGACGGGGGCTACGACGTCGCCGACTACTACGCGGTGGATCCGTCCCTTGGCACCCTCGGGGATTTCGCGGAGCTCATGGCCGAGTGCGACGAGAGGGGCATCCGGGTCATGCTCGACCTCGTCCTCAACCATACGAGCGACGAGCACCCGTGGTTCCAGGCGGCCCGCTCCGATCGCCGCTCGCCGTACCGCGACTGGTACGTCTGGTCCGACGACGAGCCGCCGAACCGGAACGAGGGCATGGTCTTTCCCGGTGTCCAGGAATCCACGTGGACCTACGACGACACGGCCGGCGCCTGGTACCACCACCGCTTCTACTCCTTCCAGCCGGACCTGAACGTGCTCAACCCGCACGTCCGCTCGGAGATGAAGAAGATCCTGACCTTCTGGGAGCGGCTGGGCGTCAGCGGCTTCCGTCTCGACGGGGCGCCCTTCCTCATCGAGAAGACCACCGCGGACGGCGCCGCCGGCCGTGCCCACGGCTTCCTGGTGGAGCTGCGCGACCGTCTGTCCTGGCTGCGCGGCGACGCGGTCTTCCTCGCCGAGGCGCACGTCCCCGACGACGAGCTGCTGGAGTTCTTCGGCGACGCTGACGGTGCGGCGAGCCGGGTCCACATGCTCTTCGCGTTCCGCCTCAACGAGGCCCTCATGCTGTCACTGGCGAGGCGGGACGCGAGCGCCATCGCCGAGGCGCTGACGTCCCTGCCGCCACTGCCCCGTAACGCCGCCTGGGCGACCTTCCTGCGCAACCACGACGAGGTCGACCTGTCCCAGCTGACCCCGGACGAACGGGCCGAGGTCTTCGCCGCCTTCGGGCCGGAGCCGGAACACCAGCTCTACGAGCGCGGCATCCGGCGCCGGCTCACTCCGATGCTGAACGGCGACGAGGCCCGGGTTCGCCTGGCCTACAGTCTGCAGTTCACGATGCCGGGTACGCCGGTGCTGCGGTACGGCGACGAGATCGGCATGGGGGAGAACCTCGAGCTCCCCGAGCGCGATGCGATCCGGACCCCGATGCAGTGGTCCGGGACCGAGAACGGCGGCTTCTCCACGGCGCCCGAGGATCGCCTGTTGCGTCCGCTGGTTGACGCGCCGCCATACGGCTTCAAGGAGGTCAACGTCACGGACCAGCGGCTCGTGCCGGACTCGATGCTCATGTGGTTCGACCGGATGCTGCACACCCTGCGTGAGTGCGAGGAGATCGGGGCCGGCAGCCATCGGGTCATCGACGGCACTCCCGCGCCGGTACTCGCGCACGTGGCCGAGGGCTCAACCGGCGTCATCCTCTTCGTCCACAACCTCACGGACTCGCCGCAGTGCGTCGAGCTGGACGACGTCCCGGTCGAGGAGCAGCCACCGGTCGAGGTGTTCTCCGACCACCCCTACGACAGCGAGCTCGACCCCACTCGCCTCGAGGTCGGCCCGTACGGGTTCCGCTGGATCCGCCTGCGCCGCTCGCACGGTCCCGCGCCAGGATGACACCATGCCGTATGCCGCCGAGCTGGCTCGGCGGGTAGACCTCCCACCGCGTCAGGCGGAGAACTCGACCCGCAGATCCGTGCCCGCGTTGGGCAGCAGGAACCCGCCGTCGGTGGGCGACACCTCCGATCCGTCCTGGCGCACCACCGGGGGTTGCGCTCCGTGGACCACCAGCCGGAAGGCGGTGCGCCGGAACTCGGGATAGCCGTCGCCGGCCGCCTCACCCGTGAGCGTCACGTCGTCCCCGCTGCGGGTCACGGTGAACGTGGTGGACACGTGCGCCCCGTCGCGGGAGGCGAAGGTGCGGCCGTCGTCCTCGACGAGCCGGGACTCGTAGTGGCCCTCGCCCAGTGGGACGAAGAGGTGCAGCTCGACGACCTCGGGGTGGTAGCCGTCGGTGGAGGGCGGGGCCTCTGGCCACATGGGGATCACCGAGCCGGCCCGGGCGTAGAGGGGGATCCGGTCCATGGGGGTCGGTGCGATGACGTAGCTGCGGCCGACGTGCGGTTCGTCAGCCTCGTCACTGAACCAGTCGTACCAGCCGCCGGCCGGCAGGTAGACCTGACGCGCCGTCATGCCCGGCTCGTCGACGGGCGCCACGAGCAGGTCGTGGCCGAAGAGGTACTCGTCGTCGATGTCCCCCGTCGCCGACTCGTACTGGAAGTCGAGCACGAGCGGGCGCTGCACCGGCTCTCCCGTCTCGGACGAGCGGACGAAGGACGCGTAGATGTAGGGCAGGAGCCGGTATCGCAGCTGCACCGCCTCACGCACGAGCTGGTGGATGACCTCACCGAAGGCCCAGGCGTACTGGTCGATGTAGCCCGTCTCGGAGTGGTTGCGGCAGAACGGGGTGAGGGCGCCGTACTGCATCCAGCGCAGGAACAGCTCGGCGTTGGCGTTTCCCTGGAAACCGCCGATGTCGGCCCCGACGAACGGCTGTCCCGAGACGCCGAAGCCGCACCCCATGGTGATGCTGAGCCACAGGTGTTCCCAGCGCGACTGGTTGTCGCCCATCCAGTTCGCGGCGTACCGCTGGATGCCCGCGAATCCGGCCCGGGACAGGATGAAGGTGCGCAGCTCCGGCATGGCCTCGAGCAGGCCTTCAGTGGTGCCCATCGCCATGAGCAGGGCGTACTGGTTGTGGTAGCGCTCGTGCGGGAACTCACCGCTGCCGAACCGCATCGTCTTGGAGGAGATGACGCCGGTGGCCGGCTCGTTCATGTCGTTCCAGATGCCCGCGAGCCCGGACTGCACGTGGGCCGCGTTGAGCTCTCCCCACCAGGCGCGCGCCTCCTCTGTGACGAAGTCGGGGAAGGCGGTGTTCCCCGGCCACACCTGGCCGACGTAGATGTCGCCGCCCTCGGTGCGGCAGAAGAGGTCCCGCTCGAATCCCTGGTCGAAGACCCAGTAGCCCGGCTCGTACTTGACGCCGGGGTCGATGATGGTGATGACCCGGAAGCCCTGCTCGGCCAGGCGCTTGACCATGCCCCGCCCGTCGGGGAAGGACTCCGAGTCCCAGGTGAAGACCCGGTAGCCGTCCATGTAGTCGATGTCGAGCCACAGCCCATCGCAAGGGAACTCATCATCGCGATGGCGCTGCGCAAGAGCCTCCACCGCGGCTTGGTCGTACTTGTGCCACCGGCACTGGTGGTAGCCGAGGGCCCAGATCGGCGGCAGCTGCATCCTGCCGGTGAGATCGGTGTAGGACCGGAGGATGGCAGGCATGTGCGGCCCGGCGAAGACGTACTCGGTGTACTGCCCGCCGTCGAACGTGATGCGGTACTCGTTCGCCGGCGAGAACTCGTAGTGGCCGCGATAGCCGTTGTCGAGGAACGACGCGCTCATCTGGCCGTGCGGGTAGCGCTGGTGGTGGAAGAAGGGAACGGACACGTAGTACGGGTCGAACTCGGTGCTCGTGCGGTCGCCGCGGGGGTCGCCGGGCTCCTTGCCTGAGGTGAACTCCAGCGAGCCGACCTCACTCAGGACGTCGTTGTTCCACAGGGTGAAGTCGCGGCCCTTCCGGTCATGCCGGCCGCTCTTCTCGCCGAGCCCGAAGATGCGGTCGGCACCTCCGCACCTCCGACGGATCGTGAAGGAGTCGTTGAGGGTGGCGTACGTCCAGTAGCGGCCCTGCTCGTCGGCCATCGCCTCGACGACCGGGGTGCCGTCCGTGCGGTGCACATCGATCCGGAACGGGTCCAGCCCCAGCGAGACGACCATGTCGGGCGTCCTCAGCCGCACGTACTCGTCGTCCCGCTCGAACTGGAACTGGACGCGCTCCGCGAGGGGATCGACGCAGACGGCGTGTGTCGGTGCCTCGTCGAAGACCCCGCCGCGGCTCATCTTGATCCGCACGACGTCGTCCCGCACGACGTCGATCCGCAGCTGCTCAAGGTGGACCTGGGCGAGCAGCCCGCGTTCGGTCCGCTCGGCTGACGTGACGTGCTCGAAACGGATGAAGTGGTCGGTCTGGATCATGCTTCTCCTCGTCGATTTCCGGAGGCTCGGAGATGCAAGGTGTGGTCAGCCCATCCGCACGTGTGCACCTCTCCCTCCGGTGCGGGTTCCCCGATGGTGGGCACGCTGCAGAGTGCAACTCCACGAAACCCCGCACGCGAACCAGAGGTACGCACGCCTCCACGCTGGGACGGGCGGCGACCCGGGGAGGGGCTCAGCGGCATACGGCTCAGGCCGACTTCTGCTTGGGGTCGGTCGGGTCGCCCAGGCTGTGGAACTGGCTCCGATAGAGCTCCTTCGCGGTCTCCAACACCTCCGGCCCCACCCAGCCGAGCGGCTCCACGGCGCCGATGAGGGGCTCGTGTTCCGGCCCGTAGCCGACGACGACGCCGGTGAGCAGCCACGGTCGGCGGTCAGCGCCGTTGCCGTCCTGCTCGAGCGGGTCGAGGTACGTGCACAGCCGTCGCGCGACCCAGTCCTCGTCCGGCCGGGTCCACCATGGCTCGGGAGTGAGGGTGGCGGCGGGCGGGCCGGGCAGCGCCACGTCTGCCTCGACGTCATGACTGGGCGCCTCGGCGTCGTGGGCCGGCCCCGCCGAGTACCGCACATAGACCGGGGCTCGCATCCGCGCCAGCTCGACGACCTCGTCGAACCTGGTGATGATCTCCACGCTGGTCCCGTACCCACATCGCACGTGAACTGCGTCGGCTGCGTCGGCTACTTCGCGGGCCGGTCCCCGGGGCGGTGCAGCAGCAGCCAGCGGTAACCGTATCCCTGGACCTCGACCTGCACCTTGCCCTCCTTGGTGATCGGGTGTTCGCTGCGCTCGTCGACGAGGTCCACGAGCCGGGAGCCCGGGTCGACCTCGCCGATCGACACGTCCACGAGGCAGCTCTCGGGCTTGAGGTTGTGCAGCGCGAGCATGGTCCAGCCCGCCTCCTCGCGGGCCAGGTGGGCAAGAACGCTCTGCGGCTTGGTCCTGGGCACCTCGACCGTCGACCAGCCGATCTGTGGGTACTGCCGCCGGAGTCGGATCAGGTTGCGGATGAACCACCAGAGCGAGTCCTGGTCATGGCGCTGGGCAGCGACATTGACGCGCTCGGGGGAGTACAGGCCGTCGGGCATCGGGCGCGTCAGCTTGCGCCGTGGGGCGTCGGTGAAGCCGCCCGTCTCGTCATCTCCCCATTGCATGGGAGTGCGGACCGAGAGCCGGCCGGGGACGTCCAGGTTCTCAGCCATCCCGATCTCCTCGCCGTAGAAGAGCACCGGCGTGCCCGGGAGCGAGAACATGATCGAGTAGACGAGGCGGAGCCGGCGGTCGTCGCCGCCCAGCATCGACGGCAGGCGCCGGCGCAGACCGCGGTCGAACAGCTGCATGTCCGGCTCGGGGCCGAAGGCGTCGAAGACGTCCTGGCGCTCCTCGTCGGTGAGCTGGTCGAGGGTCAGCTCGTCATGGTTGCGGACGAAGTTCGCCCACTGGCTCGTGA
>NZ_DATEEY010000047.1:0-8179 GCF_035280925.1 Intrasporangium sp. | reverse complement strand
GACCGAGGAGGGCACCGGGGTGTTGACCCTGACCGGCGCGCTGGAGCGCGTGGTCGGGGCCTTGGACCGGGCCGACGCGGCGGCCCGGTCGGCGCGGGCCGCGGGTGACCCGCGCACCTTGGAGCAGCTGCGCTCCGACTTCGTCCTGGACGCGGTGCTGACCTGGTGGCCCGACCAGAGCCACCCGAGTCAGCAGTCCGAGCAGGCCGCACCATCGCGTCCGAGCCCCGGCGGCCGCGACGTTGTCACCGACGGTGTGACAGCCGGGATGGCCGACGTCACGGGTGGCATGACGGCGGCGGCGGACGCCGGCAGTGGCTCCTGCACGGACGGTGTCACGGACGGTGTCACGGGCGATGTCACGGACGGTGTCACGGCCGCGATCGCTGCTGTCACCGACAGCGGCACGGATGTCACTGCTGTCACGGACAGCGTGACTGATCGGGCCGGGGACGGGTGGGCCAGCCTGGGTCGGCCGGTGCCGGCCAAGGTGTGGATCGTGGTCCCGTTCGAGGTCGCCGCCGGCGCCAGCGAGGCCCCGTGCGAGCTGCCCGGGTACGGCTGGGTCACCGCGGCCCACGCCCGGCAGATCATCACCGTCCCCGGCTCGGTGTGGCAGCACCTGCCCGTCGACCTGGACACCGGGCAGGTGCTCGGGCTGGTCTCCCAGGGCTACACGCCCGGACCCCGGCTGGCCGGGCACGTCCGGGCCCGCGACGGGATCTGCCGCGCCCCGGGCTGCACCGTGATCGCCGACCGCTGCGACCTGGACCACCAGCGCCCCTGGCCGGCCGGCGCGACCGAGGCGGGAAACCTGTACGCCACCAGCCGCCGCTGCCACAACACCAAGACCGCCGGGCTGTGGACCAGCACGCCCCGACCCGACGGCGGGCTGGGCTGGACGACGCTGGCCGGGCGGGAGTACGTCACCTATCCGAAGAACTGGCGCGAGGGCCTGCAGGACACCCCCACGGAGTCCGGCCCGAGCGCCGAGGACGACCGCCCACCCTTCTGATGACAGCCCTGAGCAGTTCGCCGACGTGCTCGGATCAGCTGAGGCTTGGCGTGATGAACCTGCTCTCGAACGATCCGGCAGCATTCGCCGGCTCAGCGGCATACAGTGGCCTTGGTGACGCTAGTTTGGAGGGTTCTCGTGGAGAGACGCCGGCGTTCGAAGTGGTCTGTTGCGTCGCATCGGTCCATCCTGTCGATCGGTTCGACGGACTCGATCCTGTCGATCGGCAGTGCCGGCTCGATCCTGTCGATTGGCAGTGTTGCGTCGTTCGCGTCGATCGGGTCCATCGGGTCGGCGATGAGCGCGTTGTCATTCCTGTCGCATCAGTCGCGGCTGTCGGCGCTGTCCTACCAGAGTGGCTGCTCGATCCTCTCGATGCAGTCGAAGTGGTCGTTCCGCGGCTACCAACGCCAAGGCCCCTGAACTGGCTGAGGGGTCGTGGCGTCGCCCACGCCCTCTCGAGGAAGCGGAGTCAGCTCACGGTGCGTAGATGTACTTCATGCCGCTCGTGTGCGTGACTGTGCGCGTGTTGTAGTTGTAGGCCCCGGCCAGGGCGTTCATCTCGATCATGGTGACCTTGTTGCCGCTGACGCCGGTGACCCACCCGACGTGGCCAACCCTTGACGAGCCGTGGACTCCGGGTTGCAGGACAACGATGGACCGCGTGCGCGGCGTGCTCGACACCGTGTAGCCGGCGTTGGCAGCGCCCCAGGCCCATTCCATGGCGTTGCCGGTCCAGCCGCCCGGGTAGTAGCCCTCGGACTGGTACCACTTGTTCAGAGCGCCCCAGGTGCACTGGCCGCGGGTCGCCCAGTTGTACGAGGACCTCTTGCCCGTCGTGGCCCGGACGGTGGTCTTCTTGGCCGTGGTCGTCTTCGAAGTCGGCTTGTTGAGCGAGGTCTTGGGCTTGTAGGTCGATTTCGTGGTGCCGGCGCGGGAAGCGGTGCGTGAAGCTCGCTCGGCTGACTTGCGGGCTTTCTCGGCGGCGGCCCTCTTCGCAGCCGCCTCCTTTCGGGCCTTCTCCGCTGCCTTCTGGGCCGCGGCCTCGCGACGGGCCTGCGCGGCGGCCTCCTTCGCAGCGGCCGCCTTGCGGGCCTTCTCGGCAGCCTCTCGGCGGGCCTTCTCGGCAGCCTCCTTACGGGCCTTCTCGATGACGACGTCCTTGATGACGATCGGCTTCGGTTTGGCGGCCTTCTTGGGCGCCGACGCCACATAGCCGATCGAGCTCAGGGCGGTCGACGCGGCCGGCGGAGGACTGGTGGTGGCATCGGGGCCGACGGTCGCTGCGGCCTTGGGGACGCGGACCGGGGCAGCGGCGACGGGGGCGCTCTCCGTGATGGTGTCGGCCGAGGCCGGGGCGGAGAGCGTGGCCACGAGGCCACCAGCGGCAGCGACGACTGCTGCGCCCTTGATGGCCGGTTGGGCGGATGCGCGCGCGATGCTCTGGAGCTCGCCCAGAGGGCTGTATCCACCCGGCGCGCGGTGACGTCCGGGACGGTTGTCAGTGTTCACGGCTAACCTCTCAGCGCCTGCGAGGTTAGCTGTCGGGTTCGGGCTGAGGTTGCCCTGCTCTCGAGACCAGCCCGGAGGCCCTATCGAGAACTTCACCCCAAGAGCGACGTGAACCTGGCGCGAGCCCGGCTCGACGACGCTCGGAGAAACCATGGTTCCCCCGCCCCTGCCATGCGGGTCAAGCGGCACCCAAGGGCAGTGGCAGGACTCGGCGTCCGCTGTTGGGTGGACCCCCAAACGGGGAAGGGGGCTGCCGTCGACAGTAATGACGAATCCCGGTGATGTCACGCTGTTGTAACGGAATGTCCAAGAAACGGTAAAGGGGCATGGCAGGTTGTGGAAGCGAGCAGGTGGCCTGACCGCCGCCTGAGTCGTCGCGCAGTCCTCACACAGGTGCGCGCTGAACGACAGAGGGCGGTGAGGTCGCCTCGGCAACCTCACCGCCCTCTGAAGGTGGCGCGGAGTCAGCTCACGGTGCGTAGATGTACTTCATCCCGCTGATGTCGGTGAGCGTGCGCGTGTTGTAGTTGTAGGCCCCGGCGAGCGCGTTCATCTCGATGATGGTGACCTCGTTGCCGTTCACGGCCGTCACCCAGGCCACGTGGCCCACGCTCGAGGAACCGTGGACCCCGGGCTGCATGACGAGGATGGAGCGGGTGCGCGGCGTGCCGGAGACGGTGTAGCCCGCGTTGGCGGCGCCCCAGGCCCACTCCATGGCGTTGCCGGTCCAGCCGCCGGGGTAGTAGCCCTCGGACTGGTACCACTTGTTCAGAGCGCCCCACGTGCACTGGCCGGCCGTCGCCCAGTTGTACGAGGACTTCTTGCCCGTCGTGCCGTTGACGGTCGACTTCTCCGTGTAGGTGGGCGTCGTCAGGCTGGTCCGCGAGGAGTCCCGCGAGGCACGCTCTGCCGCCTCGCGGCGCGCTGCCTCCTTCGCAGCCGCCTCCTTGCGCGCCTTCTCGGCCGCAGCCTTCTTGGCCGCCTCCGTGCGCACCTTCTCGACGACGACGTCCTTGATGACGATCGGCTTCGGCTTGGCAGCGGCCTTCTTCGGCACCGGCGCCGCGTAGCCGATCGAGCTCAGGGCCGGCGCCACGGCAAGGGAGGGGGCGGTGGCAGCGTCGGGGCCGATGGCAGCAGCCGCCTTGGGGGTGGCGACCTTCGGTGCGGCGACGACTGCGGACGTGTCAGTGACGGTCTCGGCTGAGGCCGGGGCGGAGAGCGTGGCGACGAGGCCACCAGCGGCTGCGACGACCGCAGCGCCCTTCATCGCCGGCTGGGCGGACTCGCGGGCGATGCTCTTGAGCTCGCCAAGGGGGCTGTAGCCACCCGGCGTGCGGTGACGCCCGGGACGGTTGTCAGTGTTCACAAAGAACCTCCGCGCCTGCGAGGTTAGCTGTCGGGTTCGGGCGGAGATCTGCCCGGCTCTCGTCTCCGGCCCGGAAGCCTTCCTCGAGTGCTGCACCCCAAGAGCGACGTGGATCGAGGCACGAGACCTGCTCCACGACGCTCGGAGGAACGTGGTTCCCCCGCTCCTGCCAAACGGGTCAAGCGGCACCTCGAGGCAGTGGCAGGACTAGGCGTCTGCCTCTTGGTGAACCCCACGGGGAAGGGGCTGCGCTAGACACTAGAGCACGAAACCGGCGATGTCACATTCAAGTAACGGCATGTCCATCAATCGGTAAAGAGCGTGCGTCTCAGCTGGGTGGCGAGCAGGTGGCCTTCGCGCCGGCCTGAGCGGCGGCGACGTAGGGCGGGTTGAGCTCCAGGCCCTTCTGCCAGAGTGACTGCCACAGCGCCTCGGCCCTGGCCGCCGTGATGCCGCCGGCCTTGAAGTGAGACTGGTCCTTCAGGTGGGTCTCCCACGGCTCGATCGCCGTCCGCGCCTTGGCCAGAACCCCGTCGACCACGTGCATGCTCGCCTCACACGCCGCGAGGGCGTCCGCCGCAGCGCCGGTGGCCGCGTCGGGGGCCACGCAGCGCAGCTTCGATGACGTGAAGGCCCGGTCGGCCTCGTGGAAGGCGGCGATGTGCTGGGGAGCGTTCGCCGTGGTGGGCCCCCAGTCCTTCTTGGCCTGCTCGAGGGTGGTCTTACCGGCCTGGAGATCGTTCATGATGTCGAGATGGGCATCCCACTCCGCGAGAACCGTTGCCGCCGCCTTGCTGGCCGCCGCCTGTAGCTGCCAGCCGCTGCGGCAGTCCTCGACCTGCGCGTCTACCGGATCGGCCGTCTCCGGCGAGGACTCCGAGGTGGGAGGCTGGGTCGACGTCGTTGCAGAGGCGGTTGCGCTTGCTGGTGAGGTAGTCGGGTTGTCAAGGGCAGCCTGCCCAGCCGTCGGGGATCCGAGGAACAGGTCCTTGCCGAACCACACGGCAGCGCCGAGGACGAGCAGGGCCACGACCGTCAGCGCCACGGCTGCGCCAGGCCCACGCCGACGCTCGAGCTCGCGCCGCTCGCGGCGGGTCCTTGGCTGCTGTGTCATTGGGTAACCCCCAAACTGGCCGCTCTGGCACGTGTCCGGCAACTTCCGGCGCTGCCACGGGTGAGCGTCCGGTCAGTGCCCGTGGCGTCTGCCCGCTCCAGAGTCGCCGCCCGGTTGCTGGAGATTACTGGAGCATGACGAAGTTCCGAAAGGTCCGGTCTGCGTAATCTCGCTATTCTCGCAGGGTTGGCCAGACCTGACTTCACACAACCGGCACCGGGGTAAGCGAGGTGCGCCATGTCCCAACCACCGTCCCAGCGGTTGCCCAACGATCGTGAGCCAACGGGGACGCAGCCAGATGATGCGGTCGTCGTCCACCTCCCACGCCACGGCAGCCGCGGACCCGCTCCACCTGCCCGATCGCAGCGGAAGGGGTACTCCCCCGAGTTCCGCGCAGAGGCCGTGGCCCTTGCCGTCGGGTCCGACAGGACGATCACGGCTGCCGCCGAAGAACTCGGAGTGAGTCCGAGCACGCTCAGGCGCTGGGTTCGGGAGTCCGTACCGACCGACGCGGGATCGGGGCCGGGCGACCGACATGTGGATCGGCCGACGGCGCCCACTCACCCGCGGCCGGTCCGCGAACGCATCGAGGAGGAGTGGCCGGACTGGCGATCCTTCGACTGGCCCGTGCTGCCCTCGCCGGAGCCTGAGCAGGCCGACGTCCTCCTCGAGGCCGAGCCCGTGGGCGCCGAACCAGCCGCGGCCGAACCGACCGCCGCCGAACCGCGCGAAGCTGAGCCATCCCGAACACCCGTTTCCCCCAACGCTTCCCGCAGCCCCGCAGCGCCGGCTCCTGCGCCGCCTCGAGTCGATGACGCCATCTTCGCGACCACGGCACGGTTGGGACCCGCGCACCGCCTCGGGATAGTCGCCGTCACGTTCGTTGCCGCCGTGGTCCTCTCACGTTTCGTGCCCGAGGCCTACCCGTTGCGGCCGGTGATCGCGGCCCTCCACGTCATGTCGCTCGTCGTATCCTTCGGCGCGGTGCTCCTCGTCGACTGGCACGGGCTGCTGTGGCTCGCCGGAAGGCGCGCACTCACGGAGTCGACCCGCCTCGCCGCTGCCGCGTCGCCGATCATCTGGGCCGGCCTCGGCGGCCTCTTCGTCACGGGCACCCTGCTCAGGCCCGACATCGGCTCTCCCCTCACCCTCGTCAAGCTGGCCCTCGTCCTCGCGGTCTGCGTCAACGGCGCCGTCATGGCTCCGGTGCGCCTCAAGCTCAGCCAGCTCTCCCCCGACGCGTCCCCCGTCGACGTCCCCGAGCGGGAGTGGCGGCGCATGATGCTCGCGACGACCGTGTCCCAGATCGGCTGGTGGGGTGCCGTGGCCATCGGCTTCGTCAACGCGTCCACATGAGCGAACGCCCTGAAGCCGGGCGCGCCGGGCGCGCCGGGCTCCCCGCGTTCGCCGCATGCACCGCGCTCGCCGTTCTCGGGATCGTTGCCTCGGCGCTGGCCATCCGCTCGACGGGGGCCGCCGACCCGCTCTTCTTCGTCGATGACGCGGGCCCCCTCGTCCGATGGTCCGCTCCGCTGCTTCGCGTCGTCCACGACCTGGCCGCCGCGGTGACCGTCGGAGCGCTCGTCCTGGTGCTGTTCGTCGTGCGCGCACCGATGCTCACCCGCCTCGCGGGGCTGGCCGCACTGGCGTGGGCCGCCTGCGGCCTGGCGGGGATCGTCCTCACCTTCGCCGACGCGGCCGGGCTGCCCCTGGACTCGCCGGGCCTCGTTGATGCGCTGCTCAGAAACGTGTGGGCCTTCGAGGTGACGCGGATCGGCCTGATCAGCTCCCTCGGCGCGGCCATCGTGGCGCTCGGCGCCCTCTCCTCGGCGGGGCCTGCCCGCCAGGGGGCGACCGCGGCTCTCCTGGCACTGGCCGTTGTCTCCGTCGCTGTGCTCGGGCTCGCCAGCCACACGGGCGGGTCGTCCAACCACGAGACGTCCGTCAACGCCATGGCCGTCCACATCGTCGCGGCGGCCACCTGGGTCGGGGGCCTCCTGGCCCTCGTGGCACTCCGCCCCGCCGGATTACCTGCCTCGCGCACCGTGCGCCGCTGGTCGACCATCGCGCTGTGGTGCTTCTGCACCGTGGCACTGTCGGGCGTCGTCGCGGCCACCACGAGAGTCGGGCGCTGGTCCGACCTCACCACGCCTTACGGGATCCTCGTCGTCGTCAAGGCCGTCGCCCTCCTGGCGCTCGGCGTCGTCGGCTGGGTGCACCGCCGTTGGACGATCCGACGGCTCGAGGAGTCGGGCCGCGGGTTCTGGCGCCTGGTGGCCGTCGAGGTCGCCGTCATGGCTGCGACGATCGGCGTCGCGACCGCGCTGACACGCAGCGCTCCGCCGGTCTCCGAGGACGTCCTGGACCCGACGCCGGCGCTCGCGTTGACCGGTTTCCCGGCGCCTCCCGCCCCAGCCGCCTGGTCCTGGCTGGCGTCGTGGCGGACCGACTGGCTCCTCCTCTCCCTTGCCGTCGTCGCCATTGGCTCGTATGCCGCTGGGCTCGTCCGTGTCCGACGCGCTGACTGCGCGTGGCCGGCTGGACGGACCGCGGCCTGGGTGGCGGGCTGGCTCGTCTTCGCGGTGGCCACATCCGGGGGTGTGGGGACCTACGGCCGAGTCGCGCTGTCATGGCACCTTGCGCTCGTTCTCGTGCAGCTGCTCGTCGTCCCGGTGCTGCTCGTCATGGGTGACCCGGTCGGCTTGGCCGTCAAGGCCTCCGACCCACGGGAGGACGAGACCGTCGGGATCCATGAGACGGCGTTGGCCGTCGATCGCGTCGTCGACCGGTCGTCCCGGCAGCCCTTCGTCGCTGTCGGCGTCACGGCCATGGCCCTCATCGGCCTGGTGCTCGGGCCCGGCCTCGAGTGGACGCTCCTGGCCCATCCGGGCCATGTCATCTCGACCCTGGCGCTGCCCCTCCTCGGCTACGTCCTGGTCTCGTCGATCGTCCAGGCGTTCCGGGCGGGCGCGCGCCGCCTCGCACTGGCCGCGCTGGTCGCGCTCGGAGTGGTCATCGGCCTGCTGGGCCTCGTCCTCGTGCTCGGAACCAGGCCGCTGGGGGCCGACTTCTTCGCGGGTCTCCGGTTGCCCTGGCTGACCGATCTGCTGGCGGAGCAGCACCGTGCAGGCATCGTCGTCTGGTGGGTCGGCGGCGCCGGTACTGCCGC
>NZ_DATEEY010000046.1:0-20550 GCF_035280925.1 Intrasporangium sp. | reverse complement strand
TGACTGAGCAAGAACAACTAGCCAAAAGCTAGAAATTCACATCAACCAAAGGATAAAAAAACGCGTGGAGACACAACCAACCACCCCAAAACAAGGCAGCCAGCCACACCCCCACAACGAGGTAATTGGCATCGATCATTTTGACACGCTGTTGAGTTCTCAAGAACCGGACACACACCATCAACCAGCCAACAGACCAGCCTCCGGGGCAACCCTTCTACTTTACCCGCCGTGCTCGAGAGGGTCAAACTCTCGAACCGGCCCCGAGGGGCGGCCGAGCCAACCCTCCAGACGTCGGCGGAACCCGCGAGCAAGGTGCACCAGATCCTGGTGGTCCTGCTCGGGGGTTGTCTGCCCCGGGACCGGCCTACTTCGCTCGGCGATGCTCGCCGCCGCTGTGGCGTCCGTTCCTCCCTGTCGGGCTGACGAAGAGAACATTAGCCCGCGGCCGCTGTGAATGCCAAATCGCCCCGCCGAGCACGGAGGAAGGGGACGATCCGGACCTTTCCGGGCGGGCTGGGGTCCCCCCTCGGAGCCCGTCACAGAGCCCCCACGGAACCCCACGGAGCCCCCGCGAGGCCCCGCGAGGCCCCACAGGCCCCCTCCGCGCGGGTCGCGCGGGTCGCGCGGGTCGCGCGAGATGCGGCCACCCTGGCCAGGCGTTCAGGCTCGTCGCGCCGCAGCCAGACTCTTGCGACCGCGTTTCAGTACGGCGACCCGGCCGTGGAGGAAGTCGTCCGCAGCGAGGACGAGCTCCGGATCGGTCACCTTGACATTGTTGAGTGATGCGCCGCCCTCGCCGATGGCTCGACGAGCCGCCTTGCGCGACTCGACGAGACCGGAGGCGACCATGGCATCGACGAACGAGGTCCCCACCCCGACGTCGGCGCCGGGAAGCTCGTTC
Organism: Intrasporangium sp.; assembly: GCF_035280925.1. Taxonomy (GTDB): domain Bacteria; phylum Actinomycetota; class Actinomycetes; order Actinomycetales; family Dermatophilaceae; genus Intrasporangium. The sequence goes on along the minus strand of NZ_DATEEY010000046.1, from coordinate 19,646 downwards.
GTCGCGTCGACGAGCGTGCCGGCGTCGAGCACGGCCAGCTCCCCCTTGCCGAAGAGCGCCTCGCTCGCCGCCTGGACCGCCTCGGTCGCCGCCCGGCCGTGAACCAGAGTGGTGACGTCAGCCGCGAGGACCCGCTGGGCCGCCCGACGGAACGGCTCCTCCTTGACCTGCCGCTCGAGCTCCTCGATCTCCGCCCGGCTTCGGTCGGTCAGCGCCTTGAGCATGGCCACGACCGACGCGTCCTCGACGTTGAGGAAGTACTGGTAGAACGCGTAGGGGCTCGTCATGTCTGCCGACAGCCACACGGCATTGCCCTCCGACTTGCCGAACTTGCGGCCGGAGGAGTCGACGAGCAAGGGCGTGGCGAGCGCGTGCACCGAGGCCCCTTCGGCCCGGTGCACGAGGTCGACGCCGGCCGTGATGTTGCCCCACTGGTCGCTGCCGCCGATCTGCAGCGTGCAGCCGTGCGCCCGGAAGAGGTGCAGGTAGTCCAACGCCTGGAGCAGCTGGTAGCTGAACTCGGTGTACGAGATGCCCTGCTCGCTCTCGAGCCGTCGCGCGATGGCCTCCTTGCGGATCATCTGGTTGACCCGGAAGTGCTGGCCGACCTCGCGGAGGAAGTCGAGCGCGCTCAACGGGGCGGTCCAGTCGAGGTTGTTGACGAGGATCGCCGCGTTGTCCCCGTCGAAGTCCAACAGGGGGCCGACCAGCCGCTGGATCCGCGCCACGGACTGGCCGATGGTCTCCTTGTCCTGGAGGACCCGCTCGGAGTCCGGCTTCGGGTCACCGATGAGGCCGGTCGAGCCTCCGACCAGACAGATGACCCGGTGTCCGGCCGCCTGCATGCGCCGGAGCACGGAGACCTGGACGAAGTTGCCGAAGTGGAGCGAGGGCGCGCTCGGGTCGAAGCCGCAATAGAGCGTGACCGGTCCCTTCGCGAGTGCCTCGCGCAGCGCCGCCTCGTCGGTGGTCTGCGCCACCAGGCCGCGCCACTGCAGCTCGTCGAAGATGTCCGTCACGGGGATCGCGTTCCTCTCGGTTCCGGTGGTCACGGCGGAGGATGTGCCCACCGCGTCACAGACTGCCCTACCGGGTGCTGGGCGGGCCAATGAGAAGTGGGCCCGTCCCAGATCACGACCACCATGCTGTATGCCGCTGGGCTCGTCCCGGTGCCGACGGGCAGGAGCGTCCGGGCTGAGTTCCCATTGCTAGGCCCCGACCGGCCGACGCCTCTGGCGCACGACGCCGGGTCGGTAGGCGGAGACCGTTGCCTCGCCGTCGAGCCAGAACCGCCACGGGAAGACCTGGGCGTCGCCTCCGGGCCCGCTGACCCCCACGCGCGGGCCGGTGCGGATGCTCTCCCGGTCTGCATCCACATCGGGGCCGGTCACGAGCAGGTCGACCGGTTCGCCGATGGGTGGGCGACAGAAGTCGCGCCCGGTCTCGTCGCGGCCAAGGGCGAGCACCTGGCCCATCCGCCCGGGACCCCTGGCCCAGTCGCGCTGCGGAATGCCGGGGCGCCTGGCCCTGGCAAGCTTGTGCCCGGCGACGACCTCTCCGCCCCGAAGCAACACAGCGGAGGCGCTGCCCTCGTGGCCGACGACGAGGTTGGCGCACCAGTGGTGACCGTAGGTGAAGTAGACATAGAGGAACCCGGCCGGGCCGAACATGACTCGCGTCCGCGGCGTCGGTCCCCGGTACGCGTGCGAACCGGGGTCGACCTGTCCGGCATACGCCTCGACCTCGGTCAGTCGGACGGTCACCCCGGCGTGGGTGACGTGACAGCCGAGCAGCTCCGGGGCGACCTCGAGGACCGGTCGCGCGAAGAAGGCGCGCGGCAGCCGCTCCGTGGCGCCACGGCGCAAGGTGTCGGGGTGGGTCACGCGGTCAGACGCTACCTGCTGCCCAGGACCGTGCCGCAGCCACGGCCACCTTGGCGGACTCCAGCTGCTCGCTCACGCGAACCTGGGCGGTCCCCCCGACCGCGTCACGTGAGGCGATCGAACCCTCCACGGAGAGGACGGACCGCACTCCGGGGGTCAGGTGCTCGCTGATGCGGGCGAAGTCATCGTCGGTGAGGTCCCACAGCTCGATGCCTTGCGACTCGCACTCGCGGACGCAGGCGCCGGCCACCTCATGGGCGACCCGGAACGGCACGCCCTGGCGGACGAGCCACTCGGCGATGTCGGTGGCCAACGCGAAGCCCTGTGGCGCCAGCGACGCCAGTCGCTCGGTGTGGAAGGTCAGCGTTGCGACCATCCCGGAGAACGCTGGCAGCAGCACCTCGAGCGTGTCGACGGCGTCGAAGACCGGCTCCTTGTCCTCCTGGAGATCCCGGTTGTAGGCCAGCGGCAGCGCTTTGAGCGTCGTGAGCAGGCCGGCGAGGTCGCCGACGATGCGGCCGGCCTTGCCGCGGGCGAGCTCTGCGACGTCCGGGTTCTTCTTCTGGGGCATGATGCTCGACCCGGTCGAGTAGGCGTCGTCGAGCGTGATGAAGGAGAACTCCCTGGTCGCCCACAGGACGACCTCCTCGGCGAATCGCGAGATGTCGACCGCCGTCATCGCGCAGACAAAGGCGAACTCCGCCGCGAAGTCGCGCGATGCAGTGCCGTCGATCGAGTTCTCGACGGCGCGGGAGAAGCCGAGGTCCCTCGCGACGACCTCAGGGTCGAGACCCAGCGATGAGCCGGCGAGCGCACCTGAACCGTAGGGCGACGCGTTGGCCCGCACGTCCCAGTCGCGGAGGCGGTCGATGTCACGGAGCAGGGCCCAGACGTGCGCCAGCAGATGGTGGGAGAGCAGCACCGGTTGTGCGTGTTGCAGGTGCGTCCGCCCCGGCATGGCGGCCCCGAGGTGGGCATCCGCCTGTCCGACGAGGGCCTCGACGACATCGAGCACCAGCCCGCCGACGACCCGGGCGTGCTCGCGCAGGTACATCCGAAAGAGTGTGGCGATCTGGTCGTTGCGTGACCGGCCGGCCCGCAGCCGCCCACCCAGCTCGGGCCCGATCCGGTCGATGAGACCGCGCTCAAGCGCGGTGTGGACGTCCTCGTCCTCCTCCGCAGGTGCGAAGGCGCCGGATCGGACGTCCTCCTCGAGACGGTCCAACCCGGCCAGCAGCGCGGCGAGCTCTTCGTCTGAAAGGAGCCCAGCGGCATACAGCACTCGCGCGTGTGCGCGTGAGCCGGTGATGTCCTGCGGTGCGAGCCGCCAGTCGAAGTGGGTGCCCTTGGACAGGGCAGCGAGCGCCTCGTCGGGGCCGCTGGCGAACCGGCCACCCCACAGGCTGAGCCGGTCGGCTGGCTGCGGCAGATCGGTGCTCATCGGGAAACCTCCTGGGGGCGTTGCGGGCGGTCAGTCACGGGCTCCGACGAGGCCCTGGAGACGGGTGGCGATCGTCGCTGCTTCGGAGTCCGTTGCGGCGACGAGCATGATCGTGTCGTCTCCGGCGAGCGTGCCGATGACGGAGGGATCGCGGGTCTGGTCGATGGCGGACGCCAGGTAGTTGGCCGCGCCGGGCGGCGTACGCAGGATGACGAGGTTTCGAGCAGGGGTCGCGGAGACGAGCAGCTCCTCGCAGGTGCGCCGCAGCCGGGCGCTGGCGCCACCGGCGATCGAACCGGTGGCCGCGACGTCGCCGCCATCTGCCGGCACCGAGTAGACGAGGGTCCCACCCCGGCGTACCTTGACGGCGCCCACCTCGACGAGGTCGCGCGAGAGCGTCGCCTGGGTCACCTCGATCCCCTCGTCGACCAGGAGGTCCGACAGCTCGCCCTGGCTGCGCACCTCGTGCTCCTCGAGCAGCTCGAGGATGCGCGCCTGGCGCTGGGTGCGGCTCATGTCACGCTCCGCGCGGCCTCGAGGATCGCGGGGAGTGCGTCGACGAAGCTGGTGAGCTCGCCCTCCGAGATGACCAGTGGCGGCGCGAGGCGCAGCGCCGTCGGTGTCACGGCGTTGACGATGAAGCCCGCTTCCCGGGCGGCGGCCATCGCAGCAGGGGCAGGTGTGCCGCTGAGCTCGATCGCGCGCAGGAGGCCCCGTCCGCGCGTGGCTGCGACCCCGGCAACGTCGAGGCTGTCGAGGTCGTCGAGGATCGAGCCGACCCGCAGGGCATTGCCGAGCAGGTCCTCGCGCTCGATGGTGTCGAGGACGGCGAGCCCTGCGGCACAGGCCAGCGGGTTGCCCCCGAAGGTCGTCCCGTGCTGGCCCGCGGCGAGCAGGCCCGTGATCCGGCGGCCGAAGGTGACGAGGGCACCGATCGGGACGCCGCCCGCGAGGCCCTTCGCGAGTGTCATGGCGTCCGGGACGATGCCGGCTGCCTGGTGCGCGAACCAGCGGCCGGTCCGGCCGATGCCGGTCTGGATCTCGTCCAGGACGAGCAGGGCGCCGTGGCGCGAGGTCAGCTCGCGAGCCAGCCGGAGGTAGTCCGCCGAGACCTCGCGGACACCGGCCTCGCCCTGGATGGGCTCGATGAACAACGCCGCCGTCCGGTCGTCGATGACGGCAGACAGGGCCGCCTCGTCGTTGGGCGGAACGAAGCTGACGTCGGGGATGAGCGGTTCGAAGGGCTCGCGGTAGGCCGCCTTGTGGGTCAGGGCGACCGCCCCGGTCGAGCGGCCGTGGAACGAGCCCTCGAGTGCGACGAGACGGGTCCTGCCGGTGCGGCGCGAGAGCTTGATGGCGGCCTCGATGGCCTCGGTGCCGGAGTTGGCGAAGAAGACGCCCGATCCCGCCGGTGCCGCCGAGATGGCCAGGAGCCGCTCGGCGAGCAGGATGGCGGGCTCCGAGGTGAAGAAGTTGCTGATGTGGATGGCCTGCTCGGCCTGCTTCGCGACCGCCTGCACCAGGGCGGGATGGCCGTGGCCGAGTGCGTTGACCGCGATCCCGGAGAGGAGGTCGAGGTACCGCTTGCCGTCGACGTCGGTCACCCAGCAGCCGTGCCCCGTCGCGAGGACGAGCTGCGGCTGCCCGAAGACCTGGACCATGGCACCGGAGTAGCGCTGGAGCAGGTCGGAGCCGATGGTCATGACGCTCCATCTGCCGGGCCGGTGGTGGCGCTCGGGTCCGGGTCGGGCAGCACCATGGTGCCGATCCCCTCGTCGGTGAAGATCTCGAGCAGGATCGAGTGCGGCTGGCGCCCGTCGACCACGTGGCTCTGGGGCACGCCGCCCCGGACCGCACGGATGCAGGCCTCGAGCTTGGGCACCATCCCCTCGTCAACGCGCTGGAGCAGCTCCGAGGCGGCGGACGCCTCGAGGGACGAGAGGAGCGAGGAACGGTCAGGCCAGTCGGCGTAGATGCCCTCCACGTCGGTGAGGACGACGAGCTTCGTGGCCCCGAGCGCAACGGCGAGCGCGGCCGCAGCGGTGTCGGCGTTGACGTTGAGGACCTGGCCGTTCCCGTCCAGGTCCGGCGCGACCGTGGAGACCACGGGGACCCGGCCAGCGGCCAGGATGTCCAGCACAGCGGACGGGTTGACGCTCTCGACGTCGCCAACGAGGCCGATGTCCACCAGCTCGCCGTCGATCTCGGTCCCCCGGCGCCGGGCCCCGAAGAGGCCGGCGTCCTCGCCGGAGAGGCCCACGGCGATCGGCCCGTGCTGGTTGAGCAGCCCGACGAGCTCGCGACCGACCTGACCGGTCAGGACCATGCGGACGACGTCCATGACCTCCGGTGTCGTGACGCGCAGTCCGCCCTTGAACTCGCTCTCGAGGCCGAGGCGAGCGAGCATCGCCTTGATCTGGGGTCCACCGCCGTGGACGACGACCGGCCGCAGCCCGGCGTAGCGAAGGAACGCGATGTCCCGGGCGAACGCCCTCTTGAGGTCCTCGTCGACCATCGCGTTGCCGCCGTACTTGACGACGACGAGGGCGCCGCGGAACCGCTCGAGCCAGGGCAGGGCCTCGACGAGCGTCGCGGCCTTGCCTGCGGCCACGCGGATGGCGGCCGCGTCGATGAGTCCCCGGAGGGCCTGGTGCGGGTGCGCGATCATGTGCTGTAGGCCGAGTTCTCGTGGACGTAGTCGTGGGTCAGGTCATTGGTCCACACCGTGGCCGTTTCGTCGCCGGCATGGAGGTCGACGAGTACGTGGACGTCACGGTGGCGGAGGTCGACGAGAGACCGGTCCTCCCCCACGCCTCCGGACCGGCACACCGGCACGCCGTTCATGTTGACGTCGAGCCGGAGCGGGTCGAATGCGGCCCTCGTCGTGCCGACCGCGGCGAGCACCCGGCCCCAGTTCGGGTCGTTGCCGAAGATCGCGCACTTGAACAGGTTGTTGCGCGCGACGGAGCGGGCGACCTCCAGAGCATCCTCGACCGACGCCGCTCCACGCACCTCGATGGCGATGTCGTGAGCCGCCCCCTCGGCGTCGGCGACGAGCTGGCGGGCCAGACTCGAGCACACGGCGGTCAGGGCGGTCGTCAGGTCCGCGCGATCGACTGGGACGCCCGAGGCGCCGGAGGCGAGGGCGACCACGGTGTCGTTCGTCGACATGCAGCCGTCCGAGTCGATGCGGTCGAAGGTGGCGGCGGTGGCCGAGCGGAGGGCGGCGTCCAGGTCCGTCGCGGAGACCGCCGCGTCGGTGGCGAGGACGACGAGCATCGTGGCCAGGGCAGGCGCGAGCATTCCCGCACCCTTGGCCATCCCGGCGGCGGACCAGCCGTCTGCGGAGTGCCCGGCAACCTTGTGGACCGTGTCGGTCGTCCTGATGGCGACCGCGGCGTCCGTGAGGCCTTCCGGGGTCAGCGCGCCGGCCGCCGCGTCCACGCCGGCGAGCAGCCTTTCCATGGGGAGCAGCTCGCCGATCAGTCCCGTGGAGCACACCACCACGTCTCCCGGCGAGATGCCGAGAACCTCCGCGACATGCTCGGCGGTGCGGTGGGTGTCGGCGAACCCCTGGGGGCCGGTGCACGCGTTGGCACCGCCCGAGTTGAGCACGACGGCGTCGACCCTGCCGTCCGTGACGACCTGCCGTGACCACGTAACCGGCGCGGCCTCGACCCGATTGGCCGTGAAGACCGCGGCGCCGGTGTGGTCGGGACCATCGTTGACGACAAGGGCCAGGTCAGGGGTGCCGCTGGCCTTGAGCCCGGCGGTGACGCCCGACGCCCGGAAGCCGCGCGGCAGAGGGACCGTCTCCGGCATCACGGGGCCACCCCCGCGACCGGCAGGCCGGTGGTCTCGGCCAGGCCGAGGGCGATGTTGGCACACTGCACGGCCGCGCCGGCGGTCCCCTTGGTCAGGTTGTCGACGGCGGACACGACGACCACGCGTCCGGCCCGCTCGTCGACGACGACCTGGACGTGGACGTTGTTGCTGGCCAGCACGTCTGCCGTTCGTGGCCATTGGCCTTCCGGCAACAGGTGGACGAACGGCTCGTCCTCATAGGCCCGCTCCCACGCTGGCCGGACCGCGCCGGGCTCGGTGCCCGGTGTCAGCCGGGCCGTGCACGTGGCGAGGATCCCACGTGCCATGGGCGCGAGCGTGGGGGTGAAGGAGACCGTCACGGTGGTGTCGGCCGCCCGGCTGAGGTTCTGCTCGATCTCCGGGGTGTGGCGATGCACGCCCCCGACGCCGTAGGGCGACATCGACCCCATCACCTCGCTGCCGAGCAGGTGCGGCTTGAGGCCCTTCCCGGCGCCGGAGGTCCCCGAGGCCGCGACGACGACAATGTCCTCGGGGGCGAGCACACCGGCCGCGAGACCGGGTGCCAGGGCGAGCGAGACCGCGGTCGGGTAGCACCCCGGGACAGCGATGCGTCGCGCCCCGGTGAGCATGCCGCGTTGCTTGGCTGCCGGGCTCCCCGGGCCGACCGGCAGCTCCGGCATCCCGTAGGGCCATGAACCCGCATGGGGCGTGTCGTAGAACGCCGTCCAGTCATCGCCGGACTCGAGCCGGAAGTCGGCCCCGCAGTCGATGACAACGACCTCGTCGGGCAGCTGGGCGGCGAGTGCAGCCGAGTGGCCGTGGGGCAGGGCGAGAAAGACCACGTCGTGCCCGGACAGGGTGTCGACCGAAGTCTCGTCGAGGCGTCGTCCGGCAAGCGGCGTCAGCTGGGGATGGATCGCCCCGAGGAGCTCACCTGCGCTGCCGCCGGCCGTCACGGCGCCGACCTCGATGTGCGGGTGGGCGAGCAGGAGCCGGACGATCTCCCCGCCGGCATACCCGCTCGCCCCCGCTACTGCTGCCCTGGTCACGATGCATGACTATACACGCCCATGCATATCCCTGCAGCCAGCCTCCTACTACCACATCCCGCAACACACCCGCCCATCGAGTGCCGACCACCCGTTGAAGGAGGCGGAGCGCGGAGTGAGCGGGTGTGTTGGGGGTCGGGCCGGGTGCCGGGATGCGTGGGCCGGGAGGCGCGCGGCTCAGCGCTGGATCGCGCCCACCGCAGCTGCTGCTGAGGCGACGGCCGCGTCACGGAACCCGTTGACCTCGTCGGTCGTCAGCGTCCGGTCGGCGGCCCGGAACGTCAGGCGGTAGGCCAGGGACTTGTGCCCCTGCTCGATCCGCTCACCCTCGTACACGTCGAAGAGGGAGACGAGCTCGAGGGCATCACCCGCCCCGGACCGGAGGGCAGCCTCGACGTCAGCCGCAGCGACATCGGTCCGCACGAGCAGGGCGATGTCGGTCATCGCGGGAGGGAACGTGGAGAACGGTTCAGCCTGCACAGCGCGGTCACTGGCAGCCGTCAGGACGTCGACATCGATCTCGGCCGCCACCGTTCTCGGAGCCAGGTCCAGTGCGGTGAGGACCTTCGGATGCAGCTCGCCGGCGTGCCCCACGAGGGTGCCGTCATGGAGCGTGATCCGGGCGCACCTGCCGGGATGCCACGGAGCGTGGGCGGCGTCCGCCGAGACGACGACGGGGACGACGAGGGAAGCGGCGACCGCCTGGACGGCCGACACCATGTCGCTCCACTCAGCTGGCCTGCCCGAGCCCCACCAGCCGGCGTGCTCGATCAGGCCCGTAGCCATGATGCCGACACGCCGTGGCTGCGCGGGGACGGCGGCATAGAGCTGCTCGAGCTCGTCGTCCGACGGACGCGCGGACACAGCGGGGATCGGGGCGCGGCGGAGCGGACCGCCAGGACGGAAGACGAGGCCCATCTCGAAGAGGGCCACGTCCTTGTGGCCGCGGGAGACGTTGCGCCGCAGGACGTCGACGAGGCTGCCGAGGACGGACGTCCGCATGAGGGGTCGCTCCTCGGACAGCGGGTTGGCGAGGCGAACGGCGCGACGCCGGTCGTCGTCGTCGGGCAGCATCAGCTGGTCGGCCAGCTCTTCCGAGACGAACGGGTAGCTGAGCACCTCGGTGAAGCCGGCGCCGGCGAGGGCGTCGGCGATCACCCGCCGGATGCCCTGGCCGTGCGTCAGGCCCCGTCCCTCGCTCGGGGTCGGGGTGATGGAGGGAATGTTGTTGTAGCCGTCGATCCGGGCGACTTCCTCCGCGTAGTCCGGCGCATCAACGAGATCCGGGCGCCACGATGGCGGAGTGACGTCGACGTAGCGCGGGTCGTCGCTCGCGGCGACGTCAGCCCCGAGGTCACGGAGGATCTGGACGACGCGATCACGCGGGTAGTCGACCCCGATGATCCGCGACGGCGCGGCCAGGTCGAGTCGGTAGGCCTCCCGAGTCGTGGTGCGGTCGACATCGGTCACCCCGGGGTCGACGTGCCCCCCGCCGTGCTCGACGAGCAGACGGACTGCCAGTTCCGCAGCGGCCGCCGGAACTCGTGGGTCCACCCCGCGCTCGAAGCGCTTGGAGGCCTCGCTGACGAGCTTGTGCCGACGGGACGTCCGGGCCACCGAGGTGGCGTCGAAGTGGGCGGCCTCGATGAGGACGTTCGTCGTGGCGGCGCTCACCTCGGACGACGCCCCACCCATGACTCCGGCCATGCCGAGGATGCCCTCGCCGCTCCCGTCGCCCTCGTCCGTGATGAGCAGGTCCTCGGGATCGAGAGTCCGCTTGACGCCGTCGAGCGTGGTCAGCGTCTCCCCCGGACGCGCCCGTCGGACGACAATGGGCCCACCGAGCGTGTCGAGGTCATAGGCGTGCAGCGGCTGGCCGAGCGCCATCATGACGTAGTTCGTCACGTCGACCGCGAGCGAGATCGGGCGCATCCCCATCTGGGCGATGCGCTTCTGCATCCATGAGGGTGACGGCGCCGAGGCGTCGACGCCCCGGACGACCCGCGCCACGAACCGGTCGCAGCCCGCGTCTCCGTCGATCGGCGCCTCGTCCTTGAGCACGACCGGGAAACCCAAGTCGTTTGGTGCCGGCGTCTCGATGAGCGCCGGGTCGCGGAACCCACCTGCTGGGCTGCCCTGGCTGTGCCAGTACTCCCGCGCGAGGCCCCGGACCGAGAAGCAGTACCCCCGGTCGGGCGTGACGTTGGCCTCGATCGTCTCCTCACCGAGGCCGAGGAGCGCGATCGCGTCGTCACCCGGCTGGACGCCCACCACGTGCTCCTCGCCGAGGAGGCGCGGCAGGACGATGATGCCCGCGTGGTCGTGCCCGAGCCCGATCTCGTCCTCGGCGCAGATCATGCCATTGGACATCCGGCCGTAGGTCTTGCGAGCGGTGATGTGGAAACCACCTGGCAGGATCGCGCCGGGGAGGACGACGACGACGAGGTCGCCCACCTCGAAGTTGGTCGCCCCGCAGACGATCTCCTGGTGCTTGCCCTCGGTCACCATCTGGCCGTTCTGGCCGACGTCGACGACGCAGAAGCGGATCGGCTTGCCGTTCTTCTGGATCGTCTCCTCGAAGTCGAGAACCCGGCCGACGACCAGGGGCCCGGTGATGTCGCCACCGTGGAGGTCCTCCTCCTCCAGCCCGACCGACACGAGCGAGGCAGCGACGTCGGCACCGGTCGCGCCGGGGGCGAGGTCCGTGTACTCAGCCAGCCAGCTCAGGGGGGCCCGCATCTCAGACCTCCATCCCGAACTGCCGCGAGAAGCGCACGTCTCCCTCGACCATGTCGTGCATGCCCTGGACCCCGTGGCGAAGCATCAACGCCCTTTCGATACCGAGCCCGAAGGCGAACCCTGAGTAGACGTCCGGATCGATTCCGCAGGCGCGCAGGACCTTCCGGTTGACCATGCCCGAACCGCCGAGCTCGATCCAGCCGGAGCCGCCACACGTGCGACAGCCGTCGGGGCCGGGATCTCCGTGGCAGGCGAAACAGACGAAGTCGGTCTCCATGGACGGCTCGGTGAACGGGAAGTACGAGGCGCGCACCCGGGTCTGGGTGCCCTCACCGAACATGATCTGGACGAAGGCGTCGATCGCCCCCCGCAGGTGCGCCATCGTCAGACCCTTGTCCACGGCCAGGCACTCGATCTGGTGGAACACCGGAGTGTGCGTCGCGTCGAGGTCGTCCGTGCGATAGACCTTGCCGGGCGCCACGATGTAGATCGGCGGCTCCTGCTCCAGCATGGTGCGGATCTGAACGGGAGACGTGTGCGTGCGCAGGACGAGTCCGGAGTCGACCGGATCGAGGAAGAAGGTGTCCTGCATCTGACGAGCGGGGTGGTCAGGACCCAGGTTGAGGGCGTCGAAGTTGAGCCACTCTGCCTCGAGCTCCGGGCCCTCGGCGACCTCCCACCCCATCCCGACGAAGGCATCGACGAGCCGCTGGGACACCAGCTCGATGGGATGCCTGGCGCCGAAGGGACTGCGGACGACCGGCACGGTGACATCGAGGCGCTCCTCGACGAGGATCCGCGCGTCCCGCTCGGCCTCCAGCTCGGTCTGGCGGGCGGTGAGCGCGGCGCCCACCCGGCCCCTCGCCTGGCCGACGCGCTTGCCGGCGTCCGCCTTGGCGCTCGGCGGAAGGGCCCCGATCTCGCGGTTGGCCAGCGCCAAGGCGCTCTTCTCACCCTGGTGCGCGATGCGAACCGCCTTGAGGTCGTCGAGCGACGTGGCGGCCGCGATGGCAGCCAGAGCCTGCTCGACAGCGGTCTCGATGTGCTCCGGGTCGAGGGCGGACACCTCGACGGGGTCGTAGTTCGTGTTGGGTCCGGACATCTCTTCGCGTTCGCTGCTCTCGCTCGGCTGCTCTGGTCGGGTCGGTCTGGCTTTGGCGGGCCCCCGCCGGGCAGGGCGGACGGCGGCGTGCCCAGTCTAGGGGCGCGGTGCAGTGCGCCGACGGGGCGTCCGCGACTCCGGCAGCCAGGGTCAGGGCAGCGCGACGGCGTCCGGCACGCCTCCGGGCAACCGGACCGCAAACCGTGCGCCGCCCACGGGATTGGACTCGACCGTCACCGTGCCACCGTGGGCCTCGACGAGGCCGCGCACGACGTAGAGCCCGAGCCCCGTGGTGGACCCGTCCGAGCCGCGCCAGAACCGTCCGAAGACCTTCTCGCGGTCGTCCTCCGGGATCCCTGAGCCCTCGTCATCGACGAGGACCAGGACCGCGTCGCCGACGACCTCGTCATCGCGGTCCAGCGTGACCGTCACCGGTGCCTCGCCGTGCCGCAGCGCATTCTCGATGAGGTTGAAGAACACCTGCTGGAGCCGGTCCGAGTCGGCCCACAGCTCGGGGACGCCGTCCTCTTGCGCCGATGGGCCGAGCCGCAGCAGGACCTGGGCTCCGGTGCGGCTGATCTCGTGCCTCGCGACGTGTGCGGCGAGCAGGTCGTGCAGGTCCACCGGCGCGAGACGGAGGCTGAGGTTGTCGGAGTCGAGACGGGAGATGTCGAGCAGCTCGGTGATGAGTCGGGTCAGCCGGCTGGCGTCCGCTTCGATCGTCTCGATCATGAGTCGCTTCTGCTCATCGGTGAAGCGGTCCCAACGACGGAGGAGGCTGCTCGTGAAGCCCGTCACCGACGTGAGGGGCGCCCGCAGCTCGTGGGCAACCGTCGACAGGACGGTCGCCTGCTCGCGTTCGGCGCGCAGGCGAGCCTCCGCATCGCGCAGCCCGACGAGGATCCGCTCGAGCCTCGCGCCGCCCGCCGCGACGACGTGTCGCGCCGTGACGAGCACGTCCCGGCCGTGGGGCCCCACCAGCAGCCGCTCGCGATGCCGGGTCCCCGTGTTCCGGGAGAGCGACGGGTCCGAGCGCTCCCACCAGTCGCGGCCGTACTTGTCCGCGAGTGGCAGGACCTCGCGCACGGGCCGGCCGATCAGGTCCTCTGTCTCGCACTCGAGGATGCGGCACGCCTCCTGGTTGACGAAGCTGATGACGCCGTCCCCGGTGACGACGACGAGCCCATCGGGCAGCAGCTCGCCCAGCGAGTACAGGGTCGCGGCGGAGGTCGGTGAGGCAGGCCGGGCCGACAGCTGGCCGTCGTCACCGGAGCCCATGGTGCGAAGGATAGCCACGCAAGGGGTGCTCGCGGCAGGGGTCGAGCGTGAGGCCTGGACCGCAGGCGCGCCCCATTCGGTGCCATTCAGTGCCATTCAGTGCCCCCGCGGCGCCCCCGGCCCCCGCGGCCCCCGCGGCCCCTAGGGCCCCCGGGGCCGCCGGAGCCGCGCCTCCGCGGAGGCGTACAGACACAGGGTCGCCGCCATGGCGAGGTTGAGCGACTCCGCGTGCCCGTGGATCGGGACGCGGACCACGTCGTCGCAGGCGTCTCGCACCTGCGCGTCGAGACCCCACGCCTCGTTGCCCATCACCCAGGCGTGCGGTCCGTCCAGGTCGGCGTACGGCAGGAGCGTGTGACCGGCTCCGTCGGCGGCGAAGAGGCGGACGCCCCGTCCGCGCAGGGCCTCGAGGATCGTCTGGATGGGCACCTCGGTGACGACAGGCAGGTGCCAGAGGGAGCCGACGGTCGAGCGGACCACCTTGGGGCCGAGCACGTCGACGCTCGCGTCGCTGACCACGACGAGGTCGGCGCCGGCCGCATCCGCACCCCGGATCACCGTGCCGGCATTGCCCGGGTCACGCACGTGCGCGAGGACGCACACGACCGCGTCGGGCGGTAGGGCACCCAGCGCGTCGTCCAGCGCGAGGCGAGCCCAGCGGCATACGGCCATCAGTCCTTGGGGGTGCCCCGCATCGCACATGGCGGCGAGCACCTCGGGCGTCACCTCGTGCACCCACAGCTTCGCGTCGCGGGCGGCCGCGAGCAGGTCCGCGTGTCGCTCCGCCGCCTCCGCCGTGACGTAGATGTCCCGCACCTGTTCGGGCGCGAAGCGCACCGCCTCACGCACCGCCTGCGGGCCCTCGGCAAGGAACTGGCCCGTTCGGGAACGCACCGAGCGCCGGGACAGCGCCCGTACGGACTTCACGCGATCGGATCGCGGGTTGGTCAGCACGCGGCCGGTCCCGGCGCTCGAGAGGTCTGCGATCAGGCTGCGCCCTCGGTAGCCTTCTCGGCCACCGGAACGTTGGCGCGCGACACCTCGACGAGGGCGGTGAACGCCGGCGCGTCGTTGACGGCGAGGTCGGCGAGGATCTTGCGGTCCACCTCGACACCGGCCGCCTTGAGCCCCTGCATGAACCGGTTGTAGGTCATGCCGTTGGCGCGGGCCGCGGCGTTGATCCGCTGGATCCACAGGCGGCGGAAGTCGCCCTTCTTCGCGCGACGGTCACGGTAGGCGTAACCGAGCGAGTGGGTGACCTGCTCCTTCGCCTTCCGGTAGAGACGCGACCGCTGACCGCGGTAGCCGCTGGCGCGCTCCAGGACGACCCGTCGCTTCTTGTGGGCGTTGATCGCCCGCTTCACGCGTGCCACGTGAATACTCCTTCGTTACTCGAACACACTTCGGTGCTGCTGGCCTGACCGGGAGTCCCGGCCGCTCAGCTCGATGCTGGTGGGGTGGCGTCCCGGCTCACTTGCCGAGGAGCTTCTTGACCTTCTTGGCGTCCGCCGGGGCGACCTCGACGTCGTTCGCGATCCGGCGGGTGTACCGCGAGGACTTGCGCTCGAGCAGGTGGCGGCCACCAGCCTGCTCGCGCATGACCTTGCCCTTGCCCGTGAGGCGGAAGCGCTTCTTCGCACCGCTGTGCGTCTTCATCTTCGGCATGATTGCCGGTCTCCTTCGTGTCGTGCCAGACGTACGGGGGCGTACGCGGACTCTCGGAGTGGCGCCGCGCCGGGCGGGCCACCGGGGTAGAACGTCTGTGGGGCGCGGGTCACTCAGCGGCGGAGGCCGCCGGGTCCTCGGACGCGACCGGCGCCTCGGCCCCGTTGGCTGCGTGCGTCGCCTCCGCGGCGCTGCGGTCGCGGGCCCGGCGCTGCTCGGCCTTGGCCTCTGCCTTCTTCTTCGTCGGGCCGATCACCATGATCATGTTGCGACCGTCCTGCTTCGGCGCCGACTCGACGTAGCCGAGCTCGGCGATGTCCTCGGCGAGACGCTCGAGCAGGCGGCGACCGAGCTCCGGACGTGACTGCTCCCGGCCCCGGAACATGATCGTCACCTTGACCTTGTCACCGGCCTTGAGGAACCGCTCGACGTGGCCGCGCTTGGTGCCGTAGTCGTGCGGGTCGATCTTCGGGCGGAGCTTGATCTCCTTGATGACGGTGTTGACCTGGTTCTTGCGTGCTTCCCGTGCCTTCATGGCGGCTTCGTACTTGAACTTGCCGAAGTCCATGAGCTTGGCGACCGGTGGCTTGGCCATGGGGGCCACCTCGACGAGGTCGAGGTTCGCCTCCTCGGCCAGACGGAGCGCGTCCTCGACGCGCACGATGCCGACCTGCTCACCATTGGGGCCAACCAAGCGCACTTCCGGGACCCGGATGCGCTCGTTGATGCGAGGCTCGCTGATGTGGTGCTCCTAAGTTCGATGACTGGTTGACGTTGTGAGCCGACCCGCTGCAAAGGAAAGGGCCCCTCGCGCGTGCACGAGGAGCCCAAGGATGTCGTATGCCGCTGAGTTGCCTTGTCGACATACGGCGCGGTGCCACACCTCCCGGAGGAGGGCGCGTCCCGCGCGGACCTGGAACCCGGCAACCTGGTGGTCGACGCGGGTGGAAGCGAGCTTCTCTTGCACGTCACCCGCCCGCTTGCACGGGAGGACGACTGGTCAGTGCTCAAGCCTAGCAGCCTGAGGGGCGTTGCCCGAATCCGTGTCAGGTGGTCGGGACGACAGCCTGGTCAGCCGACGGGGTGGGCGACGTTGGCTGGCTCGACTCGGTTGAGTCGGTTGACTCGGGACCACGGTCCGGCTCGACGTCCCGCCGCACCGTGACGGCGAGCCCGGCCAGAGCGACGAGCAGGCCGAGGGCCGACACGGAGAGGAAACCCCAGCGCCAGCCGCCGTGGTCGATGGCGAAACCGGCAATCGGCGCCCCCAGTGCCGATCCCGCGGTCATGGCTGACCCGTGCCACCCCATCATCTCGCCGCGGAAGCGCTCGGGGACCAGTCGGCTGAGCTGCTCGACGGTGGCCGTGATGGTCGGGGCACACAGCACGCCGCACACCGTGATGAGCACGGCGAAGCTCGGCACGCCGACCGCGAGCGCCACGGGAGCGGTCGTCACCGCGAGGCCGCCGAGGAGCCAGAACACCGAGAAGGACCGGTGCCAGGCACCGTACGCAAGGCCTCCGACGAGAGAGCCTGCGCCCCAGAGCGCGAGAACCCAGCCGATCGACTCTGGCTGCTCGAACTCCCTCAGGGCGGCGACGACACCGACATCGGTGCCGGTGAGGACGAGCGTCGATGCGGCTGCCGCGAGGTAGACGGCCGCAACGGGCAGGGTGATGAAACCGCGGAACGCGCGCCGATGCTGCGGGGCGCGGCGGGCCGGCTCTGCGTCGTGCGGGTGCTCGCCCGAAGGTGGGGCGGCCGGCAGGCGCGTCGAGCTCAGTGCAGGGTTGACGAGCCAGATGACGAATCCGGCCGCAGCAGAAGCCATCTCGCACACGAAGAGGGCCCAGCTCGTGTTCCACGACGTCGCCATCCAGACCCCGAGAGCCGGGCCTGCCATGAAGGAGAGCTCGGTCGCAGCCGAGTCGAGCGACAGCGCAGTGCGGCGCTGCTCGGTCGGTGTGGCCCGGAGGATCACCTGCCTCAGGATCGAGAACGTCGGCACGACGAAGAGCCCGGCCAGGGCGGCGAGGGCAACGAGGGGTGCGTAATCGACCCAGGGCGCGATGGACCAGCAGATGAGCTGGACGACGATGGAGGGACCCACCGTCCGCCGTAGGCCGATGCGGTCGAGGAGCCGACCCCGCCACGGCCCGGAGACGGCGACGGCGACGGTCGCCGCGGCGGTGACGAGCCCCGCCTGGCCGTAGCTGCGCCCGAGGCTGGTGACGACGTGCAGCGTGAGGATGACAGTGCCGGCGAACATCGGCACGCGCACGAGGAACCCGAGCAGCAGGATGCGCCGGGTCTCCCGGATGGCAAGCACGTGTCGATAGGCGCCGACGTTCACCAGACCAGAGAAGCACCCGGCGCCGACGGCCGCACCTGAATTTCGACATCGAATATCCGCGCCCAGTATCCGCGCGGCTGGCCTCCGGACGGCCACCCGAGCGTGCCAGGCTCGGCTGACTCGCAGATCACAGCGGTTCCGGCGCGCAGGCCTTGTGAGCGGGGGACAACAGGAGTTGGGTGGGGTCATGGCGAGACAAACCGGCAGATCAGACCTTCCTGCGGCCCCCAACCCCGCCTCGCCGCAGGACATCCGCAACGTCGTGCTCGTCGGACCCGGCGGGGCTGGCAAGACGGCACTCTTCGAGGCTCTCGTCGCGGCTCGCGTCCCGGGGCAGCGCCCTTCGGTCGAGGGGCACGTGCGCACGTCGACCCTCACCGCCGCCTCGTTCGACTCGAACGGGGTGGCGCTCAACCTGCTCGACACCCCCGGCTATCCCGACTTCGTCGGCGAGCTCCGAGCTGGCCTGCGGGCCGCCGACGCGGCGATCTTCGTGGTCTCGGGAGCCGACGACATCGATCGGCCCGTCTCCCTCCTCTGGCGCGAGTGCTCCGCGGTGGGCATGCCTCGCGCCGTCGTGGTGACGCACCTTGACCAGCCCCGTGCTGAGTTCGCCGCCACGGTGGAGACCTGCCGCCGCGTCTTCGGCGATGCGCAGGCGACCCACTGGCCGGTGCTGGACGGCGGACAGCAGACCGGGGTCGTCGGGCTCATCACGGGCTCCGACGACGACCTGGGCACGGACGAGCACCAGGATGCACGGCACGCCCTGATCGAGTCGGTCATCGAGGAGTCGGAGGACGTCACGCTCCTCGACCGGTATCTGGAGGGCGAGCAGGTGGAGATCTCAGCCATCCTCGCGGACCTCCGCACGGCGATCGTCAGGGGGAGCTTCTTCCCGATCCTGCCGGTCGCCCCGCCGACGGGGGCGGGCGTCGAGGAGCTGCTCTCGCTGATCGAGCAGGCCTTCCCCGACCCGACCGTGCATCCCCTGCCGGCGATCACGACGCCTGCGGGGGCCGCCATCACGGGGGTGACGTGCGACCCCGACGCACCGCTCGTGGCCGAGATCGTCCGGACCACGACCGACCCCTACGTCGGACGCCTGTCACTGACGCGGGTGTTCTCGGGCACCTTGCGCGTCGACGACACCGTGCACGTCTCGGGGCACCTCGGCGACTTCGTCGGCCATGAGGTGACCGGCCATCCGTCCCATGACGACGACGAGCGGGTCGGGCCGCTGGCCTCGCCCTTCCTCGACGGGCACCGTCCTCGCGGGACCGCGATCGCCGGGGACCTCGTGCTCGTGTCGAAGCTGACCCGGGCCGAGACGTCGGACACCCTCTCGTCGGCCGATCGTCCGGCTGTCGTCGCGCCGTGGCTGCTTCCGGAGCCCCAGCTGCCCGTCGCCATCCGGGCCGTGAGCAAGTCGGACGAGGACAAGCTCGCAGGGGCGCTCCAACGACTCGTCGCCGAGGACGTGACGATGCGCATGGAGCACGCCAGCGAGACCGACCAGGTCGTGCTCTGGACGATGGGCCAGGCCCACGTCGACGACCTGATCGCACAGCTGTCCGATCGCTACGGGGTCACCGTCGATGCCGAGCCCTACCGGACCGCGCTGCGCGAGACATTCGTCCGCAAGGTCTCGGCCCAGGGACGTCACGTCAAGCAGTCCGGCGGTCACGGCCAGTACGCCGTCTGCTCCATCGAGGTCGAGCCCCTCCCCCGTGGATCCGGCTTCGAGTTCGTCGACAAGGTCGTCGGGGGCGCGGTGCCGCGCCAGTTCATCCCCTCCGTGGAAAAGGGCGCCCGCGCGCAGCTTCAGAAGGGCTTGCTCACCGGTCACCCGGTGGTGGACGTGCGGGTCATCCTGGTCGACGGGAAGGCTCACTCGGTGGACTCCTCCGACGTCGCTTTCCAGACGGCCGCCGCCCTCGCACTCAAGGAGGCCGCCAACGAGTCGACGGTCGCGCTGCTCGAGCCGATCGACAAGGTCGACATCACCATCGCCGACGAATACCTCGGCGCGGTCATGGCCGACCTCCGGGGCCGGCGGGGCCAGGTGGTCGGCACGGAGCCAGCGGATGAGCAGGGGTGGACGGTGGTCCACGCCGAGGTGCCTGCGGCGGAGCTGTCCCGCTACCCCATCGACCTCAGATCCGTGTCGCACGGCACCGGGTCGTTCGTGCGTGAGTCGGTGCGTCACGACCTCATCCCGCCCGACAAGGCACGAGACCTGCTCAAGGTCTGACCCGCACGAGAGCGTCGGGCGGCCGACTCCTTCCGGGAGTCGGCCGCCCGGCCCCT
>NZ_DATEEY010000045.1:0-18975 GCF_035280925.1 Intrasporangium sp. | reverse complement strand
CGCCGCGCTCGCCGGCACGGCGAGGCACCCAGGCCAGCCGGGCACCGGTCTCCGCGGCCAGCTGTGCGGCTGCCGCGAGGGCGCCCGGCGAGGTCCCCGCCCGTTCGCCGACGAGGATGATGCCGGCCTCCGCCAGCCCCTCCCAGGTTGCCCTGCCGGCCTCGGTCGAGCGAAGGTCCCGCAGCGCGGCGGCCTCCCTGCCTGGTGCAGCCGGGATGAGCGTGCCGCCCATCTTCGCGAGCCCACGCGTGGGAGCCGGCCCAGCGGCATACACCTTGGTCCGGTTGTGCCGGAACGCCTTCCGCAGGCGCAGGAAGACGATCGGGCTCTCGTCCTCGGGCTCGAGGCCGACGAGGAGCACCGTCCCTGCGTTCTCCAGGTCGGTGTAGGTCACGGACCCGCCGTCCGGTCCGGTTGCTGGGGCGTGCCCAACAACATGCTCAGCGAGGAAGTCCGTTTCTTCCGCGGAGTGCGGCCTGGCCCGGAAGTCGACGTCGTTGGTGCCGAGGACGATTCGCGCGAACTTGCCGTAGGCGTAGGCGTCCTCCGTGGAGACCCGCCCGCCGACGAGGACGCCGGCCGCGGTCGCCTTCGACAGCCCGGCGGCTGCGGCAGCCAGGGCCTCCGGCCAGCCGACGACCTTGAGCTCGCCGTCTGCCTGACGGACCATCGGGAACTGGAGGCGGTCGGGCTGCGTGGCGTAGGTGAAGGCCCAGCGGCCCTTGTCGCAGTTCCACTCCTCGTTGACGTCCGGGTCGCGCAGGGCCATGCGGCGCAGCACGACGCCACGGCGGTGGTCGGTGCGCAGAGCGCAGCCGCTCGCGCAGTGCTCGCAGGCCGACGGCGTCGACACGAGGTCGAAGGGCCGGCTGCGGAAACGGTACGCCGCACCGGTGAGCGCGCCCACCGGGCAGATCTGGACGGTGTTGCCGGAGAAGTAGCTCTCGAACGGCTTCTCCTCGTAGATCCCCACCTGTTGCAGGGCGCCTCGCTCGACCAGGGCGATGAACGGGTCGCCCGCGATCTGGTCCGAGAACCGGGTGCAGCGGGCGCAGAGAACGCACCGCTCCCGGTCGAGGAGGACCTGCGAGCTGATGTTGATCGGCTTGGGGTAGGTGCGCTTGACGTCCTCGAAGCGGGACACGGCCCGGCCGTTGCTCATGGCCTGGTTCTGCAGCGGGCACTCGCCGCCCTTGTCACAGACCGGGCAGTCGAGCGGGTGGTTGATGAGGAGGAACTCCATCTGGCCGTGCTGAGCCTTGTCGGCCACGGGCGAGGTGTGCTGCGTGTTGACGACCATGCCCGGTGACACCGTGATCGTGCACGACGCCTGGGGCTTCGGCATCGGCCGCGCCACGCCCTCCTTGTCCGGGAGGGCGATGTCGACGAGGCACTGACGGCATGCACCGACCGGCTCGAGGAGCGGGTGGTCGCAGAACCGCGGGATCTCGATGCCGACGGTCTCGGCGGCGCGGATGACGAGCGTGCCCTTGGGGACGCTGACGTCGAGGCCGTCGACCGTCAGGTGGACGAGGTCCGGCTTCGCGGGAGCGCCCGCCCCCGCGGCAGCGTTGGTCGAGGTGGCAGTCATGCGGTCACCATCCCGCTGGGCTCCTTGGTCTTGATCTCGAAGAGGACCGACTTCTCCGGCGGGAAGAGGGCGTGGGCCGGAGTGTGCATGCCGGCCTCGAACTCCTCGCGGAAGTACTTGATGGCCGAGGTGATCGGGCTCGTGGCCGCGTCGCCGAGGGCGCAGAAGCTGCGCCCGAGGATGTTGTCGCAGATGTCGACGAGCTTGTCGATGTCGTCCTGGCTGCCCTGGCCGTTCTCGATGCGCGTCATGATCTGGCGCAGCCACCACGTGCCCTCGCGACACGGCGTGCACTTGCCGCACGACTCGTGCGCGTAGAAGTCCGTCCAGCGCGAGACGGCGCGGACGACCGAGACCGTCTCGTCGAAGACCTGGAGTGCGCGGGTGCCGAGCATCGACCCGGCGGCCGCGACGGAGTCGAAGTCGAGCGGCACGTCGAGGTGCTCGTCCGTGAAGATCGGCGTCGACGAGCCTCCGGGGGTCCAGAACTTCAGCTTGTGGCCCTGGCGAATCCCGCCCGCGAGGTCGATGAGCTCGCGCATCGTGATGCCGAGGGGAG
Organism: Intrasporangium sp.; assembly: GCF_035280925.1. Lineage (GTDB taxonomy): Bacteria > Actinomycetota > Actinomycetes > Actinomycetales > Dermatophilaceae > Intrasporangium. Next base: position 16,825 of record NZ_DATEEY010000045.1, on the reverse strand, counting down.
CCTCGAACTGCCCGGGATTGGCGACGTGGCCGGAGAGGCTGAAGATGCCGAACCCGGAGGACTTCTCGGTGCCCATCCCCTTGAACCAGTCGGAGCCCTCGAGGATGATCCCCGGCACCGACGCGATCGACTCGACGTTGTTGACCGAGGTCGGCCGCGCGTACAGGCCGGCGGCTCCCGGGAACGGCGGCTTGAGGCGCGGCTGTCCGCGGCGCCCCTCGAGCGAGTCGAGCAGCGCGGTCTCCTCGCCGCAGATGTAGGCGCCGGCGCCCGCGTGGACGGTGATGTCGACCTTGATGCCCTTGCCGCCGACGTCGTCGCCGAGGTAGCCGGCGGCTCGAGCCTCCTCGACCGCGCGCAGGAGTCGGCGGTAGACGTGGACGACCTCACCGCGCAGGTAGATGAAGGCGTGCTCGCAGCCGATGGCGTACGAGCTGATGATGACGCCCTCGATGAGCGCATGGGGGTTGGCCATCATGAGCGGGATGTCCTTGCAGGTGCCCGGCTCGGACTCGTCGGCGTTCACGACGAGGTAGCGGGGACCACCGTCAGGAGGACTCATGAACGACCACTTGAGACCGGTGGGGAAGCCGGCGCCACCACGACCGCGGATGCTCGAGTCCTTGACCGCGCCGAGGACGTCCTCGGGCGTCATGCCGAGGGCCTTGCGCAGCCCCGTGTAACCGTCGTGCCGCTCGTAGGTCGCGAGGGTCCAGGACTGGGGCTCGCCCCAGAGCTTGGTGAGGATCGGGGTCAGCGTGTCGGTCACTTCGAGTCGTCCTTCCCGTCCATGGCTGAGCTGGAGGACCTGGAGGAGGTCGAGTCGCCCTCGCCCTGCGGGGCCACCCAGCCGTTCTCCTTGGCGATCCGAAGGCCGAGCAGCGAGGCCGGACCCGCGCCCGGCCCTTGGTCGGCGAGGCCGTCCGGGAAGCCCGCGAGGACCCGGGAGACCTGCTTGAAGGTGCAGACCCGGTCGGGACCGCGGGTCGGCTTGACGTCCTTGCCCGATCGCAGGTCGTCGACGAGCCGCACGGCGCTCTCGGGCGTCTGGTTGTCGAAGAACTCCCAGTTCGTCATGACGACGGGGGCGAAGTCACAGGCCGCGTTGCACTCGATGCGCTCGAGGGTGACCTTTCCGTCCCCGGTCGTCTCGTCGTGCCCGATACCGAGGTGCTCGGAGACGGTGTCGAAGATGTGGTCGCCGCCCATGATGGCGCACAGGGTGTTGGTGCAGACCCCAACGGTGTACTCGCCGTTCGGGTGGCGCTTGAACTGCGTGTAGAAGGTGGCGACTCCGCTGACCTCGGCCTCGGTGAGGTCGAGCAGCTCCGCACAGAGTGACACCCCCCTGCCGGTGACGTAGCCGTCGACCGACTGGACCAGGTGGAGCAGCGGGATCAGGGCCGAGCGCTGCTGCGGATAGCGCGCGATGACCTCAGCGGCGTCGGCGCGAAGTCGCTCGAGCACCTCGGGCGCATACGGCTCCTTGGACTCCGGGCTGACGTGCAGGTGCCCGGAGACGTGGGACGTGTCGTTGGCGGACATCAGCGGTCCACTCCTCCCATCACGGGGTCGATCGAGGCGACGGCGACGATGACATCAGCCATCTGGCCGCCCTCGCACATCGCGGCGACGGCCTGGAGGTTGTTGAAGCTCGGGTCGCGGAAGTGCGCGCGGTAGGGACGCGTGCCACCGTCCGAGACGACGTGGCAGCCCAGTTCGCCCTTGGCCGACTCGATGGCCACATAGGCCTGACCGGGCGGGACCCGGAAGCCCTCGGTGACCAGCTTGAAGTGGTGGATGAGTGACTCCATCGAGGTCGCCATGATCTCGCGGATGTGGTCGAGACTGTTGCCCAGTCCGTCGCCACCGAGGGCCAGCTGGGCGGGCCACGCGATCTTCTTGTCCGCGACCATGACGGAGCCCTGGCTGCTGCTGGACGCCTGCAGCCGGTCGGTGCACTGCTCGACGATCTTGAGCGACTCGTACATCTCGTCGATGCGGACCCGGAGGCGACCGTAGGAATCGGAGCTGCGGCGCGTGATGACGTCGAAGTCGTAGGTCTCGTAGCCGCAGTACGGGTCGCTCTTGCGCAGGTCGTGCGGCAGCCCGGTGGACCGGAGCACTGGCCCGGTGATGCCCAGCGCCATGCAGCCGGCGAGGCTCAGGATGCCGACATCGACCATGCGGCCCTTGACGATCGGGTTCTCGTTGAGGAGGGCCTCGAGCTCGCCGATTCCCTTGCGCACCTTGGGGACCATCTCGCGCAGGGCGTCGATCGCTCCGGGCGGCAGGTCCTGTGCGACGCCGCCCGGCCGGATGTAGGCGTTGTTCATCCGCAGGCCGGTGACCATCTCGAAGATGCTGAGGATGCGCTCGCGCTCGCGGAACCCGACGGTCATGACCGTCGTCGCACCCATCTCCATGCCGCCGGTCCCGATGGCCACGAGGTGTGAGCTGACGCGGGTGAGCTCCATCATGAGGACGCGGAGGACGCTCGCGCGCTCGGGGATGTCGTCGGTGATCCCGAGCAGCTTCTCGATCGCGAGGCAGTACGCCGTCTCCTGGAACATCGGCGTCAGGTAGTCCATCCGGGTGCAGAACGTGACCCCCTGCACCCAGGTGCGGAACTCCATGTTCTTCTCGATCCCGGTGTGGAGGTAGCCGATGCCCGCGCGGGCCTCGGTGACCGTCTCCCCGTCGAGCTCGAGGATGAGCCGCAGGACACCGTGCGTCGACGGGTGCTGCGGACCCATGTTGACGACGATCCGCTCCTCGTGCAGGGCGGTGGCCTCGTCGACGAGGCCGTCCCAGTCGCCACCGGACACGTTGAAGACCGGCGCGTCTCCCGCGGCAGCCTCGTCGGCAGCCGTCGTCGCGTAGGGGTCGGCGCCCAGGCGGGGGTCCAGCCCGGGACTCGTGCCGTGGACGGTGTCGTCGTCGACGTCGGCGTTGTCGATGCCCGTGTTCTCGGTGTTCGGGTTCTCGGTGTTCGTGTTCTCGGTGTTCGCGCTCATCAGTTGTACGACCTCCGCTGGTCCGGCGGCGGGATGGTCGCGCCCTTGTACTCGACCGGGATGCCGCCGAGGGGGTAGTCCTTGCGCTGGGGGTGGCCCGGCCAGTCGTCGGGCATGAGGATGCGTGTCAGGGCCGGGTGGCCGTCGAAGATGATCCCGAACATGTCCCACGTCTCGCGCTCGTGCCAGTCGTTGGCCGGGTAGGTGTCGACGACGGACGGGATGTGCGGGTCGTCGTCCGGGCACGAGACCTCGAGACGAACCCGCTTGGTGCCGTTGGTGATCGACAGGAGGTGGTAGATCGCGTGCAGCTCCTCACCCGCGCGGTCGGGGTAGTGCACCCCGGACACGCCGGTGCAGATCTCGAAGCGCAGCGCCGGGTCGTCGCGCAGGACGCGGGCCACGGTCGGCAGGTGCTCGCGGTTCACGTTGATCGTCATCTCGCCGCGGTCGACGACGACCGCCGAGACCGCTTCGTCGAACGACGCGGTCCCACCGACGAGCGCCCTCTCGAGGGAGTCGGCGATCTCGTCGAAGTAGCCGCCGTACGGGCGGGCGGTCTCGCCCGCGACGAGGATGGGCCGACGGAGCAGGCCGTAGCCGGAGGTGTCGCCGCCCTGCGTCGGACCGAACATGCCCTGGCGGTAGCCGACCACCTTCGGCGTGGTGTCACCGGGCTCCACACCTCGGGAGTCGACCCGGGACAGCTCGATCTCGCCCGGCGTCAGGCCGCTCTCCTGCATCTTCTCCGGGTTCCGGACGACCTCCCCCTTGGTCGTGTCGTCGTTCGTCATGCCAGCAGCCCCTTCATCTGGTGCGTCGGCGTCGCCCGCAGCGCCGCCTCCTCGGCCGCCCGGGCGGCCTTCTCGCGGTTGACACCGAGGGGCATGCTCTCGACCTGCTTGTGCAGCTCGATGATCGCGTTGAGGAGCATCTGCGGCCGGGGCGGACAGCCGGGCAGGTAGATGTCGACCGGGATGATGTGGTCGACGCCCTGCACGATGGCGTAGTTGTTGAACATGCCGCCGGAGCTCGCGCAGACACCCATGGAGATGACCCACTTCGGGTTGGCCATCTGGTCGTAGATCTGGCGCACGACCGGGGCCATCTTCTGGCTCACCCGGCCGGCGACGAACATCAGGTCAGCCTGCCGCGGCGTCGCCGAGAACCGCTCCATGCCGAAGCGGGCGATGTCGTAGTCCGGCGTGCCGACGGCCATCATCTCGATCGCGCAGCAGGCGAGTCCGAACGTCACCGGCCACATCGACGCCTTGCGCATGTAGCCGGCGAGCCCTTCGAGGGTCGAGAGCGCGAATCCGGCTGGGAGCTTCTCTTCGATGCCCATGGTTATCTCCTGTGTCCTGTGCTCTCAGTCCCATTCCAGGCCGCCGCGCCGCCACACGTAGGCGTAGGCGACGAAGACCGCGAGGATGAACAGGACCATCTCGACGAGCGCGAAGAGGCCGAGCTGGTTGAAGGCGACGGCGAACGGATAGAGGAACACCGCCTCGATGTCGAAGATGATGAAGAGCATCGCCGTCAGGTAGTACTTGATCGGCACGCGGCCGCCACCGGCCGGGTGCGGCGACGGCTGGATGCCGCACTCGTAGGCCTCGAGCTTGGCGCGGTTGTAGCGCTTCGGCCCGACGACGAGCGAGGTCCCGACGGACAGCGCTGCGAATGCGAAGCCGAGCCCCAGCATGAACAGGATGGGGACGTACGGGTTCATCCTCGGTCACTTGCCTTTCGGTTCTGGCAGCAGTGGCAACGGCGGCTGGCGGTCACGGCGCACCCATCCTATGGGCGTCGCCGACGATTGTGCTCGGGGTCACAAGGCCCACCCCCCACGCGACGGAACAGGCTTGTCGGGAACCGAGCCCAGCGGCATACGGCACAGTGGTGTTCATGCGTGTGGAGTGATCTTGGACAGGGCGTTGATGAGGCGGTCGCTCGCACCCTTGCCCCCGGGCTCGGCCAGGTTGGCCATGGTCTTGAGCATGAACTTCATCAGCGTCGTGCGCGGCAGCCCGTACTTCGTGATGACCCGCATGACGTCTGGCTGGCCGATGATCGTCGCGAAGTGTCGGCCCAGCGTGTAGTAGCCGCCGAGGTCCTGCTTCATCCGCGTGTTGTACGACCGGAGGACGCGCTCTCGCCCCGCGGCGTCGGCCCGCGCGAACGCGTGCGCGATGACCTCGGCCGCCGTCCGGCCCGACTCCATCGCGTAGGCGATGCCCTCGCCGTTGAACGGGTTGACCATGCCGCCCGAGTCACCCACGAGCAGCAGCCCGTCGGCGTAGTGCGGCTGCCGGTTGAAGCCCATCGGCAGCGCGGCCCCGCGGATCGGCTGCGTCATCGTCTCGTCGCCCATGGTCCACTCCTCGGGCATCGTCGCGACCCAGCGACGCATGACGTCCTTGTAGTCGACGTTGCCGAAGGCCTTGGAGGTGTTCAGGATGCCGAGGCCGACGTTGCTCGTGCCGTCGCCCACGCCGAAGATCCAGCCGTAGCCGGGCAGGAGGACGTCCTTGCCGGACGGGTCCTTGGCCCACAGCTCGAGCCAGGACTCGAGGTAGTCGTCGTTGGTGCGCGGGCTCGTGTAGTAGGTGCGGACGGCGACGCCCATGGGCCGGTCGTCGCGCTTCTCCCGGCCCATCGCCAGCGAGAGGCGGGAGGAGTTGCCATCGGCCGCCACGACGAGGGGCGCGCGGTACTCGTGGGCCTCCCCCGTTGGCCGACCCTTCTCGTCGACCGACTTGGCGGTGACGCCGATGATCGAGCCGCGCGCGTCGGTGACGGGACCGGTGACATTGGCGCCCTGGACGAGGCGGGCGCCGTTCTTGGCCGCGTGCTGGGCGAGGATGTCGTCGAAGTCCATCCGCGTGCGCACCAGGCCGTAGGGCGGGAAGGCGGAGCTCTCCGGCCAGTCGAGCTGCAGGCGCATGCCCGCGCCGATGATGCGCAGGCCCTTGTTGCGGATCCAGCCGTCCTCCTCGGGCGTCGGGATGCCGAGGTTGACCAGCTCGCGGACCGCGCGCGGCGTCAGGCCGTCGCCGCAGACCTTCTCGCGGGGGAAGTGCGTCTTCTCGAGGAGGAGCACGTCGAGGCCGGCCATCGCGAGGTAGGCCGCGGTGGCGGATCCACCCGGACCGGCTCCGACGACGATGACGTCTGCGGTGTCGACCCGACTGTCGACATTCGTAGTGCTCATGGCTCCCTGCAGGTTCCGAATGCTTGCGCGCGCTGCTTGTGAATCAGTTCACGAACTTCAGAGCACCCTACTCCCGGCGGCTCCCGGTTGTCAGTCCGGGCTCCCCTATCCAGTCCCCGGGTTCGGCCGGCTCATCGCCTCACCGCCGTGTGCAGGGCGACGATGCCGCCCGTGAGGTTCTTCCAACCGACGCTCGACCAGCCCGCCTGCTCGATCCGGCGGGCCAGCTCGCCCTGAGGCGGCCAGTCCTGGATCGACTCGGCCAGATAGACGTAGGACTCCGGGTTGCTCGCCGTGCGGCGGGCGATGCTCGGCAGCACCTTGAGTACGACGTTGCCGTAGACCGTTCGCACGACGCGGTTGACGGGCTGGCTGAACTCGCAGACGACGAGGCGGCCACCTGGCTTCGTGACGCGGAGGAACTCCCGAAGGGCCGCCTCCGTGTCGGTCACGTTGCGCAGGCCGTAGCTGATCGTCACCACGTCGAAGCTCTCGTCGGCGAAGGGCAGGCGCATGGCGTCGGCCGCGGTGAAGGCCATGTCGGGCCGCCTGCGCCGCCCCACCCGCAGCATCCCGAGACTGAAGTCCGCTGGCACCACCTCGATCTCGCGGTCTGCCCACGGCTCGCTCGAGGTGCCGGTCCCCGCGGCGATGTCGAGGATGCGCTCACCGGGCTCGGCATCGACGGCCTTGACGACGGCCCGGCGCCAGAGGCGGTCGATCCCGGCCGTCATGACGTCGTTCGTGACGTCGTACTTGTCGGCGACGGTGTCGAACATCGAGGCGACGTCGACCGGCTTCTTGTCGAGCTGGGCACGAGTCATGCGCCCATCCTTCCACTCAGCGCGCCCAACCCCTCGGTGGTGGCGCCGGACCCGTCCCGGCGGTCGTAGAGTTACCGGCGATGTCTTCGCTTCCTGCCTCCGAGAGCCCCGGGGACTCCCCGTCGTCGCCCGCGTCGACGCTCGTCGTGCGCACCACACCCCTGGACTCCGAGGAGCCGCTGCTGGCCTACCTGCCCGCCGAGGCCGCGCAGGACGACGTCGTCTCGTGGGTGCGCCGCGGCGAGGGACTCGTCGGCTGGGGCCGGGCGCTGGCCTGCTCCACGGCCGGCGCCGGCCGCTTCCACGAGGCGGAGGCCTGGTGGCGCTCTGTGACGGCTCGCGCGGTCGTGCGCGACGAGGTCGGCATCCCGGGTACGGGGCTCGTCTGCTTCGGGTCGTTCCCCTTCGCCGACGACTCCGAGGAGGTCGCCCGGCTCGTCGTGCCATCGACCATCGTCGGCCGCCGGGACGGCAGGACCTGGGTGACGTCGGTGACGCTCGAGCCCCGGCTGGCCCGGCTCGGGACTCCTCCCATCGCGCAGGAACCGACGCCCCCGTCGGGAGTGACGTTCGCCGACGGTGCCGTCTCGCCGAGCGACTATGCCCACGCGGTCGCCGATGCGGTCGAGCGGATCAGCTCCGGCGCGCTCGACAAGGTGGTCCTGGCACGGGACCTCATCGCCACGGCGAGCGAGCCGATCGACCCTCGGTGGGTCCTGCGGCGGCTCGCGGAGCGCTACGAGAACACGTGGGTCTTCGCCGTCTCCGGGCTGCTCGGCGCGACACCGGAGCTGCTCGTCCGCCGCGACCAGGGCCTCATCACCTCGCGGGTCCTCGCCGGCACGATCCGTCGGACCGGCGACGACGAGGCCGACCTCGCACTCGCTGCGTCGCTGGCCCGCTCGTCGAAGGACCTCGAGGAGCACGAGTACGCCGTCCGCTCCGTCGCCGAGGCCCTCGCTCCGCACTGTTCATCGATGAACGTGCCCGAGTCGCCCTTCGTCCTCCACCTGCCCAATGTCATGCACCTTGCGACCGACGTGGCTGCGGTCAGCGCGGACGACGCGTCCGCCCTCACGCTGGCCGCCTCTCTCCACCCGTCCGCTGCGGTCGGTGGGACTCCCACCAGCAAGGCCGTCGCCCTCATCTCGGAGCTCGAGCACATGGACCGCGGCCGCTACGCCGGGCCGGTCGGGTGGATGGACACCAGGGGTGACGGCGCCTGGGGCATCGCCCTGCGCAGCGGCGCGATCCTCCCGGACGACCCGACCACGATCCGGCTCTACGCCGGGTGCGGCATCGTGGCCGGCTCCGACCCGGAGTCGGAGGTCGCGGAGTCGAACGCCAAGCTCGTCCCCATGCGTGACGCCCTCGCGAGCGACTGAGTGGCCGTATGCCGCTGAGCTCGCTCCCGGCGCACGGTGCCTTCGCGCTGTCGCTGGCTCTCGTGCAGGCTCTCTGGGCCCGGGGGGTGCGCGACGTCGTCCTCGCTCCCGGGTCGCGCTCCGCTCCCCTTGCCCTGGTGCTGCACCGGGCCGATGCCGCCGGGGACCTGCGGCTGCACGTGCGGGTCGACGAGCGGTCGGCGGGCTTCCTCGCGTTGGGCCTGGCCACCGGCTCACGCCGCCCAGTCGCAGTCGTGACGACCTCCGGAACCGCCGTCGGCAACCTGCTGCCCGCCGTCATGGAGGCGCACCACACCGGACGTCCGGTCGTCGTCGTCTCGGCCGACCGCCCGGAGCGGCTGCGCGGCACCGGCTCGAACCAGACGACCGTCCAGGCCGGCATCTTCGGCAGGTTCGCGCCGTGTGTGGACCTGGCGCCGGACGTGCCGCTCGACGCGATCGCGGCGGCTGTCGACGAGGCCTGCCGCCGGGTGGGTCCGAGCCAGCTCAACGTCCAGCTCGACGCCGACCTCATGCCCCCGGATCCCGAGCCCGCGACCTGGTGGAGCCGCACCACCATCGCACGGGCGGAGTTCTTGCGTCCCGAGCCCGCCGGCTCCCGCAGCGACTTCGCCCCGGCGGAGCCGTTGCGGCTCGATCCCGGGCCGCGCACCGTCGTCGTCGCCGGCGATGACGCCGGACCGGCCGCGCGAATCCTGGCCGAGGCCGCGAACTGGCCCCTCCTCGCGGAGCCCACGTCCGGAGCGCGCATCGGCAGGCAGGCCATCCGCACCTACCGCCTGCTGCTGGGCACCGGTCTGCGCGACGAGATCGAGCGCGTCATCGTCATCGGCCACCCGACGCTCTCGCGCCCGGTGACCAGCCTCGTCACCGACCCGGCCCTGGACGTCATCTCGGTGCGCGACCGCACCGGCACGGCGACCGACCCCGGCCGCGTCGCGACGATCGTCGACGCGGTGCCAACCGTCGACGCGCCGCCCCCCACCCAGTCGAGTGTGCACAACCAGCCGCCCCCCACCCAGTCGAGTGTGCACAACCCGCCGCCCCCCAGCCAGTCGAGTGTGCACCACTCGCCGGACTGGTTCGACCGCTGGCGTGCCGCCGACGACGCCCTCTCGGCGCGGATCGACGAGCATCTCGCAAGCCGAGCCGGCTCCCCCCTGGCCATCGCCACCGTGGTCGCCGACGCGGTCACCGCGCACACGACCCTGGTCGTCGGCTCCTCCAACGTGGTCCGTGACCTCGACGTCATGGCGACTCCATGGCCACCGCACGAGCACCGGTTCGTCGTCGGCAACCGTGGCCTTGCCGGCATCGACGGCACCGTCTCGACCGCCGTCGGCATCGCCCTCGGCCGAGAGGGCGCCTCACGCACCATCGCCTACCTCGGGGACCTCACCCTCCTCCACGACGCCAACGGCCTGCTCATCGGTCCGGACGAGCCACGGCCCGACCTGACCTTCGTCGTGCTCAACGACGACGGCGGGGCGATCTTCGCCGGACTCGAGCAGGGCGCAACCGCTTACGCCCCGGCGTTCGAACGGGTCTTCGGCACGCCGCACGACACCGACCTCGCAGCCCTGTGCCGAGCGCACGGCATCGCCCATGAGCGGATCACCCAGCCGGAGCGGCTGGCCGCGGCCCTCGGGAGCGAGCCCAGCGGCATACGGCTGATCGAGGTGCCCGTGTCGCGAGCGGAGCGGCGAGCGGAGGCCGACCACCTGCGCGACCTCGCCCAATCCCTCTGGGTCAGAGCGGATCCGGGACCGGCCACTGGGTCGGAGCGCCGCCCCCCGTCTTGAGTGCCTCCGCGACGAGCTCGGCGTTGTCGCGCGCCTCGCGCCCGCTCGGCAGGACCAGCGTGTCCTCGAGGCCGATCCGCACGTCATAACCGGACCGCTGCGCCCACCGCAGGACCGGCCACGCCCACGCCCGCTCGCCGTGGACGAGGACGGGCGCGGGCGACATCCCCAACGCGGCGAGGATGCGCTCCGCGGCCCACGCGCCGTCGCTCCCGCGGGTGTGCCCGGGGATGACCTCGACGAGGACCCGCTCGGCCTGCCAGGGCCAGTTCGTCGAGACGAAGGCAGTGGCTGCGTGCGGCGTCCAGATCCCGGCCTCGACGCCAATTCCCCTGGCCCGCAGCACGCCTGCCAATCTGACAGCGCCCGGCTCGTGCCAGTTGACACTCGCGCAGTCCGGACCGCCCCCCTCCGGACCGGGCCAGGCCGACACCTGGGTGAGCTTCGCCCGCTCGTCCGTCGCGATGCCGTCCCGAGTCGAGACGCTGACCCGCACGTCGGGGACGAGGTCGCGGATCGCGCCGACGGTGCCGACCACGTGCTCGACGGCGAGCGACTCCAGCCCGTGCTCGTCACGGGGATGGACGTGCACCATGAACGCGCCGGCCTCGACGACGTCACGGGTCGCGCGTGCGATGGCATCGGGGGTGACCGGCAGCCGGGGATGCGCACGCGGCTGGCAGTCGCCGTTGAGGCAGGCCATGATCATCGCTGCACCCCGGCGCGATCGAGCAGCGCATGACAGCGGCCCATGCGCTCCCGCCACCATTGCCGGCGCTCGAGCGGTGCGGCGAGGGCCGTGAGCGCCGCGGGGTCGGCCGTGACCCGTCTCGCTCGAAGCACGCCGTCCTGTGGACGCATCGGCTCGGTGGCGACGTCGCGCACGAACAGTCCCACGGTGCCCAGCCCGCAGGCGTGCTCGAGACTCGGGAGCGCGGCCGCGAGCGCGACGCCGGCGGAGATCCCGATGCTCGTGTCGAGCGCCGATGAGACGACCGCGGGCAGCCCGCACTCCTCCACGATCTCCAACGCCCGGCGGATGCCGCCGAGCGGCGCCACCTTGACGACGACGAGGTCGGCGGCGCCCTTGCGCGCCACCAGGAGCGGGTCCTCGGCCTTGCGGATCGACTCATCCGCCGCAATGAGGATGTCGATCGCGTTGCGGGCCAAGGCAGTTCGCAGGTCGGCAAGCTCGTCGACGGAGGCGCAGGGCTGCTCTGCGTACTCGATGCCGTATGCCGCTGACCTCCTCAGTGCGTCCGTGGCAGTGTCGACGTCCCAGGCCCCGTTGGCATCGATGCGGATCCGCGCGTGCTGACCCATCGCGTCGCGGACTGCGGCCAGGCGGTTCAGGTCGTCTCGGAGCGTCTGCCCGGGCTCGGCCACCTTGACCTTGGCCGTCGTGCAGCCCTCGAAGCGGGAGAGCACCTGGGCAACCCGCTCCGGCGGCACGGCCGGGACCGTGGCGTTGACCGGCACCGCGTGGCGCACCGGAGACGGCCGAGCGGCATACGCCTCCTCGATCCCGGCCGCCAGCCAGCGGGCGGACTCCTCGTCGCCGTACTCGGGGAAGGGGGCGAACTCACCCCAGCCTGAGGGTCCCTCGAAGACCATCGCCTCACGGACGTCAACTCCGCGGAAGCGCACTCGCATCGGGATGGCGACGACGTGCGCCCGCTCGAGCAGCGTGGCAAGGGGAGGCAGGTCGGTCACGGCAACATCATGACCGAGGCGTGGTTCTGTCGAGTCGCCGAGTCATTGACCGACGAGATCGGTGAGGAGGGCCATCTCCCGGAGGAGTAGGGCAGCCGAGCGCACGAGCGGTACGGCCGCCATGGCGCCGGACCCCTCCCCCAGCCGCATTCCGAGGTCGAGGAGGGGCTCCAGGCCGAGCGCGTCGAGCGCGTGCGTCTGGGCCGGCTCGGTGGAGCGGTGCCCGGCGAGGAACCAGGCCGGGGCACCCGGCGCCAGGTCGGCGGCGACGAGTGCCTCGGCGCAGGCGATGATGCCGTCGAGGAGTACGGGCACGCCGCGTCGGGCCGCTTGGACGAGGAAGCCGGCTCCGACGGCGAGGTCTGCGGAGCCGAGGGCGGCGAGGCGCTGCACGGGGTCGTGGATGCGCCCTTCGTCGTCGCAGGCGCGGTCCAGGGCGCGGGACAGCACGTCGAGCTTCCGGGCATGGGTCGGCCCGTCGATGCCGGTGCCCCGGCCGATGACGGCCTCGGCGCCGAGGCCGAGGGTCGCGGCGATGAGGGCGGACGACGGCGTCGTGTTCCCGATGCCCATGTCCCCGAGGACGAGCAGCTGGGCACCGGCGTCCACCTCGGCATCGGCGATCTCGGCGCCGACGGCAATGGCCCGCTCCGCCAGCTCGCGGCTGATCGCGTCGGTGACATCGATCGGGCTGGACGAGCGGGTCAGCTTGTGTGCGGTGACGTCGGACGGCACGCCAGCGAGGTCGGCATCGACTGCGATGTCGAGGACCCGCACGGTCGCGCCGTGCTGACGGGCGAGGACGTTCACACCGGCGACTCCCGAGACGAACGCGTGCACCATCGCGGCCGTGACGTCGCTCGGGTAGGCGGAGACGCCGGAGGCCGTGACACCGTGGTCGCCTGCGAGCACCACGGCGCGGACCCGGTCGATCGGCTCTGGCGGGCAGACTCCCTGGCAGGCCGCCAGCCAGGCCCCGACCTGCTCCAACCGGCCGAGCGCCCCGAGCGGCTTGGCGAGCCCGTCGAGTCGCTCGAGAGCGGCGGCATGGACGTCCGCATCGGGCGGCGTGATGGTGGACGTCTGGGTGGTCATCGGGCCTCCGGGGGCTCACGGTCGGTGCGTCGCTCATCATCTTCGCTCACGCACGCCGTGGCTCGGGAACCGGTTGTCCACATCCCCTCCGTCCCGGTCAGGTCCTCCACAGCCGTGCCGGAGCCGGTGGCCACCGACGTCTGCTCGGGCGGATAGTCGTGGCACCAACAGGTTGAGAGACGAAAGGGCGCCGTGATGACCGGCTCGAGCTGGATGGATGATCCATGGGTCAGCGAGCGGTACGAGGAGTACGAGATCAGACCAGCCAGTGGTCCACCGGGTTCAGGTCACCTCTGCGCCCAGCTGGGGCTTGCGTCGTTCCCTTCCGTGAAGGGGCGGACCGTCGCGCGGCTGCTCGGCACGCCGCAGCCGCCGTGGGTGTCACGGCCTGGAACTCTTCCGGACCTCGAGCCGCTCTCACGCACCGACCTGCTCACGTCACGGACCCGCCGCGAGATCATCGCGCTCCGTGACGCGACCGTCGCCGCCGAGGCGCGAGCTGCCGCGCGCGACAAGGCGCGGATGCCTGAGCAGCTCATCGACGAGGCCGAGGTGCTGTGATCTCGTCAGGGCCCGAGGCGCACATCCCGCGGGTTCTCCACCGCGCACGTGATCCGGTCGAGGAAGGCCGCTCGCATCGTCGGGAGCTCGTCGAGACGAAACCACGTCGCGGCAGTCGCCTCGTCGTCTCCAGGGGCTGGTTCGCCCGAGACCCAGCGGCAGCGGAAGGTGTGGTTGAGGTACTGGGCAACGTCACCGTTGGCATGTGTCACGGGAGGTTCCGCCGACACCCAGACGAGGCGCTCGACCGCGATGACGACGGACGCCTCCTCGAGGGCCTCCCGCTCGGCCGTGACGTGTGGGTCCTCGCCCGGGTCGATGATCCCCGTGATCGGCGTCCACTCGCCGTTGTCGGTACGTCGGATGAGCAGTACCTCCTCGCCCGAGCCGTCCGGAGCCGGTCGCAGGACGACCGCGGTGACCCCCGGCATCCACAACAACTGGCGTCCCACCATGGTCCGAAGATGTGCGACGTAGGGCGGGATGGGCATGGGAGCGACCTTAGACCGGCCGCTAAGGTCGGGTCCCGTGAGCGCTGAGAGCACTGAGACGACAGACGGCCCGGCGGACGCAGGGGCGAGTGGGACCGGCACGGTCGCCGGGCAGGTGTCGGAAGTCTTCGACCCGGGCGAGTGGGAGGTCGTCCCAGGTCTGGACTTCACCGACATCACCTACCACCGCCGCATGGCTCAGCCAGGTCGCCCGCACGCCGAGTCCGGAGTGGTCCGGGTCGCGTTCAACCGACCCGAGGTGCTCAACGCCTTCCGGCCCCACACGGTGGACGAGCTCTATCGGGCCCTCGACCACGCGCGGATGACCCCCGATGTCGGCGTCGTCCTCATCACGGGGAACGGTCCGTCCCCGAAGGACGGCACGTGGGCGTTCTGCTCCGGTGGCGACCAGCGGATCCGTGGCCGCTCCGGCTACCAGTACGCCGCCGGCGAGACGGCCGACACGGTCGACGAGGCCCGGGCGAAGGCCCACGGCGGACGCCTGCACATCCTCGAGGTACAGCGCCTGATCCGCACCATGCCCAAGATCGTCATCGCCGTGGTCAACGGCTGGGCGGCCGGCGGCGGACACTCGCTCCACGTCGTCTGCGACCTGACGATCGCCTCCCGCGAGCATGCCCGCTTCAAGCAGACCGACGCCGACGTCGGCTCCTTCGACGGCGGCTACGGCTCGGCGTACCTCGCCAAGTCGGTCGGCCAGAAGTTCGCGCGCGAGATCTTCCACCTCGGCCGCACCTACACCGCCGAGGACATGCACCGGATGGGTGCGGTGAACATCGTCGCGGACCACCGCGACCTGGAGCGCGAGGCCCTGCAAGCGGCGACCGAGATCATGGGCAAGTCGCCCCAAGCGCAGCGGATGCTGAAGTTCGCCTTCAACCTGACGGACGACGGGCTCATGGGCCAGCAGGTGTTCGCGGGCGAGGCGACTCGCCTCGCCTACATGACCGACGAAGCCATCGAGGGGCGTGACCAGTTCCTCGAGAAGCGCGATCCCGACTGGTCACCCTTCCCCTGGTACTTCTGACCCGGGTCGGGGTGGCTCATCGAGGGCCGACATCCCCACGTCGAGTGTGCAGTCCGCGCCAGAAACGGTCCACACCCGCCGTACTGAGCCGCTCTTGCGCGCCGTGTGACGTCCGGTCACCGCCTCGGGGCAAGATGGCGGAGTGAGCACGAGCGACGAAGTGGGGCGGGACCACGAGGTCCGTCACGCCACCGAGGTCGGCGATGTGCCAGAGGGTGGCCACCCGGCCGACTACCGGACCCCCGGTCGCGCCCAGGCGGTCAATGCCACCAAGGCGGTGGGTCGCGGCATCGGCAAGGCAACCGTCGCGGCTGCCAAGGCGACGGCGGCCACATCACGGTTCGCCGCCGCCAAGTTCCACGCCTTCACACACTCCGGCGGCGCCGGCGAGACCGGCCTCGCCCGGATGACCGAGCTCCACGCCAGCCACACCGCCGGCGACGCCGCGATGATGCTCGCGCTCGCCGGCATCTTCTTCTTCAATCCCCAGACCACCGAAACCCGTAGCGACGTCGCCCTGTTCCTCCTCCTGACGATGGTTCCCTTCACGCTCGTCGCGCCATTCGTCGGACCGCTCCTCGACCGGTTCAGCCATGGGCGGCGCTGGGCGATCGGGACGACGATGGCGACCCGGGCATTCCTCTGCTGGGTCCTTGCCGAGGCGATCTACAACAAGAGCGACTGGCTCTTCCCCGCCGCGCTCGGGGTGCTCATCGCATCAAAGGCCTACAACATCGCCCGCGCTGCGGCCGTCCCGCGGCTGCTCCCAGCCGGCACGAGTCTGGTCAAGGCCAACTCGAGGGTCTCGATCGCCGGGGTCATCGGCGCCGTCGTCGGCGGAGCGCTCGCTGCGGCGGCTCTGCAGGTCGGCGCGCCGTGGGCCCTGCGGGTCGCCTTCGTGATCTTCGTCATCGGCACGGTCCAGGCGATCCGGCTCCCGCCTGATGTGGACAGCAACGCCGGCGAGGTCTCGCTCAGCGACACGCAACCGGTACGGCAGCACGCCTCAAGGCGGGGGCGAGCTCGGCGGCATACGGCAACCCCTCCTGCGGGGGAAGGGGCAGCGCTCGAGGTCGACTCAGCCGGCGTCTTCGGGCGCTACCTACGGCGCCTGCACGCCATTCCGTGGCCCGTCCGGCACGCCATGTGGTCGACCGGCGGCACCCGGCTGCTCACCGGCTTCCTCATCCTGTTCATGGCATTCCTGGCCAAGGAGCATCCGATCAGCGGGGTGCACGGTGAGCTCGTCCTCGCGATCACGGCGGCTGCGATCGGACTCGGAAATGCGCTCGGCAGCCTGCTGGGCAACAACCTTCGGGACCACCACCCCGAACGCGTCGCGATGATCTCCGTGCTGATCGCGACACTCGCGTGCATCGCGACGGCGCTCTGGTACGGCGTCTGGACGCTCCTCGTGCTCGGGCTGGTGCAGGGGCTGACCGCTCAGCTGGCCAAGCTGTGCTTCGACGCGCTCGTGCAGCGCGAGGTGCCGGAGAACGTCCGGACGTCGGTGTTCGGCTGGTCCGAGACCATGCTGCAGATGCTGTGGGTGCTCGGCGGGACGCTCGGCATCATCCTGCCGCTCAACCCTCAGATCGGCTTCTCCGTGTGCGCTGTGATGCTCCTCTGGACGGTGGTCATGGCGGCCCGCCAGCGC
>NZ_DATEEY010000044.1:0-8447 GCF_035280925.1 Intrasporangium sp. | reverse complement strand
GGTACCACCCGCCACGAGCACGGCGTCGCGGTCGTCGCCGACCTTGAGGACGAACCGACCGTAGGGCCCGGACACCTTGACGTCGTCACCGATGGCCATGGACCCGAAGATCCACCCGTCCGAGGCGAGCCCGCCCGGCGTCCGCCGGATGTGGAACTCGAGCCGCCGCTGCTCGGTGGGCGGGTTGGCGATCGAGTAGGTCCGGTCGGTGTCCTTGCCGGGCACCTCGAACTTCAGGTACTGCCCCGCGTTGAACTCCATTGGCCGGTCGAGCTCGATGACGACCCGTCGCGTGTCCCGGGCGATCTCGTCCAGCGCCACGACGGTCGCCGTGTAGTCCTGCACGGGGTGCACCTCGACGTCCTCGTCGACGTCGATGTCGGCCTCGATGACGACGTCGGACCGCGGCTTCGCGCAGCACGTGAGCAGCTTGCCCTCGTCGCGCTCGAAGTCCATCAGCGCGAACGAGCTCGCGTCACCGTGGTCCACGTCGCCGTCCACGACGTCGCACTTGCACGTCGCACAGGTGCCGTGGGTGCACGAGTGGGGAAGCCAGACGCCGTTGCGCAGGCAGGCGTCGAGGATGGTCTGGTCCTCGCGGCACTCGATCTCACGGCCGAGCGGCTCGACGGTGATGGTGAAGGTCTCCATTGCGGGACTCCTTGGGAGGTGGGGTGATCGGAAGGTGCCGTATGCCGCTGAGCTGGCCCAGCGGCATACGGCGGAGTTGTTATGTGGCTAGGCCAGCGTCACCGCGATGACGTCCTTGTGGACGACTCCGAGCTCCTCGAGCGTGGACTCGTCACGCGGGACGAGGGTCTCGCCGTGGAGCGCCCAGGACCGCGGCGCCGCGGCGTCGAAGTCCGGGTCCTCCTCGGCGAACGGGACGACGAGCTGGCTCCAGAAGTCACTCCACGTCATCGCCTTGGGGGCGCGGAAGCAGGCCGCGGCGCAGAACCACGGGTTGTCCTTGAACCACACGTGGACGAGCTGGTCGTCGCCGTACAGCTCTTGGCGGGAACGGGACGGGAACTCGTACGTCCCAATGCTCTTGACTGCCATGTCGGTCTCCTCTCAGGCCTGGGCGCCGGTGGTGTCGGGCTGGCTGATGTCGTCGGGGGCATGCCACTTCTGCCAGTTGAGCTCGTCCACCGAACCGAGGTACTCGCCGTTGTCGCCGTCCTCCAGGCCGTACCAGTCGAGCACCTCGGGCAGGCTCGGCCCGCCGCAGTTGCCCTGGTAGATCTGGTGGACCGGCAGCCAGGCCTGGACGTACTTCTCGGGCTCGCGCTCGAAGATCCACTGGCAGCCGTTGGAGCACGTCTGGAACTTCTCGCCCTTGTACTCGCTCTCGCGCTGACAGATCGTCGTCGGGTCACCCGGCTCGGTGAAGCCCATCGGGATCTGGCAGACCTGGCAGAGCTGGGGCAGTCCCCGGACGAAGTGGCGGCCACCGGCCTCGATGTTGCGCTTCTCCTTGTCCCAAAGGGCCCGGTAGTGCTTGTCGAAGGTGTCCGGGTAGGTCTTGGACAGCCACTCGAGGTGCTCGTCCGTCGGGACGCTCGTGGTGAACGCCGCGGCGTGGGAGAACTGGTAGAGGATCCAGTAGACCTGGTGGGACAGGACCTCCTTCTCCGCGATGGCGTCCTCGACGTGCCGCGGCGGCGTGATGCCGTAGAAGGCGAGGTCCTTGAAGAGGCCCTCCATCATCTGCTGCTCGAAGTAGAGCTCGAAGGCCTCCTTCCACGACATGACCTTGCGCGGCAGCATGTAGTCGAGCATCTGGGCGACGAGGGCCGTGACCCGGTAGCCGCGCCAGAACCACTTGTCGATCCACGCCTGGACGATCGGGACGTTCTTCTCGTCCTGCTCCAGGAGGAACTTGATCGCCTCGAGGCCGAGCGTCATGTGTCGAGACTCGTCGGACTGGGCGGAGAAGCCGAACGTCATCGTCGGGAGGTCCCCGTTGAAGGACGCACCGGACATGAACGGGACGAAGAGCAGGTTCGTCAGGAGGTACTCGAAGGAGAACCCGATGGCGATGAGGAACTCGAACGGCCCCGCCGAGAGGCTGTCCTCGAAGAAGGACTTGGGCACCGACAGGTACCAGACGCGGTCGTGCTGCTGCGAGAAGTTGTGGAAGCCGCTGTAATACTTGTTGTAGTTGCTCAGCGTGTGGATCTCGGTCTGCGTGTGCCGCAGCTCGTCGATCGACTGGCACAGGGCCGCGAACCGCGGACCGGGGCCGGCGAGGTGCCGCGCCAGGTAGGCGAAGTTGCGGTGCGCGTTGTACTCGTTGGGCGCGATCCCCTGGAGGAAGATCTTCATCGCGTTGAGGTAGTTCGCGTCCGTCAGGGACAGGTGGCCCTGGCTCTGGGCGAAGCCATCGAGGACGGCGTAGAGCCGCTTGTCCTTCTCGGCCTGGTACTTGCAGTAGGCGTCGACCGTGAGCCGGAAGGGGTCCTCCCACTTGCTCCAGTCGTGGATGGTGATCCCCTCGAACGACACGTAGGGGAACATCTCGTCCTGGGAGACGTAGCTGGGCTCCCAGTCGAGGTCACGGGTGAGCGCCTGGTATCGCTGCTTCATCGACAGCTTGCGCGGCGCCTTGGGGGCGATGGTCATTGGTCGTCTCCTTCTCGAGCGCTCATGCCGGTTCAGTGGTCCCAGGCGATGACGATCTCGTCGTCATCCCATTCCTTGATGTGGCCGAAGTAGGACACGATCGCCATCTGGAACTCGTGCGTCTCCCACTCGCGGCCGAGGCGGTCCTCGACGGTCACCCGGTTGATGACCAGGCGACCCGTCGCGGTGATGCGGACCAGGCCGGGCATGTGCTGCACGGCGCAGTCGGGGTTGTCCGCCTCGATCGCCTCGACGACGGCGCGGTTGGTCTCCGACTCCTGGATGTCGACGCCGACCGGGCGGGCCGGGGTGGCGGCGACCTCAGGGGTCGTGGAGCTGGCGGTGTCGGTCATGTCAGGCCTCCTGGGGGACGGCGTGCGCGGCGCGGACCTCGTCCGCGACCTGCTCGAGGGCGGCGACAGCACCACCGGCCACGAGGGCGTCGGCGCGGGCAGCGAGCGGACGGAGCGCGGTGACGGCGCGGTCGACCGCACTCGCCACGGTGCTCGCGATGATGTCGGCGTTGATGGTGCCGAGCTCCGGGTCGGCAACCCAGACCCGGTACAGCGCGTCCAGCCAGCGCCGCTGGTCCTTGAACCAGTCGGTCAGGTGCTGCGCCGCGAGGCTGTAGGCGGGCGCGCCGCCGGTGAGGGCGGCTTCGTCGAGGTGAGAGAAGAGGAGTCGGTACAGGAGCTGGTCCGTCACGTCGAGGGCGATGAGCGCGAGGGCCCAGTCCTTCTCGATGATCGTCTCCTCGACGAGCCGGCGCAGGCCTTGGAGGGCCTCGTCCTCGACCCAGGCCCGCTTGGCATCCTCGAGCAGGCCCGCGGTGCCGCCGTCGAGCGAGATCCCGAGTCGGCTGATGATCTGGGCGTTGCCGATGCGGTCGAAAGCGGCATAGGCCGCACACTGCGTGATCGTCGTTCCGAAGCCGAAACGGGCCGCGGCAGTGGAGATGAGCTGGGCGCCGGACTCGTAGTGGCGCAGCGGGATGACGAGCTGGGCGAGCAGGTCCTTCCACGCGTCGGGCAGGCGCTCGAGGAGGTCCCGGCTCTCGAGGTAGGACAGCGTCGCGCCGAACGCGTCGGCCATGGCGGCGCGTGAGGTCACGTAGGGCGCGTAGTAGTACTGGCGCGGGTCCGTGAAGGAGTACGGGTCGGTGAGGCGGAGGACGCTGAAGGCCTCGTCGTAGATGTCCTTGGTCGGGTCCCAGACCGGCCGGTACTGGAAGTTCTCCCGTGCCTGGATGTCGAAGGAACCTTCCTCGTAGCGAGACGCGGGGCGGTCCCCGAACCTCGCGACGAGGTGGTCGAAGGTCTTGCGTTGGGGTTCGATGACCTGGGTGCGCAGCTCGTACTGCACGATGGGCCTCCTTGGGAGGGGCAGAGCGCCCCCGTGGGAGCGCGATCGGCTTGGACGGCGGGGACGGACGAGCCCGGGCAGGCTCGGATGGGGAGCGCTCCGGAGAGCGTCCCGTGGCGCTGCGGGTGCAGCGGATCAGGTTTGGTCGACAGTCAGCGGGACTCGACGAGCAGCCGGATGAGCAGGTCGGGCAGAGCGTCCGGCCCGTCCAGCTCCTGGGGGAGCTCCGACTCGAACCCGTCGCCGACGAGGCGGCCGTAGGCCATGCCGTCCTCGAAGGTCGTCGACACCCGGGCGGCACGACCCCGGTAGCCGACGTTGAAGGCGAGCTCGTGGGGGAGGGTCTCGTCGAAGAGGGTCAGGTGCTCGTCGCCACCCCTGGGGGACGAGGGCAGGACGGCGTTCGCCTCGCAGACGAGCTGCTCGGCGAGGGAGCGGATGGCGACCTGCCGGTCAGCGCCGGTGCCGGTTGCGATGCGCTGGCTGATCCGGGTCATGGGCATCGGTGCGATGGGCTCGACGTCTTCGTCGAGGCCTCCGACGGTGTCGACCACTCTGAGCATGAACGGGGTCATCGCTGTCCTTTCGGTGCGCCGGCCAACGCGAGGGCGTCCCGGACGACGTGGGAGCCGGCCTCGGCGATCTCTCGATCCTCTTCAGCGGTTCCGCCCGAGACGCCGACGGCGCCGACGGTCTCGCCGTTGCGGACGAGGGGGACGCCGCCGCCGAAGATGACGAGGCGGTCACGGTGGACGATTCCCTCACGCAGGGCGGGCTCGTCCGAGATGGCCTGGAACCACTCGTGCGTGGGCATCCCGTTGAAGGCTGAAACGGTGTAGGCCTTGTCCTGGGCGATGCTCGCCGACATGAGGGGGGCGCCGTCGAGCCGGGCGAAGGCAAGCAGGTTGCCGGCCCGGTCCGTGACGGCGATGTTGACCGCCACCCCGAGAAGGTGGGCGCGCTCGGCCGAGGCCTCGAGCACGGCGCGCGCTCCGGCGTAGGTCAACGTGAGCTGTTGCGTGGTGAACGGGCTGCACGTCATGGCGAACCTCCTCGGGGGTGACGGTCGGTGGGATCGGCGGGTCAGGTGGAGACGGTGGTGAAGCGCTCGTTCATCTCGCGGGCGTGGTAGAAGATGCCCCTCGCGATCTGGTCGGGCGTCCACTTGACCGTCGGGCGGTCCGGGTAGGCCATGTAGCCGCCGGCGAAGACCTCGTTGCGGTTGCCCGACGGGTCGAAGAAGTAGATCGTCTGGCCGCGGGTGATGCCGTGACGCGTCGGGCCGATGTCGATCGGCACGTCGTCCATGACCATGAGGTCGCCGGCGTGGCCGACCTCGGCCCAGTCCTGCAGCTTGAAGGCGACGTGGTGCAGCTTGGACTGCGGGCCTTCCAGGACGGCGATCTGGTGGATCTGGTTGTTGCTCGTCATCCAGGTCGCGATGTAGTGCGCGTCGTTGTCCTCGAGGTCCGTCTGGACCCGCTCGGTCGCGTAGAAGCCGAAGACGTCGGTCAGCATGTTCTCCATCGTGCGCACGTCCTCGGCGAGGATGAGCGAGTGGTCCAGGCCGGGGACTCCGATACCGACCAGGTGGCGGGGGAAGGCCTCCGGGTTGTGGGTGCCCACCTCGGTGCCGATCAGCGTCTGCGAGTGGTAGACCTCGAAGACGTGCTCGGACGGGGTGGTGAAGCGGATCCCGTCGCTGACCTCGGCGTTCTCACCCTTGGACATGCGCTCGACGGTGAGCCCGAAGGTCTTGGCCTTCTGCTCGATGTCGTCGATGTCCTCGGGCTTCTCGACCTTGAAGCCGTACTTGACGACCCCGACGCCGCCCTCCTCGAGCACGAGCGAGTGGTGGTCCCACTCGTCCCAGCCCTTGTAGTAGATCTTCCCGTCCTCAGCATGCGTCTCGTAGAGGCCGAGGGTGTTGGCGTAGTGCTGCTTCGCCTCGGCCAGGTCGGTGACCCGGACGTGGGCGTAGCCCATTCGCAGGATTCCCATTGCTACTCCTTGTTGGTGGTGCCGGCTGCCAGGGCTTCGGCGCGCTGCCGGGCCTTCTCGTTGATCTGGCGCAGGAACGGGTTGACGAGACGCAGACACGCGTCACGCATCTCGATGGTGACGTCCGAGACCGGGACTGCTCGGCAGCTCAGACACGTGCCGTCCGTGCTCTCCTCCTCGGTGATCACCGAGTCGGCCACGGGACGGTTGTAGGCGAACTCTCCCTCGAGGAGGTCGACCTTGCAGATGGCGCAGCCGCCGCGACGGCAGCCGACGGTGTAGGCGTAACCCGCCTTGAAGAGGCCGCCGAGGATCGTGTCTCCGGGCTCGAGGTGGACGACCTCGCCCGTCGGATGGATCCTGAGGTTCGGCACCGGCGCTCCTTCGCGTTCAGTTCTCGTGCGCCACTTCCGCGTGGCGTCAGTACGAGACTCGCTGTCCGCGCGCTGCTCCGACACGGTCGTTCCACAGACAGGAACGGCCCCGCTGGCCAGATCAACCAAGAGGCCGTATGCCGCTGGGCCGGCTCCTCGTCGAGTGCCCAGTAACTCCCGGGGCTGGCTTTCAGTCGAGTGCCCAGTAAGTCCCGGGGCTGGCTTTCAGTCGAGTGCCCAGTAAGTCCCGGGTTGGCTCCCAGTCGAGTGCCCAGTAAGTCCCGGGTTGGAGCAGGTTGTCCACATCCCGTGGTCGAACAGAGGCCCGTCCCCCTGGGCCGACACGGCCCTCGCCGTCGGCGGACCAGGGCCCAACGGTTGAGCTGTGACACTCAACCTGAAGACGCAAGGCCTGGAACCTGCCTTCACGGTCGTGGCAGGTCGCTCGGCAGGCCTCACCCGCAGGCAGCTCCTTTCCCGCACGCTGCACCGTCCAACCCGAGGTGTGAGGACCGCGGCGGCCCCCGCGGATCTGGTCAGCCGGGCGAGGGCCTATTCGCTTGCACTGCCACAAACCGCAGCGTTCTCTCACCTGACAGCGGCCCAGCTCCACGAACTGCCCTTGTCCTACGCAATGGAGGAGGACGACCGGTTGCACATCATCCGGCCCATCGACCAAGCCCATGTCAGGCGTGAGGGGGTCGTGGGACACCGCATGTTGCACTCTCGTGCCGTCGTCGACGTGAGAGGTCTGCGGGTCGTCGACCTTGCGGATACCTGGGTCGATCTGGGCGAGCTGGTCGGTCGAGCCAAGCCGGTCGGGCTCGACGACCTCATCGTCGTCGGGGACGCATGCGCCACGCGGCTCGACTCGGTTGCGCCGTTGAGGCGGGCGCTGGCCAAACGAACGAGACCACGCGGAAAGAAGGCCCTCCTAGAGGCCTTGGGCTACATCCGGGTGGGGTCATGGTCACCACGAGAGACCCAGTGCCGCCTGATGTTCGTGCGAGTGGGATTGCCGGAGCCTCTCCCAAACGAGCCCGTCTATGCGAGCTGGGATCCAAACCTCTTGCTTGGGTACGGGGACCTCGTCTGGCAGATCGTCCTTCCCGACGGCCGCGTCATCAAGGTCATCGGGGAGTACATGGGGGAGAAGTTCCACTCCAGCGAGGAGCAGAAGGCCCACGATGAGGTGCGTCGTGAGCTGCTGGAGAGTGACGGCTGGCTGGTGCTGGAGATCTGGCGACTGGATGTGAAGGACACAGAGGCACGTCATGCCACGATCACTCGGTTTGCCGATGCCCTTGAGCTCGACGTCGACAGTCTGAACCTGACGGAGGCCGAGCCGCGCTTCTTCTCTCGCCACGCCATGGAGCTCGCGTGGCAGCGGAATGCGAAGCGGGCAGCTTGGATCTGAGATCGCCATTCGTGGCCACGGCGGGACTTTGTGGGCACTCAACCGGGCCGCTTGCGGCGGGACTTGCTGGGCACTCGACTGGGCTGCGGCGGGACTTTGTGCGCACTCGACGTACCGGGACGCACCTCCGGCGCGAAGTGCACACTCGACGGGACCCGGCCCGCGCTGGAAAACCGGTGGGGCCGCATCACGGCGCCAACCTAGGCTGGATGGGTTATGCGAGATTTCCCACCCGACTTCCGGGCCTTCACCGACCGCGCCACGAGCGACGACGAGCCGGACACCCGCACCCCGCGAACCCTCCTCTGGTGGATGGTCCGCCAGCAGGGCGCGCTCTACTGGGCCGGCCTTTTCGTCGCGCTCGTCTGGATGGTCCCGCAGGCGCTCGGGCCCTGGATCGTCGGCCGTACCATCGATGCTGGCATCGTCCCGGGCGACAGCTCCGCGACCATCCGCTGGGTGCTGGTGCTCGCTGCCGTCACGGTCGTCGGAGCGCTGAGCGGCATCGTCTACCACACGATCATCGTGCGGGAGTGGCTCATCGCCCTCTATGGCACCACCCAGCTCGTCACGCGCAAGGCGCTGCAGCTCGGCCACGTCCTCATCCGCCGCACCCCGACGGGCGAGGTGCTCTCGGTCTCCGGGTCCGATGGTGACCAGTTCGGCGC
>NZ_DATEEY010000043.1:0-15427 GCF_035280925.1 Intrasporangium sp. | reverse complement strand
GCGAAGTCATAACTCATGGCTGATTTCATCACACCAGCTCGAGCCAGGATCGCGCCGGCAGCGTGCCGTCACATCTGTGACGCCGGGCAGATCAGGATGCCGCCGCAACCAATCGCGGCCTCACTGATCTGCCGCGATCCGTCGGAGCGTCATTCCGCCTGCCGGGCGCACGCACCGGCCATGGCATGCACGCGAAAGGACCATCGTCCAGAAGGTCCGGTAGTCCAATAGCCACGCGATCGTGGCTGAGATCGACCATGCGCAGCCGGTTGACGCCGGCAGCACACGAATCCCAAAAGGGCTGTCTGAGTCGCGTCCCGTAGCCGTCTGACGGGCGTAGGCATTTGACCACGTGCCGATGAGCGTCCGGTAGCGACTGGAGGACGGGCATGGGGCGATGGATCTGGGATCCTTGGTTCTGCCACACTCGGGTGCATGGGTTGGCTGGAGTCGCTGAGGCCCAAGGCCGGTGAGACGGAGCGGCGCACCGCGTCGGCGTTGCGGGCTGCCGGTCAGGAGCATCCCGGTCCGCTCGGCCGCGTGGTGCTCGACACGGGGCTCGACGGTCTCGGACCGATCCGGTCGGCGGTGCTGATCGCCGAGGCCGCGCTGGCTGATGCCGACGATTCCGAGGAAGCCATCGAGACGCTGGTGCGAGACCACCTCGCCCTCGGTGCCGTGGGCGGTTTCGTCACCGGCGTCGGCGGCTACGTGACGCTGCCCGTCGCGCTGTCGGTGAATCTTGCCGAGTTCTACCTGTTGGCCACTCGGATGGTCGGGGCCATCGCTGTCGTCCGTGGCTACGATGTGCGCCAACCGGAGGTGCGCACCGCGGTGCTGCTCACCCTCGTCGCCTCACGCTCTGATCGGGTGCTCAACGAGGAAGGGTTCGGAGCGGGCAAGCTGTCGCGGATCGGACTGCGCCTCATGCCGCCAGGGGCCCTGATGCTGGTGAACAAGGCCATCTTCTTCCGTCTGCTGCGTCGCGTGAACAAGCGCCTGTTCTGGAACCTCGGCCGCGGGATGCCGCTGCTGGGCGGAGGCGCCGGCGCGGTGTTGGACTCCTGGATGATGGCGCGCATCGCCGGAC
Organism: Intrasporangium sp.; assembly: GCF_035280925.1. Classification (GTDB taxonomy): domain Bacteria; phylum Actinomycetota; class Actinomycetes; order Actinomycetales; family Dermatophilaceae; genus Intrasporangium. The sequence continues at coordinate 14,337 of NZ_DATEEY010000043.1, read as the reverse complement.
AGGCTCTGGTGGAGTTTCCGCGTCAGGGCGCCAGTGAGGGCGCTGCCTGATCGGTCAGGCATTCTCGTCCGTCCGCGATCCACTCCTTGAGCGGTGGTCTGCGAGGTGAGTCCTTCCGCCGCGTATCGCCCAGAGTGCGGACGAGGACACCTATCGTTTGGTTGATGGAGCTTTCCGTCTGCACCACCGACGCTGACTACGGAGCATGGCGGGCGATCCGGATCGCCGTCGTGCCGGGCGAGCGTTGTGACACCGTCGCCGAACTTCGTGCGCAGGAGTCCTCGAGCCGGCTGCTGCTGCTCGCCGTCATGGACGGCACGGTGGTCGGATCCGGCTTGGCCGATCGATCCGAGCTCGCCGGCGGCGGTTTCGTCGACCCTCAGGTTCATCCCGAGTTTCGCCGTCGGGGCGTCGGCTCGGTGCTCCTGCGAGCGTTGGCCGAGCACTGCACCGGTCTCGGCCTTCCGGTCGTACGGGCCCACGTCGACGACGAGGAGTCGCTGGCCTTCGCGGCCCACTTCGGCTTCGTCGAGATGGACCGTGAGATCGAACAGGTCCGTGTCGTCGGCGACGAACGGCCGCCGGCCGCCCCGCCGGCGGGTGTGCAGGTCGTGACGCTGAGCGAGCGTCCGGAACGGTGGGCCGCCTGCTTTGAGAGGTTCGGCCGAGAGGTGCTCGCCGACTTCGCCGCGTACACGCCGCTGGAGATCAGCGCCGAGCAGTGGAACACGTCCTGGCCCGGCGACCCGATGTTCCTGGCGCTGCACGAGGGCGAGGTCATCGGCTGCGCGGGTCTCTTCCGGGACACCGACCGGCCCGAACGTGCCGAGAACGCGCTGACCGCAGTGTCGCGGGAGTGGCGCGGCCGTGGCATCGCGTCACATCTGAAGCGCCGGACGCTGCAGTGGGCTGCGGCCAACGGTGTAGGAGAGGTCTACACCTGGACGCAAGCTGGCAATGCCCCGATGCTGCGCCTCAATGAACACCTCGGGTATGTCACCGGGCACACCAGCATCACCGTGTCCCGAGCGCTTCCGCTGGTGACCTGACACCTCGAGGCCGCGACACGCCACGATCACCAACGCCCTCGACGCCGGCGTCCCCCCGCGTGATGCACAGGTCCTCGCCCGGCACGCCGACCCGCGGACGACCGGGCACTACGACCGCGCCCCCGGCAGCCTCGAACGTGCGGCTCCACAGGCTGTCCGGCGCGTCTCCGGGGGAACACTCCGTCCTCGGGCGGCGCTGAATTGCGGTGGCCGATCGTCCCTACCTGGTCAGCGTGAGGGGAACCTTGTCCACCGAGATCGCGAGGCGCTCGCTCAGCCCCGAAGCCAAGTCCATCGGCCTGCTGGTTCCGTTACCGGTCCGCGCGGTAGTAGTCCTGCATCAGCTCCCGTGACCAGCCCGGCTGCGACACGGGGTCGATGGGTTCGAACTCCCGCATGTACGGCTTGATGTCGAGGACCGGCGTGCGGTCGAGCGCGTCGAGATCGGCGACGTGCAGGTCCAACCCGTCCATCCCGAGCAGTCGGCACCGCGAGACGCCGAGCCGGTTGGGCCGGAACGGACCGTGCCCGGCGAAGACTCCCACCGGTGGCCACTGCGGGTTGCCACGCGATGGGCGAGGATCGGTCCGGATCTTGGCGGGGTCGACGCGGTCGAACAGGAAGACGACCTCCAGGTGCGAGAACGCGTCGAGACCTTGGACGGCGCCGGGGTCGAATCGAGACGCGTCGAGTCGGATGGTCGCGGTGACTCCGTACCAGTTGTCCTCGACCCACTCATCGCGGCCACCGAGCACCGTGCCGATCCGGTGGAGAATGTACTGGCTTGTCTCGCTGGGCATGGCTGGAGTCTTGCAGGGCCCCGCGCCGATGGGGCGGCGGGGACGCGCATGGAAGGGCCGTGAATCTCTGGTGCGTCCCGGTCCGGCGTCCCGTACGGTCGAGCCGTGATCAGCCACCCCGCTCTCGGCGTGCATGTCACCACACCCCGACTCGAGCTGCGGGCCGCGACCGACGACCCGATGTCGCTGTACGAGAGCGACCCTGAGCTCGGCGCGACGAACACAGAAGTCCATGGTGCGCCGCCTCCAGACAGTTCCTTTCTGGCACAACCTGATACGGACTGGGCTCTTGCGCAAGACACGAGCCATGTCGTATGCCGCTGGGCTCGCTTCCAGCGCAAGCTATTCCGGAGCTTGGCTGAGTGGCCAAGCGGTAGAAGGACTTCCCCGTCTCATCGCCGATGGTCTCGGCTGTGGATCAGGCGTGCAGAGTCGGTCGGTAGGTGAGTTCCTCGGTGCGGCCGTCGAGCGTTCGGCTCTCGACCAGCTCGAGGTCGAAGTCGTCCGCGCCCTGGAAGATCGGCTCCAGGCCGGTCTTGCCCGTGATGACGGGGAAGAGCGACACCTGCACGTAGTCGACCAGTCCGGCGGACAGCAGCGCCCGGTTCACGGAGAGGCTGCCGTGCGAGCGCAACGGCACGTCCGATTCCTTCTTGAGCCGGGTGACGACATCCACGGCGTCACCGCTCACCACCGTCGCGTTCGGCCAGTCGAGCGGGTCCTCGAGTGTCGATGAGATGACCGTTGCGGGCATGTTCCGCATTCGAGTGACCCAGGGGTCACCGACAGCCTCCTCGGAGCTCGAGGCAAACAGCTCCCGAAAGAGCCGATAGGTGTTTGCTCCGAAAACCATTCGTTGCTCCTCGTCGAACAGCGCGAGGCGGTGATCGAGCAGTTCAGGGCCTTGCTTGCCCCAGTAGCCGGTCCAGTCGCCGCCGGCAGCGGCGAACCCGTCGAGGCTGGAGAAGACGTCGAAGGTGTACGTAGCGGTCATGATGCTCTCCTCGTTGGTAGGTGATCGGGTCTCGCTCTGCGGTGCTGGTGGGGTGCGCGCTCATGCCCGGTGGATGCCGTACTCGCCACGCACGACCTGGCGCGCCGGCATCTGTGAATCCTCCGGTCGCGTATCTGCTGACCATTTCGACGCTACGTCTCGCTTAGCAGCCTCAACAGGTCCAAGCCACTCGCAACGACCAGACCAAAGTTGGTCCGCCCGGGCACCGGGCGTGGGAGCCGCCGATGGAGCTCTTCCTCGACCGCGGTGATGACCGCAGCCTGAGCAGGCAGCTCTACGACCAGCTCAGGGACGCGATCGACGACGGCCGGCTGCCTCCCGGGGGCCGGCTGCAGCGGTACTCGGTGTGATGCACGATCCGGAAGGATACGAGCTCTGCGTGGCCTGAGGCGTCAGGCGGTCCGGCGCAGGTCCTCGACGTCAGGGAGCTGTCGGAAACCGGCTGACACGTACGTGGCAACAGCGCGGGCGTTGGAGCTCGCGGTGCACACGAACGCACTCGACGACCCGAGTTCCCGCAGGGTGGCAACGGCGGCGACGGTGATCGCCGTGCCGTAGCCGCGACCGCGATGGTCACGGTGCACGCCCACCGGCTCGAGCAGCCCGGGTCGTCCGCGGCCGGCGGACCACACCGTCGCGACCGCCACCGGTGTGTCGTGGCCGTCATGGGCGACGAGACACCTGGCGTCCCCGTACGCCGGTCCACTCGCCATCGCGTGCCAGCGCTCCTCCGTGAACGTCGATCTGTCGAAGGCCGCGCGCTGCACCTCGGCCCGGACGTTGGCCCGCTCCGGACCGATGACCTCGACCCGCAGCCCGCAGTCCTCCACCGGCCCGGCGAGATCGCGCTGCAATGGTGTCCACGGCTCGTCGGCTTCCCACCCGGCACTGGTCAGCAGCTGCCGGAACGATGCTCCGAATCTCGCCTCGATCGAGACGTTCCCCTCTGGCAGGACGCCACGCTCTGGCCGACTCACGTCAGCGACCATCTGGCTGGCCAGCTCGTCATCGTGCTCCGCCTCGGGCGCGACCGCGAGTCGCAGAAGCCGCGGACTGTCGACCAGCCCCACGGCGAGTACCCGCCTGTCACGACTCCAGAACCGCAGCGCTGCCGCGGTCGCCTCTGCGCCGAACCGCCAGTGCCAACCCAGATCCCCTGGATGCAGCTGCACCGGCACCCCGTCAACCTGCCACTCCCGCACGACATCGACGACCCCGGCGAGGCCGTCGATGCTCGGCGTGGACATCACGATCGCCATGCAGGGATCCAACCTCACGCGGCAGCCAGGCCGCACCCGAGTTCGTCTCCGGCCCTCCGGCCGAGCGACTGCGAACAGCACGGACGTTGCCAACCCAGCCCAGCGGCATACGCCTCATTCCGTATGCCGCTGAGCCGGCTTGCGCTCGGGCGTTTCCGCGGGTGCCGACCGGAGTGGACGAATCCGGAAGACCGGGAAGCGGTGGGCGATCGCCTCGAACTCCGACAGCGGCGCGCGACGGTCCACGGGAATGTGCGGCCGGGCGCCGGGCGCCACGGCCAGATACCGACGGAGCACGGGCGCTCGCTGGCCCACCGGCATCTCCTCCAGCGTGACCTTCTCGCGGTCGCCCCGGCGCAGGACGGCGTGGCCACCCGCGGCCTTGACGTTGCGGACCCAGTTCGCTTGTGGGCCCAGCATCGACACGAGGTAGCGCTCCCCGTCGTGCTCGGCAATGGCGACCGGCACGGACACGGGCCGTCCCGTGCTCCGTCCCACCACCTCCAGAGTCGACGCATGTCGCGGGGAGAGAAGACCCGAGGCATAGAGCCGCGCGTCCACCCGGTTGATCGCCCGCATGAGGGCGCCCGGACGACCGCCGTCGTAGAGCCGGCGCTTGAGGGTACCGGCGTGGTGGGCCAGCGCCCGGATGACGGTCTCCATGGCTCAGGCCGGAGAGGTCGCCCGGGGCGCCCGCCAGAGCAGGGTGATCGCCACGACCCCCGCGAGGGCCGGGAGCATCCCGACCCAACCGATCAGTGGCGGCAGCCCCGTGTCCCCGGAGGTGTCCCTCACGAGCAGGTTGAACAGGGCAACACTGGCGCCGAGAGCGAAGATCGACGTCGCGACGCCGCGCACCCACCGCTTGCCGGCCTGCACTGCCCGAATAGTCAGGACCCAGCAGATGAGGCCGAGCCCTCCGAGAACCGACAGGTAGACCTGCCACGTCATCACGGCGGAGTCGATGCGTTCCTGAGAGTAGGCCGGGTAGCCGGACCGGAGGTGCTCCCCCAGCACGTTGCCGGTGGCCCGGTCGACGAACGGGACGATGGCGGCGACAACGGTGAGCGCCAGGCCCGCGCACATGGCGCCAATGGCTGACTGCTGAAGACGGGTCTCGGTCATGAGTGGTTCTCCTCCTGCAGGCATCGGCCGCTCCTCGGGCCCGGTCCTACCTACGCTGTAGATTTTCTGACCCTCTCTAGGATAGGAACCGACGGCGTAGATTGCAACGCGATAGGACCTTCGGTGACGAGACGCTCACGTGGACAACCGGCCGGACTGAGCCGCGACCGGATCGCCGACGCTGCCGTGGACCTCGTCGATCGCCACGGCCTCGCGGCCTTTGGTGTCCGACGCCTGGCAGCCGAGCTCGGCGTCGACCCGATGTCGATCTACAACCACATCAAGGGCAAGGCGGCGCTGCTCGACGCCATCTCCGAGGCCGTCGTGACCGAGGCCACGGCTGCCTCAGCCGCCTGGCCGGACGACTGGATGGACGTCGCGCGGGAGATGGCGCGCGGCTACCGAGACATGGCGATACGCCATCCGCGGGTCTTCCCGCTGTTGGCGACGCGCGCGCAGACGTCGGCCACCGCCCTCGAAGCCGTCGAGCGGCTGACCGCGGCGATGCGCCGCGCCGAGCTCGCGGACCAGACCATCGCGGACGCCCCCCTGGTCCTCTTCGGCTTCCTCAACGGGTATCTGCTCGCCACCCTGAAAACGGATCCGGTCGGCGCCGACGAGCCGGCGACGGGCGCCGCCCAACCGGACTTCTACCCCGCGCACTACCCGACGCTCGCGAGCCTGTCGCCCCTGCAAGCGGGCTTCGGTGGCGACACAGAGTTCGAGCGGATGCTGGAAACGGTCCTGAGCGGCATCGCCACCACCGAGCCGAGCCAGTGCTGACGCACTGGTTCGCCACGAGACGGCACGTCCGCGGGGTCCCAGCCCAGCGGCATACGACTTGGCAGGTGGCGCGGTCGACGTAGTGTGGGCACGTGGTTGTGGACAACGTCAGCCGGCTCGTGCAGCGGCGTCTTGGCCTGGCGCTCCGGGCGCGTGTGGCCGGCGAGGACGCCCCGGAGCGGGCCCAGCGGATCTGGGGCACCCCGGGCGCTCGCTGGTTCACGCCGGAGGATCCCATCTGGCGCGTGCACGCTGATGCCTCGATGTTCGCCGGCGGGATTGCATCCCTGCTCCTTCAGTCGCTGCACCCCCTGGCCATGGCCGGTGTGGCGGGGCACAGCGGCTACAAGAGCGACCCGTGGGGGCGCCTGCAGCGGACGAGTCACTACATCGCGACGACGACGTACGGCACGATCGAGGACGCCGAGGCCGCAGTCGCCAAGGTGCGTGCGATCCACGAGCGGGTCCGAGGTCGCGACGAGCGCGGACGCGCCTACCGGGCCAGCGACCCGCACCTGCTCCTCTGGGTCCACGTCGCCGAGATCGACTCCTTCCTCCGCGCGTACCAGGCGTTCGGTGCCCAGCCCTTGACCCCGCGCGAGACGGACCGCTATGTCGAGCAGACAGCTGTAGCGGCGCGCCTGCTCGGCGTCCCCGGACCCCCGACCGACGCGCTCGGCCTGCGCCGCGTCCTCCAGTCCTACCGGCCGGAGCTCGAGGGGACCGCAGCCGCGCGGGAAGCGGCCCGGTTCCTCCTGCTCGAGCCGCCGCTGCCGTTCGTCGCACGGCCCGGCTACGGGACGCTCGCCTCTGGCGGAGTGTCACTGCTGCCCGATTGGGCGCGAGCGATGCTCCGCATTCCCGTGCCCACCGTCGTGGCGCGGGGCCTCGCGCAGCCACTGGGTCGGCTGGGGGTCGCCGCCGTTCGGTGGGGCATGGCCGGCGTCGAGGCCAGACGCCCACACCTCGCCGCTCGTGCGCTCGAGTCCGGCGAGGCCTGATCCCCGCCAATCGAGTGAACAGCGTTCGGCCCCGAGGCTGTTCACTCGATCGACAATGTCGTGGGCCCGCGCCCGGGACGACCGGATCCACGAGTGGGAAGCGGCTCACACTGGGCGCCCGCGGGCTCCCCGGCCCGGTCGCGCCACGCGGAGACGCACTACCCTTGTGGCATGAGTGACCCCTCGAGCGTGGAGCCCTTCGGAGAGCACTACTTCCTCGTGCGAGGTGAAGAGTCCGGCGACGCGGTGGCGACGCGGTTCTACGTGGACCCCGGCTTCATGGAGCGGCTCGAGGTGCCCGGTGCCACGGAGGCGGAGGTCGTCCGGGCGAGCATGTCGTACCTCTTGGAGCACCAGCGCATCGACGAGCTGCCATCACAGCTGGATCTGGACGACGTGGCGGCCGCCTACGACGGGTTCGAGGACCACCTCCGAACCACGCTGACGTCGACCCGCGAGTAGCACGGCTGTCGGTCGTTGACTCAGCCACGTCCGATGACCACGTGCACAAGCTTCAGGCGCGAGCTGCGAGCGTGGTACGCGCCCTCGCGCACGCTGTCGTGGTCGACGTGCTCGAGATGGCGTTTCTCATGGTCGACGGGCACGGCGAAGACCGTCATCCGCCAGTCGATGCGCTGAGGCTCGTGACCTTCCACGGGTCCGTATAGAACGCCGCCACGATCGGCCCGAGGAGTGGGTCGACACGCGCACCGGTCATGAGGAGCACGGGCTGGGTCACCGCGGCGAGCCGTTCCGCCGGCGGCGGTCCGTCGCCGAGGCACGCGGCGTCGTAGCGCAGCGTCGGCGCGAGAGCCAGCAGAGTCGTCCACACCGGTGCCGCCTCGGCGCCTGCGATGTCCTCCTCGGAGGAGCCGGCCAGGCGCATGAAGAGCCGCAGCGCCGCTCTCGTCGCGGCCTACTCCTGACGCAGGGACGTCGTCGCGCTGCACCGGCTCGTGCCCACCTGTCAGCTCAAGGCCTCCCGGAGCAGCCCGCCCATGGCCCGCACGCCGGAGACGAGCCGGTCATCGGGGACTCCCGAGAAGCTCATTCGCGCGTGGTGCGCCTCCGGGCGCTCGGCAAAGAACGGGGCGCCGGGCACGACGATGACGCCGGCGCGGGGGATGAGGAGGTCGCGCTGGAACGCTGCGACATCAAGACGTTCCGGGAAGGTCACCCAGGTGAAGAGGCCCCCTTGCGCTTGCGTCCAGGTGATGCCGTCAGGGAAGTGCTCCGCGACGGTCCTCAGCATGAGGTCGCGCTTGCTGCGGTACGTCGGCAGCATCGACGCGATGTGGCTCTCGATGTCGAAGCCGGCGAGGTACGCCGCGGCCGCGCGCATGTTGAGGGTGCCGTTCTGGGTGTCGGCGGCGAGCTTGAGGAGGGACAGCTTCTCCAGTACCTCCGGCGCGGCCAGGACCCAGCCGAGCCGGAGTCCGGGGGCCAGGATCTTCGAGAAGCTGCCGAGGTGGACGACCCGGCCCGAGGTGTCGAGGCTCTTGACCGACGGCACCCGCTCTCCCTCGTAGCGCAGCTCGCGATAGGGCGTGTCCTCGAGGATGACGACGTCGAACTCCTCGGCGAGCTCGACGAGCCGGCGCCGGCGGGCGAGGCCCAGCGTCCGCCCCGTGGGGTTCTGGAAGTCCGGCACGGTGTAGATGAGCTTGACGCGCTCGGTCGTGCGCAGCACCTGCTCGAGGGCGTCGACGTCCATCCCCTCCTCGTCCATGGGAACCGAGACATAGCGCGGCTCGCACGGGTTGAACGCGATGAGCGCGCCGAGGAAGGTGGGCCGCTCGGTGACGATGACGTCACCCGCGTCGACGAAGAGCTTGGCGGTCAGGTCGAGACCCTGCTGTCCGCCCTGGGTGATGAGGACGTCGTCGGCGGTGCTCGGCATGCCGTCCGCCGTGAGCCGGGCGGCCACCTGGGCGCGCAGCTCGGGGAGGCCGTCCGAGGCGGTGTACTGCAGGGCCGACGCATTGTCCGGGGTCAGCAGGTCGTCGTAGATCTTGTGCAGCTCGCCCATGGGGAAGAGCGTCGGGTCCGGGTATCCGCCCGCAAAGGACGTGATCCCGGGGTCTCCTGCGAGAGCGAGGAACTCGCGGATCGCAGATGGCTGGATGCGCTCGGCTCGTCGGGCGAAGGCGGTCACCTGGGTCCCTCCTCTGTCAATGCGGTTCGGACTGGAAGGTCAACCCAGCGGGGCGCCCTTCGCGCAACGCGGCCAGGTGCTCGTCGTAGTTCATGACGTCGAAGAGCGAGGTGCCATTGAGCATCCGAGCCTGGAGGCTCTTCTCGCGTGCCTCGATTGCTTCGGCCTTGTCGACGGCTGCCGCGAGCTCCGCGTCCGAGCCGATGACGAGGCCGTCGTCGTCCCCGACGATCAGCCCGCCCGGCTCGATGGAGACCCCAGCCACGTCAAGGACGACACCGGTCTCGGGAAGGGCCTGAGCGGCATACGCATTGGGTGCGACTCCGGTGGCCCACACGGGCAACGTCAGTCTGGCGAGGGTGGCGCTGTCGCGACACCGGCCGTGGATCACGAGCGCGGCGAGGCCGCGGCGCTGCGCCTCTGTGGCGAAGAGCTCGCCCGCGACTGCGCGGTCGTCACCACCAGCGTCCACGACGAGGACATCCCCGGGGCCTGCCTCGCGGAGCGCGTGGATGACGGACATGAGGTCGCGGTGGGCTTTCGCGGTGACGATGCGCCCGACGGCGTGGCGACCCGGCACGAGTGGCCGGATGGCGGGCGTCAGCACGCGGAGCCACGGTGCCGCGTCCACCAGGCTCGTCGTCGACAGGTGTCCCAAGCGGTCGAGCAGGTTCAGGGTCATGCACACATCCTCACATCGTCCTCGGCCGATCCCGGGGCCTGGCGGCTTCTGGAAGCAGGCGCCTCGGTCGGCGAGCCTGCCAGCTACGCGCCGAGGGCCAGGGACGCGACGAGGTCGACCGTGACGTCGTCGAGGTGCTCCAACACTGCGTCGGCCAGTGACAGCGCGTCGGGAGCCGGTGGGAACGCCGGCCGCGGCACCGCGATGAGGTGCATGCCAGCGCCGGATGCCGAACGTAGACCGTTGCTCGAGTCCTCAATCGCCACCACGGTTTCCGGCGCGACATCGAGGTGTCTGGCGACTGCCAGGTAGACCAGCGGAGATGGCTTGCCCTCCTCGACCTGCTCCGTCGACATGGTCACCCGAAAGTTGTCGGTGAGGTTCGCCGCCGCGAGGACGGCGTCGATGAGTCGACGCGGCGAGGACGAGGCGAGCCCGAGCGGCCACCGTTGCGCGAGTCGGCGTACCGCTTCGACCGCGCCGGGTAAGAGTGGCAGGTGCTCTCGGTACCGATCCGCCATGCGGGCGATCACGGTCTGCGCCACATCCGGTGCGGGACCCGGGACTCCGACGGTGTCGACGAGGTAGGTCGACCACTCCTGGGTGCTCATGCCCATCATCCGGTCGGTGGCATCATCGGGCCACGCCCGGTCATGCTCGGCGGCGAGCCCGCGGCGGACCTCGTCCCAGATGCCCTCGGAGTCGACCAGCACGCCGTCGAGGTCGAAGACGACCGCCTGCACGCCGTCACTCATCCTGCTGTCCTGTCGAGGCGCTCGGCCAGGTCGACGGTGCTGCCAACGTGATCGAAACGCCGTACGGGTGCCATTGGTCCATCCTCCGGGGCTCGTCGCGCCGGTCAAACTGGAATTGGCGCGGCGTTGCGCTCCCGAGGCGCCGAGGGACGGATCGGGGCGTCCGGTCAGTCGCGCAGGACGCGATAGGTGGCGACCACGATTCCGGTGGGCGACGTCGTGCTGGATTCCATGGCGAGGGAGATGGACGTGCCCTCGAAGAGTCGGGATCCTCGGCCCAGGACGACCGGGATGGTGGTCAGGACGTACCTGTCGACCAGGCCTGCGGCGGCCAGGTCCCGCACCAGCACTCCGCTGCCGAGGACCACCAGGTCGCCGTCGCCCTCGCTCTTGAGCGCGCGGACGGTGTCTGAGGCCTCGCCGGTGAGCAGCGTGGAGTTCGGGTGGGGCAGCTCTTCCACGGACGAGCGCGAGGCCACGTACTTTGGCGTGCGAGCCAGGATCTCCGCGAACGGGTTGGGCTCGGGTGCGGACAGCCAGTGGCCGACGAGGTCGAAGTAGGTGCGCCGACCGAACAGCAGAGCTGCTGTGTTGGCCTGTCCGCTCATGGACGCCTGCGCTGCATCCGGGTCCTCGGCAAGGCGTTGGGCAGCCCAGCCGCCGAGGTCGAAGCCATTGCGGGTGTCCTCATCCGGTCGACCGGGGGACTGCATCACGCCGTCGAGCGAGACGTTCTCCACGACCACGAGTTGGTACATCGGTTCCCTCCCTCACTTGATTGTCAACAGTGAGCGGCTGCAGAGCCCATGGGTTCCGGACCTGCGCGCTCGATCGATGAGGTCATGGCATGCTCGGGATGCGGCGTCGTTCGCAGCCAGAGCTCGCCAACTGCCGAAGAGCACCGTCGCGATGGCCTCCCACACCCCTCCGAAGGCGAGCGGGAGCCCGAAGACGAGCGCGAAGACCCCACTCAGCAATCCGGCAGTGAGCAGCACCCGGCCCAGGCGTCGGTGCACTGCGTAGTGGCGAGAGCGGAACCCGTGGGAGAGCTGAAGCGGTGCCCCGAGCAGGTACACGACGCCCAACCCGATGTGCAGGTATGCGACGACCGGATGCTGCACGTAGCGCACGGCGAAGTCGTCGTCCACCGGAAGCGTGCCGGCAACGAGGTGCGGGACGTCGTCCTCGAGCCGTCTTGCCGCGAACACGAGGACGATCCCGAGGAGCGCCGCAATCGTGAGCCCGAGGAGTCGCAGTCGGCGCGGGTTCAGCGCTGACGGTGCTGTGGGTCGGCGGATACCGGGTTCAGTGACCATCGCGGCCCTCCCGATCGTCCCATTGCCCGAGCGCATACCGCGTCGCCTCGCCGTCCTCGAACAACGCCCACCACCCGAAATGCTGCCGCTGCGGTGGCACCGCGAAGGTCACACCGCGTGCAGTGAGCTCTTCGTAGGTGCGCCGGATGTCGGTGCAGTTGAAGAACAGGTCGGAATGGGGAAGGTGGTGGGGCACCGTCCGTCGAGGTTCACCGGGCCGGCGCGGACTGAGGACCAGGACCAGGTCCTGGTTGGGTGGTTTCACCTCGATCCAGCGCTCATCCCCGTAGGTCTCGTCGCGCACCGGGAGAAACCCAGCCATGCGGGTCCAGAAGACGAGCGCGGTCTGTGGGTCCTCGACGGGGACAATGACCTTCGCGACGTTCGTGATCACGGGTCCCTCCTGTCGGGTCAGCTCGTTGAACAACCAGTGCAGCAAACGAGGCCAGTGGATGTCTGGCAGGAAATCGTCATCGACATCCAGTTCGACGTCGATGTCGATTTCCTGCTACCCGCGCCGCAGCGCAAGGACGGACACTGCTGTCGTGTACCAGGACTTCGAAGGCTGTGTGCGCGCCGTTCGGGCCCGCGACGCCCGCTTCGACGGGTGGTTCTTCGTCGCCGTGAGCAGCACCCGGATCTACTGTCGGCCGAGCTGTCCTGCACCGCCGTCCAAGGTCCGCCACTACACCTTCTTTGCCACCGCTGCAGCGGCCCAACGTGCCGGCTATCGGGCGTGCAAGCGATGCCGACCGGATGCGAGCCCCGGATCACCGGAGTGGAGCATCCGCGCGGACGTGGTCGGCCGTGCCATGCGCCTGATCCGGGACGGGGTCGTCGATCGGGAGGGCGTCTGGGGCCTGACCGCCAGACTTGGCTACAGCCAGCGCCAGCTCGAGCGACTCCTGCTCGCCGAGCTGGGTGCCGGGCCGCTTGCTCTGGCACGGGCCCAGCGAGCGCAGACCGCTCGGATGCTCATCGAGTCGACCACCTTGCGGATGGCCGAGATCGCAATGGCTGCCGGTTTCGCCAGCATCCGGTCCTTCAACGACACCGTGCGGTCGGTCTTCGCGATGACACCCTCGCAGCTACGGCAGCACGCGATCCGTGGGACGGGAACGGCGGTCGGAGCGATCACCGTGCGTCTCCCCTTCCGCACACCCTTCTCGGCAGACTGCCTGCTGTCGGATCTGGCGATGACGGCGATTCCCGGTCTCGAGCATGTCTCCCGGGAGTCGTACCGGCGCGCGCTGCGCTTGCCACACGGGCGTGGAATCGTGACGCTCGAACCGCACACCGCCCATGTCGACTGCCATCTCGCCATCAGTGACCTGCAGGACCTCGGCCTGACGGTCAGCCGGTGCCGCTGGATGCTCGACCTCGACGCCGACCCGGTTGCGGCGGACCAGCTGTTCAGCCGGGACCCTCGACTGGCCCCACTGGTCTCGCGTCATCCGGGGAGGCGCGTCCCGCACGTCGTCGATGGTGCGGAGCTCGTCACCCGCCTGCTGCTCGGACCGCCGTCCGCGCGGGCGACGAGGCGCCGCCTTGCCCAGCTCGTGGCCCAGTGCGGAGAGCAGGTCGAGGACACGCGCGGTGCCATGCTCGTGTTCCCCAGTGCCCAGACCCTCGCGGCCCAGGACCCCGCGGTGATCGGCGTGCCGACGCGGTCGCGCGGTTCCTTCACGGCGCTGCTCAATGCACTGGCGGAGGGATCGTTGGACCTCGACGTCGGATCGGACTGGACGGACGTACGCGCCAGTCTCAGCGCGCTCCCCGGCGTCACGAGGCTCCACATCGACCAGGTCGGCCACTTGGGGCTCGGTGACCCCGATGCCTTTCCCATCGACCAGCGGGTGACCAGCGGTGCTCGGACGGTCGGCCTGCCCCGACAGGCGCCCCGACTCCGAAGACGCGCTGAGGCGTGGCGACCATGGCGTGCGTACGCCGCACAGCACTTGGCGTCGCTCGGTGCGCACGTTTCCTGAGCGCAACATCCGCCTCGAACATGATCGTATGCCGCTGAGCTCGCTTCCAGCGCAACCACGGTCACACTTCCGCCACGTCTGCAACAGCCGGCTGCGGCGACCTCGAGCACCGGGTCTGGGCCAGGACATCGCGACGCCAGAAGCAGCATGCTTGTGCCTTGGATTCGGAGCGACTTGACTGGCTGTCGTAGGACGCACGCGAAGCAACGGCTGAAGGGAACCCGTCGTGGCCACGCCCATGAACGAGGCCACCAAACATTGTGGTGTCGGGCAGGCAGAACTGCGATGGTGGGAGATGACGCTTCCAGAACCCGCTTCATCTGATGACCTTCGGGGCCTACTGCTGGACTACCTGGACTTCTACCGGTCGGTCATCAGCGCAAAGGTGTCCGGCGTGCCTGAGGAGTTC
>NZ_DATEEY010000042.1:0-53443 GCF_035280925.1 Intrasporangium sp. | reverse complement strand
TGCTGCTCGCCGCTTTCGTCGTCATCGAGCTGCGCACCGAGTCCCCACTGCTGCACCTGCACGTGTTCGGCAACCGCGCCTACGCCGTGGTTGCGATCGCGACGGTCATCGGCATGTTCGCCTTCCTCGCGACCTGTTTCTCGATGAGCATCTGGCTCGGCGCCATCCAGCACCAGAACGCGCTGGTGATCGGTGTGCTGTTCCTCTTCATCCAGGGTCCCGCCTTCGTGCTCGTGCCGGTGGTGTCCCACCTGATCCGCAATGTGCCGGCGCAGTGGATCCTCACCGGCGGCTTCGCCCTGATGGCCATCGGCGGGTTGTGGCCCTCGACCTTCGACGTCCATGACATGAGCTGGACTCGCTTCATCGCTCCCATGCTCATCCTCGGCTGTGGCTTCGCGCTCACCGTCGGCTCGATCACCGCCGTCGCGATCAACACGGTCCCGATCCGGCTCGCGGGCATGGCCAGCGCCACCACGAACCTGTTGCGAGACTTCGGTTTCGCGCTTGGCCCGGTCCTCATCGGCGCGGTGGCCTTCAGCAAGGCAAACGAGTGGATGCTCGAGAAGGTCGGCCCGGCCATCGGCGCCTCCGGACTCGAGCCGCCGTACTCCGACATCGCCGGTGGCATCGCACACGAGGGAGGCGCCATGGCGATCAACTCCATGCCCGTCGTCCCCGGCGCAGGTCCCGACATGCCCCCGGTCCCCATGCCAGAACAGCTCCAGCAGCTCGCCTTCGAGTCTCTTGGCAGCGCCTACAACGCGGCCTTCCTGCTGGCTGGGCTGTGCGCCCTCATCGCTGCGGTCCTGACGCTGGTGGGGCTCATCGGCCACCACGAGCCGTCGGCCAAGGTCGAGAGCGGTGAGTCCGAGGACCTCGTCGCGGTCTGAGCCGCATCACCCGGCACCCATGAGCGGGGACCCCGACAGCCGTCGAGGTCCCCGCTCCGGCGTGGCGATTCGGGTCAAGTTCAGCGCGCGCTGGGCTCGAGCTTGTCCTAGGCTCCGGTCAACTGTCCCAAAAAGGCAGCTGCGTCCGTCCCCAAGCCGGGCGCGCACTGACGCGACAGGTCCTGCAACGGAGCAGGCCGGAGGAGTTGAGATGCGGCACACCAGATCCCGAATCTTCATGGGCGCAGCAGTCGCTGCGGCTACCGCGCTAGTTCCTGCCGTGGCCGCCAACGCGGTCCCGGACGTGGAGGACACCGTCGTCCAACGCACCGATGACCGCCCGGACGACCAGAGCGACGCCCGACGCGCCCTGATCGAGGAGGCTGTCGCCCAGGTCATCAATGGCGAGGCCACCCCAGTGACCAAGGGCCAGGGCCAGGCCGTCCAGGTCTCCCCGGGCCAGTGGGCGCAGTACGGCCTGCAGTCCACCGACAACATCCTGACCTTCCTCATCGAGTTCGGTGACCAGATCGACACCCGTTTCCCGTCGGCCCCGGCCGGCCCGGTGCACAACGAGATTCCGCAGCCGGACCGCTCGGTGGACGACACGACCTACTGGGTCGAGGACTTCAACCGCGACCACTTCCAGGACATCTTCTACGGCGACGGCGAGTCCATGACGAGCCTCTACCGCGAGATGTCGAGCGGGCGCTACACCGTTCAGGGCGACACGTCGGACTGGGTCACCGTGCCCTTCAACGAGGCGAGCTACGGCCAGACCGAGAGCCAGGCCGACATGACCCGCTTCATCCAGGACGGCGCCAATGCCTGGTACGCCCAGCAGCAGGCGAGCGGCAAGACCGACGCCGAGATCACGCAGTATCTGCAGCAGTTCGACCAGTGGGACCGCTACGACTACAACAGGAACGGCAACTTCAACGAGCCGGACGGCTACATCGACCACTTCCAGGCCGTGCATGCCGGCGAGGGCGAGGAAGCCGGCGCCCCGGAGTGGGCGATCTGGTCGCACCGCTGGTCGGTGGGCCAGCGCGCGGCCGGTGGGCCCACCTGGAACCGCAACGGTGGCATCCAGGTCGGTAGCACCGACTTCTGGATCCGGGACTACACGACAGAGCCGGAGAACGGCGGGCTCGGCGTGTTCGCACACGAGTTCGCCCACGACCTCGGGCTGCCGGACCTCTATGACACGAGCGGTGGCGAGAACGGCACGGGGTTCTGGACGCTCATGAGCTCCGGATCATGGATGGGCCACGGTCAGGACACGATCGGCACGACGCCCAACCACATGGGCGCCTGGGAGAAGCTGCAGCTCGGCTGGCTCGACTATGCCACGGTCGCCCACGACGAGGGGGCGACTCTGGTGCTCGGCCCGTCGATGCACGCCAACAAGAAGGGCCAGGCGCTCATCGTCACCCTTCCCGAGGACGCCAACGGCCGCGACCGCTTCTACATTGCTGAGAACCGGCAGTATGCCGGTTACGACTCGACGCTCAGGGTCGGCCCGTACAACTTCGGCTGGCTCGAGACGAAGCCCAACTGGGTGGAGCACTTCCCCTACCAGGACGGGCTGTTGGTCAACTACTGGAACACCGCGGTGTCGAACAACAACACCAGGATCCACCCTGGCACCGGTCGCATCCTGCCGATCGACGCCCGTCCGGCTGCGCTCAGGTGGAGCGACGGCGTGGTGGCCCGCAACCGGATCCAGTCGTTCGACTCGACCTTCGGAGTCGAGCGGACCGACCCGATCTCCCTGCACCGGGAGACGGCGGCTGGCATGACGACGCTGGGTGTTCCGGCCCAGGCGCCTGTCTCGACCTTCGACGACAGCGACCCCGAGCGCTACTACGACGCCGCCAACCCCATGGGTAGCGTCAAGGTCGCCGGCGTCGGCGTCACGATCAGGGTGGTGCAGAGCAACAGCACCGGCAAGATGACCGTCGAGGTCAACGGCGGCTGATCACACACCCACCTCGTCGGCCCGGGCGTCCCACGCGGCGCCCGGGCCGACCCGTGATGAGGAGCAGCATGCACGGCTCGATCACTCATCTCATCGCAGGCGTCCCGGTGTCCGAGCTCGACGCCGCCATTGACTGGTACACCCGCTTCTTCGGGCGACCGCCAGATCTGCGCGCCGGGGAAGAGATCCTCTGGGACATCGACGAGCACGCCACGCTCTTCATCGAGCCGGACGCGGCGCGCGCCGGCGCAGGCAGGGTCACCTTCGGCGTCTCCGGACTCGATGCGCTCCTGGAGCGCCTGGCGGCCCAGGGCATCGACCACGAACCAGTCGAGACGTACACGAACGGGGTCCGCCACGCAATGGTGCCGGATCCGGATGGGAATTCACTGGCTTTCGCCGAGTCCCCGTCGTCGTGACGCCTTCGGAAACGAGGCGGCTCAAACGAAGATGCAGAAGGGATGCCCCGCCGGGTCGGCGAAGACGTAGAGCGGTTCCTCCTCGTCGGCGGAGCGGTCGAGGAGGATCGTGGCGCCGAGCCAGAGCGCCCGATCTCGCTGCCGTGCCAGGGCTGCGGCGTCCGGCACCGTCATGTCGAGGTGGAGCATCTGTCGCTGTCGGGCTGCGTCGCCTGCACCTCCAGTGCCGTGCTCGGGCCGCCATTCCGGGCGGACATAGTCATCGGTCGCCTGGAAGGCGATGCCACGACCGCTCCTCGCATCACCCCGACTGGGGCGCAGCACGAGCCAGTCCTCTCCGCGCGGATCCGGCTCCCGCGGAGCAGGCGGTTCGTCGCCCGGACGATAACTGTAGCCGAGCAGCTGGCGGTAGAACTCAGCGAGCACTCGGGGGTGAGGGCAGTCGAGGACGACCTGGCGAACGACTGGAAACTCATCACTGCCGACGGCAGCCATGTTCGTCATCTGTCGACCCTACGACCACCGGGGTGTGAGGGTGGTTGATGAGCCGGCCAGCGCGACTCGTCCATGGATGCACGTGACCGAGCCCAGCGGCATACGGCATCGTGGTCGCCGAAACGGTGCAACGCTGGGAGGCAGGCGATGAGGCACGACCTGGCTCGCGGGATCGATGCCGGCTACCTTGCAAGAGCTCGTGGCTGGGCACCGCCTCAATGAGGAGGAGGCGGTCCAGACGGCAGTCGATCTGGCCTACACCCTTTCCAAGCAGTCGCATGCCCGCAGCACGTCGAATCGCTCGCCAGCTCAGGCGGCCTTCCGCGCACCTCGACCTCAACGCGGTAGATCACGACCACGACGCCGGTCACGAAGCGCGACAGGCAGCCTCAGTCCGGGATCACGAGGAAGGTCAACAGGCCGAACGTCACCAGGAACCACAGCGTGAGCAACAGGATCTGCACCCAAGTGAATGGCCGCTGAGACTCCTGGTTGTGTAGGTAGGTGATCAGCCAGACCGAGATCGCGGTCGCCACGACGACCAGAAGTCCAGCGAACAGCGGGTCCACGATGCCTCCAGCGGTACTGACCCCATCCTGCCAGCGCCCGGCTCATCGTCCATAGGGTCGGAGGCGACGGCCCGCCCGCGTCGCCAGATCCGGCGGCGTCGCGTCTCCCTGGCCCCACCTTCACGAGACACCAGGGCGCGGCAGGCTCGCCGAACGTGGTCAGGAAGCACGGCCCAGACCATTCCCCCAGTCAACCCCTGAGGGCCGCCCTTCCACCAGCTCGCGACCCCTCCCCGGTCCGAGAAATCAAGGGTTGCACCCCGGACCGCATCATGAACAGGAATCGGCGCATCTCACAGGGGGACCGCGTGAGCGATGAGTCAGCCGATACGCCGGGATTGCAGGTACTCGGAGGCGGCGTCCTCCGGAGCCGCGAGCGGGTTCTCGACATCCAACCGCGACATCTCCTGGGACCCTCGAGGTTGCTCGGAGCTCAGGCGCGCTGTCGCTCCTCCCGCTGCCGGAGCAGAACCTCGACCGCGGTCGGCAGGGTCGACTCGGAGTCGATCAGCTTCGCCCAAGTGGGGGGCCCTGACCCTGGTTCTTGGACACGCTGAATCCCGCATTCGCGGGAGAGAGCGAGATGATCCTGAACCGTGGCCCGCCAGAACTACTCCGAGGAGTTCCGTCGGCAGGCCGTCGACTTGTACGAGTCCACTCCGGGCGCGACGGTGCGTGGCATCGCCGAGGACCTGGGCATCGAGCGGGGCACGCTGCGGCACTGGCTCGAGCGGTACGGGACCGGCAAGAAGACGGCTGCTGACGGGACGTTGACCCGCACCCCTCTCCAGGCCCAGCCTCGGCGGGTCCCGGCTGGCGTGGTGGTCGACGAGACGCCCGAGCAGCAGGCCGCGCGGCTGCGGGCGCGGGTCGCGCAGCTGGAGGCGGAGAACGCCAAGCTGACGACCGAGCGTGAGAAGCACCACGGACTCGAACCCGCTCATCGGCACGTCCGCGCCGGTAACCCCAGGGAACGCGCCGTCGACCTCGCGCAGGGGCGACCTCGCTCCAACGAGGGCCGCAAGCCCGGCTCGTACGCTCCTCGACGAGCGGACCGCGGCCTTCCCGAGCTACGACGGAAACGGCATGTACCTCTCGACGGGCAACGTCCTGTCAACCCGGAGGTCGGGATACTGTTCATCAACTTCGAGCACGGCCATCGGATGCGCCTCGAGGGCATCGCGAGCATCGACCTCGAGGACGTGCTGCGGAACGACTACCCGAGGCGCAGTTCGTCGTCAGCGTTCGCACCCGGTCCGACTGGGCGCGCGACGCACTGCCAGCCGGCGATCCGACCAAGGACCCGGGCAGCCGCGAGGTCCTCGGCCGCCGACGTGCCACTCAGGACGACGAGCCTCAAGTCGACCGGCGGTTACGTCGCCCTGCGGCGTCCTCGGCCACTGAGACACCCCATGGCGGATGAGTCGACCTGCGCGCCATGGACTGCCTGGGCTTTGGTGGGCCTACTGCCGATCGTGCCCCAAGCCCCTGACCAGCGCAAACGTGTAGTTGGCTCGTCCATCCGGGATGCGGAATGGCCAGAATGGACGCCACCGCCGACCAGCACAGGTTCAGTCGTCCGCGGCGCGCCGTGACTCCCGCAGTCGTTGGTAAGCAGCAGATGCGTCGCCGGTGCCCCGCTCTCGAGCCCTGACTGGGATGGGTGTGGGCGCGGGTCATGGGTGCTCGAGTAGTTCCTTGCCGGCAGCCGGTTTTCGACGTTGGTCGCGTTGACCAGCTTGCGGCGATGTCACGAAGCTTGATGTTGCCCTCTTGGCAGACCCGTGTCAGGAACGCGAAGGCGCCGTCCTCGTCGAGTTCGTAGCGGCCCATGAGGGTGCCGATGGCCTGGCCGATGACCTTGCGGGTGTACGGGGCCTGGTTGAGGCTCTTCGTGGCGTCCGGGGCCCAGGGCGAGGGCTGCCTGGGTCGCGAGCAGTTCGGCCATCACCATGGTGTCCGGGTCGAGGGTTTGACTCTGGGTGGAGTAGAGGTTGAGGCCGCCGAGCGTCCTGGCGTCGAAGAGCCGTGGGCCACCTGCGCTCGCAGACCGAGGGCGACGGCGCGTGCAATGAACCGGGGCCGCGGTGGGGTCACCGAGACTCCAGCGTGGTCAACGCCCGGCAGCGAACGCTGGGCCGTTTCGACGATGGCCTGCAACGTTGAGGCGAGGTCATGTTGCGAGGGGATCTGGCGGGCCGCTTCGGCGACGGCGCCAGCGAACTGCTCTTGGGTCGGTGTGCATTTGAGGCTCCGTCGGTGATCGCTAGTCGAATTGCCAAGGCCTCGTCCGCTTGGGCCGCACCGCTTCGAAAAGGGATATCCCCCTTGCTTTTCAGAGTAGGCAGAGAATCGGCTGTCCGCCTCCATGGGGCGCCTATTGCGTCGGATCGAACATTTCCACGAGTGCGAGCGCGAGGACGTGGACGGCCACACCGGCTCGTGCGGCCGCGTCGACCAGTTTCTGCTCGGCCGCTTGGGGTTCCAGCCCACGCGCGCTGACCAGAATCCCGACCGCGTGATCGACGTGGGTCTGGGACTTGAGGCGCCGCGGGGCCTTCGCGGCCTCGCGCCGGGTCGCGAAGGACAGGTCCGCATTGGCCACCGCGCCCGGCGCCCAGGCACCGAACACCGCAGCGAGCGCCTCCACGTGTCCCTCGAAGGTGTCCAACGCCTCGCCATACAGGTTGACCCCACCGGTGACGACACCGTCGCGCCGGAACGGCATCGAGAGGCTGCTGCGGATGCCGGCGGCCGCACTCGCCTGCGCAAACAGCTGCCACTTGCCCTCATCGAGCAGGGACTCGGCGTCGGTGCGGACCGTCTCGCCGTTGCGAACCGCCTCAAGGCACGGTCCGTCGTCGGCGTACTGGACTGCATCGAGGGCGGCAACGTCGACGCCCGTGGCGACATAGGTCAACACCAGATCCTCGGCGACCAAGCCCAAGCTGACACCGACCAGTCCAGGCACCAGCTGCTGGGCAAGTGCGGTCTGCCGCTTCAGGTCATCTCGCAACTGGAGGTCGCCGTACCGCTCGAACTCCAGCAGCGCCTCATGGGTTGCGGGGATTGGTTCCATGGCATCCGCATACCCCGCCGACTCGTGCACCAAGCGTTGGGACGCGGCCGAGTGCCCCGTCAGCCCAGAGGCGGCCCGCACTGTCGTCCTCGTGCTGCACGTACGCGATCTACTGGTGCAGGCGAAGACCGGTGGCGCATGACCTCGGACTCCGCGGAGCGCAGCAGGCTGTCGCGCTCGTGTCCGGCAGCTGTGGCGGCCGGACGGTCACCACCCCAACCCGCGCGCGGCAACCCGGGACGCAACAGCTTCGCTACGGTGTCAGCTCGGTCGGGGTGCCGTGCCACGATCCAGACGCGCGAGCGTGGGCGCCCGGCTTGGCTTCATGGGTTGCCCGCTCTTCTGAGACGTCGACAGGCCGCGCGGCCGGCACGGGGCGGGATCGTCTGAGACACGCATTTCGGCCGCAGACTTGTCTCACGAGGCGCCGGGGTTGCGGCGGCGTGGGGTGCTGACCATGATGCATCCGCCTGGCACGGGAATCATCCGGACGTTCTGCTCGTCGTAGGGCCACTCGTCCTCGTCGACGGGTTCGCGGTTGATCGCACGCTGGACCGGCGGGGGGAGCTGCTGCCGGGCTGGTGGCGGCGGCAGCGGTGCGATTCGGGCGCGTGCAGCGTTGACTGCTCGGGATCCGCGGGTCATGACCGCGCCGCAGGCTGCGCAGGCGGTGCCGCCCGTGTTGACGGTCTCGCAGACGGCGCACCGCCACACCGGTGTCGGCGCGGTCATCGCGAGCGCCGCTCATCGATCCGGGAGACCAGCCGGCCGAGCAGCCCTGGGCCCCGAGGTCTTGCCGTCGGCGCGGGGCCTTCCGGGGTGCCTTCAGTGGGGGCCTTGGAGCGCTTGCCGGCGATGCCCAGGCCCTTGCCGCGCAGCCCGGACGCCGTGGATGGCGCCGCCGCTGGTCGGCCGGAAGGTGTTCCCGAAGCCGCGGGGGGCGAGCGTAGGGGGATCGGTGGTCGGGGAGGGGCGGGGAAGCGGCCCGGCGTGGTGCGGGTGGTGCGGATCCTCATCAGCGTTGCGTGCGCCTGCGTCACGGTGGGCCGGGCGGCGGGATCGAGCAGCATCATCCGCTCCACTAGGTCGCGCACGCTCTCGGGCACCCGGTCCGTGGCCAGACGAAGGCGCTGACCGTGTAGTGCCGCGATCGCGGCCTGCGGGTAGGCGGGGTCGAACGGCGGCAGTGACCCGGTGAGGTATTCGGTGTAGATGAGGCCCAACGCGAAGATGTCCGAGGCCTGGGTGAGCTCGCCGGGGTGGGCGGCACCTTGGATGTAGCGCACCAGCTCCGGCGAGTAGTGCGTCATCGTGCCCACGATCTCCTCGGGAGGCGGGGGCGTGCCGACGATGTAGGAGCTGTCGAAGTCGATGAGCTTGGTCGTGTAGCCCAGCTCGGTGCGCTTGATCAGCACGTTGCTGGGCTTGAGGTCGCTGTGGACGATCTTGAGGTCGTGCAGGATCTTCAGGCTGTGCGCCACCGTCTTCAGCAGCACCAACTGGGCGGGGAAGGCCAACCGCGCCACGTCACCCGGCGCCAGCCCGGCGAGGTCGACCTTCTCGGTCACCTTGTAGTACTTCGCGCCCTCACGGAAGAAGTCGAGGGTGGCGATGAGGTTGCCGCCATAGGTTGTCAATGGGGCCATCGCCACTTGGATGCCGCGGTGGTGCGCCTCGAAGGCGGCGCACCGTTCGCGCTTGCGCGCCTTGGTCCGTGGGCTTCCCGGCGCCGCGTCGTCGGGGTAGGTCGGGCTGAGGAAGCGCTTGACGAAGTAGATCCGCCCACCCTGCTCCGCGAAGGTCCACTCGCTCAACCCGGCGCCGACCACGCGGAAGTCCTCCAGGAGCCGGTAGCCGCGAAGCATGTCACCGGCACGCAGCACGTCAGTTCGTGCCATCACGCTTCCCTCTCGTCCGGTGCACGAAGGTAGCGTTCGTACTCCGCCTTGTAGGCGCCCCAGAGTTGCGCCTGACCGGTGACCTGCCGGCGCCGTGCCTCCTCCAGTGCCTGTTCCGCGCGCTGCACCTCCGCCCCCAGCTGGTCCAGCGGCCGGATCCACCGACGCTCCAGCTCGGTGGTTCGGGCGGCAAACAGCACCTGCAGCTCGGCGTGGTCGGCGCCGACCGCCAGCAGCCCCATGGCTGCATCGTCGCCGGTGACGGCGCCGATCGCGGACTGCATCACCGCCGACCACTCCTCGGCGTCGTGCGAGTCCCGCAGCGCCGCAAGGACAAGGTGCTCGAAGTGCATCGGGCTCCGCAGGTAGCCGAAGCAGCCGTCGGTGGCGGCGATCGCCACAAACGGCGCGTCCAGCTCCACCTCGCGGTGCCGCACCACGAAGTCGGTGTCCGCCGACATCACGTTGCTCACCACCGAGTCCTGGCGCAGGTTGACCATCGCGTCCCCGGCGTCACGGATGTCATCCGTGGTCAGCTGGTGGGCCCCCGTCGCCGGGTCGAAGGCGTAGACCCGCGAGTCACCGCTCCACAGCAGGTGGCCGGTCCAGGGGTCGCCGTCCGAATCGCGGCGCTGCAGGGCAATCAGCGCCATGGTCGTCGGCAGGGCTCGGATCAGCCGCGACCGCAGCCCGCTGGCGGGAGCGTTGAGCTCTCCGAGCGTCTCGACCAGCGCCTGCCTCACCCCGACCTGCAGCTCCCGCGCTGCGCTCGGTCCGTCGAGATTCCACTCCGGGTCGAGCAGGCGCAGCATCCGCGGTTCGACCACATCGCGGGCCACCCGCGACGCGAGGTACGCACCGGTGCGTTGCCCCTTCGGCGTCTCGTAGACGGTGCCACCCGCACCACCCATCCCGTCGAACACGGCCACCAAGCCCAAGTGCCTGCCGTGCCGAACGATGGGGTCGGAGTCCTCCCCCTGTCCGGGGATCTTGGCAAGATTGAACCCCAGCGCGACGCGGGGCCCGGCTGGCGACCGCCTCTCCATGGCCGACCCCTCCAGCTCGTATTCCGGCTCCCATGCCTCCTCGACGGAGCGCGACCCCGCCAACTCGGCTTGGTCGCCGCCCTGGTCCGTCGCGGCGGGGACGTTGCCCGCTGCACTGGACGCGGCAGCCTCCGGGACTGCTGCCGTCGTCCGGTATGCCACCTCGGGGTGGTCCGCCGGGACCTCGGCTTGCGGGTGGTGCTGCTGCTCTGTGCTAGCGGACGGCCCTTGCAATCCCTCGTTCTCGGCCGGGGCCGAGTCCATCGCGGAGCCGGCTTCGGAGGGTGTCTGTCCGATCACACCGAGTTCCCGATGGAATCGATGATCGTGCCGTAGTCCACGTCGGAGAGCCCACCCCCGGCCTGCGACGGATGGTGAACGACGTTCTCCCACACGGAGGATATGTCGCTCCACCCCGGACCGTCCGGCGCGAATAGAATCAGCCGCTTGCTGCTTGAGCCGAGCGTCCCCTGCGCGTCCTCCCACATGTCGGTGAGCGCGCTGAAGTCGGCCGGCACGCGCCCGCGGTAAGCCTCCGGCAGAACTGCGGGGCTGAGCGGCTGGGCCGGCTGGTCGGTCCACACGACGACGACCTGACGCCGCCGGTCGCCGCGGGTCGTCCACGGCGAGGCCATCGCGAGCGAGACCGCCTCCAGGCCGGACTCCGGGGCATCCCCGCCGCCCTCGGCGACAAGACCGTTGACGAAAGCGCTGAACTCCCCCTGGTCGGCGGGCAGCGCGAAGAAGGGCGACTCCTGCATCGCGGCGTCACCGTCCGCCGTGAAGTCGCGGAAGGCCACCACGCGCACCCGCAGCTCATCGACATTCTTGCCCTTGTTGACCAGGTTGTCCTGAACGTCCCCATAGAAACGCAGCGCGTTCGCCTTCACAGCGTCCAGGATCGGCGTCATGCTGCCGGTCACGTCGATGCAAAACACGATGTCAACCGCATAGCTCAGCCCCCGCACCGGCGGAGGCGGGGCGGCCAAACTGGTCTGCGAGCTGTCGCCATCGCCGCCCGTCGGCGCCTCGACCGTGGCGGCCGGCTCCTCCGCGGGCTGCTCGGTCCCGGCCACGTCCATAACCGGCAAGCCCGCGCCCGGCGCGGCGTCCGCTTCGGTGCCGCCCGGCGCAGTGGCGGTCGCCTCTCCGGCGCCGAGTGCCGCCTCCGCGGCTGAGGCGTCAGTGGGTAGGGCATCGGCCGCGGTCGTGTCGGCGCGGGAGTCGGCGGGCGAAGGGGGCGTTGGCGTCTCAGACATTGCAGGTGCTCCAAGCGGTCTCGGGGTTGTACGCCGGAAGGCGCGGTATCCACTACCTACCCGGGCCCAAACCCGGTCAACCGCTCGGCGATGCGCGGGTCCCATCCCTTGGGATATGACCCAAGAGACCGATTGCTCGCCAGTTCGCTGACGACGAGTTTGGAACGCTCGACCGGGCCCAATGTGATGCAATGACGGCAGCTGCGATCTGGGGCCACTGCTGGCACCTCGGCTCGGCGACCACATCCTGTCCGCGCGCCCTGCCTCCTTGCCCAGGGTCCAGTCTCGCAGCTGCGAGGGTGTCTGACGACGCAATTCGGCCAGACCCGGGCGTCCGGTGCTCGGCGCTGCTCCAAGATCTCGGTGGCATCGCGCGAGCGCGTCCATCCGTAGCCGCGCTCTTGTGCATCTTGCCCCCGACGGAACGTATGGCGGATGAGCCGGCTTGTACGCCGGGTTCTGTTCCGCGTCCCCGTTGCCAGTGACGCGGCGACGGCCATCCATCTCGGCCGGCCATTGCTGACCGGCTCCAGCGCCCTACCCGCGCACTCGACCGGGCCGGTCTCGAACGTGCGCTGTCTGGGCTTGCTCCGGGTGGGGTTTACCGAGCCGCCCCAGTCACCTGGAGCGCTGGTGGTCTCTTACACCACCGTTTCACCCTTACCTGCACGCAGGCGGTTTGTTTTCTGTGGCACTGTCCCGCGGGTCACCCCGGGTGGCTGTTGGCCACCACCCTGCCCTGTGGAGCCCGGACGTTCCTCGGCAGGATCTCTCCTGACGCGACCGCCTGGCCGACTCATCCGCCTTCAATCATAGATGCCGTATGCCGCTGAGCTCACACCGCGCCCACCTGACCTCGCGCACGTGGCCGACTCCAGCCACCTACCGCGGGTAGAACGCTCCACGACAAACCCAGGGTTCGCGAACAGACCTCGTCTGCGAGTCGGCGTGACCTGACTCACACCTGGACGCGGGCATCAACGAGCGAGGGCCCTCGTTCGTCCTCATGGAGAACGCGATACACAACTGAACCAGGACATGACCGAGCAACTGAACACCGAGACCGCCCCACCCACCCGCAGAGCGACGTTGCTCGACCTCTCAGTCACCCAGCTCATCGCCGGGTCGTTGGCTGCTGCCACCGCGGCCTTCCTCGGCTCGCGCCTCGGTGTCCTCGGCACCATCAGTGGTGCAGCGATCGGTTCGGTCGTGAGCGCGATCGCAGCGAGCCTCTACACGGCATCGATGACCCGGGCCCGCGAGGCGCTGCGCTGGCGGGAACTGCTCAGTCGACAGGCTCACTCGAAACCGCAGAACGCGCCGCCGCCCACCCCGTCGAGTGTGCAGTCTGCGCCCACCTCGCCGCCCTCGTCGAGTGTGCAGTCTGCGCCCACCTCGCCCTCGTCGAGTGTGCAGGACGTGCCTGTCCGCCCGCCTCGTCGGGTCCTGGCAACCGCCGGCGTACTCTTCGCCCTGGCCATTGCCTTCCTCACCGGCCTCCAGCTCGCGAGCGGAGCCGACGTCACGGGGACGTCGGTGGGCACACGCCGGTCCGCTGGCCAGCTCGAACGGCCTGTGTCCCCCACCAGCGAGGACCCGCCCGGCACCTCACCGAGGGGGCCGGGAGCCACCTCGGAGTCAGCCACGCCGACGCCACAGCCACCGGCCCAGGCCACGACGGACGCCCCGGAGCCGGCGTCCGAGGCCACCGGCACCGCACCTTCCGTCCCCGCGGAGCCCACTCCGACGCAGACCTCCACGGTGGACCCGACGGCCCCGGGAGACCCGGCTCCAAGCCCATCCCCGACCCAGCCGACCCACCAAGTGGCCCCGACGACGCCAGGCGGCTGAGCGGCATACGACCCTGGGCAGCGCTCAGCTGACGACGCTCAGTGCGAGGGTGCCGGTCTCGATCTCCGCGGCGTCGACGCGAACCTGTACGGTCGCTCCCTCGTCCGCGCGACCGGTTGCCTTCGCCACCACGGCGAAGTCGATGAGCTGGACCACGACACCCTTCTCGTTCTGGTCGACGACCACCCCTTCGACGGTCGAGCCGACGCGGGAGCGGAGCTCGGCCGCCTCCACCGCGTCGGTGCAGGCGCGCTCCACTCCCCCGGCCCGGCGGTCCGAGGTCGTCATGACCTCGGGGATCGTCGGCAGCGCCTCGAGTACCCACCGCGGCACCTCGTTGCCCGCTGAGAGCGCCTCGCAGACAACGAGTCCGAACCGGTCGACGAGGCGTCGCAGCGGGGCCGTGACGTGGGCATACGGGTTGGCGACGGCGGAGTGGTTCGGCTGCTCGGGCACTGAGCCGTTGAAGTGCGTGTAACCCGCGCCGCGAAAGAGCGCCGTCGCCTCGTGGATGAGCGCGAGGTGCTTGGGATTCGTCCGGTCGAGTGTCCGGAGGAACTCGCCATAGGCCAGGTCCTTCGCCCACGGCACGCCGGCGGCAGCCGCCTGGCGGCGGAACCGCTTGATGTCTCGCGGGTCCGGATCGGGCATGGTGCGCAGGACGCCGACCTTGCCGCGGAGCATGAGGTCAGCGGCGCCCATTCCGGTCAGCAGAGAGATCTGGGCGTTCCAGTCCTCCGACGCGAGCAGCGGCCGGAAGCTGACCGTGAAGCCACCCTTGCCGTCCTCGGCAACCTCCTGCTCCGGCATCGGCAGGGTTGCGCCACCACGCTTGGCCTCCAACGTGATTCGCTTCTCCCCCACCTCCCTGAGGAGCAGCAGCACCTCCTCGGCGGACCCACCGTCGACCAGCTGCTGCGCCTCGACATAGTCGTAGCGGCGCACGCTGCGAACCATGGCCCGCGCAACGCTGACCTCGACACCCTCGCCGTCGGCTGCGAGGACCATGTCCCAGACGAAGGCCGGACGCACCTGGTCCGGCAGCAGGCTCGCCGCACCCTCGCTGATCTCCTTGGGGTGCAACTGGACTCGCTTGTCCGGACAGTAGATCGTCTGACCGCGGCGGCGGGACTCGGCGTCGATCGCCCCGCCCGGCTGCACGAAGGCCGGCACGTCCGCGATGGCGTAACGGACGCGGTATCCGTCGCCCTTTCGCTCGATGTGCATGGCCTGGTCGAGATCCATCGACGTCGGCGGGTCGAGGGTGATGAAGGGGATGTCCGTCGCGTCGGTCGTCGCCAGATCCGCGCTGCCGGCGGCCCGCATGGCCTCGGCGACGACATCAGCAGGGAACTCCTTCGGCACCTCGAACTCGTCGCGGATCGCCTCGAAGCGTTCGGCGAGAGCGAGTCCCGCCCCGCCCGGCGGCTCTGCTCGGCGATAGACGATGTGTCGCTTGGCCATGACGCAACCCTACGCAGAAGCGGCCGCCCAGCAGCGGCCTAGGCTGTGTCGCGTGCTCATCCTCCTGCCGCCCTCAGAGGGCAAGACCCAGCGTCGCCGCGGCCGGGCACTCGACCTCGAGACGCTGTCCTTCCCGCAGCTGACCGGACTGCGGACCCGCGTCATCGCTGGCGCCGGCGAGATCAGCGCACGCCCGGATGCGCACCGGCTTCTCGGCGTCAGCCCCAACCTGGTGGAGGAGGTCGCCCGCAACACCCGCCTCCGCGTGGCGGCGACGGCGCCTGCCGGAGAGGTCTACAGCGGCGTGCTCTACGAGGCGCTCGGCATCGCGACGCTCGACCCGGCCTCAAAGCGCCGGGCAAGCCGCCGGATCGTCATCCTGTCGGCACTCTTCGGCGCGGTACGCCCCACCGACCGCATCCCGGCCTACCGGCTCCACCCCTGTGTCCAGCTGCCCGACATCGGCGAGCTGACCCGGGCGTGGCGACCCGAGCTGGCGCCCGTCC
This sequence comes from Intrasporangium sp., assembly GCF_035280925.1. Lineage (GTDB taxonomy): Bacteria > Actinomycetota > Actinomycetes > Actinomycetales > Dermatophilaceae > Intrasporangium. Next base: position 37,983 of record NZ_DATEEY010000042.1, on the reverse strand, counting down.
TCGAGCAGGAGGCGGGGGCCAGGCGCCTCATCGTCGACTGCCGGTCCAGCACCTATGCGTCGATGTGGAACCCGAAGGGTGCACTGGCCGAGCGCCGCGTGCAGGTCACCGTCCCGGGTGCGTCGCACATGGCCAAGCACACTCGCGGCCTCGTCGCCCGGCACCTGGTGCAGTCGGGGGCGAAGCCCCGTTACCCCGAGGACCTCGTCGAGATCCTCTCCGATGCCTTCGACGTGCGGATCACCGAGCCGGAGCGGCCGGGCCGCCCGTGGCAGCTCGCCGCGACGCCCTCGCCTGGTTCGAGGTACCAGCAGGCTCTGTAGGGCCCGGCGAATACCTCCACCGGACGAGGCAGGTCAACCGAGGGCGCGCTTCAGGTCGTCCACGAGGTCGCGGACGTCCTCGAGCCCGACGGAGATCCGGAGCACGCCATCGGTGATCCCCACCGCCGCCCGGGCCTCTGGAGAAAGCCTCCGGTGCGTCGTCGTCGCAGGGTGCGTGACGAGCGACTTGGCGTCGCCGAGGTTGTTCGAGATGTCGATGACCTCGAGCGCGTTCATCACCGCGAACGCCTCGGCCTTGCCACCGTCGAGCTCAAAGGTCACCACGGTGCCGCCACCGAGCATCTGGCGACGGGCCAGCTCGTGCTGCGGATGCGACTCGAGGAACGGGTGCACCACCCGGCGCACCCGCGCGTGCGCCTCGAGGAACCGCGCGACCTCGAGGCAGCTCGCGGCCATGCGCTCGACCCGCAGCGACATCGTCTCGAGACCCTTGACCAGCACCCAGGCGTTGAACGGCGACATCGCGGGTCCGGTGTGCCGCATGAGGTTCTGCACGGGCCCGTCGATGAACTCGCGCGGCCCCAGCACCGCACCACCGAGCACGCGTCCCTGCCCGTCGATGTGCTTCGTCGCGGAGTAGACGACGATGTCGGCGCCGTGCTCGAGCGGCCGGGAGAACACCGGCGTCCCGAAGACGTTGTCGACGACCACCTTCGCTCCAGCCGCATGGGCGAGCGAGCAGACCGCGCGAATGTCGACCAGCTCCTGCATCGGGTTGCTCGGTGTCTCGAAGAACACCGCCGTCGTGGGCTCCGACAGCGCCTCGCGCCACTGGTCGAGGTCCGGCCCGTCGACGAAAACCGTCTCGACTCCCCACCGGGGCAGGATCTCGTCGAGGATGACGAAGCACGACCCGAAGAGCGAGCGCGACGACACGACCCGGTCCCCCTTGCCGAGCAACGCCGCCAGGGCCACCCACACGGCCGCCATGCCGGACCCCGTCGCAAAGGCCGCCTCGGCCCCCTCGATCTGCGCGATGCGGTCCTCGAACATCCGGACCGTCGGGTTCCCGTAGCGGGAGTAGACGAACCGGTCCGATTCGCCCCTGAACGCCGCCTCCGCGGCCTCGGCCGACTCGTAGACGAACCCGGACGTCAGGTAGATGGCCTCGGACGTCTCGTCGAAACCGCTGCGCGCCAAGCCTCCCCGCACCGCGATCGTGTCCGGACGCCACCCGCGTCCCGTGTCGTTCAGCCCTGAACCCACGGCAGTCCCGCGACCTTCCAACCGGCCAGCGAGCGATGGTGCTGGGCGTCGTGGGGTCCCTCGAAGCCCTCGCTGACGTTGTACGACTCGGCCCACCCGGCAGCAGTGGCCGCCTCTGCCGCGGCCAGGGAGCGCACCCCGGACCGACACAGGAAGTAGAGGGGCTGGTCCCTCTCGACGCCAGCGGCTGCCAGCTCATCGACGAAGCGGTCGTTGATGGCGCCGTCCGGGTACCGCTGCCACTCGACGCGCAGGACGGCACGGCCCAGCGATCGCAGGTCGGGCAACCCGACGTACGACCACTCGGCATGGGTCCGCACGTCGACGAGCACGGCTCGCGGGTCCTGCTCCAGGGCGGCCCAGGCCTCGGTGGGGGTCACGTCACCGGCGTAGGTCATGACTCCGAATATCGCACAGTGCCCACTAGGCGAGATGATCCGTCCGATTCGTGAAAGCGATCGACGCCGTGCCGTCCCCCCACACCTCGACGCCGCTCAGGCTGCCGGGTGCCGTCGCGAGGCTCCAGAACCGCTCGGGGCCCAGGCCGAGGACCTCCGCCAGGACGGTGACGATGCCGCGTCGCGTGGTCACGACGACGACCGTCCCCCCGTTCAACCGCAGTCTGCCGTATGCCGCTGAGCTCGCCGCGTCCGCAGGCTCGCTCCCAGCCCTCCCGGGATCCGCCGCCCAGTCCGCGGAGACCTCGACCTCGGTGCCGATGAGCTCCGCAACCGCGCGCCCGGTCTGCTCGGCCAGCGGCTCCGGCGCGGTGACGACCCGGCTGTCCCTGCCGACGAGCGGCCGAACGGCCTCCGCGACTCGCTCGACGGCGCCCTCCGTGGACGGCGTCTGGACGAGGAGCAGCCGCAGGTCCCGCTGGTCCGCCAGGTCGTCGGGGGCGTCCGGCGCGTCGGCGGGCTCGGCCGCCCTCGAATCGTCGGCCTCCACATCGTCGACCCGATCCGAGCCGGCCGGCTGGTCCCGGTGCACACGGCGCACGCTCTCACCGTCCATCGCCAGGTTGCTCAGCGCGTCGGCCGCCTTGTTGAGCTCCCGCGGGATCCACGCGAAATCGACGTTGCCGCCGTTGTCCCTGATCGCCCTGCAGATGGCCTGGGCCTCAAGCGCGAGCGGCCGCATGTTCGGGTGCTTCACCTTGTTGACACCCGTCATCTGCTTGACGATGAGGTCCGAGTCCATGCGCACGCTGATGTCCGCGCCTGGATCGATGTCGAACGCAGCCTTCAGGCCAGCCAGGAGTCCTCGGTACTCCGCAACGTTGTTGGTCGTGGTGCCGAGTGGTTCTGCCAGCTCGATCAATACCTTGCCCGTACGTGCCTCCCGCACCACCGCGCCGTAGCCGGCCACGCCCGGGTTCCCTCGTGAACCGCCGTCGGACTCCACGATGAGGCCACGGCGACCAGGTCGACTCACAGGCCTGACTCACCCGTCCGGATCATGATCCGGCGGCACTCCTCGCACCGGATGACCTCGTCCTCCGCGGCCCGCCTGATCCGGTCGAAGTCGACATTGTTCAGCTCCAGGCGGCACCCGCCACACCGGCGCTGGCGCAGCTCCGCGGCTGCGATGCCGCCGCTCTGGGCCCGGATCTTCTCGTACAGCCCGATCAGCTCCTCGCCGACCCCGGCGACGATGTCCGAGCGTCCGGAACCGACCTGCTGCGCCTCCGCCTCGAGGTCGGCGAGGACCGTGGCGTGCTCCTGCTCGAGACTCGCGAGCCGGTCGGCGACCTCGGTGCGGGTGCGCTCGAGCTCGGCGACCCGCTTCGTCAGCGTCTCGGCCCGCTCCATCACCTCGATCTCGATGTCCTCGAGCTCGGACTGGCGCCGGGCGAGTGAGACGAGCTCGTGCTGGAGTGCAGCGAGGTCCTTCGCGCTGCCCTGACCGGAGTCGAGCCTGGCCTGGTCACGTGCTGCGCGGTCGCGAACGAGCTGGACGTCCTGCTCCGACTTGGTCAGCTCGCGCTGGACGTCGCCGACGGCGGTGCGGGCATTGACGAGCTCGGTGTCGACCGCGGCCAGCTCGCTCCGGGCCGCGGCGATCGCGGCGACCTGGGGCAGGTTCGCCCGGGCATGGGCGATCTGGTCGAGCCGCGTGTCGATGGCCTGCAGGTCGAGCAGACGCCACTGGCGGGACGGATCGGCTTTCAGGACACACCTCCAGGTGAGTCCGCATCGGTGCTTGCGGAGTTCGCTGCGACCACGAAGGTCCACGGCTCGGTGCGGATGGACGAGATTCTCGACTCGACCCTAGTCGGTGCGGACGGGTCCTCCCCCAGCTCCGCCAGAAGGCGACGCTCGGCGCTCGCCAGCCACAGCGACTCAGTCGCCCAGTGACCGGCGTCGATGAGGTAGGGCGGCCCGCCGCGGGCCTCTTCACGGGCCTCCAGCACGGGGTGGTGACGCAGGTCGGCCGTGACGTAGACGTCGGCGCCGCTGGCCCGCACGGCGTCGAACTGGTCATCGCCGGAGCCGCCCATGACCGCCACCGACCGGACCGTCCCCGCTGGGTCACCGCTCACGCGGATGCCGCCCGCGGTCGGCGGCAGGGCAGCGGCGACGGCGTCCGCGAACTCAGCCAGCGACGCAGGCGGGGAGAGCTCGCCGACCCGCCCAGCGGCATACGGCCCGATGGTGGTCAGCGGGCGCTGGGAGGTGAGCCCAAGTGCGTCAGCCAGCACGGAGGAGACCCCCGGGTCGGCGACGTCGGCGTTGGTGTGGGCGACATAGAGCGCGATGTCCGAGACGACGAGGTGCGTCACGGAGGCACCCTTGGCACTCGTCGTCGCCACCGAGTGGACGCCGCGGAGGAGCAGCGGATGATGCGTGACGAGCAGGTCGGCGTCCCAGTCGCGCGCCTCCTCGATGACGGCGAGCGTCGGATCCAGCGCGAAGGCGATGCGACGCACGGGCTGGTCGAGATCGCCCGTCACGAGGCCGACCCGGTCCCAGTCGGCGGCGCTGTCCTGCGGATAGAGCCGCTCCAGCGCGGCGACGACCTCGCGCAGCGTCAGGTCACCCATGGTCGCTGACCTGCACCGACGCCTCCTCATGCCTTCTGTCTGCGTGAAGGAGACTACTCGGTGTCCGCACCGCAGCGGCGTGGGTTCGGCGGCGGCGCGGTGAGGCAGATCCCGAGCGCCAGGGCTAGGTTCGTGCCCATCGACTCCTGCGGGAAGGAATCCCATGACCGGCCGGATCGTGGTGGGCATCGACGGCTCGGAACAGAGCCGCTACGCGCTCGAGTGGGCAGTGGCCCGAGCACGTCTGGGCGGCGAGGAGCTCGAGCTGCTCCATGCCTACAGCTTCACTCCGCCGATCGACTTCTTCGGCTACCACGGCGCCGCAGCCGGCCAGCAGGTGGCCTGGTTCATGGAGTTCTCCGAGGAGGTGCTCTCCGCCGCCCAGCAGCGCGTCCGTGAGCTGGCTCCCGAGCTGACCTGCACCACGACCTCGAAGCTGGGCCACCCCGCGGTCATGCTCGCGGAGGCATCAGCGGCCGCAGACGTCGTCGTCGTCGGCCGCCGCGGCCTGGGAGGCGCTGCGAGCGTCCTCATGGGTTCGGTGAGCAACCGGCTGCCGGTCGAGTCGAAGGGCCCCGTGGTCGTCGTCGGGGACGATGAGCCTCCCACAGGGGGCCCGATCGTCGTGGGCGTCGACGACTCACCGTTCGGCACGAACGCGCTTCGGTACGCGCTGGCCGAGGCGGCCGTGCGCAAGACCCGCGTGAGAGCCGTCGCCGCGTACGACCTCACGGACCAGGCGATCCAGGGAGACCCGGAGCTCGTCGCGCGGGCGCGGGCGGATGTCGAGGCCGACGCGGAGGGCACGATCACCCGGGCGCTCGGGGAGCTCCACGGGATGGGCGCCGCGTCGGTGGGCGTGGACCGAGTCGCGGTGGAGGGCCGCGCGGCCGACGCGATCCTGGCTCATGCCGACGATGCGCAGCTGGTCGTCGTCGGTACGCACGGCAAGGGCCTGGTCCGTCGGGCGCTGCTCGGGTCCGTGAGCCGGCAGGTCCTCAACGATGCCGACCGGCCGGTCGCCATCGTCGATCTTCCCGACAGCTGACTCGGGTGGGCCCGGCCGGTCTCGAACCGACGACACCCGCGGTGTAAACGCGGTGCTCTACCAACTGAGCTACAGGCCCTCAGGACGCGGGGCGCCACCGTGACGCTCCCTCATCCGGCGGACCATTGTGTCAGGAGTTGGAGACCGCGCCAGTCGCCGGCCGTCCCGGACCCGAGCCGAGCAGCTGGGTGGTGCCTCTCCGCGCCATGAACTGTCGCCGAAGCGCAACTCCGGGCATCTCCCCAAGGTGCCGGTCGAGGCGGCATGATGAGGCGCCATGAGCACCCGGCGCCGTCGTCCGCGTTGGTCCGAGCTGCGCCCTCTCGTCCGGATCGAGCCGCCGCGTGTCGGCTCGGCCGAGCGTCGGGTTGCGGCGGCCGCGACGATCGCAGACCTCCGGAGGATCGCCAAGCGCCGCACGCCGCGCTCCGTCTTCGACTACGTCGACGGCGCGGCGGAGCAGGAGATCAGCCTCCGCCGGGCGCGCGAGGCCTTCCTCCGCGTCGAGTTCCGGCCCCGGGTCCTGCGCGACGTGAGCGAGGTGGACGCGAGCCGGGTCGTCGTCGGCAGCCGGAGCAGCCTGCCGCTCGTCCTCGCCCCCACGGGCTTCACCCGGATGATGCACTACGAGGGCGAGCGAGCCGTGGCGCGAGCCGCAGCCCGTGCCGGCGTCCCGTACGCCCTGTCCACCATGGGAACCGTGTCGGTCGAGGACCTCGCGGCCGTCGCACCCGATGCAGAGCGCTGGTTCCAGCTCTACCTCTGGCGGGACCGCGAGGCATCGCTCCAGCTCATCCGGCGCGCCCGGGAGGCCGGCTACTCGGCTCTCGTGCTGACGGTCGACACGGCGGTCGCCGGGCGGCGCATCCGGGACGTGCACAACGGCCTCACCGTCCCGCCGTCGCTGACCCTGCGCACGCTGGCGGACATGTCGATCCACCCGTCGTGGTGGTTCAACCTGTTGACGACCGAGCCGCTCGAGTTCGCCTCGCTGACGCACTCGGGCGGCACCGTGGCCGAGCTGGTGGATCGGATGTTCGACCCGTCCGCGTCCATGGCCGAGCTCGCGTGGCTGCGCGACCAGTGGCCGGGCCGGATCGTCGTCAAGGGCATCCAGGATCCTGAGGACGCCCAAGCCGTCGCGCAGCTCGGCATCGACGGCATCGTCGTGTCGAACCACGGGGGTCGGCAGCTCGACCGGGCAGTCACCCCGCTCGAGGTGTTGCCGCAGATCGTCGAGGCGGTCGCGGGCCGGACCGAGGTCCTGCTCGACACCGGGATCATGGACGGCGCCGACATCGTCGCGGCCGTGGCCAACGGGGCCACCGGCTGCCTCGTCGGCCGGGCGTACCTCTACGGGCTCATGGCGGGTGGAGAGCGCGGCGTCGACCGAGCGTTGAGCATCCTTCGGGACCAGGTCACCCGGACCATGCGCCTGCTCGGCGTGACCTCGCTCGACGAGCTGACCCCCAGCCATGCGATCATCCGCCCACGGGATCGGCAGACCGACGTCGCAACCACGTGACAAGCACCGGTCCGTCCCGGCCGGTGCCAAGATCGCAGTCAGATCGTTCTAGGAGGAAAACTTGCGTACCAATCTCTCTCGTATCGCCGTCACCGCGACGGCGATGCTCGCCCTCACCGCGTGCGGCGGCAACGGCGACGGCGGTGACGACGGCCAGACCGGTGCGGCCGGCGGGCTGACGGGCCAGGGGTCCGGCGATTCGTGCACGATCTCGAGCACGATCCCCGTCGGCGCAGCGCTCAGCCTCACGGGTGCGGCGGGCAGCTACGGCACCTCCCAGCAGAAGGGGCTGCAGCTCGCCGCCGAGCAGCTGAACGCCAAGGGCGGCGTGAAGTACGACGTCAAGATCGAGGATGACCAGACGGATCCGAGACAGGGCATCACGGTCTTCGAGGGTTTCGTCAACGGCGACAAGAGCGTCATCATCGGCCCCACGCTGTCCAACACCGCCTTCCAGGCGCAGCCCATCGCCCAGGAGGGCAAGACGCCCGTCCTCGCCATCTCCAACACGGCCTCGGGCATCACCGAGCAGGGTGACTTCATCTTCCGCGACTCCCTCACCGAGGCACAGGTGATCCCGCAGACGGTCAAGAAGGCCAAGGAGAAGTACAACCTGGCCAAGGTCGTGGTCATGTACAGCAATGACGACGCCTTCACCGAGTCGGGCTTCAAGGTCTTCGAGGAGGCGCTCAAGGCCGAGGGCATCCAGAACCTGGAGACGATCACCTTCTCCAAGGCCGACACCGACTTCCGGGCCCTGTTGACACAGGCCAAGGGACAGAACCCGGACGCCCTCGTCGTGTCCGGGCTCATCGAGGCGGCCATCCCGCTCGTCACCCAGGCCAGGGAGCTGGGCATCACCGTCCCGATCATCGGCGGCAACGGGTTCAACAACCCGAAGCTGATGGCCGACGCCGGCGAGGCCGCAGAGGGCGTCGTCGTGGGCGCCGCGTGGAACTCGGCGTCAGAGAACGAGCTCAACACGGCCTTCCTCAAGGACTTCCAGGCGAAGTTCAACGCGGCTCCCGACCAGTTCGCCGCGCAGGCACATGCCGGGCTCGTGCTCATCGACCACGCCGTCCGGTCAGGCTGCTCGGGCGAGCGCGAGGCCATCCAGGAGGGGCTGACCAAGATCAGCAACGTCCCGACCGTGCTCGGCGACGTGTCCATCAACGCGAACCGGGACGCGGAGCACCCGGCGGTGGTCCAGGTCGTCCAGGACGGCAAGTTCGCCGTGCTCGAGTGATCGCAGGCCGGGTCGGGCGGCTGGGCCACTCCCAGCCGCGCGGCCCGGCCAACCATTCGCTTCCGGACCACGAAGGACCCCCATGCAGCAGCTCCTCAATGGCGTGTTCATCGGATCGATCTACGCGCTGTTCGCCATCGGCTTCACCCTGGTCTTCGGCATCCTCGACCGACTGAACCTGGCCCACCCGTCGGTGTTCGCGGTCTCTGCCTTCATCGGCATCGAGCTCGTCGCGGATGGGGGCCTGTCCATCTGGCTGGCACTGCCCATCGTGCTCGTCGTTGGGGCGGTGCTCGGGCTCATCATCGAACGGCTCGCCTTCCGGCCGCTGAAGAACCGGCCCGATGCGCACTTCGCGGGGCTGATCTCCTCCATCGCGCTTGCCGGGATGTTCATCGCCCTGTTGCAGTGGCGCTACGGCCCCGACACACGCCGCTTCCCCGCCGGGTCGTTCCCGGAGACGCCGATGCAGTTCGCCGGCGTCTCCGTGACCGTGCTCCAGGTGGCGATCCTGCTCATCTCGGTCGTCCTCATGGTCGGCCTCAGCTGGCTGGTCGCCCGGTCTCGGCTCGGTCGGGCCATGCGCGCCATCGCCGAGAACCCGGGGGCCGCCCGCGTCCTCGGGGTCAACGTGGACCGGGTCACCGCGGTGACCTTTGCCATCTCATCGGCCCTCGGCGCCGTGGCGGGCGCCCTCTTCGCGATGAACGTCAACTCGGCCCAGCTCGGGATGGGCTCGGCGATCGAGCTCAAGGGGCTGGCTGTCATCATCGTCGGTGGCATGGGATCGCTGCCCGGCGCCCTCGTCGGCGGCTTGATCCTGGGTCTGGCGGAGGTCTTCGCCGTCCAGTACATCGGCAGCTCATGGCGCGACCTCATCGCGTTCGGCCTCCTCTTCGTCATCCTCCTCGTACGTCCGCAGGGCCTTTTCGGCAGCCGGAAGGTGCGGGAGGTCTGATGGTGACCGATGCGACCCTGACCTTCGTCGCACTGGGTGCGATCTTCGCCTACTCGTTCTATGCCGTCCTCGTGGCGGGGCAGCTCAGTCTCGGCCAGGCCGGCTTCGCGTCGCTCGCTGCCTTCACCGCGGCCACGCTCGCGCCCAAGCCGAGCGAGATCGGCGAGGTGCCGGCCCTGCTCATCGCCATCGTCATCGGCATGGTCGTCGGTGCCGCAGCCGCCGTCGTGCTCGGCCTGCCGACGATGCACCTGCGGGGCGTCTTCCTGGCCATCGCGACGCTCGCCTTCGCGGAGGCGGTGCGCATCCTCATCCTCAACCAGGAGTGGACGGGAGGTGCGCAGGGCATGCCCGTGCCCAAGGTCCTCACCCCGGGCATGGCGTGGATCATCCTGGCGGTCGTCGCCTACTGGTTCGCCAGAATGGGCCGCTCCCGCTACGGTCGCGCCCTCGAGGCGATCCGCGAGGACGAGCTCGCGGCTCGCGCCATGGGCATCGACGTGGGCCGCCACCGGCTCTCCGCGTTCGTCACCGCCGGCGCGGTCGCCGGCCTCTATGGCGTCCTCTGGGCCTACTACGTGCGGCTCATCGCCCCCGAGGACTTCGGCTTCACGGCGGCGATTGATGGTCTCGTCACGGCTGTCGTCGGCGGCTCGACGATGTTCGTCGGACCGCTCCTCGGCAGCGGGTTCCAGACCCTCGTCCCGGAGATCCAGCGAGCGCTCGGCGTGGAGGCCGGCTGGATCAGGCCGTTCGTCGCAAGCACCCTGCTGCTCGTCATCATCCTCTTCCTCCCAGGCGGCCTGGCCAGTCTCTTCCGGCGCCGCCTCCGGATGCCCCGGAAGCCAACGACGACCGGCCGGGGCCTGCGCAGCCGCAGTCACCCCGCACCCGGTGAGCTGCTCGCCGGCCTCGAGGGCCTGAGCAAGGAGTACGGCGGCGTCCACGCCGTCCAGGACGTGGACCTCGAGCTGCGCAGTGGAGAGGTCCTCGGCCTGATCGGCCCGAACGGCGCCGGCAAGACGACCCTGGTCAACATGATCAGCGGCCTCACCCCGCCGACGTCCGGCCGGGCCACGGTCCTCGGCACGGAGGTGGGTCGGGTCCCGGTCCACCGGGTTGCACAGGCCGGCGTGAGCCGAACCTTCCAGCACTCCAAGCTGTTCAACCGGCTGTCGGCGCTCGAGAACGTCCTCGTCGGCGGTCACCTCGTCAGCCGGCCGACGTTCCTCCGCCGGCTCCTGTGGCTGCCCGCGGCTCGCCGCGACGAGGCGGCTGCGCTGGAGCACGCGGCGCAGTGCCTTGACCGGGTCGGACTTGCCGACCTCGCGGGCACCCGGGCGTCCGCCCTCTCCTACGGTGACCAGCGCCGCCTCGAGATCGCGCGGGCGCTGGCGTCGGACCCGACCCTGCTCATCCTCGACGAGCCGGCCGCCGGCATGAACCACGTCGAGGCGAGTCGGCTCTCCGACCTGATCAGCTCGCTCGCCGCAGACGGCCTGACCATCCTGCTCATCGAGCACAACGTCGGGATGGTCCTCAGCACCTGTGACCGCATCGTGGTGCTCAACTTCGGCAAGGTGATCGCGACGGGCACGCCGGACGAGATCGCCTCCGACCCAACGGTCATCGAGGCCTACCTCGGCTCTGCCGACGACGCCCATCCGACCGATCGCACCGAGCGGAGCCACTCGTGAGCCAGACCGACCCCGCCGCGGCCGCCGGCACCGAGACGGCGAACACCGGGAGCACCGGCGGCACCGCAGTCCGCGACCCGATCCTCGTCGTCGAGGACCTCCACGTGGCCTACGGCCGGGTCGAAGCGGTCCGCGGAGTCTCCTTCTCGGTCGAGCCGGGGGCCCTCGTCACCCTCGTGGGCGCCAACGGCGCCGGCAAGTCCTCGATCATCAACGCGATCTCGGGACTGATCCGTCCGAAGTCAGGGCGGATCACCTTTGCCGGCCGGGACATCACGCGAACCCCGTCCCACCGACTCGTCGGCGAGGGCCTGGTCCAGGTGCCGGAGGGCCGCCAGATCCTCGGCACCCTCACCATCGAGGAGAACCTCCATCTCGGCGGCTGGCACGTCGGGGGGGCCTCCGAGGAAGCGCTCGCGCAGACCTACGACCGCTTCCCGGTCCTGGGTGACCGCCGGAGCCTGCCTGCCGGCTCCCTCTCGGGCGGCGAGCAGCAGATGCTGGCCATCGCACGGGCCCTCGTGGCACGCCCACAGGTGCTCCTCATGGACGAGCCCTCGATGGGCCTCGCGCCCAAGGTCGTCGACGAGGTCTTCCGGGTCGTCGAGGAGATCCGTGCCACCGGTACCACCATCGTGCTCGTGGAGCAGAACGCGCGGCGCGCGCTTCGTGCGGCAGACGACGGCTACGTCCTCCAGACCGGCGAGGTCGTGCATTCCGGCCCCGCCGCCGACCTCCTCGCCGATCCCAAGATCGTCGAGGCCTACCTCGGCGTGGAACCCCAGCGCTGACCCCTCCGCTCCGCATCGAGTGTCGGGAAGATGACCGCGCCCACGGACTACCGCGACCTCCCGACCGGGACCGCCACTGAGCAGGCAGGGCCGCGCTCCCGGCGGCATGGTGGTAGTCCGTCGCCCCAGGGCCCTGTGCACCCCCTGCGGGTGCGGGTGGCTGCGGAGGGACTCAGCGAGCGCGGCGGCGAAGCTCGCTGAGGGCAGCGCGGTAGGTGCGGAAATCGCGGGCCTCCCCCGGGCGGTTGACCTCGAGCCACGCCACCCGGCCGTCCCGGTCAATGAGGAAGGTGGCCCGCAGCGGCGCACCCTGGTCCTCGCTGAAGACCCCATAGCGACGGGTGACCTCGCCGTGCGGCCAGAAGTCGCTGAGCAGGGGGAAGAAATGCCCCTCGAGGTCCGCCCACGCCCGCAGGCTGTACATGGCATCGCACGAGATCGTGAACACCTGGACGTCCCCGTCCTGGAAGTCCTCGAGGCCGTCGCGGATCGCCCTCAGCTCACCGGTGCAGATGCCCGAGAAGGCAAAGGGGTAGAAGACCACGGCCGCGAACTTGGCGCCCCGGACGGAGGACAGCGTGACATCCACCCCGTGCTGGTCGGGGAGGGTGAAGTCCGGAGCCAGCTCGCCTACCCGCGGCGGGCCGACATCTGACTTCGGGCGGGCAGGCGTGGTCATGCCCGCCAGTGTGCCAGTCGGGTGCGCCCGACCGTCACAGTGGCGTCAGCGGCGGGCACCCTTGGGCGGCATGAGCCGGGCACCGGCCCATTCCGAGGCGACGTTGACCTGACCGCCAGTGGTCAGGCCCGCGGTGGACGCCGCTTCCTCGACGTCGCTCGCCTCGACGTGCCCCGGTCGGCCGGCCTTCGGGGTGAACAGCACGATGAAGCCCGCATCGAAGAGCTTCGTCAGTGCGTCGACGAGCAGGTCGACCAGGTCGTCGTCCCCGTCCCGGTACCAGATCACGACGCCGTCAGCACCGTCGTTGAAGTCCTCGTCCTCGAGATCGCTGCCGATGACGTCCTCGATCGCGAACCGCAGGTCGTCATCGACGTCGTCGTCGTATCCGAACTCCTGGATGATCTGTCCGGGCGCGAATCCGAGCTTGGCGAGGGACGCCGCTCCCGCGGTCGTGCTCACAGTCACCGTTCCTTTCGTCGGGATGGGATCTGGGGTGTCGGACGAGCAGGGTCAACGTGCATTCGGTGCAGACCAAGTGCACCGGCTCCGACGCTACCGCGCAACCGGTGTCCACCGGCACGCTTCCGGTCACCCCGGCGTGGCCCGGGCGTGGCCCGGCATCGGTCGGGCCTACCAGCCGATCGGGCGCCCGGGGGGCGGCCGATCGGGCGCCCGGAGGGCAGACCCGGGTGTGACGACCACCACGCTTTGGGGGAGGATGGGAAGCAGCAGCGCTGCGACCAACCGGTCGTGACCGCGTGGCGACGAGAAAGGATCCACGATCGTGGTAGCCGAGGCCGGCCCCATCCTCAACGGCATTCCCAGTCAGCTCCCGGACATCGACCCGGAGGAGACCCAGGAGTGGCTCGACTCCCTCGACGCGGTCCTCGACGAGAAGGGTCGAACGCGAGCCCGATACGTCATGCTCAGGCTCCTGCAGCAGGCGCGCGCCAAGCAGGTCGGGGTCCCATCGCTGACGGCCACCGACTACATCAACACCATCCCACCGGAGCTCGAGCCCTGGTTCCCCGGCGACGAGGAGGTCGAGCGCGAGTTCCGGCGCTACATCCGCTGGAACGCCGCGGTTCTCGTCCACCGGGCCCAGCGGCCCGACATCGGGGTGGGCGGCCACATCTCGACCTACGCGTCGGCGGCGACCCTGTACGAGGTCGGCTTCAACCACTTCTTCCGTGGCAAGGACCACCCGGGCGGCGGCGACCACGTCTTCTTCCAGGGGCACGCCTCGCCCGGCATGTACGCCCGGTCGTTCCTCGAGGGGCAGCTGTCCGAGGCCCAGCTCGACGGCTTCCGGCAGGAGAAGAGCCACATCGTCGACGGCACCATCAAGGCGCTTCCGTCCTACCCGCACCCTCGACTGATGCCCGACTACTGGGAGTTCCCCACCGTCTCCATGGGCCTCGGTCCGATGAACGCGATCTACCAGGCGCAGTTCAACAAGTACGTGCACAACCGCGGCCTGCGGGACACGAGCCAGCAGCACGTGTGGGCCTTCCTCGGCGACGGGGAGATGGACGAGCCCGAGTCGCGCGGCGCGCTGCAGATCGCGGCCATGGAGGAGCTGGACAACCTCACCTTCGTCATCAACTGCAACCTGCAGCGCCTCGACGGTCCGGTCCGCGGCAACGGCAAGATCATCCAGGAGCTGGAGTCCTTCTTCCGAGGCGCGGGCTGGAACGTCATCAAGGTCGTGTGGGGCCGTGGCTGGGACCCGCTGCTCGCCGCTGACCGCGACGGCGCTCTCGTCAACATCATGAACCAGACGAGCGACGGCGACTACCAGACGTTCCGTGCGAACGACGGCAAGTACGTCCGGGACCACTTCTTCGCGCGCGACCCGCGCACGCTCAAGATGGTCGAGCAGTGGACGGACGACCAGGTCTGGTGGGACCTCAAACGCGGTGGCCACGACTACCACAAGGTCTACGCGGCCTACAAGGCAGCGATGGAGCACACCGGTCAACCGACGGTGATCCTCGCCAAGACGATCAAGGGCTACGGGCTCGGGTCGCACTTCGCTGGTCGCAACGCGACGCACCAGATGAAGAAGATGACCCTTGAGGACCTCAAGCAGTTCCGCGACTCGCTGCGCATCCCGATCACCGACGAGCAGCTCGAAGCCGACCCGTACCGCCCGCCCTACTACCACCCGGGCGACGACCACCACACCATCCGCTACGCCATCGACCGGAGGCAGAAGCTCGGCGGCACGCTCCCCCGCCGCAAGGTCGACTTCGAGCCGATCAAGCTGCCCGGCGACGAGGCCTACGCCCAGATCAAGAAGGGGTCGGGCAAGCAGGAGGTCGCCACGACCATGGCGTTCGTGCGGCTGCTCAAGGACCTGCTGCGCGACAAGGAGTTCGGCAAGCGGGTCGTGCCGATCATCCCCGACGAGGCGCGCACCTTCGGCATGGACGCGTTCTTCCCGACCATCAAGATCTACAACCCTCACGGACAGAACTACACGCCGGTGGACGCCGAGCTGATGCTCGCGTACCGCGAGCACGAGCAGGGCCAGATCCTCCATCTCGGCATCAACGAGGGTGGGTCGGTGGCCGCGTTCATCGCCGCGGGCACGTCCTACGCGACCCACGGCCTGCCGATGATCCCGGTCTACGTGTTCTACTCGATGTTCGGCTTCCAGCGGACCGGTGACGGCCTCTGGGCGGCCGCCGACCAGATGACCCGTGGCTTCCTCATCGGCGCGACCGCGGGGCGCACGACCCTGACCGGTGAGGGGCTGCAGCACGCCGACGGGCACAGCCCGCTGCTGGCCTCGACCAACCCGGCGGTCGTCCACTACGACCCGGCCTACGGGTACGAGATCGCGCACATCGTGCAGGACGGGTTGCGCCGCATGTACGGCGAGGGCCTGTCGAGCGACGCCGCCAACCTCATCTACTACCTCACCGTCTACAACGAGCCGATCGTCCAGCCGGTGGAGCCGGAGAACGTCGATGTCGAGGGCATCCTCAAGGGGATGTACAAGCTGTCGGCCGCCAACACCGACGGTTGGCAGCACACGCCGGCGCGCGCCCAGCTGCTCGCCTCGGGCGTCGGTGTGCCGTGGGCGCTCGAGGCCCAGCAGCTGCTCGCCGACGACTGGGGTGTCGCCGCTGACGTGTGGTCCGTGACCTCCTGGAACGAGCTGCGCCGCGACGGGCTGGCGGCTGACGAGCAGGCGTTCCTCCGTCCGGACGAGGAGCGGCGGGTGCCCTGGGTGACGCAGTGCCTCCAGGACGCAGAGGGCCCGGTCATCGCCGTCTCCGACTACATGCGAGCCGTGCAGGACCAGATCCGCGAGTGGGTCCCCGGCACCTACGCCAGTCTCGGTGCCGACGGCTTCGGGTTCTCCGACACCCGACCGGCCGCTCGCCGCTTCTTCCACATCGACGGTCCGTCGATGGCGGTCCGCACCCTCCAGCTGCTCGCCCAGGAGGGCAAGATCCCGGCCGATGTCCCGCAGCAGGCGGCGGAGCGCTACCGCCTCGACGACGTCACGGCCGGCACGTCCGGCAACGCCGGGGGCGAGTCCTAGCAGCCAGCAGACCCGTTGAGCCCGCTCCCGGCTGGGAGCGGGCTCAGCGGCATACGACATCGTTGGATACTTATGCGTGACTGTGCATATACTTGCAGCCGTGTCCAAAGTCTTGACGTCCCTGCCTGTCGGTGAACGAGTCGGGATCGCCTTCTCCGGCGGTCTCGACACCTCGGTGGCGGTCGCGTGGATGCGCGAGAAGGGTGCCGTCCCATGCACGTACACCGCGGATCTCGGCCAGTACGACGAACCGGACATCGGGTCCGTCCCGGGCCGCGCCGGGGTGTACGGCGCGGAGATCTCACGCCTCGTCGACTGCAGGACGGCACTCGTCGAGGAGGGCCTGTCCGCGATCGCGTGCGGCGCCTTCCACATCCGCAGCGGAGGCAGGACCTACTTCAACACCACTCCCCTGGGCCGCGTCGTCACGGGGACGCTGCTCGTGCGAGCCATGCATGAGGACAGCGTGTCCATCTGGGGCGACGGGTCCACGTTCAAGGGCAACGACATCGAGCGGTTCTACCGCTACGGGCTGATGGCCAACCCCCAGCTGCGCATCTACAAGCCGTGGCTCGACGCGGACTTCGTCAGCGAGCTCGGCGGCCGCCAGGAGATGTCCGAGTGGCTGACCGTCCGGGAGCTGCCCTATCGGGCCAGTGCGGAGAAGGCCTACTCCACCGATGCGAACATCTGGGGCGCCACCCATGAGGCGAAGACCCTCGAGTACCTCGACGAGTCCATGGAGATCGTCGAGCCCATCATGGGCGTGCGGTTCTGGGACCCGTCCGTCGAGATCGACACCGAGGACGTCACGATCCGATGGGAGCAGGGCCGCCCCGTTGCCATCAACGGCGTGGACCACCCAGACCCGGTCGCGCTCGTCACGGAGGCGAACACGATCGGTGGCCGCCACGGTCTGGGCATGAGCGACCAGATCGAGAACCGCATCATCGAGGCGAAGTCCCGTGGCATCTACGAGGCGCCCGCGATGGCCCTGCTGCACCTGACGTATGAGCGACTGCTCAACGCGATCCACAACGAGGACACGATCGCCAACTACCACGCCGAGGGGCGGCGGCTGGGGAGGCTGCTGTACGAAGGGCGCTGGCTCGACCCGCAGAGCCTGATGGTCCGGGAGTCGATCCAGCGGTGGGTCGCCTCTGCCGTCACGGGCGAGGTGACCGTGCGCCTTCGGCGTGGGGACGACTGGTCGATCGTCGACACGACTGGCCCGGCCTTCAGCTACCACCCCGAGAAGCTGTCGATGGAGCGCACCGAGCACGCCGCCTTCGGCCCGGTCGACCGCATCGGGCAGCTGACGATGCGCAACCTCGACATCGCCGACTCCCGTGCCAAGCTCGAGCTCTACGCCACGCAGGGGCTGCTCGGCTCCCGCAACGCCCAGCTCGTCGGAGAGCTGGCGCCCGGTGGTGCGGCAGCGATCTCGGCCAACCCGGCCGCGGCCGACGTCGACGCCCAGGACGACGCGCTGGACCGTGCCGCCATGGAGTTCGGCACGGACTGACTGGCTGGTTGGCCCCAAGCGTGGGTCATCCCGGCGGGCGCCAGCCGTGCCCTCCAGTTCCGCACCTCATCCTCGCCAAGGCGAGGTGCCGGCGGCAGCGGAGGCCCTCAGGTCCGCGGCAGCTTCGCCCCGGCGATGTTGTGGCCGTCGGGCGAGGCGCCGGTTGGGGACCCTGGTCCGGATCTGGCGGGAAAGCGCGACCGCTGCCCGCCAAACGCGGGCCCCGGTCCCGATCTGGCGGGATGCTGCGCCGACAACTCGTCGGCGCTGCATCGGGGCCTCCCGGCAACGACGTCAGCTGCCCGCGAGGAACTCCGCCTTTGCGGCCACGCCGACGTCCGCCTGGTCGGTGAAGAGACCGTCGATGCCGGTCTCGAGGAAGGTGACCTGCTCCTCGAGGGCTCGTCCGAAGGCAGTCGGGTCGGCGCCGGCACGCAGCTCGACTGGCAGGAAGGTGTTCTCCGCGCGGAACGTCCACGGGTGAACCTTGAGGCCTGCGGCGTGGGCGGCGGAGACGAGGCCCGTCGGGCTGCCCAGGGTCCCGTCGCTCCTGCGCGGGATGACCAGCGACTTCTCGGGGCCGATGCCGTTGATCGTGTTGCCGAGCGCGAGGAGGCTGTGTGGCTGGACGAGGTCACGGTATGTGCGCGGGTCGCCCTTGGCGACGAGGTCATAGGGCGCTCCGCTGGTCACGAGGAAGACGAGCGGCACTCGGACCCCGTGCTCGTCGCGCAGCTCGAAGAGGTTGGACAGCTCGAACGACTGGATGTAGATCGGCGCATTCCGGCGGTCGAGGTGGTGCCGGCGCACGGCGTCGGCGACCTTCGCCTCGAGGTCGAGGCCGGCTTCGTCGAAGAACGTCGGGTGCTTCGTCTCCGGGTAGACGCCGACCTCTCGCCCCAGCTCACTGGTCAGCCGCTCGCGCAGCTCGAGGACCTCTTCGAAGGTTGGCACCTCGAACCTGTGGTCCCACATGGTGCTCTCCTGCCGGACCTGCGGCAGGCGCTCCTTGGCGCGCAGGGTCTTCAGCTCGGCGAGGGTGAAGTCGGTCGTGAACCATCCGGTCACGGGACGCCCATCGATGGACTTCGTGGTCCGCCGGGAGGCGAACTCGGGTCGCTCGGCGACATCCGTCGTCTCCGAGATCTCGGGCTCGTGGCGAGCGACGAGGACGCCGTCCTTGGTCGAGACCAGGTCAGGCTCGATGAAGTCGGCGCCCATGCGCGCTGCGAGCTCATACGCGGCGAGGGTGTGCTCCGGACGGTACCCGGACGCACCGCGGTGGGCGACGACGAGCGGCTCGACCGCCTGCCGCCGCGGCTGGTCCGTCGTCGTGGCGGTGCTCGGTGGGGCGATCGTGCCCGTGGTGAGTGCCGTGGGGGCAACGGCCGCAACGAGGGCCGCTGCGGTGAGAACTGGGCTGAGTCGCTTCATGGCCCAATTCACCCGGCCGTGCGCAACCGCGATGGGGCCGTTCTCCGACGGGGTGATGACATGTCGGTGAAGTGTGTGCTGCGCGGCGCGCCGCGACCTCACGCCCGATATGGGGCGGTATGTTCGCGCCCGTGGACTCGCGCGTGGACTCGATGACCGAGCAGGTGCAGGTCAGACGCCAGTACGAGCGAGCCGACAAGCTCCTGACCCGCGCCGGCGTCTGGGGCCCGGGACCCGATGGTGTCACTCCTGTGGACGTGCTGCTGACCGCCGTCCTGTCGGCCCGACCACGAGAGATCCTCGAGATCGGCTGCGGGACAGGCCAGTTCGCCAAGGCCGTCATTACCGCCATGCCGGATTGCGTCTACCTCGCGACCGACGAGTCAGAGGGCAAGGTCGCCGCGACCAAGCGCCTCGGCGTTGCGGCTCGACAAGCCGACGCCACGCAGCTGCCGTTCATGGCCGAGACGTTCGACGGCGTCGTCGCCGCGTGGATGCTCTATCACGTGCCGGACCTCGACCGTGCCCTTCGAGAGATGCGCCGCGTCCTCCGGCCCGGTGGACAGCTCACCGTCGCAACGAACGGCGATCTCCATCTGGCCGAGCTCCTGCTCGAGGCCGGCGGCGAGCCTCTCGTCACGCAGTTCTCCTCCGAGAACGCGGCAGAGTCCCTGCGACGTCACTTCCGGCACGTGACCCAGCGCGACATCGAGACCCGCGCGACCTTCCCCGACCATGCCTCTGCCGTGGCCTATCTGGGAACGTTCTCCGAGGAGCTGGCCGCTGGACTGCCCTGGTTCGACGGCCCTCGGGAGTATTCGGGCCTCACCTCGGTCCTCACCGCACACTGACGGTTTGTCCGCGACATACAAAGCACCACACCGCAATCGCGATCGAGTCCGATTGAGTCCGATCGAGCGAACACCGTCTGGCCCGAGAGCTGTTCACTCGATCGGGCTGGGGGCGCGGGTGGCGGGCCCGGCCGTAGGCTGAGGCTCGTGACTGCACCCGAGCGGCGCCGACCGAGCAGCGAGACCTCGCGCGCCGTCGATCGCAGCACCGGCGAGCTGGCGACCCTCGCCGCTCGCCGCATGGAGGAGAACCTCGCCTGGTACCGCGACCTTCCCGCAGCCGAGCGGTCCCAGGTCGGGCTGGTCGCCCAAGCCGGCATCTCGGAGTTCATCGCCTGGTTCCGGACCCACGAGGACAGCGCTCCCTCGGCCATCTCCATCTTCGCCAAGGCGCCGCAGGAGCTGACGCGCACGGTGAGCCTGCGGCAGACCCTCGACCTCGTCCGGACCGTCGTCGAGGTCGTCGAGGCCAGGGTCGAGAGCCTGGCCGGTCCGGGCGACGAGCAGCTGCTGCGCGAGTCCGTGCTGCGCTTCAGTCGCGAGATCGCCTTCGCCGCCGCTGAGGTCTATGCGGGCGCAGCCGAGGCACGGGGCGCCTGGGACGCGCGACTCGAGTCTCTCGTGGTCGATGCCGTGCTCCGGGGCGAGGCCGACGACTCGATGCAGTCGCGTGCTGCGGCGCTCGGCTGGGACGAGGTCGGGCACGTCACCGTCGTCGTCGGAACCACTCCCATGACCGATGGTGGCGCCGCGGCGTCGGTGGACGCCGTGCGACGCGCCGTCCGACACGAGGGCGGCGAGGCGCTGGCCATCGTGCAGCGCACGCGGCTCATCGCGATCCTCGGGGGCACCGAGGACCCCCTGGCCGTCGTCTCCGCCGTGTCGGAACGGTTCGGGGAGGGCCCGATCGTCGTCGGGCCAACGGTCCCCCATCTCTTCGCGGCAGGCCGGTCGGCCCGGGCAGCCCTGAGCGGACACTCCGCGGCCGCTGCCTGGCCTGCGGCTCCCCGCATCGTGGAGTCGCAGGCCCTCCTTCCGGAGCGCGCGCTTGCCGGCGATGTCCCGGCGCAACGCCTGCTCGTGGACCAGGTCCACCGACCCCTCGCCCGGTCGGCCCAGCGCGCGCTCCTCGCCACGGCCGAGGCCTACCTCGAGAGCGGTCGCTCCCTCGAGGCGACGTCCCGGGCCCTGTTCATCCACCCCAACACGGTCCGCTACCGGCTCGGCCGGATCGAGGACCTGACCCATTTCGACCTGACCGAACCTCGCGACGCCTGGGCGGCCGGCATCGCCCTGGCCCTCGGCCGGCTCTCCGATGCAGAGCGCGCCACCCGCGCCAGCCCCAGACCGCAGTTGGAGGAAACCTCCAAACCAGTCCAGTCGACTTCGTGACATTCGGAGTCTCCATCCGGGCTCTCGATCCGGGAGGCTGGACAGGTGCTAGCGATCGTGTGCCCCGGACAGGGATCCCAGACCCCCGGCTTCCTCACCCCTTGGCTGGAGGTCGACGGCGTCCGCGACCAGCTCGTGCGCCTCTCCGAGTCGACCGGCATCGACCTCGTCGCTCACGGCACGACCTCGGATGCCGAGACCATCAAGGACACCGCGATCGCCCAGCCCCTCATCGTGGGTGCCGGCCTGGTCTCGCTCCCGCCGTTGCTCGGCGACGCCGTCGTCACCCTCGACGGCGTCGGTCTCGTGGCGGGCCACTCGGTCGGTGAGATCACCGCCTCGGCCGCCGCGGGTGTCCTCGACGCCGGTGACGCGGTCGTCTTCGTCCGTGAGCGCGGTCGGGCCATGGCTGCCGCCAGCGCCGCAACCCCGACCGGCATGGCCGCGGTCCTCGGCGGTGACCCGGACGACGTGCTCGCCACCCTCGAGCGCCACGGCCTCACCCCGGCCAACGTCAACGGTGCCGGGCAGACCGTCGCGGCCGGCACGCTCGAGCAGCTCGAGGCCCTCCAGGCGGATCCCCCGGCCAAGGCTCGCGTCATCCCGCTCCAGGTCGCCGGGGCCTTCCACACCCACCACATGGCGCCCGCGGTCAGCGTCCTCGAGGAGCTGGCCGAGACCACCCAGACCCGGTCCCCGTCAGTCACCCTGCTGTCCAACGCGGACGGCCGGCCCGTCACCGATGGGCGCGAGACCCTCGACCGCCTCGTGCGTCAGGTGAGCAACCCGGTCCGCTGGGATCTCTGCATGGAGAGCATGCTGGAGCTCGGTGTCACGGGTCTCATCGAGCTCCCCCCAGCGGGAGCCCTCGTGGGCCTGGCCAAGCGGGCCATGAAGGGCGTCGAGACGCTCGCCCTCAAGACCCCGGACGACCTCGAGGCCGCCCGACGCATGATCTCGGCGCACGCCGGCACCACGACGACGCAAGCCGCTTCCCCTTCCGCACGAGTCGACGAAGAGTGAGGCTTTTCCTGTGACTTCATCCACCACCACCCCCACGCCCAAGGGCACCGGCGCGATCATCGATCCGGGCAGCCCACGCCACTCCCGCATCGTGGGGGTCGGCGCCTACCGACCGGCCCGGGTCGTCACCAACGCCGAGATCGTGGACAAGATCGACTCGAGCGACGAGTGGATCCGTGAGCGCTCCGGCATCGTCAGCCGTCACTGGGCGGCCGAGGACGAGAGCGTCATCGACATGGCCGAGCACGCGGCCCGGCAGGCACTCGACCACGCCGGCATCACGCCCGACCAGCTCGGCTTCGTCCTCATGGCGACGGTGACCCACCCGTACCAGACCCCCGCCGCCGCACCGGAGCTCGCCGCCCGACTCGGCTCGACCGCCCCGGCGATGGACATCTCGGCCGCTTGCGCGGGCTACTGCTACGGCGTCGCCACGGCCAGCGACATGGTCAAGGGCGGGTCTGCCGACTACGTCCTCGTCATCGGTGTCGAGAAGCTGACCGACTTCACCGACCCCTACGACCGCGGCACGGCCTTCATCTTCGGCGACGGTGCAGGCGCAGCCGTCATCGGCCCGTCGGACACCCCCGGGATCGGCCCGACGGTCTGGGGCTCCGACGGGGGACAACGCGACGTCATCTCGAACCGGCACTCGTGGCTGGAGGTCCGGGACATCTTGGGCGACGGCGGCGCCGAGGCGGCCCAGGCCAGCGCTGCCGAGACCGCCACGATGGAGGGCGCAGGCAGGAAGGGCTGGCCCATGCTGACCATGGCGGGCCAGAGCGTCTTCCGCTGGGCAGTCTGGGGCATGGCTCCGATCGCACAGCAGGCGATCGACCGGGCGGGCATCAAGGCGGACGACCTCGACGCCTTCATCCCGCACCAGGCCAACATCCGCATCGTCGACGCCATGGTCAAGCAGCTCAAGCTGCCGCCGGACATCCCCGTCGCGCGCGACATCGTCACGACGGCCAACACCTCTGCAGCCTCGATCCCGATCGCCACGACCCGGATGCTCGCCGAGGGCGAGATCCCCAGTGGCGGCCTCGCGCTGCAGATCGGCTTCGGGGCCGGCCTGGTCTACGCGGCCCAGGTCATCGTCCTCCCCTGAGGACCTCCCGTTTCCCGCTTGTCCCGACGGGTACTCGGGGCCACATCACCAAGTGACCACCATCAAGTGACCACCTAAGGAGCAGCACATGGCTCAGTCCGAGCAGGAGATCCTCGAGGGTCTCGCTGAGATCGTCAACGAGGAGACCGGCCTCGACACCGCGTCGGTGGAGATGGACAAGTCCTTCACCGAGGACCTCGACATCGACTCCCTCTCGATGATGACGATCGTCGTCAACGCGGAGGAGAAGTTCGGCGTCCGCATCCCCGACAATGAGGTCAAGAACCTCAAGACGGTCCGCGACGCCGTCAGCTACATCGGCAACGCGCAGGGCTGAGCGACCTCCCCGGAGCCCGATGGCTGGGTCCCGCCGGGAGGCACGGACCCAGCCCAGCGGCATACGGAATCTCTCCACAACGAACGAACCACCCGACTTCACCTGACGAGGAGCACCTCACCATGACGTCAAACCGACGCGTTGTCGTCACCGGCCTGGGCGCCACGACGCCCGTGGGGGGCACTGCCCCCGAGACGTGGGAAGCCATTCTCGCCGGGCGCTCCGGAGCCCGAACGATGGACTTCGACTGGGTGGCCAAGTACGAGCTGCCCGTGACCTTCGCCGCCACGATCGCGACGAAGCCCGAGGAGGTGCTCGCCAAGGTCGAGACCCGACGCCTTGACCCCTCCAGCCAGTACGCCCTCATCGCGACGCGTGAGGCCTGGGCCGACGCCGGCAAGCCCGAGGTCGAGCCCGAGCGGCTCGGCACCGCGATCGGGTCCGGCATCGGTGGTGTCTGGACGCTGCTCGACCAGTGGGACACCCTGAGGGAGAAGGGTCCGCGTCGGGTCTACCCACTCGCCGTCCCGATGCTCATGCCCAACGGCCCGTCGGCGGCGGTCTCGCTCGAGCTGGGGGCCCGCGCCGGCGTCCACACGCTCGTCAGCGCGTGCTCGTCCGGAGCGGAGAGCATGGGCTACGCGATCGACATGATCCGCAGCGGCCGGGCTGACGTCGTCGTCGCCGGCGGCACGGAAGCGGCCGTGCACGCGCTGCCGATTGCCGGGTTCGCCGCCATGCAGGCCCTGTCGACCCGCAACGACGAACCCGAGAAGGCGTCCCGGCCCTACGACACGGAGCGTGACGGCTTCGTCCTCGGGGAGGGTGCCGCCGTCGTCGTCCTCGAGTCGGAGGAGCATGCCAGGGCTCGTGGCGCGCGGATCTATGCCGAGCTCGCCTCGGTCGGCCTGTCGGGTGACGCCCACCACATCACCGCCCCGGAGCCGCAGGGCTCCGGCGCCTCGCGCGCCATGGTCTTCGCGGTCGAGGGGGCGGGCCTGTCGCTCGGCGACATCAGTCACATCAACGTGCACGCCACGTCGACACCGGTCGGTGACATCGCGGAGTACCACGCGATCAAGCGAGCCTTCGGCGACCGGACGGACGACATCGCCGTCACGGCGACGAAGTCCATGACCGGTCACCTGCTCGGTGCTGCCGGCGCGCTCGAGGCCGTCCTCACGATCCTCGCCATCCACCACCGCACCGTGCCGGCGACGATCAACCTCGACAACCAGGACCCCGAGATCCCGCTCAACGTGGTCACGGGCGAGCACCTCAGGCTCCCCGCCGGCGACGTGGCCGCCCTGAACAACTCGTTCGGCTTCGGCGGTCACAACGTCGCCCTCGCCATCACGAGCGTCTGACGACGCAACCACCCGCGGACGTATGCCGCTGAGCTGGGTCCGCGCAAGCGGCGCGGTCCCAGCCCGGCCGGCTCTGGGTCAACCAACCGGAGGTTCGGGACGGCCGCCGCTTGGAGCATGGCTGCTGAGGTCGTACTTCCGGTTGGTTGACCCATGACCTGAGCCGGCCCAGCGGCAATGGGCCGGGTCAGGCGGTGCGTGGCTGGTCGCGAGGTGACGGGCGGACGTTGCCCGGCAGGTCCGTCGTGACTCGCCCCTTGGCCAGCAGCTCCCCACCCCAGACCCCCCACTCGCCACGCTCCTGCGCAGTCGCGAGACAGGACCGGACCAGGGGACAACCGCGGCAGACCGCCTTGGCCAGCGCGGCCTCCGACTCCGTCGCGGGCCAGAAGAGCTCCGGGTCCTCCTCGGTGCACGGCGGCGTGACATCGCCGAGCTCGAACGGGTGGTGCGACGCCGCGGCGAACGCCTTGGAGTCGAACAGGTCCCGGCCGAGCGACCGCGGGTGCGTCCCATCCGCGGCACGCGGTGCGGTCCTGAGGTTCGGGCGGTGCCTGGTCATGCGACGAGCTCCCTTCCGGGTCGCGTCCGGGTGTGGGGTGTGCCAATGCTCGACAGGCACGCATCGGGTCGGGCGAAGCGGAGCTGCACCCGGGTCGGGACGTAGGGCTGCCACCGCAACGGCATGCCGGATTCGTCCGGAATCCGGTTGCCCTTGCGGGCGTTGCAGTCCTCGCACGCTGCCACTGCGTTGACCCACGAGGTGGCGCCGCCGCGGGACCGAGGCAGGACGTGGTCCATCGTCGTGGCGTTGAACCTGCCGCAGTAGGCGCACTGGCCCTTGTCACGGAGCAGGACACCCTCGCGCGAGTGGGTCGCCCGCGTCCGGGAGTAGAGCCACTTCATCTCGACGTGACGCACGAGTCGCACGACGAGCGGCACCTGGTACGGACCGAAGGTCTCGGACTCGTGCACCTCGACGGGTGTGGCGATCCCGCGCCAGATCATCTTCACCGCATGCCGGACGGAGACCCGGTGCAGGAGAGTCTCGTCAGCGTTGCGGACCTCGACCTGCGTCATCGCCGACACCTCCTTCCTGGGGTCATGGCGGCGAGTTCTGTTCGCCGACGAGAAGAGCCGCCGTCGGGACGTCCCGGCGGCGGCTCCTGGGGTGAGCTGTGGGGCTCAGGGTTGAGGGGGTCCGCAGGCGGGACGGCGGTCGGCGTGGCACTCGGAGCTCGGGCGCCACAGCTCGACGAGGCTTGAGTAGGCCGACATTGCGTCGCGCTGGAGGCGCTTCGCGTGCCGCGTGAAACCCGATGCCACGACAAGCCTTTCAACCGAACCAAATCAGAGCCGGCGAGCAGTACCCGGTACCCGCCAAGCGTTGCACGTGAGCCCGACTGGCGCACCATGGTTTCCACAGCAGGGAGCGGGGCCCGGACGCACGAACCGTCCGGGCCCCGGGGAAGCCCACTCGCGACGCTGGAGACTGGCGCCGGAGCGGGAGCCGTCAACCGACCTTGTGCAGCCACCTCACCGGGGCGCCCTCGCCGGCGTAGCGGAACGGCTCGAGCTCGTCGTCCCATGGGACTCCGAGCAGCAGGTCGATCTCCTCCTGCAGCGCGTCTGCGTCGCCCCGGTTGCGGATCATCGCGTCCCGGAGTCGGTCCTCGTGGATGACCGCGTCGCCGTTGACGCTCGTCATCGTGTGATGGATCCCCAGGCTCGGCGTGAAGGACCATCTCGACCCGTCGGAGACCTCGGTCGGGTCTTCCGTGACCTCGTAGCGCAGCCCTTCCCAGCCGCGGAGGGCACTCGCCAACTCGGCGCCAGTGCCCACCGCGCCCGTCCAGGACAGTTCCGTGCGAACCGTGCGGGGCAGGATCGGCTGCGGGATCCAGTCGATCGAGATCCGCTGGTCGAGGACCGCCTCGATCGCCCACGCGATGTGGGGGCACAGTGCCGTCGGGGCACCGTGGATGAACACCACCCCGCGCGTGGTGTGGCGCGGGGAGCGCGGCATCGCGACAGACATCCTGACCTCCTCACGTGCAAGGGACGTCTTCCCCAACGACCTCGCGCGTGTCGGTCAGCCCGTGCTGTCGGACTCGGATGAAGTTGTATGCCGCTGGGCTCACTTCCAGGAGCCCGTGACCCATTGTGCACCACGAGACCCATGCGTACCAGCACTTCCCGGCACTCCGGTGCGGGTCAGGTCGTCATCCGTCGTTGGGGACACCCGGGAACAGGTAGATCTCGCCGTCGCGGATCTCGAGCTTGTGGCTGGCCACCGGCTTGGTCGCCGGGAGGCACAGCACCTCGCCGGTGCGCAGACAGAAGCGGCTCGCATGGAGCGGGCACTCCACCTCGCCGGCCTCGATCCACCCCTCGGCGAGGGAGGCGTCCTCGTGCGAGCACGTGTCATCGAGGGCGTAGTAGCTACCGTCGTCGTCGCGGAACAGCGAGATGGGCTCCTCCGTCCGCGTCAGGTCCTCGGGCAGCACGAGCGCTTCCCCCGGCTCGACGTCGTCGACCGCGGCGACGCGGATCCCCTCAGCCATGGTCCTCCTCAGGATGCTTTCCACTCGAGCCTAGGACGGCGAGGAGGGACGACCGCCCGCGGGTGGGTAGACTCGCTGCGCCCACGATGCAGTCGTGGCGTCCGGGGCAGTAGCTCAGCCGGTTAGAGCAGCGGACTCATAATCCGTCGGTCCAGGGTTCAAGCCCCTGCTGCCCCACCCACGTTCGTGGTGGCGAGGGCTCGCGCCTTCAGCTGCTCGAACTCCGTCTGGCTGATCGCTCCGTCGTCGAGCAGCTTCTTGGCCGACGCGATCTCGTCGACGCCCGAACCGCCACCGTTCGAGGCGGCCACGGAACGCACGTACTGGGCTTGCTGGTCGAGCAGCTGCTGCCGGGCCTCCATGGAGCGCTGTGTCATGCCATTGCCGCGAGCGATCAGGTAGACGAAGACGCCCAGGAACGGCAGCACGATGATGAACACGCACCAGAGCGTTTTTGCGACGCCGCCCAGATCGCGGCTACGGAAGACATCTCCGAACACGTAGAACAAGCACATGATCCATGCCACGAAGATGAAGAACTCGAACATCGCGAGCAGGAACGACCCGTTGTCATCGAACATGTGACTGCCTTCCGTGTGGATTGCGCTGACGGCGTGCCTGCTCATTCGATCGCGTCCCACACCGCCGCGCCTCATCCCAACCGGATGGTTCTCTGTACGCCTCCGCGTCGGATCACCCGGAAAGCACCATCTGCCGCAGTCCTGCAGGGCCTACCGTGGAACCGGCGCCGGACCGGCAGCTGCGGGTTCCAGTGCCACAACCAGTGCACCGCTTTGGAGGCTTGGAATGACAACCAGTGTGGAAACAAGAGGTGGCACCACGGAGGGACGCGGACTGCGCGGTGTCGGCACCATCGGACTGCTCCTGATCGTCTTCGGCGCCATCATGTTCGTCGCCGGAGTTGGCACGTGGGTCGTGGTGGCCGACCAGCTGGCCGCCGAGAAGATCACCGTCGCGGAGGACGCGGCCCGCTTCGCAGGCGCAACGGTGGACACGCCGTGGGAAG
This sequence comes from Intrasporangium sp., assembly GCF_035280925.1. GTDB lineage: Bacteria > Actinomycetota > Actinomycetes > Actinomycetales > Dermatophilaceae > Intrasporangium. The sequence continues at coordinate 9,256 of NZ_DATEEY010000042.1, read as the reverse complement.
CCTACGCACAGGCCGATGTGATCAACAAGCACGCGATGGAGGGGTCCGGCGGCAAGACCTACGCCGAGCTCGACCGTGACGACCCTGCGCGCGCGACGGTGATGAACGCGTCGTTCTTGCGGGCATCGCTCTTCACCTCCGTCGTCGCCTTCGGGGTGGCGTTCATGGCGGCGGCCCTCGGCGTGGGGTTCATCCTGACAGGCTGGGCCTTCCGGCGAGTCGCGAGGCGCGCCGACGTCGTTTGACCTCAGGTCGGCGATTCGACCCCCAGGCCATCGCGGGGCGCATCGGTGCTGTCGGTGCGCTCCTACGATGGTGCTGTGACGAGACGTTCTCGCCTCGTTCTTGCAGCGGGCATTGTCGCGGTCCTCATCATGAGCGCATTCCTGATGATGGGGCCCATGCTGAGTGACGACCTTGGCGAGCGCGAGTTCGCGTCCCCTTCGCCAACTGTCAGCTCGCCGAGGCCGTCCCCGAGCGTCGCTCCGTCGACTCCTCCCTCCAGCGCCGCTCCGGCGACGCTACGGCTCGCCTTCGCCGGCGACGTTCACTTCGAGGGCGATTACCGCGACGTGCCGTCGAGCCCCTCGTCCACCCTGGGCCCGATGTCGGACATCCTGCGGGACGCTGACCTCGCGATGGTCAATCTCGAGTCTGCGGTGACGTTGAGGGATGCCCCGACCAGCAAGGAGATCGAGGTCCCGTCGAACCGGTACTGGTTCCGAGCCGGGCCGGCTGCTCTGGACGTGCTCGCTCGTTCCGGCGTCGACGTCGTGTCCGTCGCCAACAACCACGGGGCCGACTTCGGCTTGGCAGGACTGCTCGACACGATCCGGGCCGCCGAGACCAGCGACGTGGCGCTTGTGGGCGTTGGGCGAAATCACCGGGAGGCGTTCGCGCCCCACCGCGTCAAGGTCAAGGGCACGGACGTCGCCATCCATGCCGCCGACGCGTCGTTCCGCGAGAGCGCGGACGCCATCTGGGCAGCGGCCCCCGGCTCCGGACCGGGCCTCGCATCTGCGCGCGGCCCGGGGGTTGCGACGCTCGCGGCCGCCGTTCAGGAGTCCGCGCGGACAGACGACCTGGTGATCGTCTACCTCCACTGGGGTGAGGAGGGCAACGCTTGTCCCAGCCCGACCCAACAGAGCCTGGCCAGGAGGCTCGAGGCTGCCGGAGCGGACATCGTGGTTGGGTCCCATGCGCACACGCCACTGGGGGCTGGTCTGCACGGTTCCACCTACGTCAGCTACGGGCTGGGCAACTTCTACTGGTACCACGGTCGACCGCCGCACACCGGCGTGCTTCGGTTGTCCGTCCGCGGCGGCGAGGTCGTCGCCGACGAGTGGCTCCCGGGCCGGTTCCGTCCCGAGGGTGGCGCCCCGACGCCACTCACCGGAGACGCGGGAACTGCCGCGGTCCGCGACTGGAAAGACCTGCGGGGATGTACCGACCTCGGACCCGGTCCGGGGCCCGATGTGGGAGCTGCGTCGGACACGCGCGACCACGCGGGCCAAGCGGAGTCAGGCGTGACGGACAAACTTCCCGACTTCGCCGTCTCCATCAGCCGGATCGGCCCCTCAGTGCGTCTCGGCATGCGGAGCCACGACCCCCAGACGTGTCCGGTTCCCCTTGCCGACTTGCGCCACCTCGTCGTCACCCATGTCGGGTTCGACGGACGAGCGCGCCGAGGCGAGCTCGTGGTGCACGCTGACGTCGCGGAGGACGTCGCTGGCGTGTTCGCCGCTCTCTACGCCGAACGGTTCCCGATCGAGCGAATGCTGCTCGTCGACGAATACGGCGGCGACGACGACCGGTCCATGGCGGCCAACAACACGTCCGGCTACAACTGCCGCCGCGTGGCAGGCCAGTCGGCCTGGTCCGACCACGCCTACGGTCGAGCGATCGACATCAACCCGGTCCAGAACCCATACGTCGTCGGCAGTGAGGTGAGGCCGCCTGCCGGCCGTCCTTTCCTGGAGGTCGACCGAACCGCGGGCGCACCCTCACAGCCCGGCGTCATCCGTGACGGCGATGTCGTTCGCCGAGAGTTCGACCGAATCGGCTGGGAATGGGGAGGCCTGTACTCCGATCCAGACTTCCAGCACTTCAGCGCGCCCGACATTCCTTGACGGCGTGGACTGACGTCCGGCATGGATCAGGCAAAGATCTGACCGAGCTGATCGAGCCGTTCCGGCACGAGGGTGAACCAGGCCTGCGTGCCGCGTTGCTCCCGCGTGAGCAGCCCAGCCTTCGTGAGGACCTTGAGGTGGTGGGACACCGTGGGTTGGGACAGCCCCACGGCCGGAACCACGTCGCAGACGCAGGCTGAGCAGTCGCCGGCGGAGCGGATGATGCTCAGCAGCTGCAGGCGGGCCGGGTCGGACACGGCCTTGAGCAACCCCGCGACCTCCTCGGCCTCTGGCCGCGTGAGCGGTGCCCGTGCCGGCGCCCCACAGCACTTGCCGATGGCTCCCTCGAGCAGGGTCCCCTGAAGCACGACGACCGATTTGACCACCCGTCGTTCACCTCCCGTTGTCTGGTTGCTCACTGCGCATTCCATCGAACACTGTCAATATTGACATAGATCAATGAAGGCTGGAACGCTCAGTATGACGGTCCACCTCGATGGAAGCGAGAAGTCACCCCACATGAGCCAGCGCGCCGACGTGAGCCAGCCCACCGGCATACGCCCTGATGCGCCCGCACCCGACCACGTCGCCGCGCGACTGTCGACCCTGGACCGCTTCCTGCCGGTCTGGATCGGCGCCGCCATGGTTGCCGGGCTGCTGCTCAGCCGGGTCATCCCGGGGCTCGGCGACGCCCTCGGCGCAGTGGAGGTCGACGGCGTCTCGCTGCCCATCGCGCTCGGGCTGCTGGTGATGATGTACCCGGTGCTGGCCAAGGTGCGCTACGACCGGCTCGACACCGTGACCGCGGACAAGCGGATGCTGTCCAGCTCGCTCGTGCTCAACTGGCTCGTCGGGCCTGCGCTGATGTTCGCCCTCGCGTGGCTCTTCCTGCCCGACCTGCCCGCGTATCGCACCGGCCTGATCATCGTCGGTCTGGCCCGCTGCATCGCCATGGTCATCATCTGGAACGACCTGGCCTGCGGCGACCGGGAGGCCGCCGCGGTCCTCGTCGCGCTGAACTCGATCTTCCAGGTCATTGCCTTCGCCGGGCTCGGCTGGTTCTACCTTTCAGTCCTGCCTGGCTGGCTGGGGCTCGAACAGGCCAGTCTCGACGTGTCCGCCTGGCAGATCGCCAAGTCCGTCCTCGTCTTCCTCGGCATCCCGCTGCTCGCCGGCTACCTCTCGCGAACGTACGGCGAGAAGGCACGCGGCAGGGAGTGGTACGAGCGGTCCTTCCTTCCCCGGATCGGACCCTGGGCCCTCTACGGCCTCCTGTTCACGATCGTCATCCTCTTCGCCCTGCAGGGCCAACAGATCACCTCCCGCCCGCTCGACGTCGCTCGCATCGCGTTGCCGCTGCTCGCCTACTTCGCGCTCATGTGGGGTGGCGGGTACGCGCTCGGCAAGGCGCTCGGCATGTCCTACGAGCGCACCACGACGCTCGCCTTCACCGCGGCGGGCAACAACTTCGAGCTGGCCATCGCCGTGGCCATCGCGACCTTCGGCGTCACCTCCGGACAGGCCCTCGCCGGCGTCGTCGGCCCGCTCATCGAGGTTCCGGTCCTCGTCGGCCTTGTCTACGTCAGCCTGTGGCTCCGCCGCCGCTTCCCCAACGAGAACGTCACCCGCTGATGGCCACGCCAAGCCCCTCAGCGACAGCGTCGTTCGCGCAGCCGACGCCATCCTCACGATGGGCTGCGGCGACGCCTGCACCATCTACCCGGGCTAGCGACCTCGACCCCACTTCCCACCCCAGGAGCCATCATGTCCGACCGGCCGTCCGTCCTGTTCGTCTGTGTCCACAACGCCGGCCGGTCGCAGATGGCCGCCGCCTACCTGACCGCCCTGTCCGGAGGACAGGTCGAGGTCCGCTCGGCCGGCTCGGCGCCTGCTGACCAGGTGAACCCCTCCGCTGTCACCGTCATGGCCGAGGAGGGCATTGACCTGTCCGCAGAGACTCCAAAGGTCCTGAGGACCGAGGCCGTCAGGGAATCCGAAGTCGTCATCACCATGGGCTGCGGCGACACCTGCCCGATCTTTCCGGGAAAGCGTTACGAGGACTGGGAGCTGGACGACCCGGCCGGCCGGGGCGTCGAGTCCGTCCGACTGATCCGCGACGAGATCAAGCGCCGCGTCATCGAGCTGATGGACTCTCTGGGCGTCGAGCCGGTGCGAGCGAGCACGCCCTCGTGACTGCTGAGGTGCCAGCCCGGCACGACGTGGGCGTATGCCGCTGAGCCGGCTCAGCGGCATACGGCTGAATCTGCCTGTGGCCGAGTCCAACTCATCGCGCTCGCCGTCGGGCCCACGCGCGTCCGACGAGGGCGAGCGCGCCTGCCAGCCCGAGTAGTCCGGCGACGAGGACAAGAGGATCGACGTCGTACTGCGAAACGGTTGCGGGGGCCGAGGCGACGGTCGGCTCTACCGACGGGGCCGCTGGCACCCCTCTCTCACTTGGCGTCACGGTCGGCATCGTCGTCGTTGACGCCTCCCGCGACCTGCTGGGCGTCGCGGACGGCGTGGGCGTCGGAGTCGCGATCGGTCTGCCGCTGCTGTCGAGCAACGTGTGGTTCCTCCACAGGTACTCCCGGATCGTCAGGCCCGAGCGGTGCACCTTGGCGGCGACCTCACGGCCGAGGTAGCGGTAGTGCCACGGCTCATAGCGCAGGCACGTTCGGTCGTTCCAGCGCGCACCGCCTTCGCCGCGTGGGTAGCTGTTGACCCAGCCGAACTTCCAGGAGTTGTCGCGCATCCAGCGGCCCGCCGCGGTCGTGGCCCAGTCGCCCGGCAGGGGGTTGCCGCCCCCGGCGCTCATGAAGTCGACGCCGAGTCCGAGCTGGTGCTCAGAGTGCCCCGGGCGCTGGGAGTACGTGATCGCGCTGTCGAGGCCGTTCTCTCGGGCGTAACCATTGAAGATCTGGACCTGCTCCTCGTAGCTGCGGTATCCGCTCCACACGCCGATGGGCGCACCGGCAGCTCGCGCCGCTCTCGCCATGGCGCGCGTGTCGTCGATCGCCACCGCCCGGATGTGGCCACCGCCCGGGAGGCCGGCCTCACCGACGTGCACCAGGTCCGGCGGCACATAGTCCTTCTCGACGCGCAGGAGCCGGTCGACCAGGGTGACGCTCCAGTCGTCGTAGCCGCGGGGCACGGTGTAGACATTCCCGAGGTCGCACGAGGGGAGCCGCCCGACCGCCTGAGCCGACCGCGGCCCTGGACTCGACACGACGAGACCCGCGATGAGGAGGGCGAGAGCCAGGGCCGATGCCACGTGCCTCGGCCGCGCGCGGAGCTCCGCTCGGACGCCCGGTCGAGTGGGATCGGCAGTGTCCATGGCTCACCTCGGTGCTCACCATAACCACGGCAGGTGTCGACAGGCGTCAGGAATGAAGAAGCGCACAGCGTGGCGCCGCGGCTAGCGTGAGCGACATGACGAGCACGGCCACGAAGATCGATCCAGAGTCGCGGGCGGCGCTGCCGCTCGCTGACAGCCACGACATGATCCGCGTGCACGGAGCGCGGGTCAACAACCTCAAGGACCTGAGCGTCGAGATTCCAAAACGTCGGCTGACCGTCTTCACGGGGGTCTCGGGCTCGGGCAAGAGCTCGCTCGTCTTCAACACGATCGCAGCGGAGTCGCAGCGCCTCATCAACGAGACCTACAGCGCCTTCGTCCAGGGGTTCATGCCGACCCTGGCGAGGCCCGACGTCGACCTCCTGGACGGCCTGACGACGGCGATCATCGTCGACCAGGAGCGGATGGGTGCCAACCCGCGCTCCACCGTCGGGACCGCCACCGATGCCAACGCCCTGCTCCGGATTCTTTTCAGCCGACTCGGCAAGCCGCACATCGGGTCGCCGCAGGCGTTCTCGTTCAACGTCGCGTCGATCTCCGGAGCGGGAGCGGTCACCGTCGAGCGCGGGGAGTCGTTCACCAAGGAACGACGCAGCTTCACCATCACCGGCGGCATGTGCCCTCGCTGCGAGGGCATGGGATCGGTCACCGACTTCGACCTCACCGCCCTGTATGACGACACCAAGTCGCTCAACGAGGGTGCGCTCACCATTCCCGGCTACAGCATGGACGGCTGGTACGGCCGGATCTACCGTGGCAGCGGGTTCTTCGACCCGGACAAGCCGATCCGGAGGTACACCAAGAAGGAGCTGCACGACCTGCTCCACAGGGCGCCGACCAAGATCAAGGTCGAGGGGATCAACCTGACGTACGAAGGGCTGATCCCGAAGATCCAGAAGTCGATGCTCTCCAAGGACGTCGACGCGATGCAGCCCCACATTCGCGCCTTCGTGGAGCGGGCGGTCACGTTCACCACCTGCCCGGAGTGCGACGGCACACGGCTGAACGAGGCGGCCCGATCATCGAGGATCAAGGGCAAGAACATCGCGGACGTCTGCTCCATGCAGATCAGCGACCTCGCCGGCTGGGTTCGCGACCTGGACGAGGCCTCGGTGCGCCCGCTGCTCACTGGCCTTCAGCACCTGTTCGACTCGTTCGTGGAGATCGGGCTCGGCTACCTCTCACTCGACCGCACCTCGGGGACGCTGTCGGGTGGAGAGGCCCAGCGGACCAAGATGATCCGTCACCTCGGCTCCTCCCTCACCGACGTGACCTACGTCTTCGACGAGCCGAGCATCGGCCTGCACCCCCACGACATCCAGCGGATGAACCAGCTGCTGCTGCAACTGCGCGACAAGGGCAACACCGTGCTCGTCGTTGAGCACAAGCCGGAGATGATCGCCATTGCCGACCATGTCGTCGACCTCGGCCCCGGCGCCGGCACGGCCGGAGGGACGGTCTGCTTCGAGGGTGGCGTGGAGGGACTGCGGACGAGCGGAACCATCACGGGCCACCACCTCGACGATCGGGCGGCCCTCAAGCCGTCAGTTCGGGCCCCGTCCACGGTGCTCGAGGTCCGTGGCGCGAGCACCCACAACCTGCGCGACGTGGACGTCGACATCCCGCTCGGCGTGCTCTGTGTCATCACGGGTGTCGCCGGCTCGGGCAAGAGCTCACTGATCAACGGCTCGGTCTCCGACCGGGACGGCGTGGTGACGATCGACCAGGGCGCGATCCGGGGATCACGTCGCAGCAACCCGGCGACGTACACCGGACTGCTCGACCCGATCCGCAAGGCGTTCGCGAAGGCCAACGGCGTCAAGCCGGCCCTGTTCAGTGCCAACTCAGAGGGCGCCTGTCCCGCGTGCAACGGCGCCGGCGTCATCTACACGGACCTCGGCCCGATGGCGAGCGTGGCGACGCCCTGCGAGGAGTGCGAGGGCAAGCGCTTCCAGCCGGCGGTGCTCGAGTACCACCTGGGGGGCCGCGACATCAGCGAGGTCCTCGCGATGCCGGTCGCTGAGGCCGAGGAGTTCTTCCGCGATGGGGCTGCGAAGGTGCCCGGCGCTCATGCCATCCTCGGCCGGCTCGCCGACGTCGGGCTCGGCTACCTCAGCCTCGGCCAGCCGCTCACCACGCTCTCCGGCGGTGAGCGGCAGCGCCTGAAGCTGGCCACCCACATGGGCGAGAAGGGCGGCGTCTACGTCCTCGACGAGCCGACCGTCGGTCTGCACCTCGCCGACGTCGAGCAGCTGCTGGCGCTGCTCGACCGGCTCGTCGACTCCGGCAAGTCGGTGATCGTCATCGAGCACCACCAGGCCGTCATGGCCCACTCCGACTGGATCATCGACCTGGGCCCGGGCGCCGGGCACGACGGCGGTCGGGTCGTCTTCGAGGGCACGCCCGCCGACCTCGTCGCAACCGAAGCGACCCTGACCGGCGAGCATCTGGCGGCCTATGTCGGCAGCCGGTGACCAGGACTCCCGGCGGCACGGATGGGCCACATCAACCGGAAACTTGCACCCGTTCCGCCCCCGGCACTCCGGTGATCACCCTATGGTGGAACCATTCGGTTGACACCGTGGCGTGGGGGCGTCCATGGTGATGGCCGGTCCGAGGTCCAGTCAGGAGGCCCCGGTTCGCAATCAACTGCCCGATGGGGGTGCCTGCCAGTGCAGGAGCCGATCAGGCCGACGAGTGGCCCGACCGTGGTGCACATCAGAGTGCGCGGTCGGACCTTGACGTTTGCGGCCGGAGTCACCCTCGTGGCGCTGCTGCCCTTCCTCGGCGGGAGCGCACCACAGCTGGTCCGACAGTCGGTCGTCCTCGCAGCTGGCGCGTCAGACCCTGTCCCCGCCGGCACGCCCAGCGCCGCTGCGCCCGCCTACCCGCAGGGCGTCTCCCCGGACCTCGCAGGAGCCATGTCCGGCGTTTCGTCGGCCATCGGCGGCGGGCTCTTCCAGTTCCCCAGCCTGGCCCTGCCCCCGGGGATGGTGCCACCACTCGCGTCGCCCCTGCCAGACCAGCAGTCCCAGCTGCGTTTCATCCGTCCCGTTCTCGGCGGGCAGTCATCCAGTTTCGGTCCACGGATGCACCCGGTGCTCGGGGTGCCCATGTTCCACACCGGCATCGACCTCGCCGGGGCGTGCGGCACGCCAATCCGGGCCGCAGCCTCAGGGACCGTTGTGTACGCCCAGGTCTCCCCGTCGTGGGGCGCACGGACGATCATCCAGCACAGCCCCAACCTCAAGACGGCCTACGGCCACCAGTCGAAGTTCCTCGTCAAGGCGGGCGACGTCGTCAAGCAGGGCGACATCATCGGTCTGGTCGGCACGACGGGCTGGTCCACCGGCTGTCACCTGCACTTCGACGTCATCCTCAACGAGCGCTATGTCGACCCGGGGCCCTATCTCGGCCTGCCGAGCTCGCATGCCCCGAGCATCCCGTTCCAGGCAACTCCCCCGGCGGTCCGCGACGAGCGTGGTCTGCCGGTGCACGTCGAGGACGGTGACGTGCCCATCCCGCCGTCCACGAGCGGGACCTCGAGCCCGTGGATTCGGACGCCGTCCTCCACCACGACCAAGCCGCCGTTGACCTCGACCCCGACGACGAACCCGACGACCAACCCAACGACCAGCCCAACGACTGATCCCACCACGTCCGAGCCGGACCCGACGACCTCCGAGCCGGACCCGACCACGTCCGAGCCGGACCCGACCACGTCCGAGCCGGACCCGACGACCTCCGAGCCGGACCCGACCACGTCCGAGCC
>NZ_DATEEY010000041.1:0-56802 GCF_035280925.1 Intrasporangium sp. | reverse complement strand
TGCGATGAGCGACAGCGTGTTCGTGCTGCACGCCGGAGGGACCATCGGGATGGTCGACACGCCTGATGGTCACGCTCCCGTTGCGGGTGCGCTGGGTCCCTACCTCGACTGGATCGTGGAGAGCTCGAGGGGTGACTTGCCGCCGATCGCGTTCCTGGAACTCGATCCGCCGCTCGACTCCGCGAACGCGACCCCTGATGACTGGTGTGCCATCGCTCGAGTGCTCTACGAGCACCGCTTGGACCATGCCGGCTTCGTCGTCCTGCACGGGACCGACACCATGGCCTATACGTCGTCGGCGCTCTCCTTCCTGCTCCCGTCCTTCGGCAAGCCCGTGGTCGTCACCGGTTCGCAGATCCCCGTCTCGCGAACCCGCAGTGACGGACGACAGAACTTCATCGGGGCGCTCGAGGTCGCGGCCCGCTCCGACGTGCGGGAGGTGTCCTTGCTCTTCGGCGAGCTCCTGCTCCGCGGAAACCGGGCGACGAAGATCGATGCCTCGGGACTCGATGCGTTCGACTCGCCACGTTTCCCGCCGCTCGCCGAGATCGGCATCGACATTGTCGTTCATCGCGACCTCGTTCGCACCGACGGGGGAGAGCCGGGCATCACGACGGGGCAGCTGGGGAACGTCGCAGCGATGCGACTGTTTCCCGGGTTCTCGGCGTCAACCCTGGCGAACCTGTGCAGACCACCTCTGCAGGGCCTCGTACTCGAGGCGTACGGCGCGGGCAACGGACCCTCGAACGACCGCGAGTTCCTGTCCGTCATCGACGGCGCTACCAGGGATGGCATCGTCGTGGTCGTCGTGAGCCAGTGCCTCCGCGGATCGGTGCAGCCGGGCGCATACGCCACCGGGTCGGCGCTCCTGCACGCCGGAGCCGTGCCGGGCTACGACATGACGACGGAGGCCGCCCTCGCCAAGCTCGCAGTTCTGCTCGGTCAGGACATCGAGTCAACGATGGTCGCCGAGATGATGCAACGTGACACTGCTGGAGAGCTCACCCGCCAGGCCCGACCGCGATAGCGGCTTTGTGTCCGGCGTCGCAGTGCAGACCAGCTCAGTGGAAGGTGACACTGGTGTCGTGGCCGAGACGATTCCAATCCTCCCCAGTGCTGACTTCGACGCGACGACAACGTTCTGGGCGGCTTTCGGATTCGGTGCTCGGGGGAGGTGGCCGGACTACCTGATCCTGCGACACGAGGACCTCGGCATCGAGCTGCACTTCTGGCGCGATCAGGCGGTCGACCGCTGGACGAACGATGTCGCGTGCTACGTCAGGTTGGACAGCCCCGACGAAGCGCGTGAAGTGCACGCCGGGTGGGCACAGCTGGAGGTGCCGGGGCCAGCTCGGATGAGTGCCCCCGAGAGTGAGCCATCCGGTGCGGTCGAGTTCCACATCATCGACCCACATGGAAACCTCGTCCGCCTCGGTGGCTTTCCCCAGCACGAGAGCCCGGCTTAGCAACCACCCATCGTGCCCGCCGGTCCCCTCCGTCAGACGAGTCAGGTCACCAGTCCAGCTCGTGGCACTCCCGGCTGCGCGCGGGTTCGACCTGGAGCGTCGCGTGCAGCACACCGTGCTTGTCGCGGAGCACCTCCTTGGCCCCTTCGAGCAGGTCCGGGGTCTGGGCGCCCTCGTCGGAGACGAGGTGCGCCGTGGCCACGAGCATCCCGGACGTCAGGGTCCACAGGTGCAGGTCGTGCACATCGCGGACCCCCGGGATCGCCGCCAGGTCGGTGGTGACCTCGTCGATGTCGACGCTGTCGGGGACGTGCTGGGCGAGGACCGCGAGGACCTGCCGTCCCAGGATCACCGCGCGGATCGCGACGAAGATCCCGATGGCCAGGGCGACGACGGTGTCCCAGATGGCGTTGTCCGTGGCGGCGACCAGCCATCCTGCGGCGAGCACGCCCACGGAGCCCGCTGTGTCAGCCGTCACCTCGAGGTAGGCGCCCTTGACGTTGAGCGACTCTGTGGACCCGCCGCGCAGGAGCAGCAGGGCCGCGAGGTTCACACCCAGTCCGATCGCTCCGACAATGATCATCGGGCCGGTCTGGACCTCGACCGGGTCGCCGATCCGTCCGATGGCCTCGACGACGACGTAGGACGCGACGCCGAGCATGAGCAGGACCGCCAGGCCGGAGGCAAGGATCTCTGCTCGGTAGGACCCATAGGTCCGCCGGCCGGTGAAGTCGGGGCGGGTGGCCACCGTCGTGGCGACGAGCGCGGCGCCCAGTGCCACGACGTCCGAAGCCATGTGGCCTGCGTCGGAGAGCAGCGCCAGAGACCCGGACAACAGCGCGAAGACGAGCTCGACCGCGAAGAAGGCGGCGATGAGGGCGAAGGCAACCCGCAGCCGCCACCGATGACGAGCACCGGCGTGCCCAGCTGGAGCCCCACGACCATGGGCGTGCCCGGTGCCCATCAGCTCGCCTCCCCGCTCGGACGTGAGCGTCGCTGGTCCCGCTCGTCGTCGTCCTCGACCAGCTCGCCCTCCCAGGCCTCCCGGCCCTCGTGCACGGCAAAGGCTGCGATGACGAAACCGGCCAGGGGGTCCAGCCAGGTTGCGCCCGTGAGGCTGTAGAGGCCCAGGCCCAGGAGCGTGGAGACGCTGAGCAGCACGCAGATCTTCGTCTCCGCTGCATCGGCCAGAATGAGCTTGTCACCGCCGAGCTGGAGCGCCACCCGCTGCTTGGCGGCGGCCAGGACGGGCATGACGATGATGGACGCGGTGAGCAGGACGATGCCGACGACCGACTGGTCGGGCGGCTCGTCATCCATCAGCGACCGCACGCCCTCGAACCCCACGTAGGCCGCGAGGAGGAAGAAGGTCAGGGCGACCGCCCGCAGGGTCCTTCGCTCCTTGCGCTGGTCCGCCTCGCCGTGCCGGAGTCTTGCGGCAAGCCGAAGCCCGACGAGGACGGCGACGGCCGACTCGATTCCCGAGTCGAACCCGAAGCCGACCAGTGACACCAGTCCCGCCACCAGGCCCGCGCTGATGGCCACGGCCCCCTCGACGACGTTGTAGGCGACGGTGAACTGCGCCAGACGCAGTGCCCGACGGGTCAACCGCTCGGTCTCAGCCTCGCCGAGCGTGGACGAGCCGGGGACGTTCGGGGCCAGCATTCTCTTGCGCGCCCCCAGCGCCCGGGACGGCCACGGTTCCCGATCGTCGGCAGTCATCACGCGCTCTCGGTGGCCGTGATGCCGTACCGCGGGCACAGCGTGACCGCGTCCCCGGTCAGTCCGAGGAGTCGCTCTGCCGCCGCGAAGAGGTCCATCAGCGCCTCGGGGTGGTTGAGGGAGAACACCGATGCGCGTCCCTGCGGCCGGGAACTGACGAGGCCGCAGTCCTTGAGGCAGGCAAGGTGCTTGGAGACCGTGCTCTGGGCCAGCCCGAGGTGAGCGGTCAGGTCGACCACCCTGTGCTCACCGAGGGCCAGGTGCTGAAGTATGGCGAGTCTCGATGGGTCCTGGAACCCGTGGAACAGGCAGGCCGCCGCATCGAGCGCGGACGCCCCAGCACGGACGGAGTCGGTGGCAGCCCGAGTCAGCATCGTCATATAGCGATGCTATCGCCGTTAGAGCTCTCGGCTGCTCAGGACGGTGGAGCTGTCGATCCTGAGCGTGCCGTCCTGCTCCACCAGTCGATATGCCGTCCGCTCCTCAACCACGCGACCGTCGTCGAACGTGTAGGTGAGTGTCGCCTCGACCCGTCCGCCAGATGTCGCCGTGGAGTCGCGGATGCTGACGCGCTCGATCTCGCTCCAGAACGCCTCGTACGACTCCTCGCTGCCGGCCGTGGTGCTGCGGTACCGATCGGTGAGGAGGGCGTAGCCCTCATCGGTGTCATCAGGCATCAGGGCGTAGTAGTCCTGCAGCGCCCGCACCAACCGGATCTCCTCGGGTTGCCCTGCCGCCGGGGACTCCGAGGGGACCGCGCTGGGGGACCTGGTGGCGGTTGGCGGGGAGGGCGTGGGTTCCGCCGTCGTGGTGGCGGGCCTGGTCGTCCTGGCGGATTCGGTCGTGGCGGTGGGGCTGGTCGTGACGGCTGTGGCGGACGGCGAAGGGCTGTCGGCGACCGAGGAGGTCGTGGGCGGTGCGGCAGCGGGGGTTTGGTCGTCGTTGCCAAGGAGTGCCTGAAGGGCCAGGAGACCAACGGCCGCGATGGCTGCCAGTGCGACGAGCACCGCGATCCCTCGGCGGGAGCGGCGGTCTGTGCGATCACTGTTGGCAGGTGGTGAGGTCGACGGCGTCGGGGGAGACGCAGACGAGCTGGTGGGCGCGGCGGTTTGAGCGGAGCCGGCCGAGCCGGCCAGTCCACCCGAGCCGGCCAGTCCGGCTGAGCCGGCCAGTCCAGCCGCGGCGGGGGTTCCCATCCCGACCGTCGGTGGTGTCGGTGCGCCAGCTGGACCAGCCGGCAACGGCATCGTCGTGACTGGGGGGATCGGGGCGGTTGGCTGCTCCAACGGGGCCGTCAGGTCGAGTCGTTGGAGCCACTCGACTGCCTCTGCCATCGCGGGGCGTGTCGCGGGATCGCGTTCGAGCATGGCGAGGAGCACGGGCGTGAGGGCGCCTGCCCTCGCGGGCGGGGTCAGCGGCTCGGAGGCGACCCGATGCAGCAACGCCATCGGGTTCTCGTCCGTCCCGAACGGGGGCGAGCCCTCCACGGCGGCGAAGAGGGTCGCACCCAGGGAGTACACGTCCGACGCGGTCGAGGATGGCTCACCCCGGGCCACTTCGGGCGCCAGATAAGCGGGCGTGCCGGTCAGCATGCCGGTCGAGGTCAACCGGGCATCGCCGAGCACGTACGAGATGCCGAAGTCGCTGATCTTGGCCGATCCGTCCTCGGTGATGAGGATGTTCGCCGGCTTGACGTCACGGTGCACCACTCCGACGGCGTGCGCGGCGGCCAACGCGGAACCGACCTCCGCGCCGATGAGCGCGGCCTCGTCGACGGGCAGGGTGCCGCTCTTGGCGAGCATCTCCTGCAACGTTCGGGACGGGAGGTACTGCATGACCAGGCAGGGTTGCCCCTCGTGCTCGACGACGTCGAAGACCGGTACCGCATGAGGGTGGTGGAGACGGGCGGTGATGCGGGCCTCCCGCATCGCCCGCTCCTTGGCCACCCGAGCCTCGGACTCGCTCGCGCCCGAAGGCAGGTGCAACAGCTTCACGGCGACGGTTCGTTGCAGGCGCTCATCGTGCGCGCGCCACACCGAGCCCATGCCGCCGAGACCGATGCGCTCGAGCAGGACATAGCGCCCTGAGATGACGACATCGTCGGGGCTCATTCCGGGGATCCCTCTCGTCACACGCGGTCGTGTCGCGGGTCGGACCCATGGCCCTTACCCACCTGCGTGTGGTGGGCTCACACCGTATTGCGCCGTGAGGTCTCGTCGGCGTCGCTCACGGCGCGCGCCACCGCGGCCGCCACGGCCTCGTCCGGCGTCATGGATCGCCCATGGAGCAGCTCGGCATCGATGGCGTCGTCGCCGAGGGCGGCCCGGGCCTGCCGTTCCGCCGTCTCACGCAGGGCGGGATCCGGCAGGTAGTAGCCGTACACGGATGAGCCCACCCGGTCGCGCAGGCCGTCCGAAACGCCGAGCAGCTGCGCGGCCTGGAGGTGACGTCCGCTCGATCCTTCCACCACCCCCAGGCTCTCGAGGAAGAACGACAGGTTGGCGAGGTCGCCGGTCTGCGCGGACAGCTCGATCCCCTCGGCGAGCAGCGCTCGGGCATCGTCGAGCCGGTGCTGCGCCAGAGCGGCCTGGACGAGGCCGTACAGCGCGACGTACGTCGTCAACAGGTCACCTCGGCGGCGCGCATTCGCAAGGCCGAGCTCGCACTGCCTCCCCGCCCCGGCCGTGTCGCCGCGGAGCTGGCTCACGGTTCCCAGCCAGACATGGCAGAGGCCGACGACCCAGTCCGTGGGGCCGCACCAGGCCTGCGCCGTCTCGAGCACCGCCGTGAACGCCGGCCCAGCCGTGTCGAGATCGCCCAGCGCCAGCGCGGCCAGGCCGACTCCAGCGATGGCGAAGCACAGGCCGAGCTGGTCGTCCGATGCCTGCGCCAGATCACGCGCCTGCCGCCATCGCGTGCCACTGAGCTCGAGGTGCCCTTGGGCAAAGGCCATCGAGGCGGTCACCAGCAGCGCCCGAACGCGAGTTGCCGGTCCGAGCGACAGCTCGAGCGTCGCCTCAGCGAGCCGCCGCCCCTCCAGGAGCCGGCCCCTGAGCCACCAGTAGAGCCACACCGACCAGACCATGAGCCCCGCGGTGTCCCCGTCACCGTGATGGATCCACCACTCGATGGCCGAGACCAGGTTGGCATCGTCCTGGTCGGTCCGCTTGAGCCAGAGGACCTGGTCACCGCCGCCCTCGAAGTGTGGCGCCGCCTCAGTCGCCATCGCGAGGTAGTGCTGTGCATGGTGCCGGCTCGTGGCTGCCCGTTCGTCACCCGTCAGGAGTTCCGCGGCGAACTGGTGCACCGGCTCCAGCATGGTGTAGCGCACCGACCCGTCGGGCAGCGTGGCGACGACGACGAGGGAGTGCTCGACGAGGCGCTCCAAGGACTCGAGAACCTGCGGCAGGTCAGCACCGACGCGCTCGACCGCATCGAGGGCACCACCACCGGTGAAGACCGAAAGGCGCCGGAAGAGCGCCTGTTCCGCCTCCGAGAGCAGGCGATAACTCCACTCGAGCGTCGCTCGCATCGTCCGCTGCCGCTCGGGCAGGTCCCGAGCACCGCCCTGGTCCGACGTCTCGCCGAGCCGCTCGAGGAGCATCCGTGGCGACAGCAGTCGTGCCCGAGCCGCAGCGAGCTCCAGAGCGAGGGGGATGCCGGCCAGCCGCCGGCACACCATGGCCACTGCCTCCGCATCCGCTCGAGTCGAGGCGAAGCCCGTGGACACCGCCCGCGCACGGGCCAGGAACAGGGCCCCGGCCGGGGAGGCCTCGACAGCGGTCAGATCGTGTACCTCCATGGGTAGCGCGAGCGGCTGCACGGCGTACTCGCTCTCACCCCGCAGCCGCAGCGCAGCGCGGCTCGTGGCGAGCACGACGACCGAAGGACACGTCTCGAGAACGGCCGCCACGACTGAGCCGGCGTCGGGGATCTGCTCGAGGTTGTCCAGGACGAGCAGCAGGCCGGCCCCACGCAGTGCATTGAGGACAGGCTCGTCACCACCGACCTCGACGCCCGCAACCCCCAGCGCGCGTCCGATCGCCGGCAGCATCAGCGCGGCCTGTTCGACCGCGGCCAGCTGCACAGCCACCACCCCGTCGGGGAATCGGTGCGCCGCGTTGCTGGCAGCGGCGTACGCCAGCCTCGTCTTGCCGACCCCGCCCGGACCGGTCAACGTCAACAGGCGCGTCTGCTGGTCGAGGAGTCCCCCGAGCGCGGCCAGGTCGGCCTCGCGGCCGATGAGGGGGGTGACCGGCGCCGGTAGTCCGCGAAGCGTCCCGGTCCGTCGCCCCGCGGCGCGCGTTGGCGTTCGGCTGGCGGCGGACGCCAGGAGCCTGGCGCGGTCGGCCTCGTCGAGCCCGAGGGCGTCGGCCAGCGATCGCACGGTGTGCGGGTAGGGGCGCGAGCGCACGCCTCGTTCCAGAGCGGAGATGCCGTGCGAGGTGAGTCCGGCGCGCTCGGCCAGCTCCTCCTGGGTCCAGCCGGAGACCTCCCGGAGGCGGCGCAGGAGCGTGCCGAACTTCTCGTGCGAATGCGATCCGGGCGCCGCACCGTCGGTCAGTCCCACCTCGCGCTCCACGCCGGGGAGTCTAGGAGTCGCACACCTCTCGCACAGTCGAAATCGTGTGAACAGTGTCTGTGGCCTCGGCGCCATCGACACGCCACAGTTGCCCGCGGGAGGGCGCGATCACGAGGACGCGCCGGGATCAAAGGACACCACCATGTTTCGCAAGACCGCAGCCACCCTTGCCCTGACCGTGGGCCTGGTCGGCATCGGCGCTGGCGCCGCATCCGCCCACGAGTGCTATGTGGCCAACCGTTCGGCCCAGGGCAACGCCGGGGCGAGCAACTCCGCCAACTGGTACACGCTCCACCTGGAGGAGCTCTTCCGCAGCGGCCACGAGTTCCTCGGTGGCCCAGCCCTGACGGATGCACAGGTCCAGACGGCGCTGGCCATGGCTGCCGACCAGGGCGTGCCCTCGAGCTTCACCCTCTTCGAGCGCTTCACCATCCCGCGCTCGCAGGGCGAGCTCGCGGAGGTCTCGAGCAAGTCCTCGGACGGCAAGGGCATCGACCACTTCTTCGCCAAGTACGGCGACACCATCGTCGGCGTCTTCTTCGCGGCCCAGGCCTCCTGATCGGGGGGGCGGCCCCGGCGCACGCCGGCCGCGCCACAGGGTAGGGCCGTCGACGCCGCTGACTCGGAGCGGACGCAGACGGCGGTCGGGCCGAGGCATCCACAGGGGGCGGACCGGGGCACCCGGAGCAGTCCGGGTGCCCCGTCCGGCTTCACCGAAGCGCGGCCGATCCCGCGATTGCGGCCCGCGATGTCGTGCGTGTAACGCAGCCGCGGCCCACGGCTCAGGCGGGGCGGTCCTCCCGCGTGGTGGAAGAGCCCCGTCGACGAGGGGATCGGGTCCGCGCGCGCCGCGGTGCCCTGCGTCCCGCGACCGGTTCGGAGCCGCCGGCCGGCTCCGAACCGGTCGGGGGTCCGTCGCGCCGTTCGGTGGTCGACATGAAGTCCCGCAGCACGTCCGCGAAACGGGCCGGCTGGTCGAGGTGGGGGAAGTGGCCCGCACCGTCGAAGATCTCGAGGCGGCACGTCGGCGCGACCTCGCTCAGGCGCTTCGCGTGATCGATGGGGATGACCATGTCGTTGGTCCCCCAGACCACGAGGACGGGGAGCGCAGCGAGCTCGAGGAGGTACTCGTGGGCGGCGATGGTCTGCCCGCGGGAGTTCATGACGGCGCGCGTCGTCGCCAGGAACGCCCGGCGGGCATCGGCATCGCTCAGCTCGGTGAAACCCTCCCAGGCTGCGCGGATGTCATGGCTCGCCCGCCAGCCGAAGAGTGAGAGCCCCCGGCCGACCATCTCTGCTCCACCGCGCACCCAGGGCGAGGCAATGATGGGCAGCACCCAGTCGGCAACCGGCAGCGAGGCGGCCCGCAACACGGGGCTGACCTCCCGGCCGAGCCCGCCGGTGCCGACGAGGACCAGGCGCTCGACCCGCTCCGGGAAGAGGTAGCAGAAGGCGAGCGAGATGCCGCCCCCGAGGGAGTGCCCGACGATGGTCACCCGGTCGATGCCCAGGTGGTTGATGAGGTCCCTCAGGGTGGCGGCCTGTGCGGAGGGGGAGTAGTCCCCCTCGTGCTTCTCGGAGGCGCCGTGCCCGAACAGGTCCGGCACGATGACGCGGTTGGTGTTGTCGAGACGGTCGACGAGATACCGCCAGTTTCGGTGCGAGCCGAGCAGGCCGTGGACGAACAGGATCGCCTCGCCCGAGCCACTGTCCACGTACGACAGCGTGTGGCCGTGGAGGACCACCTCCTGCGGGCGGATCTGGGTCACGACATCTCCTCAGCTCACGAACTGCTTACTCAACAGTAACCCGAGGAGCGCCGCGTGCCGCCCGGAAGGGGTCATCGTCACTCGGGTCGTGACGCGACCGAGACATGCCGCGGGGCCCGGTGGCTCAGACGGCACAGCCGTCCGGCCCGCAGGCGGCAGCGTCGTCGCCGTCCGGTTGCACCATGACGAGCGGGTTGCTCTCGCGCCAGGCCTGGTCAAGCGCCTGCGAGAAGAGCTCGGAGGGCTGGGCGCCGGAGATGCCCCACCTGTTCTCGATGACGAAGAAGGGCACGCCCCGGATGCCGAGGCTGCGGGCCTGCCGGATGTCGTCGTTGACCGCCTCGCGGTAGCGGCGGCTCTCGAGCGCGACGTTGACCTCGGTTGCGTCGAGGCCGGCCGAGGCGCCGATGGCGACCAGCACCTGTCGGTCACCGATGTCCTGGCCCTTCTCGAAGTGGGCGGAGAGCAGCGCCTCCTTGACCGTGTCGGCAACACCGTGCTCCTTGGCAAGGTGCAGCAGCTCGTGCGCCGCGAAGCTGTTGGCGACGACGAGCCCGTTGAAGTCGTACTCGAGACCCTCGGACGCGGCGGTGGACGTCACGTGGTCGAGCATCCCGCGTACCTGCCTGGGGTCCATCCGCTTGATCGTCGCGAGATAGTCGAGCTCGCTGCCGTCGAACTGCTCCGGGATCGTGGGATCGAGCTGGTAGCTGTGCCACGTCACCGTCACCTGGTCGTGGTGCGGGAACTCGGCGAGCGCCTTCTCGAAGCGGCGTTTGCCGATGAAGCACCAAGGGCAGGCGATATCGGACCAGATGTCGACGTTCATGCAAGATTCAACTGTTTACGGCCGGGGTTGCTTCCCGATGGCGAGGAAAATCTTGGTCGAAGGTGTAACGCGATCCGGTTCTCGTGCGCTGTTGGGGGTGAAAGAGGTGCCACTCGGACCCCCGAGCGAGTGGCACCTCTTCCTGTGTCCGGCGTTTCGCGTGATCAGGACAGACGTGATGCCGTATGCCGCTGGGCTCGCTCCCAGCCAACCGCGCGCTCTGCGCTCACGAGTGGGCATGATGGATGGACAGCCGACCGACGAAGGGAAGCGGCCATGCGCGACCTCGAGGTGCCTCACGTCTCCGCCCCCGCCGACCACGCGCTGCAGGAAGCCGGGATCCGCACGCTCCAGGACCTCTCCCGCCATCCGGCGTCGGCGATCGCCGCGCTGCACGGGGTCGGCCCGAAGGCGATGAAGGTCTGGGCCGAGGCCCTCGCCCAGCACGGCCTCGAGTTCGCCGAGACCGAGGCCGACGCGGAGGGGCACCCCTCGTAACAGCGCCCCGGCCCGTCAGCCGATCTCGCCGATGGAGGTCGGACCCATGATGGGCGAGTCCGCCTGGTCGACCAACGCCTTCTGCTCGACAGCGATTGCCTCAACCTGGTGCCGCCGCAGCTCTCCCGACTCGATCTGCTCCGCCCAGTGGCAGGCCACCCGGTGGTCCTTGGGGACGCCGTCGAGGTCGATGACGCGCAGCGCCGGTCGCTCCGTGTCGCACCGGGTCGGCTGACGCCATGGACAGCGGGTGTGGAAGCGGCAGCCGGAAGGTGGGTTCGCCGGAGAGGGCAGGTCGCCCGTCAGCAGGATCCGCTCCCGTTGGTCCTCGACGACCGGGTCCGGCACCGGCACTGCGGAGAGCAGCGCACGGGTGTACGGGTGCAGCGGCCGCGCGTAGAGGTCGCCGGCTGGCGCCTCCTCGGCGAGCGCCCCGAGGTACATCACCCCGACGCGGTCGCTGATGTGTCGGACGACGGCGAGGTCGTGCGCGACGACGAGGTACGTGAGGCCGAACTCGTCCTGGAGATCCTCGAGCAGGTTGATGACCTGGGCCTGCACGGACACGTCGAGAGCCGAGACGGGCTCGTCCGCGACGATGAGCTTCGGGTTGACCGACAGCGCCCGGGCGATACCGATCCGCTGGCGCTGACCGCCCGAGAACTCGTGCGGGTACTTCTTGAGCGCCGCGGGCGGCAGGCCGACCGCGGCGAGCAGCTCGCGCAGGCGCCGGCTCGCCGAGGCGCCGTCCTCGACGAGGCCGTGCGCCTTCATGGACTCGAGGAGCAGGGACTCGACCGACTGGCGCGGGTCGAGGCTGCTCATCGGGTCCTGGAAAACCATCTGGAGGTCCTGCCGCTTGCGGCGCAGCTCCTCGCCCCTGAGGCTCGCGATGTCCACGCCATCGAAGCGCACCGAGCCCTCGGTCAGTGGCTCGAGGTGGAGGATGGCCCGACCCAGGGTCGACTTGCCGCAGCCGGACTCGCCGACGAGGCCATACGTCTCACCGCGCCGGATCTGCAGATCCACGCCGTCGACCGCGTACACGTGGCCGATGACCTTGTCGAAGATGACGCCCTTCTTGATCGGGAAGTGCACCTTGACCCCTCGGACGTCGAGGAGCACGTCCGGGCGATCAGGATCCGCCTCGGCCGCGGCCCCGCTCGTGTCGCGGTCCGGGTCCACGGTCGAGGTCATTTGCTCACCTCCACGGGGTTGAAGCAGCGCAGGGCTCGACCGTAGTCCTCCACCAGCGATGGCGTCTGCTGCCGGCACGTCTCGATGGCGTTGGGGCAGCGTGGGGTGAAGGCACAGCTGCTCGTCCACGGCAGGTTGTCGGCCACCGAGCCGGGGATCGGGCTGAGCCGCTCGCCGCGACCGACCCCGAGCTTGGGGATGGACTCGAGCAGGCCGTGTGTGTACGGGTGGCGCGGGCGCTCGAACAGTGGGTGCCGCTCGGCGCGCTCGACGATGCGCCCGGCATAGAGGACGTTGACCTCGTCGCACAGCCCGGCGACGACGCCGAGGTCGTGCGTGATCATGATCAGGGCGGTGCCCGTCTCCTCGACGAGGTCCTTGAGGAGGGTGAGGATCTGCGCCTGGATCGTCACGTCGAGGGCCGTCGTCGGCTCGTCGGCGATGAGCAGGCGCGGCTCGCACGCCAGGGCCATGGCGATGAGGGCGCGCTGGCGCATGCCGCCGGACATCTGGTGCGGGTAGTCCTTCAGCCGGCGACTCGGGTCGGGGATGCCGACCTTGTCGAGCATCTCCCTGGCGACGGCCATGGCGGCCTTGCGCGACATGCCCTTGTGCCGCTCGAGCACCTCTGCCACCTGCAGGCCGACCGGGACGACCGGGTTGAGCGAGCTGAGCGGGTCCTGGAAGATCATCGCGAGGTCCTTGCCCCGCCGGTCGCGCAGCTCAGCGTCGGACAGCCGCAGCAGGTCGGTCCCGGCGAAGCGGACCTCGCCCTCGACCCGGTTGCCGCGCTTGGGCAGCAGACCCATGATCGCCAGCGACGTCACGGACTTGCCGCAGCCCGACTCGCCCACGAGGCCCACGGTCTGCCCTGGGCGGACGTCGAAGTCGATGCCGTCGACGGCGGTGAAGGGCTCCTCACCCGACCGGGTGAAGCTGACAGTGAGGCCACGCACCTGGAGCAGCGGCTCCTCGCCGCGGTAGCTCTGGCGGTCGCCTGCGCTCGTGGACGCCATGGTCTGGGACACCCCGGTCACCTCCGGCTCTTCGGGTCGAGGGCCTCGCGCAGCGACTCTCCCATGAGGGTGAAGCCGAGGGCCACGACGATGATGCACAGCGCGGGATAGATGGCCAGATGCGGGTGGCCGCCAACGAACTGCTGGGCCTGTCCGAGCATCTGCCCCCACTCGGGCTGCCGGTCGTCGGGGTTCCCGAGACCGAGGAAGGACAGGCCGGCTGCCTCGATGATCGCGGTGGCCAGGACGAGGGTCGACTGGACGATGACCGGGCCCAGCGAGTTCGGCAGCATGTGGCGGAAGACCACGGCGCGCGGCCGGACGCCCAGAGCGCGGGCAGCCAGGACGTGGTCGCTCGCCCGTTGGCCCAACATCGACCCGCGCAGCAGTCGGGCGAAGATCGGGATCTGCACCACCGCGATGGCGATGATGACCGTCGTCTGGCTGGGGCTCGCCGCAATCGCCGCGATCGAGACGGCCAGGATCAGGCCCGGGATCGAGAGCATGACGTCGACGATGCGCATGACGACCGTGTCGACCCTGCCGCCGATGGCGCCGGCGAGGGTGCCGAGAATGAGTCCGCCGATCAGGCCGCCCACGGTGGCGAGCACACCGACGATGAGGGTCTGGCGAGCACCGACGAGGAGGCGCGACAGCAGGTCCCGCCCGACCGTGTCACCGCCGAGCGGGAAGCCCGGCTGAGCCTCCGGGACCGGGTTGCTCTGGGGCCGGACCTGGTCGAGCAGGGGCTGCGCGGCCGGGTCGTGGGGGGCGATCCACGGACCGATGACGGCCAGGACGACGAAGATCAGGGTGATGGCGGCGCCAGTGAGGAATACCGGGTTGCCGCGCAGCCGCTGCCACGCGCTGGCGATGAGCGACTGCCCCTCTCCGCCTGCGACGCGGCCGGCATCCGCCACTGTGACGGTGGTGACGGTGCCCGGTGCTTGTTCAGGGGCTTGTTCAGGGGCTTTGTCAGGGGCTTTGTCAGGGGCTTCCTCAGGAGTCTGTTCAGGAGACTCGTTCACGGCAGATCACCTCGTCCTGATGCGGGGGTCGATGACGGCATAGGTGATGTCCACGACGAGGTTGACGACGACGAAGATGGCGGCCGCGGCCAGGATGAGGACCTGGAGGACCGGGTAGTCGCGCAGCTCGATACCCGACGCCAGGGCCTGCCCGATTCCCGGGTAGCTGAATACCCGCTCCGTCAGGACCGCTCCGGCGAGCAGGGCCCCCGTCTGCAGGCCGATCGTCGTGACGACGGGCAGCAGCGCGTTCCGCAGGACGTGCCTGCCGCGGATCACCCTCGAGGTGAGGCCCTTGGCATTGGCGGTTCGGACGTAGTCCTCCTCGACGACATCGAGCACCGAGGCCCGGGTGATCCGGAAGATGACGGCGAAGGGGATCGAGGCCAGGGCGATGGCGGGGAGGATGAGGTGCCGGAAGGCGTCCCACGCCGCGTCCCACTCCTGCGTGAGGATGCCGTCCAGCACGAAGAACCCGGTGACCCGGGTCGCGTCCGTCGTCGGATCCTGGCGACCGGAGACCGGCAGCCACTGGAGCTCGACCGCGAACCAGTGCTTGAGCATGAAGGCGAGGAAGAAGACGGGCACCGCCACGCCGACGAGTGAACCCATGACCGACAGGTTGTCGAGCCAGCTGTTCTTCCGCCGGGCGGCGAAGTAGCCGAGCGGGATGCCGACCGTGACGGCGAGCAGCATGGCCAGGATGCTGAGCTCGATCGTGGCCGGGAAGCGGGTGAGGAACAGGTCGAGGGAGTCACGGCCGGGGAGCACACCGGTGGACGGACCGAACTCACCCTGGGCGATGCGGGTGACGTAGTTCCAGTACTGCACGTGGATCGGCTGGTCCAGCCCGAGGGCCTGGGTCAGCTCCGCGGCTCGCTCGGGGGTGGACCGCTCGCCGAGCAGGGCCGAGACCGGGCCGCCGGGCAGTGCCCGCAACCAGATGAAGAGCAGGATCGAGAGGACCACGACCACACCGCCCATCTGCATGATGCGTCGCACGAGGTATCGCAACATGGTCAGGCGCCATCCTTTCTCACGACCGGGGGCCGTCCCAATCTTGGGACGGCCCCCGGCCGATGTGAAGTGTCCTACCTGGGAAGGCCCCGGGTGAGGATCACTTGCCGCTGACCGTTACCGTGTCGAACTCCTCGGCTGTCAGCGGGGACGCAACGAGTCCCTGGACGTTCGGGCCGACGACGATCGCCGGCGGGGAGTGCGTCAGCGGCAGAGCGGGCAGGTACATCTCCACGATGTCCTTGTTGACCTGCTCGTAGGCGGCGGCGCGCTCGGCCTCGTCGATGATCGCGTCGGCAGCCTTGAGCTTGTCGGACAGCTCCTTGCCCCACGGCTGGCTGTGGGTCTGGAAGTCGTTCAGGTCCGAGGAGAAGAAGGTGCCGATGAAGTTGTCCGCCGAGTCGTAGTCACCGGTCCAACCGACGATCCACGCGTCGAACAGGCCGTTGTCGATGCCCTCGAGGTAGCCGCCGTTCCACGGCTTCGCGACGACCGTGACCTTGACGCCGACGGCCTCGAGGTCGGTGCGCAGGGCCTCGAAGATCTTCTGCGGGTCCGGCATGTAGGGCCGCGAGACCTCCGTCGGGTAGGCGAACTGGAGCTCCAGGCCCTCGGCCCCGGCCTCCTTCAGGAGCTGCTGGGCCTTGGCCTTGTCGTACGCGACGGGCTGCAGGCTGGTGTTGTAGCCCTTGACGGTGTCCGGGATGAACTGCGTCGCGACCGAGGCGCCCTCGGGCAGCTGGGTCTGGACGAGCTGCTCCCGGTTCAGGGCGTGGTAGAGCGCCTGACGGACCTTGAGGTCGGCGAGCTTCGGGTTCTTCTTCGGGTTGAGACCCAGGTAGAGGATGTTGAACGCCGGGCGGACGAGCACCTGGTTGCCCTCGTCCTTGAGGCCCTGCCAGTCGACCGGGTTGGGCAGGTCATAGCCCTGGATGCTGCCGGCCTTGAGCTCCTGGCGACGGGTCGACTCGTCGGGCACGATCTTGAAGACGAGCTTGTCGAGCTTGGCCTTCTCGCCCCAGTAGTCGTCGTTGCGGACCAGCGTCACGGTGCCGTTCGCCTGGTCGTAGCTCTCGAACTTGAAGGGGCCGGTGCCGACCGGGTTCTGCGAGTACGCCGGGAAGACGAACCCGTCACCCTGCGCCTTGACGTCGTTCGCGTTGCCTGCATCCATGGCGGTCGGGCTCTGCATCGAGAACGACGAGAGGCTGAGCGCGGTCGGGAACTTGGAGGTGGGCCGGCTGACGGAGATGACGACGGTCGTGGGGTCGGTGACGCTGCAGCCCTGGTAGAGCGCGTCGGCGGCCTTGTCCTTGAAGGCACCCATGACGTCGGACCAGTAGGAGGCTGCGCTGCTCTGCGCCGCCGGGTTCTGGTCGAACATCCGCTCGAAGTTCTTGCAGACGGCGTCGGCGTTGAAGTCGGTGCCGTCGTGGAACTTCACCCCGGTACGGAGCTTGAAGGTCCACTTGAGACCGTCCTCGGACGGCGTCGGCATCTCGGCCGCGAGCTCCGGCTCGACCTCGGCGCTGCCCGGCTTGATGCCGAGGAGTCCGTCGAAGATCTGGCGCGTGACGCGGAACGTCTCGCCGTCCGTGGCGTAGAAGGGGTCGAACAGCTTCGGGGCTCCAGCGGCACCAAAGGTGAGGGTGCCACCGCTCGCGCCGCCGCCTTCGGTGGCGCCGGGAGTCTCGGCGTCGCGTTCGGACTGGGCGCATGCCCCGAGGGCCAGCGCGACGGTCGCGAGGATCGCGACCGGGGCGGCCTTCCGGAAGAACTTCATGTTTACCTCGCTCTAGTGCGAAGGCGGCCCTGGAGTGGGCCGGCCAAGAGGAGACCTTCCACGGCAGCAGATGGCGCCGCCGCGACCGGCTGGGGATGAACCTAGATCAGATTGCAGGGGAAATCCCACATCGCGGACAATGTTTATCCGTCCGATACGCAACCGCGCATGGACGACTGATCCCACACCGTCCGTCGCCACCCTGAGCCGGTATGACACGATCGGTGGCGCCATGAGCACCGACGACCCGGCCACGGGGGGACAGGACCCGGGCTCGTCGCTGCTGCTCGTCGTCGGCGCCGCCATCGTCGACGACCTCGACCATCCCACTCGGCTGCTCGCCGCGCGCCGCACCGAGCCCTCGGCCCTCGCGGGTGGGTGGGAGCTGCCCGGCGGCAAGGTCGACCCGGGGGAGTCGCCGCTGTCCGCGCTCCACCGGGAGGTGCTCGAGGAGCTCGGCGTGACGATCCGGCTCGGCGCCCACGTCCCCGGCCCCCTGCCCGGCACGACGTGGGCGCTCGGGGACCGCTACGAGATGCTCGTCTGGACGGCGGAGGTGGCCGAGGGCGAGCCCGCACCCATCGAGGACCACGACGAGCTGCGGTGGCTCGGCCCGGGCAACCTGTACGACGTGGCCTGGCTGCCGGCCGACCTGCCCATCGTTGGTGCGCTCGCAGCTCGGCTCGGCGGTGCGTTCAGCAGCACCGCCAAATCCTGAGAGACTGTCCCCCATGCCCTTGCAGACCCGCGCGGACATCCGCAACGTCGCCATCGTCGCCCACGTCGACCATGGCAAGACCACCCTGGTGGACAAGATGCTCTGGCAGTCAGGGGCCTTCGGCGAGCACCAGCACGTCGACGAGCGAGCGATGGACTCCGGGGACCTCGAGCGCGAGAAGGGCATCACCATCCTCGCGAAGAACACTGCCGTGCACTACCGCGGCAAGGCATCCCGCGAGCGTGGACTTGCCGACGGGGCCACCATCAACATCATCGACACCCCGGGTCACGCCGACTTCGGCGGCGAGGTCGAGCGGGGCCTGTCGATGGTCGACGGGGTCGTCCTGCTCGTCGACGCCTCAGAGGGCCCGCTGCCCCAGACCCGCTTCGTCCTCCGCAAGGCACTCGCCGCGAAGATGCCCGTGATCCTGTGCATCAACAAGGTGGACCGGCCGGACTCGCGCATCGCCGAGGTCGTCGACGAGGCCTACGAGCTCTTCCTCGACCTCGACGCCACAGAGGACCAGATCGACTTCCCGATCGTCTACGCCTCCGCCAAGGCGGGCCGCGCCTCGCTCAACCGGCCGGAGGACGGCGGCCTGCCCGACGGCGAGAGCCTCGAGACCCTCTTCGCGACGATCCTCGACACGATCCCGGCACCGACCTACGACGACGAGGCGCCGCTCCAGGCCCACGTGACCAACCTCGACGCGTCGAACTTCCTCGGGCGGCTGGCCCTGCTGCGCGTCCACAACGGGACGATCACGAAGGGCCAGCAGGTGATGTGGTGTCGCCGCGATGGCTCGCAGCAACGGGTCAAGATCACGGAGCTGCTCATGACCGAGGCGCTGGAGCGCAAGCCGGCCGACAGCGCCGGGCCAGGGGACATCATCGCCGTGGCGGGCATTCCCGAGATCACCATCGGTGAGACGCTCGCCGACGCCGAGAACCCGGTGCCGCTGCCGCTCATCACCGTCGACGAGCCGGCCATCTCGATGACGATCGGCACCAACACCAGCCCGATGGTGGGGCGGGTCCGCGGCTCCAAGGTGACGGCGCGGATGGTCAAGGACCGGCTCGACCGGGAGCTGGTCGGCAACGTGTCCCTGCGGATCCTGCCGACCGAGCGTCCCGACGCCTGGGAGGTGCAGGGTCGCGGCGAGCTCGCCCTCGCCATCCTCGTCGAGCAGATGCGCCGCGAGGGCTACGAGCTGACCGTGGGCAAGCCGCAGGTCGTCACCCGCGAGGTCGACGGCTCGATCCACGAGCCCGTCGAGCGGCTCACCATCGACACGCCGGAGGAGTTCCTCGGGCCGATCACCCAGATCCTCGCCGCGCGCAAGGGCCGCATGGAGCAGATGACCAACCACGGCACCGGCTGGATCCGCATGGAGTTCCTCGTGCCGTCGCGCGGCCTCATCGGTTTCCGCACCGAGTTCCTCACGGAGACCAGGGGCACCGGTATCGCCCACCACGTCTTCGAGGACTACGAGCCGTGGTTCGGCCCGATCACGACGCGGACCAGCGGCTCGCTCGTGTCCGATCGCAGCGGAGTCGTCACCGCCTACGCCATGGTCAACCTCCAGGAGCGCGGCACCCTCTTCGTCGAGCCGACGACCGAGGTCTACGAGGGCATGATCGTCGGCGAGAACTCCCGATCCGACGACATGGACGTCAACATCACCAAGGAGAAGAAGCTGACCAACGTGCGGTCCTCGACCGCGGAGAGCTTCGAGAAGATCGTGCCGCCTCGCAAGCTCAGCCTCGAGCAGTGCCTGGAGTTCTGCCGTGAGGACGAGTGCGTCGAGGTCACCCCCGACGCCGTCCGCATTCGCAAGCTCGTCCTGGACGCCACCGACCGTTCTCGCACGGCCGCCCGCGCGAGGGCGGCGGCGAAGGCGGGGGTCTGACTCCGCCGTGCACCGCTCGTTCCCACTCCGCCTCCGCCGGGTCGGCACCGCCGCGGCTGCGGTCCTCACGTTGGCCGGTGCCGCAGCGTGCACGCCGGAGGACATCGTCGGCTCCAGGCCGGCCGTCGGCACGGGTGGGGCCACCGCCACGGTTGGACCGCCACAGGGCGGCGGCACGCTCGAGGTCCTCGTCGCCGGAGACATCACGACATGGGATCCCCAGCTGATGTACGTCGGTCCGGAGGCGTTCTTCGCCCAGCGGACGTTCGTGCGGACCCTGACGACCTACGGCGCCGGCGAGGACGAGAAGGAGCTCGTCGGGGACCTGGCCACTGACACCGGCACGGCGTCGAACGGCGGCAGGTCCTGGACGTTCACGCTCCGCAACGGGGTCAAGTGGGAGGACGGCAGCCCGGTGACGTGCGAGGACATCCGGCACGGCGTCGCTCGGACCTTCGACCGCACCACCCACATCGCAGGCACGAACTACGCGAGCTACCTGCTCGACGTGCCGACGAAGGTCACCACCGAGGGCCTCGAGAAGCCGGTCTACACCGGCCCAACGGACCAGAAGGACGCCAAGTCCTTCCGCAAGGCGGTCGTCTGCAAGGACCGCCAGATCACCTTCAACCTGCGTGCTCCGGAGCGCGATTTCTCGCACATCGTCGCCCTGCCCGAGTTCGCGCCCCGCAAGGCGACGGCCGACTCGAAGGAGGCCAAGGCGTCGGTTGCCGTGTTCTCGACCGGGCCCTACCGGCTCGACGGCTCCTGGGATCCCCAGAAGGGCGGCTCGTTCGTCCGCAACGAGCACTGGACGCCCGAGTCCGACCCCGTGCGCAAGGCCTACCCCGACCGGATCGCCGTGACGGCCGGGCTCACCGAGGCCACCGTGATCGAGCGGCTGCTGAACCAACAGGGCAGCGACGCCCAGGCGGTGTCGTGGGTCAAGGCCTCACCCACCCTGCGCAACCAGGCCGGCACGGCGCTTCGGGCCAGGATGACCTTCCCCTACACGGGCAGCGTCGACTACCTCGCGCTCAACATGCGCAGCCCGGTGATGTCCAAGGACGTCGTGCGCAAGGCCTTCGCGCTAGCGACGAACCGGGCGACCTACGTCACGGCCAACGGCGGCGACGGGGCAGGGTCGCCGACGTGGTCGGTCCTCGGGCCGAGTGTCAGCGAGGCGGGCCTCACGCCCCCCAAGGGCGCTCGCGTCGAGGGAGACCCCGACGCGGCACGCGCCCTCCTCGAGGAGGCGGGCGTCAAGCTGCCCGTCAAGGTGCGCGTGGTCCACGCCGAGTCGCGGCTGATCGACAAGGCCTACGCGGCCCTCGAGGCCGGCTGGGAGCGCGCGGGCTTCGACGTCGAGCGCACGGCGGTGCCCCCCGAGGAGTACTACAAGACGATCGAGAAACCGTCGGCCGGCAAGGACTACGACGTCTTCCGCGGGTCCTGGCTGCCCGACATCCCGTCCGCGAGCGCCGTCCTCCCAGCACTCTTCGATGCGCGCATCAACATCGACTCCTCCGGTCCGGGCCAGGACGTCGGCTACTTCGAGGACAAGGCCGTGGCCAAGCTCATGGACCAGGCACAGGTGACGGTCGATCCGGTCAAGCGCGCGGTGGTGTGGGCCAAGGCGGACGCCCACATCCGCGAGCGCGGCGGTTACGTCGCGCTCGCGGCGACGAAGGTGCTGCACGTCCACGGCTCAGGCGTGTTGCACTACGACGACCACGCCGTCGGCGGCATCGTCGACCTCGCCACCGTCGCCCTCCGCTGATGGGGCCGGACCCGGCGAACGCGTCCCGAGCAGTCCGCCCGATGGAGCAGCCGATGACCCGTCGTATCGTCCTCGTCCACGCCCACCCCGACGACGAGACGCTGACCTGCGGCACGACGATGGCCCACCACGCGGCGCGGGGGGACGAGGTCCACGTCGTCACCTGCACTCTGGGCGAGGAGGGCGAGGTCATCCCGGCGAACCTGCGGCACCTCGAGGGCCATCCCGCCGACCTGCTCGCGGCCCATCGCCGGGGAGAGCTGTCCGCAGCGCTGGCCGCCCTCGGGGCGCACGGTCACGTGCTCGGTGAGAACGGCCTCGGCGCCCGCCGCTATCGGGACTCCGGCATGGCAGGGTCCGCGGCGGCCGCTCGCCGGGAGGCCTTCGTCAACGCCGACCTGAGCGAGGCGGGTGCGGCCCTTGCCGGCCTGCTCCGCGACCTGCGGCCGGACGCGCTCGTCACGTATGACCCCGACGGTGGCTACCGTCACCCGGATCACATCCAGGCCCACCGGCTCACCCGGGCCGCCCTCGACGGGCTCGCCGACGGCGAGCTCCCGACGCGGACCCTCGAGATCCGGACCCCTCGCACCTGGGCGGAGCAGGACCGCGCCTGGACCCGGGAGGCCGACTCAGCGGCATACGGCCTCGTCGTCCTGGCACCGGAGGACACCCATCCTCCGTCGGTGGTGGACGACGACGAGATCACGCACGTCGTGGAGGACCCGAGCACGCGGGCGAACAAGCTCGCCGCGATGCGGGCGCACGCCACCCAGGTCATCGTCGCCACCGACGACCTGCATGCGCTCTCGAACCTGATCGCGCGGCGGACCACCGACCGCGAGGCGTTCCGGCAGGTCGACCCGCGGACGTGGGAACCGGTGCCGATCGCCGCCCGGCGTCCCGGACCCGTCGCGGACCTCATCGGCTGACCGATTCGAGCCCCAGCCGTTGAGCGTGCAACCATGTCTCGACCCGGAACAGGCCACGTCCGGTGGGGCCGTCGCGACTCCCACTCGGATATCGTGCGCGCTGACGACCTCGCCCCGCACGGAGAACCCATGGCCCTGAACGACCAACGCGCCACCATCATCCGGCTGGCCATCGCCGCCGCAGTCCTGGTCGGCGGCTACGTCGGACTCGCCGCGTGGTCGGCGCAGCACCTGCCATCCGCGGTCTCCGTCGGCGGCATCCCGATCGGCGGGCTCACCGAGGATGAGGCCGAGGACACCATCGCCACGAGGTCCGAGCCCCTGCTGGCCACTCCGATCTCCCTGACCGTGCCCGGCCGGGAGAAGCCGGTCGCGGTGGTGCCCGGCGAGGCCGGCTTCTCGGTCGACGCGGCCGGCACGCTCGACGGCCTGACCGGCTTCAGCCTCAACCCGGTCACGATCTGGAGCCGGCTCGTCGGCTCCGTCGACGCGCCCCTGGTCACTCAGGTCGACGACGACGTGCTGACGGCACGGCTGTCCAAGCTCGCACCGTCGGTCGCGACGAAGCCGACCGAGGGTTCGGTGACGTTCCCCGACGGCAAGGTCAAGGTCACCGCGCCGGTGGCAGGCCGCACGCTCGACGTCGCGGGCACGAAGCTGGCACTGCGGAAGGCGTTCCCGCACTCGACGACCGTGACGGCCGCCGTCACACCCGTCGAGCCGCAGGTCAGCGGCGAGGTCATCGCCGCGGCGGCCCGGGAGTTCGGCGAGAAGGCGATGTCGGGGCCGATCACGGTCGTCGCCGGAGAGGCCACGGCCGAGCTCCAGCCGGAGGACTTCGCTCCCGCCGTCAAGATGGTGCCGGACGGCGACGGGGGCCTCGCGCCCCAGTTCAACAAGAAGAAGCTGACCGCCCTCGTGTCGGACAGCGTCGACGTCTCCACCACAAAGGCGAAGGACGCCACGTGGACCCTCGAGGGCGGCCGTCCCAGGATCGTCCCCTCGGTCGACGGCACGGCGGTCGACGAGTCAGCGATCGCCGACGACGTCATCACCGCGATGACGGCGCCCGAGCGGCGCGTCGAGCTCAAGGTCGTGACGAAGGAAGCGAAGTTCACGACCGAGGACGCCGAGAAGGCCGGCGTCAAGGAGGTCATCGTCGACTTCGCGTCGCCGTTCCCGACCAGCGACACCTCGCGCACGCAGAACCTCATCGTCGCGAGCCGCACCATCAACGGCACCTACCTCGCACCGGGAGAGACCTTCAGCCTCAACGGGATTCTCGGCGAGCGGACCACGGCCAAGGGCTACGGGGACGGCACGGTCATCATCAACGGCCGGCTCACGCGGGGCACCGGAGGTGGCATCTCCCAGGTCTCCACGGTGATCTACAACATGGCCTACTTCGCCGGCGCCCAGATCCTCGAGTTCACGCCGCACGCCTTCTTCATCCCGCGCTACCCAGAGGGTCGGGAGGCCACGGTCCACTGGCCGAGCGTCGACAACAAGTGGAAGAACAACACCCCCTACGGGATGCTGCTGCAGACGTGGGTGGCCGACGGCAACGTCCACGGACGGGTGTGGAGCACCAAGCACTGGGACGTCAAGTCGGTCAAGGGAGCCCGTCGCAACGTCGTGGAGCCCAAGACGATCCGCGACGACTCCCCGACGTGCTACCCGCAGCAGGCCAACGCCGGCTTCGATGTCACGGTGACGCGCCAGTGGTTCAAGCCCGGCTCGTCAACCCTCGTCAAGAGCGAGGCCGTGCACACGCACTACATTCCCGAGCACGAGATCATCTGCACCGACCCCAACGCGAAACCCTGAGTTTCGCTGGGGGACAAGAGACCTGCCGTATGCCGCTGAGCTCGCTCCCGCTGGCCCCGTGGCCCCAGCCCTGCCGACCCCTCCTGGTCGAGCGTGCAGTACGGGTCAGGCGGCGGGCTGGACGAGGTAGGTGTACTGGTGGTGCACGGTGAAGCCGAGTCCTTCGTAGAAGGCGATCGCGCGGTCGTTGTCCTCAGACACCTGCAGGTAGACCGCCGGCAGGCGGTTCTCCCGCGCTGTCGTCGCCACTGCCGCCATGACCCTCCGGGCGAGACCCTGACGGCGGTGGTCGGGGTGGACCCAGAGTCCGAAGACGCCGGCCCAGCCGGGATGGAGTGTGAGCCGCGCGACCGCGACGATCCGCCCGTCCGTGTCCTCGCGGATCGAGAGGAACAGCTGCCGTTCACTGCCGGTGAGGACCGCCTCGGTGACTCCGGGCACGGGCGTGCGGCCCTCGCTGTAGGCGCTGAGCCACTCCTCGGAGAGGGTTGCGTCCGCGACGACGTGCGGTGCGCTGCCGCCCTGGCTTGCGATCCCGGCCAACGGGCCGGTCATGACCAGAACCCTGGACCAGTCGAGTCGCCCGCCGCCGATCGTGTAGCCCCGCTCGAGGAGGACGTGCGCCACGGGATGGTCGGCGATGGTGAAGCCGACCGGGCCGTTGACCTGGAACATCGTCGTCTGGTCGCGCTCGGCGTACCACCGCTCGCAGTGGTCGATGGCGACGTCGACGGGCATTCCGGGATCGCCGACGACGAGCACGGAGTTGGCCCGTCCGGTGTAGCCCGGGGCCGACCGCAGCAGCCACGACCCGCGCCGGGCCTGCTCGACCGCCACCCAGCCCTGGGCAGTCACCAGCGCGAGGTCGTCGACGGACACGCGTAGGTGGGCCGGGCCGGGGCGCGTCGCCGGTGGGGGGACGGGCTTGGCGGCGACGACGTCGCGACGGGGCACGGCGACGAGGCCGCGCCTCGTGTCGATGACGAGGACATCGTCGGTGCGCTCGGCGAGGCGGCCGATCACGTCGGTGGCGCCCGCCTCAGGTGTGTCGACCAGGCGCTGGCGCACGACGACCCGGGTGCCCACGGTCAGCCGGCTGGACGGGTCCCCGGCTCCCGTCCCAGCGTTGGGGCGGTGCGGGTCGCGGCCGGTCATTCCGGCATACTAGGCCGAGCACAACCCTCGCTCTCATCGCTCCTGTAGGAGGTCCGGTTCTCCATGACCTACGTCATCGCCCTGCCCTGCGTCGACCTGAAGGACAAGGCCTGCATCGAGGAGTGTCCGGTCGACTGCATCTACGAAGGGAGGCGCTCGCTCTACATCCACCCGGACGAGTGCGTGGACTGCGGTGCCTGTGAGCCGGTGTGCCCCGTCGAGGCGATCTACTACGAGGACGACGTGCCGGAGGAGTGGGCCGACTACTACAACGCCAATGTCGAGTTCTTCAACGACCTCGGCAGCCCGGGTGGCGCCGCCAAGCTCGGCATGATCGACAAGGACCACCCGCTGGTCGCGGCCCTGCCGCCGCAGGAGCACGACGAGTGAGCCGGGGGTGATCGACCGCTCCCTGCCCGACTTCCCATGGGACTCGCTCGCGCCCCACAAGGCGCGAGCGAGCGCGCATCCGGACGGGATCGTCGACCTGTCGGTCGGCACCCCGGTCGACCCCACGCCGCCCTTCATCCGCACGGCGCTCGCCGAGGCCGCCGATGCCCCCGGCTACCCCGTGACCGTGGGGACGACAGAGGTTCGGCAGGCGATCTGCGAGTGGTTCGAGCGCCGTCGGGCGGTGCCGGGGCTCGACCCGTCGCAGGCCATCCCGACGATCGGCAGCAAGGAGCTCGTGGCCTGGCTCCCGACGCTGCTCGGCCTGGGCCCTGGCGACATCGTCGGCATCCCCGAGGTCGCCTACCCGACGTATGACGTCGGTGCCCGGCTCGCCGGCGCCTCGAGCGTCGTCGCCCAGTCACTGACGCGTCTCGGGCCACTGACCAGGGCGACCACGCCGAAGCTGCTGTGGCTCAACAGCCCCAGCAACCCCAGTGGCCAGGTCCTGGGCGTCGAGCACCTGGCCAAGGTCGTGTCGTGGGCGCGCGAGCACGGCGTCGTCGTCGCGAGCGACGAGTGCTACGCGGAGCTCGACTGGCGTCCCGGGCAGCTCGGCCGAGCCACGCCGAGCGTGCTCCACCCCGACGTCTGCGGTGGTGACCACACGGGACTGCTCGCCGTCTACTCGCTCTCCAAGCAGTCCAGTCTGGCCGGCTACCGAGCCGCCTTCGTCGCCGGCGACGCGGAGCTCGTCGGGCGGATCCTCGAGGTCCGCAAGCACGCGGGGATGATGATGCCCGGGCCGGTCCAGCACGCCATGACGGTCGCGCTCCGTGACGACGCGCACGTGGCGGACCAGCGCGACCTCTACGGGTTGCGTCGCGAGGTGCTCCTCGACGCGGTTCAGCGAGCAGGCCTGCGGGTCGACCACTCCGAGGCGGGTCTCTACCTCTGGGCCACCCGCGAGGAGGACTGCTGGGTAACGGTTTCCGAGCTGGCAGATCGCGGCATCCTCGTCGCTCCGGGCAGCTTCTACGGCCCTGCCGGGCACCAGCACATCCGGATCGCACTCACGGCGACCGACGAGCGGATCAAGGCGGCGAGCAACCGCCTCTGATCGGGTGTGGCGCCGCCAGGAGGGCGCACCTTCCACGGGCGGGGGGCGCGGACCGCACCCTCGACGAGGTGGGGGACTGGAGCGGCACCGCGGGTCGCGCGGTGGCGAGCCCAGCGGCATACGGAATCGTCTTCACGCTCCACGCACGTCAAGGTGCGGACCGGTTTACCGGCAGCCGACGCCGCTGGGGTAGCGTGCTTTGCGGACACCCCCGGCCCACCGGTCGGTTCTCGAGGAGGCGATGAGGCAGTGACGAACGCAGCGGACGCGAAACTCAAGGTCGGGGACAAGGAGGTCACGTTCCCGGTGGTCGACGGCGTCGAGGGCAGCGATGGCATCGGGGTGGGCTCGCTCCTCAAGGAGACCGGCCTGGTGACCTACGACGTGGGGTTCGTCAACACCGCCTCGTGCAAGAGCGCCATCACCTTCATCGACGGTGACAGCGGCATCCTGCGCTACCGCGGCTACCCGATCGAGGAGCTCGCCGAGCGCTCCAGCTTCGTCGAGGTCTGCTACCTGCTCATCTACGGCAAGCTGCCGACGGGCGAGGAGCTGGCGACGTTCGAGGCGCTGATCAGCAGGCACACGATGCTCCACGAGGACCTGCGCGCCTTCTTCAACGGCTTCCCGCGCGACGCGCACCCGATGCCGGTGCTCTCCTCGGCTGTCTCTGCCCTCGGTACCTTCTACCAGGACAGCCTCGACCCCTTCGACGAGGAGCAGGTCGAGATCAGCACCATCCGCCTCCTCGCGAAGCTGCCGACGATCGCCGCCTACGCCTACAAGAAGTCGGTCGGGCAGGCGTTCATCTACCCGGACAACTCGCTCGACTTCGTCCAGAACTTCCTGCGCATGACGTTCGGCGTCCCGGCCGAGCCCTACGAGGTCGACCCCACCGTCGCCAAGGCGCTCGACCTGCTCTTCGTGCTCCACGCCGACCATGAGCAGAACTGCTCGACCTCCACGGTCCGCCTCGTCGGCTCCGCCCACGCGAACCTGTTCAACTCCGTCTCCGCGGGCATCCATGCGCTGTCGGGCCCGCTGCACGGTGGCGCGAACCAGGCGGTGCTCGAGATGCTCGGCGACCTGCACGGCTCGGGCGAGGACCCGAAGTCGTTCATGAACCGGGTGAAGAACAAGGAGGACGGCATCCGCCTCATGGGCTTCGGCCACCGGGTCTACAAGAACTACGACCCGCGCGCTGCCATCATCAAGAAGGCGGCCGATGAGATCCTCGCGAAGCTCGGCAAGAACGACCCGCTGCTCGACATCGCCAAGCAGCTCGAGGAGATCGCCCTCGCCGACGACTACTTCGTCGAGCGTCGCCTCTACCCGAACGTCGACTTCTACACGGGGCTCATCTACAAGGCGATGGGCTTCCCGTCGAAGATGTTCACCGTGCTCTTCGCGATCGGGCGCCTGCCCGGCTGGATCGCCCAGTGGCGCGAGCTGATGAACGACCCGGAGACGAAGATCGGTCGTCCCCGCCAGATCTACACCGGCGAGGCGGAGCGCCACTACCGGGGCTGAGGACTCGGCTGCGCCTTCACGCGCGTCTCCGTGTATCCGCGTCTCCGGGTGAGGCGTGGGGCAGAGTGGGCGCATGGCCTCGTACTCAGTCAACTCCGCTGCCGTCAAGCAGGTCCGCAGTCTCATCGACAAGCGCCGCTACGTCCTCGACTCCGAATGGGGCGAGGTGCAGCCCGACGCCGCGGCGCAGAACGCCTACCTCGAGCGGCACTCGTGGCAGGAGTATGCCGCCTGGCACCTGGGGCTGACCGAAGGGGCGAACGACGAGACCAAGGCGAGATACGCGTTCGTCTGCGGAGACTTCAGCCGGGTACACCGCTCCGGGCTCATCGCGTGCGTCTACCGGGCGGCCGAGTGGCGGCACAAGGCGGTCGAGCGGGCGGCCTACGACCTGTTGCAGGCACTCGACACGAAGGCCGGGATCACCCCAGGGTGATCGTCACCGTGGGCGATGCGGCGCCATCGGTCCACGCTCCGTCGCGGTCTGCCCGGTCCCACGTCCGGTCCCCGACAGCCACAGCCGTCACCCCGAACTGCGCGGAGCGGGCGACGGCCCAGTGGCCCACGGCCCAGGCCAGCCGTTGGTCGGGCGCAGTGACGGTCAGCACTCCGTCTGAGGCCTGCGCCTGCGTGATGCCCATCTCCGTTGCGAGCGCGTCCGCCACGGTGGCCGGCTTCGCGTGGGAGGTCGCCTCCTCGAGGCTGCAGGTGAGTCCGGCGGGTGAGTGGCCGGTCAGCGCCGAGGCGAGGACGCGGCCCTGGCCCTCGTGGTCCCGGTAGGCCTCGGGGTACCCGCTCCGCTGGACCTTCTGGGCGATCTCGGTGATGTCGGCGTTCTCGTAGCCCTTCACCTTGACGAGCGCGTCATAGAACTTGGTGGTCGAGTAGACCGGGTCCATGACCTGCTTCTCGGTGCCCCAGCCCTGGCTCGGTCGCTGCTGGAAGAGCCCGAGCGAGTCGCGGTCGCCATACGTGATGTTGCGGATCTTCGACTCCTGGTAGGCGGTGGTCAGCGCGACGGTCGCAGCCCGCGGGGGCAGGCCGCGCTTGACCGACAGCGCGGTGATGAGGGCGGCGTTACCGGTCTGCTCGGGGTCGAAGCTCTCCGTCATGCCGGCCGCCGTGATGGTGCACCGTGGCGCCCGCATGCCCTCGAGGAGGAACTGCGAGGCGAACCAGCCGCCCCCCACCACCACCGCGATGACCAGGAGCAGCGCGATGCGCCCGCGGTGCCGGCGGCGCGGCGGGCGGCTGGTCACGTCGGTCTCGTCGAGGACGAGCCCGAGGCGCTCGTGCGGCATGTGTCCCTCAGTGGTCGGCGGCTGTCAGTCGTTGGCGTGGAGCGCCTCGTTCAAGGAGATCCCCGTGCCCTTTCGGTCCCGGGCCTCGACGGCACCGGTCTCGCTGTTGCGGATGAACAGGATGCTGCTCGCCCCGGACAGGTCGCGGGCCTTGACGACGCTGCCATCAGGCGTGGTCACCTTCGTCCCGGCCGTGACGTAGAGCCCCGCCTCGACGACGCAGTCGTCACCGAGTGAGATCCCGACGCCACCGTTGGCTCCGATGAGGCAACGGTCGCCGATCGTGATCCGTTCCGTGCCGCCGCCGGAGAGCGTCCCCATGATCGACGCGCCGCCGCCGATGTCGGAGCCGTCACCGATGACGACGCCCTGGACGACGCGCCCCTCGACCATCGAGGCACCGAGCGTGCCGGCGTTGAAGTTGCAGAACCCCTCATGCATGACGGTCGTACCGGCCGAGAGGTGGGCGCCCAGCCGGACGCGGTCTGCGTCCGCGATGCGGACGCCTGGGGGGACGACGTAGTCAGTCATCCTCGGGAACTTGTCGATGCCGAGGACCTGGACCGGGCCGGATGCGCGCAGCCGCAGCCGGGTCTGCTCGAAGTCCTCGACGGCGCATGGCCCGTGGTTGGTCCACACGACGTTGGCGAGGGCTCCGAAGATGCCGTCCAGGTTGATCGTGTTGGGCTTGGCCAGACGGTGGGACAGCAGGTGCAGCCGGAGGTAGGCGTCAGGGGCATCGACGGGCGGGGAGTCGAGATCGATCTCGACCACCCGGACCTCCGTGCGGACGCCGCGCCGCTCGTCGGGCCCGGCGAGGGCGTCGAGGCCCTCGGGCGCGCCCGCGTCCTCGGGGCGCATCCCGAGCGCGGGCGACGGGAACCACGTGTCGAGGACCTGGCCCCCATCGGTGATCGTGGCCAGTCCGTATCCCCAGGCGCTGCGCTCAGACATGGGCCCAAGGGTATGGGGGCGGCGCCTCAGGCGTGAAAGTGGCCTGGCGCGCCACGTGGGTAGCCTTCCCGTATGCCGCTCCGCTCAGTTCCCGGGACCACCACCGTTCTCGACGTGTCGAGTGACGTCACCTCGCTCACCGCGGCGATCTGCGACATCGAGTCGGTGAGCCGGAACGAGGCCGCCCTCGCGGACGCCGTCGAGTCCACCCTCCGGGCCCTCGGTCACCTCGAGGTGGTCCGCGACGGTGACACGGTGATCGCCCGGACGAGCCTCGGCCGCGCCGAGCGCGTCGTCCTCGCCGGCCACCTCGACACCGTCCCGCTGACCAGCCCCCCCAACCTGCCCACGCGGCTCGTCGGTGACCAGCTCTGGGGCCGCGGCACGGTGGACATGAAGGGAGGCCTGGCGGTCATGCTCAAGGTCGCCGCGCAGGTCACCGAGCCGGCGCGTGACCTGACCTTCCTCTTCTACGAGTGCGAGGAGATCGAGGCCGAGCTCAACGGCCTGGCCCGGGTCGGGGCGAACCGCCCGGACCTGCTGGCCGGTGACTTCGCCGTGCTCCTCGAGCCGACCGACGGCGGCATCGAGGGCGGCTGCAAGGGGACGATGCGGGTCGACGTCGTGACCACGGGCGTCGCGGCCCACTCCGCCCGTCCGTGGAGCGGCCACAACGCGATCCATGACGCGGCCCAGGTCCTGGCCCGGCTCTCGGCCTACGAGGCGGAGACGATCGAGGTCGACGGCCTCGAGTACCACGAGGCGCTCCAGGCCGTCGGGATCAGTGGCGGTATCGCGGGCAACGTGATCCCCGACCGGTGCACGGTCACGGTCAACTACCGCTTCGCCCCGGACAAGGACACGTCGGCGGCCTTCGACCACGTCCGACGGGTCTTCGAGGGCTTCGACTGCACCCTCGGCGACGCCGCGGACGGGGCCCGTCCGGGCCTGCACCTGCCCGCAGCGCAGGACTTCATCGCGGCCCTCGCCCTGCCGGTGAGCCCGAAGGAGGGCTGGACCGATGTCGCGCGATTCTCGGCGCTCGGCATCCCGGCCGTCAACTTCGGGCCGGGCAACCCGAACCTCGCCCACATGGACGACGAGCGGTGTCCGGTGGCGCAGTACGAGGAGGCGGAGCGCGCGCTGCTCCGCTGGCTGGCGCCGTCCCCCACGATCGAGTGAACAGCCCTTGCGCCGCCCGCCCGATCGAGTGAACGAAACCTGGGCGCAAGAGCTGTTCACTCGACAAGGCCGGGGTGGGCTGGGAGGCAGCTCAGCGGCATACGGCCAAGGGAGGCTTAGGGTGGTCCCCGTGAGCGAGCACGACACCGGTGGGCAGGGCGACGTCGCGAGCGACCCCGAGGTCCGGCCGGACGAGAAGCCCGCGTCTCGCGTGCCCGACATGGTGCGGCGCTCGGGTCCGGTCGTCCTGCGCCGGGGCAGCGTGCCGGGCACGACGACGGACCAACGTCTGCTCGACCGCCGCCAGCCGACCGACTGGCTCCACACCGACCCCTGGCGGGTGATGCGCATCCAGTCGGAGTTCGTCGAGGGCTTCGGCGCACTCGCGAAGCTGGGACCGGCGGTCAGCGTGTTCGGCTCCGCGCGGTCCCGAGTCGGTGACGAGGCCTACACCATGGGCGTCGAGGTCGGTCGCCTCCTCGCCGAGGCCGGATACGCCGTCATCACCGGCGGGGGACCGGGCACGATGGAGGCGGCCAACAAGGGCGCCTACCTCGGCGGCACCACGTCGGTGGGACTCGGCATCGAGCTGCCCTTCGAGACCGGGCTCAACGAGTACGTCGACCTGGGCATCAACTTCCGGTACTTCTTCGCGCGCAAGACGATGTTCCTCAAGTACTCGCACGGCTTCATCGTCCTGCCGGGTGGATTCGGCACTCTGGACGAGCTCTTCGAGGCGGTGACGCTGGCCCAGACGCAAAAGGTGACGCAGTTCCCCGTCGTCCTCATGGGCGCCGCGTACTGGAAGGGCCTGCTCGACTGGCTGCGCAGCTCCGTCCTCGAGGCACGCATGATCGGCCAGGACGACATCGACCGGCTCGTGGTCACCGACCTCCCGGAGGAGGCGGTCGCCGCCATCCAGGCCCACGAGGATCTCGACGACACGATTCGAGCGGAGCGGCCCGAGTGAAGTGGTTCATCCTGCTCGTCGGCATCGTCGTCCTCTGCTTCGTCGTCGCGCTGATGCTGGGCCTCGGTGGTGGCATGGGCCGGCCGACCGCGTCGCTGAGCCACGAGCCCCTCTCCGAGGACAACCTGCACGACGAGGACCTGGCGGAGCTGAGGTTCGACGTGACCGCCCGGGGCTATCGGATGAGCCAGGTCGACGGTGTCGTGGACCGGCTGCGCCGGGAGCTGCGCGAGAAGGACGAGCAGATCGCCTTCCTCCGGTCCGGGCCGGTTGGGACACCGGATGCGCCAGCCGCCGAGGGGGCCGCTGCCCGGGAGGCTGCTACGGGGGAGCCTGCCGTGGAGGAGGCCGCTGTGGCGGGGCCCGCCGTTGAGGAGGCCGCCGTCGAGGAGGCCGCCGTGGCGGAGCCCGCCGGGACCGACACCCACGTGAGCGACGGGGAGCACGAGCACGCCCAGCCGCACGACTCGCCCAAGGCATGACGATCACGAACCCCGCGCAACGCCTGGCCGTCATGGACGCGGGGCGTCCACTTCGGGGGTTCATCCTCACGGCCCTGGTGCTCTACGGGGCGTGCCGTCTGGTCACCACGGCGATCCTGCTCGTGGTCATGCAGCGGCAGGCCCCCACCGGCATGACGGGCGGAGAGGACGTCCCCGTCACGTACTTCCCGTTCACCGCGCTGTGGGACGGGCAGTGGTACCAGACCATCGCCATCGACGGCTATCCGGACCAGATCCCCCGCGGCGACGACGGTGGCGCCCAGCAGAACGCGTGGGCGTTCTACCCGCTCTTCCCGTTCGCTGCACGCGGGCTCATGGCGGTCACCGGTCTCGGCTTTCCCGCCGCCGGCTCGACCGTCGCACTGCTCTGCGGCTTCGGTGCCGCTGCGCTCATGGCCCTCCTCCTGCGCGAGCGCATCGGCGACGCGGCGGCCCTGGTCGTCGTCGTGCTGTGGGCCTCCTTCCCCGCCTCGGTGACGTTGCAGCTCGCCTACACCGAGTCGCTGGCGATGCTCCTCCTCGTGGCGTACCTCCTGGCCCTCGCCCGGGAGCGGTGGCTGGTCGCGGCCGGCGTCGCGGTGCTCGTCGGGTTGACGCGTCCGATCGCCGTGCCACTCGGGGTCGTCACGCTGGTGGCGCTGTGGAGCAGGTGGCGCGCGCGCGCGGACCGGCCCATCCAGACACGGGAGTATGCCGCTGGGCTCGCCTCCCTCGTCGCCTGCGGTGTCGCGGGGTTCCTCTGGCCCGCCATCGCGTGGGGGGCCACGGGCGAGCGGTCGGCCTACACCGACACGATGGGTGCATGGCGCGGCTCCGGCGTCGTCGAGCCGTTCGCCCCCTGGCTCGGGATGTCGAGGTACGTCTTCGGCGAGACGTGGGGCCCGGTCTGGCTGGTCGTGATCCCCCTCGTCATCCTCGCGATGGTGCTCGGGCCCTGGGCGAGGGGACTCGGGATGCAGCTGCGGACGTGGTCGGTGGCCTACCCGGCTTACCTCGCCGCGGTGCTCGACCCCTTCACGAGCATCTTCCGCTACCTCATCCCG
Source organism: Intrasporangium sp. (assembly GCF_035280925.1). Taxonomy (GTDB): domain Bacteria; phylum Actinomycetota; class Actinomycetes; order Actinomycetales; family Dermatophilaceae; genus Intrasporangium. The sequence goes on along the minus strand of NZ_DATEEY010000041.1, from coordinate 22,578 downwards.
CTGTTCCCGCTCCTGGCCGTCATGGTCGGTGCGGGCTGGGAGGACCGCCGCGGCGTCACGTGGCCGAGGCTGCTCGTCCGGGCCGTGCCGCTGCTCGTGCTGTTCATCCTCGGGCAGTACTACTGGACGGACATCCTGTGGCGCTACATCTACTCACCGACCGGCGACTACCCGCCCTGACGCGCCGCGGCCCAACCCCATGCCTCGACGGTGCAGTGGACGCCCGAGCTTCCAATCGATGGTGCGTAGACGCCGGTCCGGGGCGGCGCGGACTGCACACTCGACGAAGCCTTGCTCAAAGCGGGGACTCACCCTTCTCGCCGAGAGTGTCCTTCGTGCCGGTGCTGCGGTGGGCGAGGACTGCACACTCGTCGAGCAGGGAGATCGATGGGCGGCTGGGACCGCGCCTTCGCGCGGGAGCGAGCCCAGCGGCATACGGCCAAGGAGCCAGCCGGCCAGGGGAGCGCGCTCAGCGACCCGAGAAGGTGGGCTTCTCCTTGGCGAGGAAGGCGTCGACCGCGACCTGGTGGTCCGCGCTGCGTCCGGTGAGCGCCATCAGCTCCGCCTCGTGGGCCAGCGCGTTCTGGAGGTCGGTGCCGGCGCTGAAGGCGACGGCGCGGCGGATCGAACCGTAGGCGAGCGTCGGACCGGCGGCCAGGGACGCCGCGAGCTCGGATACGACGCCCTCGAGCTCGCCCGCAGCGACCACCGTGGACACCAGGCCCAGCGCGAGCGCCTCGTCGACGGGGATGGTCCGGGGGAACATGAGCAGGTCCTTGGCGAGAGCCGGACCCACGAGCCGTGGGAGCGACCAGGAGGCCCCCGAGTCACACGAGAGGGCGATGCCGGCGAACGCGGTGTTGAGCCCTGCCCCCTCGACGATGACCCGGACATCGCAGGCGAGGGCGAAGCTGAGGCCGGCGCCGGCAGCGACACCGTTGAGCGCGGCGACAACGGGCTTGTTCATGGTGGCGAGGAGCATGACGATCTGGTTGTAGTGCTCCGTCACGGTCGTCGCCAGCGAGGTCTCGCCCGAGGCCAGGTCGGCCACGTGCTCCTTGAGGTCCTGGCCCACGCAGAAGGCGCGTCCGTTGCCGGTCAGGACCACGCAGCGGACCGCGGGGTCGTCCGCTGCCGAGCGCAGCGCGTCGAGCAGGGCGACCTTGAGTGCGCGGTCGAGCGCGTTCATGGCGTCGGGCCGGTTGAGCCGAAGCCAGGCGACTCCGTCGGTCACGGTGACGTCGATGGGGCTCGCGGGGGGCTGGGTGGCGGGATTCGGCTCAGTCATGGCGCCCACTCTGGCCCAATCAGCCTGTGCGGGAAAGTACTGGGCCCCCGAGGTGCTCGCCGTCACATCCCGGATTAGGTCCGGCTGACGGGAACCGGAATAATGGCTCCAGACACCCGATTTCCAGTGGAAGGGGCACCATGGCAGCAATGAAGCCGAGGACCGGCGACGGACCGCTCGAGGTCGTCAAGGAGGGTCGTGGCATCGTGCTGCGCATGCCCCTCGAGGGCGGCGGGCGCCTCGTCGTCGAGATGACGCCCGATGAGGCTGCAGCCCTTCGCGACGCCATCCAGGGGTGCGACGGCGTCAACTGAACATGCTTGTCCAGCACGCGGCTCCCGGCGACGTCGGGAGCCGTTGCCGTATGTCTGCGGCTCATGTGGTGTCTCGGGCCCTCGAGCGCCTCAGCGCTTCACGGCTTCAGCGCTTCACCGCGACCAGGAGACCGTCGCCGACCGGCAGGAGCGACACCGTGAAGCCGTCGTGGTCGCGAATCATCTTGCCGACCTCGCGCAGGGTCCGGGTCTCGGGGTCCCTGGCCGTGGGATCCGACTCCTGGTCGGTCCACGTGAGCACCAGGGTTCCTCCCTCCCGGAGCAGCCGGGACGCCTGCTCGACGTACTGGGGGTACTCGCCCTTGTCGGCGTCCACCAGCACGAGGTCGTAGGCCCCGTCGGTCATCCGTGGCAGGACGTCGAGCGCGCGGCCGGCGATCACGCGCGTGCGCTGGTGGGCGATGCCGGCGGCGGCGAAGGCCTCTCGGGCGGCGTGCTGGTGCTCGGCCTCGAGGTCGATCGTCGTGAGGATCCCGTCCGGTGGCATCCCGCCGAGGACCCAGAGGCCGGAGACGCCAGCCCCCGTCCCGACCTCCATGACGGCCCTCGCGCCGGTCGCGGCGGCAAGGGCGCGCAAGAACGCGCCGGTGCCGTTGCCGACCGCCTCGACACCGAGCTCCTCCGCACGCCGGTGCGCCGCCTCGATGTGGTCGCTCGGTGTGACGAACTCCTCTGCGTGCGACCAGGCGGCAACCTTGTGCTGGCTCATGGTCGTCACCCTAACGTGGGGCCGCGCCCGAGGCCCGGACCGAGACGCCTGGGCAGGCACAGGTCATTCACAGGGTCCTGACAGGCGGGACCGACGGCAACCGGGAACGATCAAGGGACGAAGCGGGAACGAAAGCGACCGGCGCTGCGTTGTGCTGGTCAGTTGTCTGAGAGGTGTGGAGATCGCGTGAGTGCGACTGTCTTGGCCGAGGGCACCGGCAGGTCCGGTGACCCGCAGCTCGATGCTGCCTCGGGGGCGGTGCACGACGCAGCCTGGACGCCCCCGACGTGGGAGGAGGTCGTCGAGCAGCACTCGGCTCGTGTCTACCGGCTGGCCTACCGCCTGACCGGCAACCCCTACGATGCGGAGGACCTGACCCACGACGTCTTCGTGCGGGTGTTCCGATCGCTCCACTCGTACCAGCCGGGCACGTTCGAGGGCTGGCTCCACCGCATCACGACGAACGTCTTCCTCGACAAGATGCGACGCAAGCAGCGGATCCGCTTCGACGCCCTGCCAGAGGACGCGGCCGGTCGCCTGCCGAGCGGCGAGAAGGGCCCGGAGCAGACGTACCACGATGCCCGGTTCGACGACGACGTACAGCGTGCGCTGGATGCGCTCGCGCCGGAGTTCCGCGCCGCCGTCGTCCTGTGCGACATCGAGGGCCTGTCCTACGAAGAGATCAGCGCGACTCTCGGGGTCAAGCTCGGCACCGTGCGCTCGCGGATCCACCGGGGCCGTGCCCAGCTCCGCGAGGCGCTCGCCCACCGGGCGCCGGAGACGACGAAGAAGCCCGAGACGCGCGGCGCGCGACCGAGCCTCAGGCTGCCCGGTCGGCGCGTCCCAGCAGGGGCCCGGTGAGCCTGACGTGAGCCCAGAGCAGGTCGGACGACGGTCCATGGAGGTGAGCGCCCGGTGACACCCCACCTGCGCGGCCACGTCCGGGCCTATGTCGACCGGGCCCTGCCGCCGGCCATCCTCCACCTCTACGACCGGCACCTCGTCGCCTGCATGGTGTGTCGGTACGCCGCCGACCAGGAGCGCCGGATCGTCTCCGCCCTTCGGGCCGATGGCCGCGACCTGCCCGGTTCGCTCCGGTCCTCGCTCATGAGTCTGGCCTCGGCTCCGGCGGTTGCCACTCCGGGGCCCACCCAGCAGCCGCCGCCCGGCCCTCGCATCCCGCTCGGGCCGCTCGCCTGGGGAGGCCGTGGCATCGTGCCCGCCGGTGTCCACGAGCCCCTCTCGACCGTCCCACCGACGGCCCCCGCCCTGCACCGGTCCCCGATGCGCGCGGCCGTGATCGCCTCGCTCGCCGCGGGAGCCTCCGTGGCAGCCGCCTGGGGGCTGGCCGTCTCCCCGCTGCCCGGAAGCACCGGACCCCGCACGCCGTCGGTGCGGGTCCCTGCCGGCGTCGCGAGCCTCGGCCCGGCGCTCAACTACCGGCCGGGGCTGCCGTCGCTTCCTACCGCGAGTAGGTCCGCAGATGCGACCGAGCGGGTGGGCCAAGGTGTCCCGACGACGCCACCGTCGTCGTTCTGGGTCGTGTCGACGCGCTCGGACGCCGCAGCGCCGAAGGCCCCGGTTCGTATCTTCCTCGTCTCTTCGGAACAATAGGTCCATGAGCGACGACCCCACCGAGCCGCGATCCCAGGATCCGAATGAGGGCCGCGGCGCGGAAGTCGGCCAGACTGGAGCCATCGGGGTCACTCCGACCCAGCCCATCCCGCGCCGCGAGGACCAGCCCGGGGACGACGACTGGTTCTCGCAGTTCCGTGGCGAGCACCCGACCGAGGGCCCCGGTGTCCCCAGCCGCGCCGACGCCCCCTGGGGGTCGGACCGCGCGGACGACCTGGCCGAGGAGGCTCACCGTGCCAGGCACGCTCCGGTCGTGCCTGCAGGTCCCGCCGCTCCGCCCGCGCCAGCAGCTACCTCCGCCCCCAGCGCAGCCGGCGCGTCCGGTGATGCGGCCCCCTCCGGCACCGCGAACCCCTCCGGTCTCTCCGGCCCAGCGGGCGCAGCCAATGGGCCGGACCTGGAGTATCCGGTCGGTCTGCCCTACGGCTATCCCGGAAGCCCTTCGCCCGGCGACGCCAACGCTCCGGGCGGTGCTGGTCACGTCGGACCTGTGGGTCCGGCCCTTCCGCCGCCCATCCCAACCCGCAAGCGGCGCGGTGGCCTGCTGGCCGCGGGCGTGGTGGCGCTCTGCCTGGCCTCGGCAGCGGTCGGTGGCGTGGCCGGCCAGCTGCTCGAGGACCGTGTGGTCCTCCAGGGAAGCACGCTGCCCGAGCCGGGCCCAGGCGCCACTGAGCGGCCGGCCGGGTCGATCGCCAACATCGCCGCCCGCGTCGTGCCCAGCGTGGTCACCATCAAGGTCGACGCCGGTGCCGAGGGCGCAGGGACGGGATCCGGCTTCGTCATCGACAGCCGGGGGCACATCCTGACCAACAACCACGTCGTCGCGGCCGGAGCCAACGGGGTCATCCAGATCGTCCTCAGCAACGGTGAGACCGAGGACGCCACGATCGTCGGACGCGACGGCAGCTACGACCTCGCCGTGCTCAAGATCGAGCGCACCGACCTCACCCCGCTCCAGCTCGGTCCGTCCGAGAAGGTGGTCGTGGGCGACCCCGTCATCGCGGTCGGGGCACCGCTCGGCCTGGAGCAGACGGTCACGTCTGGCATCGTCAGCGCGCTCAACCGGCCCGTCGCGCCGGGAGCCGGGTCCGAGGACACCTTCATCAACGCCATCCAGACGGACGCCGCCATCAATCCGGGCAACTCTGGCGGTCCGCTGCTCGACCTCTCCGGCAAGGTGATCGGGGTCAACTCGGCGATCGCCCGGGTGCCGGGCTCGGGGTCCGCGTCTACGGGCAACATCGGTCTCGGGTTCGCCATCCCGAGCGACCAGGCGCGTCGGACCGCCGACCAGCTCATCGCGACCGGCAAGGCGACCCACCCGGTCATTGGCGTCTTCCTGGACCGCACGTCCTCCGGCGAAGGGGCTCAGGTCCAGGACTCAGGCACCGCCGTCACACCGGATGGGCCGGCGGACAAGGCAGGCGTGCAGCCGGGGGACGTCATCGTCGGCTTCGAGGGCAAGCAGATCCGGACGGCGGACCAGCTGATCGTCTCCATCCGCGCCCGCGCCGTGGGTGAGACGGTGACGCTCACCATCGAGCGCGACGGTCAGCAGCGCCAGCTGCAGATGACCCTCGAGGCGGAACCGGACGACTGAGCGCCGCAGGGCGTACGTATGATGGCGCCGGATGCAAGCCGGCGCCACGGCCGCGGAGGATGAGGGACAGTGTTGGACATCAACGGGTGGGAGTTCCTCCTGCTTGGTGTGCTCGCCATCCTCGTGCTCGGTCCGGAGCGGCTTCCCGAGTACGCCGGGAAGCTCGGGCGCTTCGTGCGCCAGGCCCGCGCCATGGCCGACCGGGCCAAGCAGCAGCTCAAGGACGAGATGGGCCCGGAGTTCTCCGACGTGGACTGGCGCACCTACGACCCGCGTCAGTACGACCCTCGCAAGATCGTGCGGGACGCCCTGAACGCATCGCCCGAGCAGGACAGCCCGCCTCCGGTCAAGCCCACGAGCGCGCCCAAGGTGCACGATCCGTCCATCGCGACGCCCTGGGACAGCGAGGCCACCTGACCCCGGCCCGCTGCCGCTGCGCTCGCTCCCGCGTCCGCAGGCTCCCGGCCCTCCGGCCACCTCCGTGTTCGCGGGAGCGGGTCGAGCGCGCGGCCCCCTGCGTGAAGCCCCAGGGGTGGGTCGTGTCAGCGGCCGGCGGGCGTGAGTCCGAGAGATCGGCCGGCGAGGCCCCTGGCCCGCGTGGCCAAGCCCCGGGCGATGCCACGCAGGGCCACGCCGGCGGCAGAGTCGGGTGCCCCGAGCACGACCGGGTTCCCGGTGTCGCCGCCCTCGCGGAGCGTGGTGTCCAGCGGGATCTGGCCCAGCAGGGGCACCGTGGCCCCGATGCTGCGGCTGAGCGACTCGGCGACGGCCTGACCTCCACCCGAGCCAAAGATCTCCTGTCGCGTGCCGTCCGGCAGCTCGAGCCAGGACATGTTCTCGATGACGCCGGCGATCCGCTGGTGGGTCTGCAGGGCGATGGCTCCGGCACGCTCAGCCACCTCGGCCGCGGCCTGCTGGGGAGTCGTGACGACGAGGATCTCGGCAGCCGGAATCAGCTGGGCGACGGAGATGGCGATGTCGCCGGTGCCGGGCGGCAGGTCGAGGAGGAGGACGTCGAGGTCGCCCCAGAAGACGTCTCCGAGGAACTGCTGCAGGGCCCGATGCAGCATGGGCCCGCGCCAGACGACCGGCTGGTTGCCGGGGACGAACATGCCGATCGAGATGACCTTCACGTCATACGCGATGGGCGGCAGGATCATGTCGTCGACCTGGGTCGGTCGCTGCTCGACGCCGAGCATGCGCGGCACCGAGAAGCCGTACACGTCGGCGTCCACCACCCCGACGCGCAGCCCCTGCTCGGCCATCGCTGCGGCCAGGTTGACCGTGACCGAGGACTTGCCCACGCCGCCCTTGCCGGAGGCCACGGCGTAGACGCGCGTGAGGGAGCTGGGCCTGGCGAAGGGGATCTCCTTCTCCGGCGCCCCGCCGCGCAGCTGCTGGCGCAGGGCGGCCCGTTGCTCGTCGCTCATGACGTCGAGGGTGACGTTGACCGATGTGACTCCGGGGAGGGCTTGGAGGGCTGCCGTCGTGTCGCGTGTCAGCGTCTCCTTCATGGGGCAGCCCGAGACGGTCAGGTAGATGGCCAGCTCTGCGTGCCCTGCTTCGTCCACCTCGACCGACTTGACCATGCCGAGCTCGGTGATCGGCTTGCGGATCTCTGGGTCGTTGACTTTCGACAGTGCCGTGAGCAGGGTGTCGCGGCTGGGCAGGGCGGGGACAGACATGCCACACATCGTATGCCGCTGGGCCGGCTCGCCCGACCGCGGTGCTGTGTTGCGGGTCAGTCGGTCTGTTGCCTGGGTGAGGTCCGCGTCTGCTCGACCGGGCGGATGATCGCCCGCTCCTCGAGCTCGCCAAGCAGGTCGCGCAGCTCCGACCTGACGAAGTCCCTCGTGGCCTGCTCGCGGATGGCCAGCCGCAGGGAAGCGACCTCGCGCGTCAGGAACTCGGTGTCCGCGAGGTTGCGCTCATCGCGGGAGCGGTCCTGCTCCAGGGCGACGCGGTCCCGGTCGGCCTGGCGGTTCTGGGCAAGGAGGATCAGGGGTGCAGCGTAGGAGGCCTGCAGGCTCAGCATGAGCGTCAGGAAGATGAAGGGGAACTCGTCGAAGATCAACGACTCCGGGGCGAGCGTGTTCCAGGCGATCCACACGGCGACGAACACCGTCATGCCGATGAGGAACAGGGGTGTTCCCATGAACCGCGCGAACTTCTCGGACAGGACGCCGAACGCCTCCTCCGACAGGGTCACCCGGGACAGCAGCCTGGCGCGCTGCTCTCGCGGTTGGTCGAGTCGGTCCCCCGACGGGATGGCGCGCGACAGACGGCGGTTCGGCTGGTCGGTCACGGGTTGACCTCCAGCTCGTGCCGCTCCTCACGCCAGTCCTCGGGAAGGATGTGGTCGAGCACGTCGTCCACGGTGACGGCGCCGAGGAGCCGCCCGTCCTCGTCGACGACGGGCATGGAGACGAGGTTGTAGGTCGCCAGTGTCCTCGTGACCATCTCGAGCGACGCGTGCGCCGGCAACGGGTCCGTCTCCTTGTCGATGATCGAGCCCACTGGGGCGTGCGGCGGGTCGCGGAGCAGGCGCTGGATGTGGACGAGGCCGAGATAGCGACCGGTCGGGACCTCCAGGGGTGGCCGGCAGACGTAGACCATCGTCGCCAGGGCGGGTGCGAGCTCCTCCCGGCGGACCGTGGCCAATGCCTCGGCGATGGTCGCCTCGGGGGCGAGGATCACCGGCTCGGTCGTCATCAGGCCGCCCGCGGTGTTCTCGTCGTAGCTGAGGAGGCGTCGCAAGGGGGCGGCCTCGTCAGGCTCCATGAGCTGGAGCAGCTGCTCGGCCTGCTCGGGCGGGAGGTCGGCGAGAAGGTCGGCGGCATCGTCCGGCTCCATGGCCTCGAGAACGTCGGCGGCCCGTGCGGTGGCGAGGCCGGCGATGATCTCGACCTGGTCGTCCTCGGGCAGCTCCTCGAGGATGTCGGCGAGCCGCTCGTCGTCCAGGGCTGCCGCAACCTCTGCGCGCCGCTTCGGGTTGAGGTCGTGGATGACCTCGGCGAGGTCGGCGACCTTGAGGTCCTCGTAGGTCTCGAGGAGCCGCTCGGCGCTCTGGGCGGGCGCCTCCTCGTGGAGGCCGAGGACGTCGCGGATGTCGACGAGCATCGTCTTGCCGGAGCGCCGCCGCGTCAGGCGTGACATGGCCCGGGAGGCCGACGACACCCCTGTCACCTGGCGCACGAAGACCTTGACCGCGTACCAGTCGCGACGGGCCGACTGCTCGATCGCGATGTCCTCGACGATGGCCCGTGCGAACCCTGCCTCCTCCGCCTCGGGCGTGGTCACCGTGACCGTGCGGTCGAACAGCTCCGCGGCGACGAGCGTCTCGTTGGTGCGCTGCTCGAAGCGCCGCATGTTGACCAGTCCGGTGGTGATGACCGCCCCGGCATCAATGGCCGTGACGCGGGTCATCGGCACGAAGACGCGGCGCCTGCCCGGCACCTCGACGACGAGTCCGATCACCCGTGGCTCGGGACGGGTCCGCGTGAACATCACCACGACGTCCCGGACGCGACCCACCTGGTCGCCGAGCGGGTCGAAGACGCTCAGGCCGGTCAGTCGTGCGACGAAGACCCGGGTGCTGGCGCTCATGGCCCAAGGCTATGCGGTAGGGGCGCGCGGAGTCCGCCGCCACGACGGCGAACCGGCCGGCCCGTCGGTGCCGTCAGTGCCGGCGGGACTTCCGGTTGGAGCCGCCCGGAGTGTCGTTGGCGCGCCGCGGGCCCCGGCCCTTCCAGTGCCACGGCCGCCACGACGTCGTCGTCGCCGTGGTGCGCGCCGGCTCGGCGCGCAGGTCGAGGGCGGTGTAGGCGCCCGGCATCTCGAGAGGGGATCCGAAGGGCGTCAGCGCCGTGATGGTGCACTCCCTCGCCCATCTCGTCACGGAGTCGTCGACCGCGTTCAGGCGGGCGGCGCGCAGGAGCTCGGCGGCATGGACCCACTCCGGCGACCCGGGCTCGAGGACGACCGCGTGGGCCCGGGTCGTCAGGATCCGGCCCCCGGTGTCCTTGCTCCGCAGGATGAGGTTGACCTCCTTGGGCAGCCAGGGCAGCGGCTGCTCGCCCGGGCCGCTGACGACAAAGGCCGTGGTCTCGTCCCAGACGTGCCAGGCGGGCCACGTCCGGTCCTCCGCGACGTCGATCCACAGCAGCCCCGACTTGCTCATGGCTTCACCCAGCAGGGCGCTGAGGTTGAGGGGTGGTGGCTGCTCCGTCACAGCGCTCACCCTAGTCACCGGGGCGGCGACATGGCGGCGGGCGCCGGCTGAGTGACTGCGGTCATAACGGTGTCGCGGAGCGTCACGCTACGTTGGCGCCCATGCGCAGCGCCAAGGACTTCTTCAAGCCCCTCGCGGTCGGGGCCCCGACCCCGATCACCGAGGTACCGGCCCGCCCGAGCCGGATGCTCCACTTCTTCGACCCCAGCAACGAGAAGATGGCGGCCAAGATCCCGGGCATGGTGGGCGCGGTGGACGTGCTCGTCGGCAACCTCGAGGACGCCGTCAAGGCGGACCGGAAGGAGGCGGCGCGCGCCGGGCTGGTGCAGATCGCCGGGGCCACCGACTTCGGCGAGCACACCCAGCTCTGGACGCGCATCAACGCCCTCGACAGCCCCTGGGTCCTCGACGACCTGACGACGCTCGTCACCGAGGTCGGCGACACGATCGACGTCGTCATCGTGCCGAAGGTCCAGGGCAGCGAGGACATCCACTACATCGACCGGCTCCTCGCCCAGCTCGAGGCGCGTGCCCGCCTCACCCGCCCGATCCTCGTGCACGCCATCCTCGAGACGGCGCGCGGCGTGGCGAACGTCGAGGAGATCGCCGGCGCCAGCCCCCGCATGCAGGGCATCTCGCTCGGCCCGGCCGATCTCGCAGCGGACCGGCGGATGAAGACGACGCGCGTCGGGGGCGGCCACCCCGGCTACCTCGTGCGCCAGGACCCCGTCGACGGCAACATCGAGGGAGATCGGGCCGTCTTCCAGCAGGACCTGTGGCACTACACGATCGCCCGGATGGTCGACGCCTGCGCGATGCACGGCATCTTCCCGTACTACGGCCCGTTCGGCGACATCACGGACGTCGTCGCGTGCGAGGACCAGTTCCGCAACGCCTTCCTGCTCGGCTGCGTGGGCGCCTGGTCGCTCCACCCGGTCCAGATCGACATCGCCAAGCGGGTCTTCAGCCCGTCCGCCGAGGACGTCGCGCACGCCCGCCGGGTCAAGGAGGCGATGGGCGACGGCACCGGTGCGGTCATGCTCGACGGCAAGATGGAGGACGACGCGAGCCTCAAGCAGTGCCTCGTCATCCTCGAGCTCGCCGACCGACTCAGTGCCACCGACCCTGAGCTCGCCGAGCTCTACAAGCGGTGAGCCGTATGCCGCTCAGCCCGTTCTCGAGGAAAGGCGCACTGAGGTGACCACTCCGTCCCAAGCCAGCCCAGCGGCATACGACAACATCCGCCCACGGCGGTCGGTCCTCTACATGCCGAGCTCCAACGAGCGCGCCCTGGAGAAGGCGAAGACACTCCCCGTCGACGCGCTGATCCTCGATCTGGAGGATGCCGTCGCGCCGGATGCGAAGGGTGTGGCGCGTGAGAACGCCTGTGCCGCAGTGCAGTCCGGTGAGTATGGCAAGCGTGAGCTGACGATCCGGGTCAACGGGATCGGCACCCAGTGGCACGACGCAGACGTCGCGGCTGCGTCTGCAGCCGGTCCGGATGCGATCGTCGTCCCCAAGGTCAACTCGGCGGACGAGGTCCGCTCGCTCGTGGCAGCGATGGAGGCCGGGGGAGCGCCGGAGCACACCAGGCTCTGGGCCATGATCGAGACACCCGTCGCGGTCCTGCACGCCGAGGAGATCGCGCTGGCCTCCGAGCGGCTGACCTGCTTCGTCATCGGCACCAACGACCTGTACAAGGAGCTCGGCGCGCACTACCGGCCCGGCCGCGGGGCGATCCAGACGAGCCTGCAGCTCATCGCCCTCGGGGCACGCGCCGGTGGGGTCGCGGTCGTCGACGGGGTGTTCAACAACGTGAAGGACGACGTGGGCTTCCGGGACGAGGCGGAGCAGGGCCGTCAGCTCGGCTTCGACGGCAAGACGCTCATCCATCCGGGCCAGGTCGACGTGGCCAACGAGGTGTACGGCCCGAGTCCCGCGGAGATCGCGGACGCGCGTGCGGTCATCGAGGCGTTCGACGCCGCCCAGGCAGAGGGCAAGGGTGTCGCGACACTGAACGGGCGCCTCATCGAGAACCTCCACGTCGACACGGCGAAGAAGGTCCTCGCGACTGCTGCGGCCATCAAGGCTATCGGGGCCACCGGGGCCACCGGCACCTGAGCGAGTTCGCTTTCCCTCCACGGGCCACTCCGTGGCCGACGACGGCGACGAAGCCGGCCAGGACCAGCGCCACGGTCTGCAGCTCCGCGTCCGCCGGTCGGTGACCTCCACCGGGTTGCGGATCGAGGGCACAGCGGTGATCCGTCCGTCCTCCGCCGTCCGGGAAGAGGAGGGAGTCGACGTCGTCCGGCCCCAGGGCACCGTGACACCAGGTGGCGGGGTGTCACCCGTCATGAGGTCCACGGGGAAACCTCAGCGGTGCCCGCGACGTTGACCTGACGTGAGCGAGACCGGTGAGCGGCGGACCGCCCCCCGCCAGAGGGGGCAAGGCGAGCCAGCCGACGGCACGCCCACCACGGGACGGCCCCGGCGCATCAGCCGTCGTGGTTTCCTCGTCCTCGGCGCTGCCGGCATCGCGACTGCTGCCGCCGGGACCTTTGCCGTCAAGGGCGACCTGCCCGGCCTCGTGCACCTTCCGGGCCTCCGTGAGCCCACCCCACCTGAGGTGTTCGCCGACCCGGTCCCCGTGGACTACACGGAACTGCAGGCACGCACCCGAGTCGGCCCAGCGACATACGTGTACGAGATCTCGGGCCGGCCGGCCACGTACTACGTCGACGCGGCATTCGGGGCGCGGCTCGACGGCTGGCTCGTCCTGCACCGGCTGCACACCGGGCAGGCACCCGATGCGGTCCGCTCGTACGGCGCGTGGGTCCGAGGCCGGCCCCGCTCCTGGCACAGCTCCGGGCAGGCCTTCGACCTGGCGCGTCTGCGGGCTGGCGGCACGGACCTCGTGTCCCTGCGCTACGACCAGTGGCGCGACGCCCCGGGATCCGAGCTGCGACGCCGCCTCAAGGACTACTGGCGAGTGGCCGCCGGGCTGCACCACGAGTTCGCCGACGTCCTCACCTATCTCTACGACGACGCGCACGCCAACCACATCCACGTCGACACGGGGCGGTTCGGTGCGGAGCAGCCGAGGCTGATCCGTCGGTCGCGAGTGCAGGTCCAGGCGGTTCAGGCCATGTGCCGACACGTGTGGGGACGCACCGACGTCGAGATCACAGGCGAGTGGGACGATGCCACGCGGGCCGCGACGGGCGCGATCCTGGAGCGCGTCGGCGGGCCGGGTGAGCTCGACGAGAGCCGCGAGGCCTGGCAGGCCTTCATGGTGGCGACGATGGGTCGTGCCTGACGACGGCGGTGCGTCCTGTGAGCCCACGAACGGCCGAGAGCCGGCGCGGACCCTTGCCGGGCAACGCGATTCGCAGGGCCGGCCTCGCCGAGCGGACCAGCGTGCGGTGCGCCAACCTTCATCCGGCCGCCTCACAGGGACGCGGCTTCGTCCGACAGGGGCCTCGGATGCGAAGCGCGCGGGACGTCGTGCACTTCTCGTCAAACCTGGATGTCCGGGCCATCGCTGGGAGCTGGGCCAACGACCACGGTTAGCGCATGCTCGCGATGTCGAATGCAGGGGTCGTCTACGGCAAGCGCGCCCAGCTCGTCGCGCTGCCGGTCATGGTCGAGCTCGCCAGCCATGACAGGGCGCACACGCTTTCGTGCTGGGGGCGACTCAGCCGGCTCCTCGTGACGCGGGACATCAGCCTCACGGATTCGGCTCGGGCTGGGCGCAGCCACCGCTGGCGGGCCCAGCGCGAGATCAACGAGCTGCTCTGGGCGCTCGGCGCCCCACCCCTCGGTGGCTCGCGTCAACCGTGAACGGCCGGCACCGCAACGCACCCGCTTGCCGACCGCCCACCTCGGCTGCAGCGCACCGAGCATTCGGTGAGCGGGCGTGTTGTCGCACGGTCTGCGAACCGGTCACCAGCGGGCCGTGGCCGCTGCGACGAGGTCGCCGAAGAAGTGCCCTGTGTCGACCTCGAAGCCGCGCCGCGTGAACCATTCGGCCATGTTGCGGGCGTCCCGCTCGAGGAACTCCAGTCCGTGCGGGTTCCCGATGACGTCGACGACCTGGGGCCAGTCGATGATGACGAGGCGCGGGTCGTCGCCGCCCACGGTGGGCCGCTCGTCGAGCAGGACGTTGTAGGGCGACAGGTCCCCGTGGGCCCAGCCCAGCTCGGCCAGCCGCAGCATCGCCTCGCGGAGCTGTTCGAAGAGGCGAGGCAGCACGTCACGCTCGGGACGGGTCTGGGCCAGTCGCGGTGCCGCACGACCGTCGGGCGCTCCGATGAACTCCATGAGCAGCTCGTCGTCGCTCATCTGCACCGGATAGGGGACCGGCAGGCCGTCACGCCAGAGCCGGACCATGGTCTCGAACTCGGCGAAGGCCCACAGGCCGCTGATCAGCTCCTTGCCGAATGACGTCCGCGTGGCCATGGCGCGCGTCTCACGCGACTTGCGGACCCGGCGGCCCTCGAGGTAGCCGGCGTCACGGTGGAAGAGCCGGTGCTTGCTCGAGCGGTAGCGCTTGCCCGCCATGACGACGTCCCGGTCGGGATCACCCGGGATCCAGCGGCGGACGAGGTGGACGTCCGCCTCCTTGCCCGTCTTGAGCACGCCGAGGTCCTCCTCGACGGCGCCGAGGTCGGTGATGACCCAGTCAGGTCTGGGCCTGGGCCCGTGAGTGGCGCCGTCCCAGCTCGACCAGTGATCACCCTCGGGCGGTCCATCCGGGTTGGTGTCTACTGCGAAGGATGAGTCATCCTTGTGAAAGCGGTTGAAAGACAAGAGAACTCCAAGGAAGTGGTGGATGTGGGCAGGTGTGCCCCGACCGTGACGGACATGTCATCCCTCCTTGGACTCGTGCAGCGGCTCCAGCGCCGATGCGGTTGAGTCGAGGTTGCCGCCTCGCGCCCGTGACGCGCAAACGGTTTTCGGTGGAGGTTCTCGGCGATTCCGTACCGGCGGCGTGCGGCCCGCCTCTACCGTGACAAGTGAGCGATCCGCGGTCGAGCCAGGAGGGGGAGCCGTATGCCGCCCACCTCCTTCGCCAGCGAAGGCGTCCGAGTCGTCGTGCCGGGCTCCTACGACGTGCGGGAAGCGTCGCGTGCTCGTGCCCTTCCCGGTGAGCCGGGCTTCGAGCAGCAGCTGGCAAAGGATGCGATCGTCGCTTCCCTCGAGGACAGCGGTCTCGTGCCCATCCAGCGCCTCGACCTGACACCGCGGCGTGACCGGGACCTGACCGGCGCAGGTCCCGCCCGTCCCTCTCGTGGGATGGCGATGGTCGAGGTCGACGTCGGGTCGGAGGAGGACGCGGTGGTCCTCCTCGAGCGAGACGGCGTGTACTCGTGGCACCTGCCCCTTGACGCCGGCCACCGCACGCGGTCGATCGACCTCGGCCCGCGTACTGCGCGCTTCACCATCGACCTGGTCGAGGATGGGCGAGCGAGAGGCCCGAAACGGCCGACACGGCGCCGGGTCAGCACTCGCGGACTGCTCGGTGACGTCGTCAGGGGCGCCGTCCAGGCGATCGTGTTGCGGTTCGCGGCCCCTCTCGTCGTCGGCAAGGCGATCGAGAAGATGGAGGAGCACGTCCGTCCGGGGCTCGTGCACATCCCCGACACCGATGTCGGCTCCTGGCGACGCATCGACCGACTCGATGAGCTCGACCTCCCGACCGACCGTCCCGTCCGCATCCTCCTGTTCATCCACGGCACGTTCTCGTCCACGGTCGGTGGCTTCGGCGCGATCACGTATGACGTGAACGCCATGGGACTGCTCCGCACCGCCATCGGCGCGTATGACGCGGTCATCGGGTTCGACCATCGGACGCTGAGCGTCGACCCCCGCGAGAACGCCAGGGACCTCCTGGAGCGGCTCAGGACGCACCAGCCCGACGACGAGTTCGTCATCGACATCATCACGCACAGCAGGGGCGGCCTGACGACGCGTAGCCTCGTGGAGTACGAGCTGCCCCGCTCGAGCTGGCCGGGACGGGTCGACCGGGTCATCTTCGTCGCGGCGACGAACGGCGGCACCCACCTGGCCGACCCCGACCGGTGGCACGACCTCATCGACCTCTGCACCAACCTGGCCAGCGTGGGCGCCGGCGCCCTGGCCGCCATCCCCGGCGGTGCGCCCGTGGCCGCGGTGGTCGCCGGAGTCGTCAAGGGCATCGGTGCGCTCGTCAAGTACCTCGTGTCCTACATCGGCGAGGAGAACGGTGTGCCCGGGCTCGCCGCGATGATGCCGACCGGCCCGTTCGTCACGGACCTCAACACGGCGCAGCCGAATCAGCCCGGGCCGGGGACGAGCTGGTTCGTCATCGCCTCCAACTTCCACGTCGAGCTCCTCGACGACTCCCACCGGCCGCCCGAGTTCCCTCGCGAGCTCGTCGTCAGGTTGGCGGAGGGCTTCGTCGACGACCTCTTCAAGGG
Source organism: Intrasporangium sp. (assembly GCF_035280925.1). Taxonomy (GTDB): domain Bacteria; phylum Actinomycetota; class Actinomycetes; order Actinomycetales; family Dermatophilaceae; genus Intrasporangium. The sequence goes on along the minus strand of NZ_DATEEY010000041.1, from coordinate 6,322 downwards.
CGACAACGACCTCGTCGTCGACACGGACTCGATGAGCGCCATCGGACTGCCCACGGGCGGGTTCGTCGCGGAGGCCCGGGTGTTCGAGGCGAACGACCGGATCTACCACACCAACTACTTCAGCCAGCTTGAGGTGATCGAGGCGATCGCCGGTTGGCTCCCGCTCGGGATGGGGGCGGGCGGCGAGCCCGAAGCCATGCCCGAGCCAGTGCCCGAAGCCATGCCCGAGCCAGTGCCCGAGCCAGTGCCCGAGCCATTGCCCGAGCCATTGCCCGAGCCCGTGTCCGAGCCCGTGTCCGTGCCCGGGCCGCCGAGCCGGGACCTGCCCATGGCCCCGCCGCCACCCTTCCCACCCACCCTTCCAGGGGCCGGTCCGCCAGAACCCGCCCCGACAGGGGCCGCTCCAACGGAGGCCACCGTTGCCGCGGAGATGCCGGCGACCGTCGTCGTCGAGGAAGCGTTCGAGGTCTGTGTCACGCTGTCCCGCAGGGACATCGAGGCGGGCGAGGGGATGGTCCACGCCTCCGCGAAGGTCGCGGTCGAGGCCGAGCGTCCGGTCTCGGTCCACGTCGTCGGGAAGTCGAACGCGGAGGTGATCGGCACCGACTCAGACATCCTCGGGCTCCCGCTCGGCGGTGGGGAGTCGTCCCTTCCCTTCACCGTGCGCGCGCTGTCGACCGGGCCTGTCGTGGTGCACGCCATCGTCCGGCAGGGATGGGTGCCACTGGCAACCCTCTCCCTCGAGGCGAGAGCAGTCTCCCGAGCGGCCCTCGGCGCACCGGCACCGCCCGCGCGCGCCCAGATCCATACCGGGATCGACGCGCCCGAGCTCGACGGCCTGCCGTGCCTCGACATCATCGAGAGCGCCCATCCCGACGGCTCGGTCATCTACAAGTACGCCGTCCGGATCGAGCAGGACGGCAAACCGGTCGCCTTCCAGTCCCTGCCCATCGTCGACCGGGCGCGGACCATGGCGGCCTTCCTCGATGACGTCCAGGAGATCGTCGGTGCCGACCTGAGCGAGGCGCAGGTGCTGCGACGTCTGCAGGACATCGGCACCCGGCTCTACGACCTGCTGCTGCCGGAGGACATGCAGGCCTACCTCTGGGAGCACCGCAACCAGATCGGCGACCTCATTATCTACGCCGACGAGCCGTACGTCCCCTGGGAGCTCGTGCACCTCAAGCCACCGAGGGGACCGCGCCAGAAGAAGCCCCGCTTCCTCGCGCAGGGCGGGCTCGTGCGATGGCGACTGGGCAGCTTCCCACCCAAGGAGATCCGGATCCGCCAGGGCCGCGCCAGGTCGCTCATCCCGGACTACCGCGACCCCAGCTTCGTCCTGTCCGAACCGGTTCACGAGCAGCGCTACCTCGCGGAGCACTTCGGAGCCAGCCCGGTCCGTGCGACCCCGACCGGGGTGCTCCAGCTGTTGCGCGGCGGCCGCTTCGACCTGCTCCACTTCTCTGGACACGGCGCTGCGGACCTGGAGGACATCCTCGGTGCCCGCATCCTGCTCCAGGGCCGCAAACGGGGGCGGAGCGTCGAGCCGCAGTTCCTCTCCGCCACCGAGGTGAGCGAGAACGCCCACTGGACGCGTCCGGGCGAGGCGGGACCGGTCGTGGTGCTCAACGCGTGCCAGACCGGTCGCGAGGGAATCCTGCTCACGACGGCAGGCGGATTCGCCGATGCCTTCCTGGACGCGGGGGCGTCCGCGTTCGTCTCGTGCCTCTGGTCGGTCCACCAGCAGCCCTCGCGCGCGTTCGTCGAGAAGCTCTACGACGAGCTGCTGGACGGGACGCCCATGGCGGTGGCCACCGCGAGAGCGCGTCAGGCAGCCAGGGAGCAGGGCGATGCGACGTGGCTCGCCTTCGTCGTCTACGCACGTCCTGACGCCGTGCTCACGCATTCGTGAGGCGGTCCACCCACCCGACAACGATCGACAGCGGCTCAACAGGAAAGGATCTGCCATGGCACGCAGCGCCGTCTGTGTCGGCATCAACGAGTTCAAGCACCTCCCGATGAGCAGCTGGCTGGCGGGCTGCGTCAACGACGCGAACGACATCTCGGCCGCGCTCAAGAAGTTCGGCTTCACCTCGCGCACGACCACGGTGTTCCGCGACTCGGAGGCCACGAAGAAGGCGGTCATGGGTGCCCTCACGGCGATGGTCGACAAGGCCAAGCCGGGTGACCATCTCGTCTTCTCGTTCTCGAGCCACGGCACGCAGGTCCCGAACCAGCCCGGTGCCACGGACGAGCCGGACGGCCTCGACGAGGTCTTCGCCTGCTACGACATCAAGCGTGCTGGCGACCAGTGGGACCGCAACACCGTCATCTCGGACGACGAGCTGCATGACCTGTTCCAGCGCGTGCCCGAGGGAGCGCTCCTGGAGGTCCTCCTGGACACCTGCCACAGCGGGACCGGCCTCAAGGATCTCGAGGAGCTCCAGCTGGCCATGACCCTGGGACGCAAGCCCCGCTTCCTGCCGCCACCAACTCCACGCGGGCTGGACCGGGCCCGCACCATTCGCGAGCACACCCCTGCCCGGACGGTCGACCGCAAGGCCCTCGTCGAGCTGACCAAGCGGGGCAAGGGGGCCAGGCCAGTCCTCTTCGCGGCCTGCCGCCCGGACCAGACCGCCTCGGATGCGACCTTCGGCGGGCGACCCAACGGCGCGTTCACCCACCTGTTCCTGCAGTCGCTGAAGGACCACCCCGATGCGACCCGAGCCGCGCACCTCAAGGCGGTGCACGCCGGCCTCAAGGCAGAGCAGTTCGAGCAGCGCTCAACCCTCGAGGGGGTCGTCAAGGCAAAGAAGGCTGCCTTCGGCCAGGCCTGGTGAGCGGGTCGACCCCGGTGAGGCCCGGCGACCGAGGGCTGTCGGTGCACCGTGGCAGGGTGCCTTCATGAGTCAGAGCCAGCCCGAGACCCTGTCTGGAAGGACCTTCCACAACCGGACCCTGCGGGAGTCCCGGTTCATCAGCTGCGACCTACGTGATGTCGTCGTGCGCGGGTGCGAGGTCGCCGGGATGGAGATCGACTCCCCCTGGCTGCTGGAGGGCCACCGCAGCCTGCTCGTCAACGGTGTTGACGTCGTGCCCCTCGTCGACATGGAGCTCAACGGCCGTTTCCCGGGGCGAGCGTTGCGCCTGGCCGAGGAGCCGGAGGGTCTGCGTGCTGCGTGGGCGGCGCTCGAGGGTACCTGGGCGGCCACCCTCGACCGGGCCGCCACCATGCCTGACGGCACCATCGACGCCTCCGTCGACGGCGAGTGGTCCTTGGCCCAGACGCTGCGCCATCTGGTGATGGCGACCGACGTGTGGCTGGGGAAGGCGATCCTCGAGCGGGACCAGCCCTACCACCCGGCCGGCCTGTCCAGCGACGATGATGACAACGACGGCCACCGCACGGACGCCCACGACCCGTCCGTCCTCTGTGCCGACTCGCCGTCCTTCGACGAGGTCCTGGCGGCTCGCACCGATCGGCAGGCGATGGTGCGTGACTTCCTCGCCCGGGTGACCCCGGAGGAGCTCGCGATGCCGCGGAGGAACCCGCACTCGCCGGCGACTGACGAGACGGTGCTCTCGTGCCTGCGCACGATCCTCGAGGAGGAATGGGAGCATCACCGCTATGCCGTGCGCGACCTCGACGCGCTGCCGGTGACGCGCCCGTCCGTCCGCTGAGCCGTCATGGCCGCGGAACAGCTGCCCGGGAACCGGGATGCCCGGCGAACTCGGCCGCGTGACCAGCGTTACAGGTGGGGGACGACACACGCCGAGGCGTGTCCCGGGAAGCCAGCTCAGCGGCATACTCGGTCAAGTTGACCCAGCCCGAGCGCAAGGTGGCGATCTCGCATGTCCCGACTCCAGCAGACCGAAGGCCTCACCGAGGAGCAGACCGAACTGCTGTCGCTCGTGCGGCAGTTCGTTGATGAGCAGATCATTCCCGTCGCGACCGACCTCGAGCACAAGGACGAGTACCCGCAGGCGATCGTCGACCAGATGAAGGAGATGGGGATCTTCGGGCTGATGATCCCAGAGGAGTACGGCGGCCTCGGCGAGTCGCTGCTCACCTACGCGCTCTGCGTCGAGGAGATCTCCCGCGGATGGATGTCGGTGAGCGGCATCGTCAACACCCACTTCATCGTCGCCTACATGATCCTCCAGCACGGGACCGAGGAGCAGAAGCAGCGCTACCTGCCGAGGATGGCCACCGGGGAGGTCCGCGGTGCCTTCTCGATGTCGGAGCCGGGTTGCGGCTCAGACGTGTCCGCCATCAAGACGAGAGCGGTCCAGGGTGACGACGGTGACTGGACGATCAACGGGCAGAAGATGTGGCTCACCAACGGCGGCTCGGCCAACCTCGTCGCCGTCCTCGTCAAGACCGACACGGGTGCGGACAGCGTCTACCGGAACATGACGACCTTCCTCATCGACAAGGAGCCAGGTTTCGGCGAGACGGCCCAGGGCATCACGGTGCCGGGCAAGATCGAGAAGATGGGCTACAAGGGTGTCGACACGACCGAGCTGGTCCTCGACAACCATCGGACCAGCTCAGCTCACATCCTGGGTGGCGAGCCGGGCAAGGGCTTCTACCAGATGATGGACGGTGTCGAGGTCGGCCGGGTCAACGTCGCTGCACGCGGGTGCGGCGTCGCGCGCCGGGCCTTCGAGCTCGGCATCGCCTATGCGCAGCAGCGGGAGACGTTCGGCAAGAAGATCGTCGACCACCAGGCGGTCCTGTTCCGGCTTGCCGACATGGCCGTCAAGGTCGAGGCCGCCCACGAGATGATGGTCAAGGCTGCGCGCAAGAAGGACTCGGGCGAGCGCAATGACCTCGAGGCGGGCATGGCCAAGTACCTCGCGTCGGAGAACTGCGCCCAGGTCGTCGAAGGCAGCTTCCGGATCCACGGCGGCTACGGCTACTCGAAGGAGTACGAGATAGAGCGGCTCTACCGCGAGGCGCCGATGCTGCTCATCGGCGAGGGCACGGCCGACATCCAGCGGATGATCATCGGTCGGCGCCTCGTCGAGGACTACCGGCTCAAGTCGTGAGGTCCCGCGACGCGGTGGCCGGAAGTGCGAGGATGAGGCCATGAGTCTGCAACCAAAGGGTCCGGGTGTGCGCCCGGGCTTCGCGACCCTGTCCCTGGACTACCCGATGTCTCTCGGGACGTTCGACAAGTACGAGGACGCGCAGAAGGCCGTCGACACCCTGTCGGACAACGGATTCCCGGTCGAGAACTGCCTCATCGTCGGCACGGAGCTCAAGCAGGTCGAGCGCGTCACGGCGCGACTGACGTGGGGTCGGGTCGCACTGGGTGGAGCGCTGTCGGGCCTGTGGCTGGGCCTCTTCGTCGGGTTGATCTTCTCGCTGTTCAACCCACCGACGAGCGCCTTCTCGCTGTTGCTGGCCTGCGCACTCTGGGGGGTCCTGTTCGGTCTCATCTGGTCGTTGGTCGGCTATGCCTTCACGCGTGGCACCCGGGACTTCTCGTCCGTGAGCCAGGTCGTCGCGACCAAGTACGAGGTCTTCACCGAGCACAAGTTTGCCCAGCAGGCGCGCGAGATCCTCGGCAAGGTCGGCCTCACCGCGAGCGGGGTGGCCGGCTACGGCGCGCCGGCCGCGCCGTCATCCCCGGACGTGCCCCCATCTCCGCCGGTGGACCGAACGGACGGCTGAGTCCCAGCAGGGCTGGTTCCATCCGGTGGCCGTATGCCGCTGAGCCCGCTCGCGCAGGCCCCGGTCGCAGCCGGCCCGCTCCGGACACCCCAACACACCCGCTCGTGGCTTGGTCGCACCTGCTGCAGCTCGGCGTGGCAGTCGGTGGACGGGTGTGTTGCGTTGGGATGCAACGTTTCGGTCGCGCCAAGGGTCTTCGTCGGTGAGCATCGAGCCCGGAGGTCTGCCATGCCAACGCCGTCACGCCACCTCGTCACCGTCATGGGTGGTCTCGTTGCCGCAGCGGTGCTCGCCGCCTGTGCAAACCCTGCTGCCACCGGCCCCGGCGGGACGATCCGGCAGACGGTCGGGCCGATGCGCACCGTGACCGCCCAGCCCGTCGCCGCTGATGGTGCGCTCGACTGTCCGGCGACGATCACCGACCAGGAGGGGATGACGGTTCCCGAGAAACCCCAAGGCGTCGACGGCAACGCCCGCCTGCTGCCGGACCGGGAGCCCGAGTCGCTCGTCGTGTGCAGCTATCCGGTCCTCGACATGCTGAACGGCTCGCTGACCGCACCCTTCCGGCTCAAGACGCGCACGGTGGTGTCTGCCGGCGAGCGGTCCGAGCTGGTGGAGCTGCTCACCTGGGCGCCGCTGGAC
>NZ_DATEEY010000040.1:0-20955 GCF_035280925.1 Intrasporangium sp. | reverse complement strand
ACTGGGGATTCATGGCCGAACCGGTCGACGACCCCTGGGGCGACAGAGACGGTGAGGGGTGGAAGACCCCGAAGGAGGAAGTGAGCACACTCATCCAGCAGCTCACGGCCGTCGGTCACCACACCCGTGAGATCGTCGAGGGCCACCAGCTCGACGACCGGGCGTCCGTCGGCGGGCGGTTCGCGACTCCTGCGGAGGCTCCCCAGCTGCATTGGATCCTGCTGCACGTGCTGCAGGAATACGCGCGGCACGCAGGGCACCTGGACATCGTTCGCGAGCTGACGGACGGCTCGACGGGCGAGGAGGGCTGACCACGGCGATGTCGGCCCCAACACCGTTCACGGCTCGCTGCCGGGGCGTCCGGCGCGTGCGTAGCGGCCGGCGAGCACCTGCAGCCACCCGGTCAGCTCGGGTGACTCATCAGGGGCGATGGTGAAATCGGCGCCGAGCATGCCCAGGTGGACGGCGAGGAGCTCTGGCGAGTCGGACCCGACCTCGAGCCGGCAGCTGGACTCGTCGAGCGGTTCGATGGTGGCCGGCCACGGCAGGCGTGCTGACACGGCGTCGGCGGGCGCGGAGACGGTGACCCGTGCGCGGTAGGCCCACGTCGCCGTGGCGAGTGCCCCGGAGACCCGGTCTCGCACTTCAGCATCGGAGAGGTCACGCGGGACGAACCGGGGCCCGGCAGGCAGCCGGAGCCGCATGCGGTCCACCCGGAAGGTGCGCCAGTCGCCGCGGTCGACGTCGTGGGCCAGCAGGTACCAGCGGCGCCCCGAGCTGACGATGCGGTGCGGCTCGACGACGCGACGGCTCTCGGAACGGCTGTGGGACGCGTAGTCGAACCGAAGCCGTTCATGGTCCCGGCATGCGTTCGCGATCGCCATCAGCATCTCTGGATCAACCGCCGGCGTCGCAGCGGCATCGGGATGGACCGTGACGGTTGCAGCAGTGAGGGAGGCCACCCTGCGACGCAGACGCGTTGGGAGGAGCTGCTCGAGCTTCGTCAGCGCCCGGATCGACGTCTCCTCGATCCCCTCGATGGCACCCCCCGCAGCTCCACGCAACCCGATCGCGACGGCCACGGCCTCCTCGTCGTCGAGGAGCAGGGGAGGGACCGCGGCACCCACACCGAGCCGGTAGCCACCGCCGACACCGGGCACGGCATCCACGGCGTAGCCGAGCGCCCGAAGGCGTTCCACGTCGGTGCGGACCGTGCGGGCGCTGACCCCGAGGCGCTCAGCCAGCTGGCTTCCGGTCCAGTCGCGGCGGGACTGGAGCAGGCTGAGCAGGCGCAGCAGCCGGGCGGAGGTCTCGAACATCTCTCAAGTCTGCGTCTTATCGCGGAAGAAAGCCTTCCGCAATTGTTCGTAGCGTGGTCGCATGACGACAAACACCGAACCCAGCGCGACGCCGCCGAACACGACCTCCTCCGCCGTTCGCCCCTTCCGGGTCGACATCCCGCAGGCCGAGGTCGATGACCTCCAAGCCCGACTCGCCGCCGCTCGGTGGCCCTCGACGCCGATCGCCGCAGACGACTGGAGTCGCGGAGTCCCGCCCGCCTACCTCCGAGAGCTGGCCGACTACTGGCGCGACGGCTTCGACTGGCGTGCCCAGGAGGAGGCGCTCAACGCATTCCCGCAGTACACGACCGACATCGACGGCCAGACCATCCACTTCCTCCACGTCCGGTCCGCCGAGCCGGATGCCCTGCCGCTCATCCTGACGCACGGCTGGCCGAGCTCACCGGTCGAGTTCACGCGACTCATCGGACCGCTCACCGACCCGCGAGCCCACGGCGGCGATCCGGCCGACGCCTTCCACGTCGTCATCCCGAGCCTGCCCGGCTACGGCTTCTCGACGCCGCTCTCGGCCGCCGGCTTCAACCTCTTCGGCGTCGCTCAGGCGTGGGCCGAGCTGATGACACGCCTCGGCTACGAGCGGTTCGCCACCCACGGAACCGATGTCGGGTCGGGTGTCGCCGGCATGCTCCCGATGGTCGCCCCCGGACGCGTCGTCGGGATCCACCTGACGGGGACCGCCGCCGCGGCGCCGTTCGACCCGGCACTCGACCCAGAGGCCTTCGAGGGTCTGGATCGGGACCGCGCCGCGCGGCACAACGTCTTCCGCGAGGATGGCATCGGATACCTCGCCATCCAGTCGACGCGCCCGCAGACGCTGGCCTACGGCCTGCATGACTCGCCCGTCGCCCAGCTCGCCTGGATCGTCGAGAAGTTCCACGAGTGGACCGACCCAGCCAAGCCCCGCCCTGACGAGGCCGTCGACCGCGACCAGCTGCTGACCAACGTCAGCCTCTACTGGTTCACCGGCTCCGGGGCCTCGACGGCGCATGCCACCTACGACGGCATGCGGGCCTGGCGCGAGTTCGCAGCCCAGCAGGCCGCCGGTGACGCGGGCTGGGGTACAGACGAATCAGGGGGCGAAAGCGCTTGGGGTGCAATGCCGCCAGCACCGCCGACCGGCGTCGCAGTCTTCGCCGCGGACACCACGATTCGCGGTCTGCTCGACCCGACCGGCACGATGGCCCACTGGTCCGAGTTCGAGCGCGGCGGCCACTTCCCGGGCATGGAGGTGCCCGACCTTCTCACCGAGGACCTGCGGACCTTCTTCCGCACGGTGCGGTGAGGCCCACACCGCCCAGCTAGCGCGCCGCGTCGAGGAGGCGGGTGCCGAGTGCACGGACGTGATCGACCAGCTCCGGGGGCTCGTGCACCTCGAACGAGACGCCCAACTGGCCAACCCACACCGCGAGCTCATCGAGGGAGTTCGAGCCGGCCCTGACGACGCAGCTGTCGTCCGTGGCCGGTTCGACCGTTGCCACGGTGGGCGGCATTCGCGTCTGGACGTCATGCGCGGGCGCGTGCACGGTGAACCGGCCGTGGTAGCGATAGGGGTGGATGGAGATCTGCTCCGACACGTAGCGGGTGATGTCGCCGCCGGGCGGCTCCCGGGAGGCGAAGCGTGGGCCGTTCGGCGTGCGCAGGCCCATCCGGTCGACGCGGAACGTGCGCCAGTCACGACGTCCGGCGTCCCAGGCGACCAGGTACCAGCGGCGCCCTGAGCTGACCAGCCGGTGCGGCTCAGCCGTGCGGCGGCCCTCGACTCCGTCGCGGGCGCGATAGTCGAACCGCAGACTCTCCCGGTCGTCAATGGCTGTGGCGATCGCTGTGAGCACGGTCGGGTCCACGCCGCTCACCGGTGACGCGAGCTGGACCACGGCCGAGCGGAGGGCGCCGACGCGATGCCGGAGCCGGGACGGCAGGACCTGTTCGACCTTGATGAGGGCACGGACGGAGGTCTCCTCCATCCCGGCCACGCCGGAGACCGCCGCGGTGCCCAGTCCGACCGCGACAGCCACGGCCTCGTCGTCATCGAGCAGCAGGGGCGGGACGCCGGCTCCGGCGCCGAGCCGATACCCAGGCGTTCCAGCGGTGGCGTGCACGGTGTACCCGAGGTCGCGCAGACGGTCCACGTCGCGGCGGATGGTCCGGGCTGAGACACCCAACCGCTCGGCAAGCTCCGCGCCCGGCCAGACCCGTGGCGTCTGCAGCAGCGACAGCAATCTGAGCAGCCGCGCCGAGGTCTCCAACATGACCCACAGCCTAGGCCCGAACCTGTCCTAGCTGGTCTCTACCGTGAGAGCCATGAACGACCACCAGCAGGTCCACCCGTTCCGCATCGACGTCCCCCAAGCGCAGCTTGACGACCTGCGTGAGCGGCTCGCCGCAACCCGTTGGCCGGACGAACTGCCCGGGGTCGACTGGTCCTACGGCGTGCCCGTCAGCTACGCCCGCGGGCTGGCCGAACACTGGCGCACCGAGTTCGACTGGCGCGCGGCCGAAGCCGAGCTGAACGCGTTCCCGCAGTTCACCACACGCATCGACGGCCAGAACATCCACTTCCTGCACGTCCGCTCACCCGAGCCGGAGGCCCTGCCCTTGATCATCACGCACGGCTGGCCCGGCTCGGTAGCCGAGTTCATGAAGGTCATCGGGCCACTCACCGATCCCGCTGCGCACGGCGGCGAGAGGGCCGACGCATTCCACGTCGTCGCCCCGTCGATCCCCGGGTTCGGCTTCTCCGGGGCGACCACCGAGCCCGGCTGGGATCTCAGCCGGGTCGTCCGCGCGTGGGCCGAGCTGATGAGCCGCCTCGGCTACGAGAGCTACGGCGCACAGGGCGGCGACAGCGGCGCAGTCATCTCGCCCATGCTCGGCCGCGCCGACAGCGCGCACGTCGCGGGGGTGCACGTCAACGGCGGTCTCGGGTTCCCCACCGGTGACCCCGCAGAGTTCCAGGGTCTGACCGAGGCCGAACTCTCCCGGCTCGGCCAGTACCAGGACCAGGACCGCTCCGGCTACGCGGTGATGCAGGCGACCCGGCCGCAGACCTTGGCGTTCGGCCTGCACGACTCGCCGGCGGGGCAGATGGCGTGGATCGTCGAGAAGTTCAAGGAGTGGACCGACCCGGCGCGCGAGCTGCCCGAGGACGCGGTGGACATCGACCAGCTGCTCACCGACATCAGCATCTACTGGTTCACCGGCACCGCCGCCTCGTCCGCCCGCCTCTACAAGGAGAACCAGCAGAGCTGGGGCGCTGCCGCCGAGTACTCGAGCCTGCCGCACGGCGTCGCCATCTTCCCCGGCGACCCGGGCGTGCGTCGGATCGCCGAACGCGAGCACAACGTCGTGCACTGGTCGGAGTTCGCCCGGGGCGGCCACTTCGCCGCAATGGAGGCGCCAGACCTGCTCGTCGAGGACATCCGGGCCTTCTTCCGCATGGTGCGCTGAGGCTGGAGGTTCCTTGGCTTGGACCTACCCGCTCCTGTGCTCTGTGCCTGGGCCCCGCGTGCCAGAGGCGCACCATGTCGCGCCTCTGGCACGCGTTGTCGGGCAGCGGCCTTGGTGACTCGAGTGATCTCGGCTCAGTGATCGTCCTGTGTCGCCGCCGCACCCTCACGGGCGGTGGCCAGGAAAACCGGATAGGTCACTCCCTCTCGAGTGATGTGGGTGCAGTCCGTGATGGTGACGTCGACCAGCCGCGCCTGGTCGAGCGCTGTCGCGAGCTCGCCCCGGTCGAAGCCGTGATGGCCATCGAAGTCGTGGGTGTGGAATGAGCCGTCCTCCCGGTCGAGGTCGGCGATGCACAGATGGCCTCCCTCGGCGAGCATCTCGGCGAACGCCGCGAGCACTACCGGGAGGTTGCGGACGTGGTGCATGACCATCGATGACACGATCAGGTCGAACGGCTCGGAAGGCGCCGGCTGGTTCTCCAGGTCCAGGTCCCAGACGCGAGTGTCCGGGGGCATCGCACCCGAGCCGATCTTGTCGCGCAACACGGCTCGCATGCCGGCGGAGTTGTCCGCAAGCGTGACTCGGCCGATCCCCCCGGCCGAGGCGATGAGCGCCTGGGTGACGAGAGCCGTGCCCGCGCCGTACTCGAGCAAGCGGGTCGCCTGGCCCAGCGGCACCGCTGCGCTCACCGCTCGGGCGACGTCCTCTGCCTGCCTCACCTTCTCGGGGTCGTCGTCCCAGGTCGCAGCCTTGTCATCGAAGTGCTCGGTGCCCATGCAGCCAGCCTGCCACGGTTGCGCTCTATCCCGCGTCGGGTGCCTCGGGATCGTGACGCTCGGGGAGCGTCGGGTAGTCGGGGATCGGGTAGATGCCGACCGCGAGGCCGTAGGTCGTGTCGCCGGATCGGGGGAGACGGTCGTACTCCTCGACCAGGTCACGAAGCCGCTGCCAGAACTCGCTCGCCTGCTCGGCCGTGAGTCGGGCGTGTCGCAGGAAGGCCCACAGGAGGCGCTCTTCGTACGCCGCGCGTGACTCACGTGCGGCCACCTCGAAGTCGTTGAAGTCGAGGGGCAGCTCAGGGCCCTCCGCGTTGACAGAGATGGTGACCGTGCGAGCGGCCCGGCCGTAGAACCGCTCCTCGACTGCCCGGACGCGCCGGGTGCGCACCACCTGCACCAGACCCGCATCGTGCAGGACGGCAACGTGGTGGGCGATGGTGCCCTTCGGTCGGCGCGTCGCCTCCGCCAGCTCTGCGACCGACGCCGCTCGCTCCGTGAGCAGCCCGAGGATGGTCGTGCGCAGCGGGTGGCCGAGCGCGCGGACCTGGTCGGGGCGGGTCAGGACCAGGCGGTCGGCGATCTCGTGGCCCGGCGGCGGGATGGTTGCAGGCACGCTCCGGGGAGCCGAGGGGTGACGCGTCACGGATATCAGACTACAGTTGTCAAACGATCCACATTTCTCGATCGTTGGAGGCCGATGATGACTCAGGTGCTGCTCTTCCACCACGTGCAGGGACTGACCCCGGGCGTGCACGCGATCGCCGACGCGCTCCGCGAAGCGGGGCACACGGTGCATACGCCCGACTTCTTCGACGGCCGGACCTTCGGCTCGTTGGACGACGGCTTCGCCGCCTTGAAGGCCAAGGGGCCTGACGCGCAGGACGTCTGGGCCGACAAGGTCGCGGGTGCCCTACCGGCGGACATCGTCTACGCCGGCGTGTCGCTCGGCGTCATGCCCGCGCAGCGCCTTGCCCAGACCCGACCGGGCGCGCGGGGCGCCGTGTTCCTCGAGTCCTGTGCTCCGGTCAGCGCGTTCGGCGAAGGCTGGCCGACCGGCGTCCCGGTGCAGGTGCACGGCATGGATGCAGATCCGTTCTTCGCCGGCGAGGGTGACGTCGACAACGCCCGTGAGCTCGTCGCCCAGGCCAACGACGGCGAGCTGTTCGTCTACCCGGGCGACGCGCACCTCTTCACCGACTCATCGCTGGCGAGCGGCGACCCCGCTGCCACCGCCACCGTCCTCAGTCGTGTACTCACGTTCCTCGAGCGCGTCTGAGCGGGGCCGGACCGCTACTGGCCCGTCCGCCCATCGATGCACTCGCGCAGCAGGTCGGCGTGGCCCGCGTGTCGGGCGTACTCCTCGAAGACGTGGACGAGGACGTCCCGGATCGAGACGCGCTCGCCATGGAGGTCCACCTGCCCGCCGAGGTCGCTGGCGGGGAGGGTTTCGAGCCACTCGTCGGACTTCGCGATCTCCGCCTTCCAGGTCGCGAAGGCGTCCTCGACGACAGCGTCTCGCGGTTCGGCGCCATTGAAGTCACGGTCGAAGTCGTCATCGGTCTTGTAGAGCCGCGGCGCTTCGGTCCGGCCCTGGATCACCCGTTGGAACCAGTGGTTCTCCATCTGGGCGAGGTGGCGGACGAGGCCCAGCAGGCTCAGGGTGCTCGGCGGCACGGAGCGACGAGCGAGCTCGTCGGCGTTGAGGCCCTCGCACTTCATTTCGATGGTGAGACGGTAGTTGTCGAGGTACTCGCGGTACGTCGGCAGCTCGTCGACGGGGTTGCCGTAGGTTCGGGGGTCCAGGTCAGGAGTCGTCCACCGGTCGCTCATCGCTCGATCCAAACGGAGGGCGGCACAGGGAGGCAAGAGCTATCGGATGCGCGATCGCGCGCACTCCATGACTTCATCGAGGTCAAGGCCGTACGCAAGGCGTCCCGTCGCGGCATACGCGGCCAACCGCTTGGCGGCCCGATCCGAGAGTCGCTCCGCGCCGATCCGGTTGCCGCGGGCCGCGTGGGTGATCGCCACGCAGATCTGGGCCAGCCCTTGCCACAAGTCCCGCTCCTCGGCGGGCCCTGCCTTCCAGCGCGCTTCACAGACCTCGTGGGCCGCGAACGGGCGTCCGGCGTCGACGAGCTCTCGAGCTGCCCTGATGGTCTCCTCGGGCGGCAACGGCTCCTCGGAGACGGGCTCGACACCATCGGCGCCATAGGGCAGGGGGCGACCCAGCGCGTCGCGCGGCCGTGCTTGCCGTGCGCGCCCTTGCGCATCGCGGTCGCGCCCAGATTCCGTCACGACGACAGTTTCCCAACATTGCAGCCCTGGTGGGAGCGTGGGGTTCGTGATCGGCCAGAAGCGCGACTTCGTCCTCGAACAGGTGCGGGTGTTTGATGCCTCGCCAGAGCGGGTCTTCGCACGGTTCACCGAGCCCGCCCAGCTGGCCAAGTGGTGGGGGCCACACGGGTTCACGACACCGGAGATCGACCTCGACCTGCGCGTTGGTGGCAGGTTTCGCTTCATGATGCAGCCGCCGGATGGCGAAGCGTTCCATCTTTCTGGGGACTTCCTCGAGATTGACCGACCGGACCGGCTCAGCTTCAGCTTTCGCTGGGACGAGCCCGATCCCGACGACCGTGAGACCGTCGTCGTCCTGTCGCTGGAGTCCGTCGACGGAGGCACGAGAGTGTCCTTGTCGCAGGGCGAGTTCGCCACTCGGGATCGGCTGGAGCTGCATCGCCAAGGGTGGGCCGACAGCTTTGACAGGCTCGACGCCGTGCTCGAGACGCCAGACCCGTGACTGGCCCCTACGCTGATGACGTGACGGGGCAGCAGCTCAGACCTCGGGTGCTCGTCATCGGGCTGAACCCGTACAAGGTGCCGGGGCCGTGGGACCCCCAGCCGGTCGCCGAGGGGATCGAGGCAGGCGAGACCAAGTTCGCAGAGCATGGGGTGGGCGCACAGTTCTGCCTCTTCGGCCTGGACGGCAGCGACAACCCGGAGGAGATGGTGACGGCAGCACTGCAGTCGCAACCGTGGGAGTGCGTGGTCATCGGCGGGGCAGTACGCCGAGCCGAGGAGCGGCTGGGACTGTTCGAGCGGGTCATCAACCTGGTGCACCGTCACGCCCCCCGTGCGGCCATCGCTTTCAACGCGACGCCGTCCGACACCTACGAGGCAGCCGCCCGCTGGATCGACTGAGAGGGGCACAACGGGCTGAGCTGGCGTGCGCAGGGAAGCGAGCTCAGCGGCATACGACATTGGCCGTATGCCGCTGACTTCCCTTCCAGCGCACCGGAACTCGCCGGCAGGTGATGTCATTGAACCATGCCCGCACCCCCGCTCGAGGAGACGGCCCTCATCATCGTGTGCATTGCCGCCGAGGAGGCCGTCGCCGGTTACCGCCGGCGCTATGACCTCGCCGCGCAGTTCGGCGTGCCCGCGCATGTCACCGTCACGTACCCGTTCAGGCCCCCTGCCGACCTCGGCGAGGACGACCGAGCCGCTCTGAGGACGCTGACGGCCGGGTTCGCGCCGTTCACGCTTGAAGGCCGTCGGACGGGCTGGTTCGACGACAGGGTCGTGTTCGTTGCGCTCGAGAACCCTGCACCGGTAGTCGAGTTGACCAATGCAGTCACACAGCAGTTCCCCGACTTCCCACCGTACGGAGGTGCGTTCGACGAGGTGGTCCCGCATCTGACGGTGGCGCACGACCAGTCCCACGACGTCCTTCTCTCCGCGGAGAACGAGGTGAACAGGCGGCTGCCCTTCACGATGGAGGTCGACCGAGTCGAGCTGTGGGCGGGGCCTGCCTTGACTGGTCCGACCCGACGTGAGTGGCGGCGCATCGACTCGTTCGCCTTGGGCTAGTCATCCGGATGGGGGGTCGAACGCGGAAACGGGCGGGGTCGAGTGTCGCTGGCTGCATAAAGACTGGCCCTACGGGCAGACAGTTGGCACGGTGGAAGGACGGCCTGGCAGGACCGTGACAGACACCACCCTTGGAAGAGGACGCCATGCCAGAACTGCTCGTCGACTTCATCACCTCCCTCGACGGATACGGTGCCGCCGAGGGCTGGCCCGGCTGGTGGGGCCTGGAGGGGCCCGAGTACCTCGCCTGGCTGGGCGAGCAGCCGGACGACTCCACGATCCTCATGGGGGCCACCACCTACCGCCTCATGTCCGATCTCGCCAATGCGGGGGAGCCGGGCACAGATGTGCTGGCGGGGCGGTCCAAGGTCGTCTTCTCCACCACCTTGACCGAACCGCTCGCCTGGCCGAACACCGAGCTCGTGTCTCGACCTCCGGTAGAGGCGGTTCGGGAGATGAAGGAATCAGGCACCCAGCCGTTGACCACGCTGGGCAGTCTCACGCTGTGCCGCTCCCTGCTCCGTGCCGGCCTCGTGGACCGGTTCCGGGTGGGCGTCTTCCCGGTCATCACCGGGAGCACCGGGCGAGACCGGATCTACGACGGCTACCCCGATGTCGCGCTCGACCTGGTCGACAGTCGCACCTTCGACGGCCAGATCCAGATGCTCGAGTACGTCCCCAGGGTCCTGGCCGGACCGCCGGGAACGACCAACGCCAACGCCTCGGGCTAGCACTCGTGCACCGTGGACCTCGTGGGCCAGTCCGACCACCACGGCAGCGGGCCGAACTCACTGAAGAACCCTGCGGTGACTGTCTCGCATGTGGCGGATGGTGGGGCGACAGCGGCCCCAGCGAACGACTGGTTGACCTCGCCCGCGACGTCACCGTCCTGCTTGCCGAGGCGAGCTGCGCAGAGCGCGTCCCGGATGACGTGGTCGGCGTGCTGTCCAGCGCCACCGACGCCGGCACCGCCGCGACCCGTGCGGGCGTAGGACAGCTGCTCCTCACGCATCTGGCGCCCGACACCGACCCGGGCGCCTCCCTCCGATGCGGTCGCCAGGCCTTCACCGGTCAGGTTGACGTCGCGCGGCCCGGTTGCGTGCTCGCCCTGTAGGAGGGCGGGCGATCATGGCCGGGTCGACCAGCGCGGCCGGTGCGTGCCCCTCGACGAGGTCGTCGACGAAGGCGGCGAAGCGCGGGCAGGCGGCGATGTCGTGGGCCCGGCAGCGGAGGGCATGCTCGGTCATGGCGCGTGACCGCTCGATGCTCCTGGCTCGCTCGTCGAGGTCGCGCAAGTGCGCCTCGAGCACGTCGTGCCGACCGCGCGCCTCGGCGTCGAGGAGGACACCGATCTGCTCCAGTGACATTCCAGCGGCCTGGTTCCTCAGGATGACGGCGACGCGGACCAGGTCCTGGCGGCCGTAACGACGGTACCCGGACGCGTCCCGTTCGGGAGCCATGAGGCCGAGCGACTCCCAGTGGCGGAGCACGTTGGTGGGCAAGTCGAACCGGCTGGCCAGCTCACCGATGGTCCAGTGGTCCGACGACGCTCTTGCCTTCATGTTGACATGAAGGTACACGCTGGTCGCGACACCCACCAAACCATCATGAGGAGACCTCGACATGGAGCGAACGCAGCACCACACCAACCGGACCGACGTCGCGATCATCGGCGGTGGACCCGCCGGACTACAGGCCGCCCTGACCCTCGGTCGGATCCACCGCGACGCCGTCCTCTTCGACGACGGCACGTACCGGAACGCACAGGCGGCCCACATGCACAACGTCGTCGCCCACGATGGGACACCACCCTCGGAGTTCCGCGCCGTCGCACGTCGACAGCTGGCGGCCTACGACACCATCACCGTGCGGGATGTGAGGGTGACCGATGTCCTCGAGGCCGACGGGGGCTTCCGCCTCGTGCTCGCGGACGACTCCGTGCTCACGGCCGAAGCCCTCGTTCTCGCGACCGGCGTGCGGGACGAGCTGCCCGCGATCGACGGGCTCGATGAGCTGTGGGGCGACCTGGCCGCTCACTGCCCGTTCTGCCACGGGCACGAGTTCAGCGGACAGCGCATCGCGATCCTCGGGGCCGAAGCGGCACCGCACCTCTCGGCCCTGCTGGGGCCGATCGCCTCCGAGCTGCTGGTCATGACCCACGGAGAGAACCTGCCTGACCCATGGTCGGGCCCGGCAGCCGTCCGCGGTGAGAAGGTGCTCGGGCTGGATCGGTGGGACGGCGGTGTCCGCGTGCGGTTCACCGAGGGGGATGACGAGCAGGTGGCAGCCGTCTTCGTGGCCGCGGCGTTCCACCAGTCGGCGCCGTTCGCGGAGCGTCTGGGACTCGAGCTCAACCCATCCGGCTGCGTCCGCATCGACGAGCTCGGGCGCTCGAGCCTGCCAGGCGTGTTCTGCGCCGGAGACATGGCTCACCTTCCGGCTCACCCGAAGCCGATGGCCTCCGTGACGATCGCAGCTGCGGCGGGCCAGCTCGCCGCCAGCGCGGCGCTGATGCACCTGATGTCGTCGGGGGATTGAGGACCGGCACGGACGGCGCCGGGTGTGGGCTCAGCCGTCAGGCATGGAGCGGCGCTGGCCGATCGCGTGGTCGACGAACGGGAAGGCGAGCGAGCCGGCGCGCACCCACCACTCCATGACGTCGTACCTGAGGCGGCCCGCCTCCACAGATGGGTCGGCGTCCGACAGCCGCGCGGCCTCAGGCGCTTCGCAGGCGAAGATGGACATCCCGCGATAGGACGGATCGCTCTGCTCGTCGAAGGGCCCGTTGACCACCAGCACGCCCTGACGACCCAGCTCGGCCCGGTAGGCGAGGTGGCGTGTCTGCAGCTCGTCGAGCTCCGCGTCCGACAGCTCCGGCGCATCGGACGGGCGCCGCAGGATGACGACTGTGTAGACGTCGAACACGTCGGGGACGTTGGGATCGCGAGGCACCGGTTGCGCTCCTTGTCTGCGCGGCATGGCTCGGCCCATTGTCGCGCGGACTCGATGGCCGGAGAGCGCGGGCGAGTGCTCAGGCGTCGCTGCGAGTCCCGCCGACGGGAGCGGCATGATGGACCAGCGGTTCAGGCGCGGCCAGCCAGGGCACTGCGCCTGCGAGGCACACGAGGCCCGTGACGAGGAAGGCTGCGCCGAAGCCGAAGGCGTCAGCCACCAGGCCGACGAGGATCGGACCGACGATCGCGCCGCCGTCCTGGGCCATCTGGAACGTCGACAGCACCCTGCCTCCGTTCCGCTCGTGCCCGATCACGTCGGCGACGGCGGCCTGCTGGGCCGGGTTTGCCAGACCAGCCCCGACACCGGAGAGCGCCGAAAACCCGAAGAGCACGGCGAGCCCGAGACCGACCGACAGGGCAGGGTGCTGCGCGAACGCCAGCAGGGCCATCGACGTCCCCATCACCACGAGTCCGCCGATGACGAGCGGCCGGCGCCCGATGCGGTCGGCCATCTTGCCCGAGAACTGCAGCGTGACCGCGGTGCCGACGGCACCGATGGCGAGCGCCGCGCCCGCAACCCAGGCCTGGTCGAGCACCGCGGTGGCGAGGAGTGGCAGCACGGCCATGCGCACGCCGAAGTTCGTCCAGCCGTTCGCGATGCCCGACGCGAGGACGGCACGGTAGACCGGCGACCGCCAGGCCTCGGCCAGGGTCACGACGTCCTGCTTCGCCCGCTCCTCGAGCGGCTGCAGCCGGGCACCGCCCAGCCCGATGGCCACCACGGCTGCGGCGATGAGCAGCGCAATGGCATAAACGATGAACGGAGCCCGCAGGCCCCAGCCGGCGAGCACGCCGCCGAGGACCGGGCCGATCATGCCGCCGATGAGGAACGCCGACGCATAGGTCGAGGACACCCGCCCTCGAGCGCTCGGCGGCGCCAGGCGGACGAGCAGCGCCATCGCCGAGATGGTGAACATCGTCGACCCGATGCCACCGAGCCCGCGGAAGACGAGCAGCTGGACATAGGACTGGGCAAAGGCCGTGGCGAACGAGGAGATCGCGACGATGACGAGCCCGGCCAGGTAGACGGGCCGCTCCCCGAGGCGGCTGACGAGCTCTCCGCCGACGGGCGCGAAGACGAGGCGGAAGAAGGCGAAGGCCGAGACGATGACCGAGGCGGCCGCAACCCCGACGTCGAAGGAGCGGGCGTACGCCGGCAGGACCGGCGAGACGATCCCATAGCCGACGGCGATGACGAACGCCGCTCCGACGAGGATCCAGATCTCCCGCGGAGTCCGGGTGGTGCGGACGGGAGGGCTGGGCATGGACATCGAGTCATTGTCGCTGACGCCAGGCCCGGCGCCGGACGGCACCCCGCCGGCGCGGCGGGAGCCGAGCTGGGCGGGCCGTCAGCCTCTTGGCGTCCGTGCCACAAATTCGGGGTCCTCCGCCACGTGTCGCAGGAAGGACCAGAACACCACGGCGGTGACGGCCGCCAGCACCGCGAAGGGGACGACCACTGCAGCCGAGGCAATCTCCGATGAGGGGTCGGCACGGTTCCCGAACCACTGGTCCACGGCCACGGTGGCAGCCTCCAGTGTCCAGAACGCGAGCGCGGCGCCACAGATGACGTAGCCCCAGGGACGGTGGTGCCACAGCTGCCACGCGCCGAATGCGATCAGCGGCAGCCAGAACGCCAGGTCCTGCAGGTAGGTCGGCACCGTCGCGATGCCCATGCCCTCGACGAGGTCGGGCATTCGGTCGCTCACGGTGGCGGGCACGATCCGGCCGAGCCAAGCGAGGGCGTTGAGGACGACGGTGGCGCCGAGATATACCGCGATGGGTCGGACCCGCATCCCCGGGCCGCACTTCCGGGCTACACCGTCGGCGTCGACCGACCGAGCCACGGCGATCAGGGTCGCCACCGCGAGACCGAACGCCGCCACGTAGAGCAGGAAGAGCCGGTTCATTGGCGTCGCGGTCAGCAGCATGAACGAGTTGTAGACGAGGAACATCGACATGCCGCCCCAGACGAACAGCCACCTCGTCGAGCCCCGGCGAGTGCGCTGTGCGGCAAGTATGAGTGCGGGCGCGGCGACGAGGAACATCATCAGGGCGGTGCCGCGTGCGGACCCCTGCATGACCCCGGGCCCGACCAGGAACCCTCCGAAGAAGGTGAGGCAGCCGGCCGTCGCGGCCACCACCGCAAGGGCCGCGGAGAGGCGAACCGCGCCCCGAGATGTCGTCTCCCGTGAGGTGGTGGGGATGCGCTGATCGATGGCCATGGTTACCTCCCGTTCGTCTCAGTTGACCAACGCCGGACAGTCCTCCGGTAGGGCCGAATGTCCCGCTTCGTCTGGGAGTGAGCTCAGCGGCATACGGCATGTGGGATGTGATGCTCCGCAAAGCGGAGCAGGATCGGAGGACACTCCTCACATGGGGAAGTACTCACTGCTCTACCGCTTCGGCGTGACGCCCTGGGAGCGTTACGGCCCCGCGGCCGCGGCCAGCATCACGGCGTTCCTGGACCGCGAGGAGGTCGACCGCACTCGACCGCTCGGCCGCGCGCTCGACCTGGGGTGCGGGCGAGGGCAGTACACCCCGGAGCTGGCCCGCAGAGGCTGGGAGACCGTCGGAATCGACGTGGTACCCAGCGCAATCGAGGCGGCTCGTCGCAAGGCGCCCGACGGGGTCAGCTATGTCGTCGGCGACGTCACCGACCTGCCGTCGGCCGACCTGGGCACGTTCGACTTCTTCCTCGACATCGGCTGCTTCCAAGGACTTGACGCCGCACAGCGCGACGCAATGGGACGGGGCGTCACCGCGCTGGCCAACCCGAAGGCGACACTGCTCATGCTCGCGTTCGGGCCCACCCGGCTGCGCTCGGTGCTGGAGGGCGTGACGCAGGCGGAGGTCGAGGCCGCCTTCCCGGAGTGGGACCTTCTCGTCATCGATGCAGCAGACACGGCGGGGCTGGGCTGGCCGATGAGTCGGTCTGCGCCACAGTGGTATCGGCTCCGTCGCGCGACCTCGCGGCATCCCTGACCCACGAGCCCTTGATCAGGCGGAGGACACGGCGCCCCGGGACAGCTCGGTCCTCCGCTCCAGGGCGAGCCGCCTGATGCGCGTGATGTCGTCGTCGGTGAAGACGCCGTTGACGCCGGAGATCGTCGCCAGCCGCATGCCGTGCTTGAGACCGAGCTGGTAGATCTCCTTGACCTTCTCCCACTCGATGTCGCGGCCGACGGTGAACGTCTCGTAGCGCCCCTCCAGGGCCAGCACCACGGTCTCGGCGAGACACGCGTAGGCGACCCCCTTCGGCAGGCCGATGTTCTTCATCCGCACCTCGCCGGGCAGGTCGATCTCACCCGACTCGACCACGAACACGTCGGGCCGCTTGGCCACGTCCTCCGCTGACAGGTCGAGGGGCCTGGCCACATCGGTGATGACGCACCCCGGCTTGACCTTCATGATGTCGAGGATTCGCTTGCCGGCTGCCGAGGTCGCGGTGACGATGACGTCCATGTCGCCGAGATGGCGTCCCGGCGAGGAGGAGACGTGCACTTCGGCGCGGGGGTTGTCGCGCTGGACCTCCTCCTGCAGGGCAAGGAGCTTGGCGCTCTCGGGCGAGACCATCCAGAGCTCGTCGCAGGCCAGGGCGAGCAGTCGCGCACACACGGATCCGATCGCGCCGGTCGCCCCGACGACCATCGCCTTGCCGCGCATCCTCCCCTCCGCGTCGACCTCGATCAGCCCCAGCCGTTGGAGTGCCTCGTGCGCCGCCCACAGCGCCCCCGAGGCGCTGTAGCTGTTGCCCGTCGTGACGGGCAGCGGCGCCCGCTTCGCCACGGTGACGCCGGCATCCCCCACGACCTTGGTGAACGCGCCGAGGCCCATCACCTGGGCGCCGAGCTTCTTCGCGGTGTCCGCCGCCGCGAGGAGCTGGCCATAGGTGAACTCCGGGCTGTGCGACAGCAGCTGCTTGGGGGTGCCGCCCACCGTGATCAACCAGCCCTCCGCCTCGGCGCCAGTCGGCGAGCTGACCCCCGTGACGCGGCTGTAGGTGAACGGGGGGACATAGGCGACTGCCTTCTCCACGGCGTCCATGACGAAACCCGGCAGCACCCTCCGCATCGTCCGCAGCGGCTCGACCTTCGACAGGTACTCCTGGCTCAACGGGTGGATGACGAAGGCGAAACGGCTCTTGCGCCGTGGACCGTTCGGTTGCAGCACTCGCGGCTCGAGCCCCGCCGCGTGGATCGCCTCGACGAGACCCGTCCCAGCAAGGCGGCCGGGCCGCGCGCCGGCGATGAGGATCGCCTCGAGGACCGCGTCGTCGACGGTGATGTCGAAGGGCTGCGGGGTGGGATCGACGACCATGTCGACGTCGCGCCGGGCGAGCTCCGCCAGCTGGTCGGGGGACACGGCCGAGGTGATGACCGTCTTGCCCCGGAGGTCCTCGAGCCCGAAGGCGACGAGCGCCTCGTAGGTGGCGATGACGACGTCTGAGTCCCGCGCCGCCTTGCGCGCGAATGTCTGGCTCACCGGGCCGGGCGCCCGGAGCAGCGCCTGAACCCGTCCCGGCAGCTGGCGGACCGGCCACAGCCCCACGCTGGCGTACGAACCCACGACCGGCACCGACTCGACCCGCTCCATCAGGTCGATGAGCAGCGGGTCGGAGGTCGTGATGTTGTCCGTGAACTCGTGGATGATCCGGGCCGCCCTGGTCTGGTCGTCCTCGCCGAGGACGACGACCCGGGCGTTGTTGAAGTATCCGGGCAGGTCGCTCTGGACGTGGCGGATCGCCCACTCCTGCAGGACGTCACGCAGCCGGTTCCCCGTCGTCACCGGCACGTCGGCGCCTGGCACGTCGGCGCCTGGCACGTCGGCGCCTGGGGCGTCGGCGCCTGGGGCGTCCAGCCGCTCGATGGTCTCGAGATCCCCCTCGAACCTCCCCGTGGCACGCACCTCGCGCAGCCCGGTGATGGCGATTGCGCCGGCTTGGCCGGCCCAGGTCTCGACGAGGTCGTGCACCTCCTGCACGCGGCCGTTCGTCCCGATCCGCAGGATCCGGTAGGGCTTCCCGAGCAGGGTGACCCGCTCCTCGTAGTCGCCCTCATGGCCGAGGAGGCTCACGTCGACGATGAGGGTGGGCTCACTGGGCTTGGCCGTGCGTCGCTTCGTCGCCATGTCACACCATCGCCCTCGAGCTGACCTCGGGATGATCGACCATGAAGTCCAGCAGCCGGTCCACGTACCTGCTGAACGGGGGACACTCGACGCCGGTCCCGGCGAGGTCGCGCTGCGTGTTCACCGTCGAGTAGGTCGTCGGCGACGCGAAGTAGTCGACGAGCTCGGCCGGGAGCCCGAGCAGTCGCGACACCCCGGGGACGGTGTCGATCGCCGCACGGGCGAGTCCGGGGAACGTCGGTACCCAGACGACCCGCTTGCCGAGACGGTCTGCGAATGCGTCGACGATCTCCCGAGCCGTGGGGGCCTGCGGGTCGGCCAGCGCGTAGGTCCGTCCAACTGACTCGTCGATGACGGAGAGCTCGTCCATCGCCGAGACGACGAAGTCCCGCGGGACCAGGTACACCCGGACGCGATCGGGGTCGGCGAGCCGCGGGACGAGTGCGACGGGTCCCTGTCGCTTGAGGAAGCTCGCGAAGAAGTACGGGCCGTCGAACTTCTGCGTCTCACCGGTCTCCGAGTCTCCGACGACGATCCCCGGCCGGTAGACGGTCGCCGGCAAACCGCGGTTCATCGCCTGGCGGACGAGGAGCTCGGCCGTGAACTTCGTCGCCTCGTAGTGGTTGCGGAAGGCCTGGCCCTCGTCGATCGCGTCCTCGCTGAACTCGCCCGCAAACGTGCCGCTGACGTAGCAGGTGCTGACGTGGTGCAGCCTCGGCGGTGTGGGCAGCGACCAGCACAGCTCGAGGATGTTGGCGGTCCCGCCGACGTTGACGTTGCGCGCCAGCTCGTGGGCGACGTGGAGGTCGTACACGGCGGCGAGGTGCCACACCTCGGTGACCGCGTCGAGTGAGCTGCGGACGTCGGGGGACAGACCCAGACCGGGCACGGTGATGTCCCCCGCGACCAGCTCGACCCTGCCAGTCGTCTGGGGATCGGTGATCTCGAGCCCACGGATCCGCTCCTCTGCGGTCTCCAGGTACTGACCCTGCACCAGGCACACGGCCCGGGACCCCGGCCGCCGAGCCAGCAGCCGGGGGAGCAGGGCAGATCCGAGGAACCCGGGGAAACCGGTCATCAACAGTGTTGTCACGGCGACCGTGACCTCCTTCCAGCCTGGCGGAGGGTCGCCCTCCACTGGACCCCAGCCTGCACATGCCATCCCCACGGCGCCCGGGACCTTCGTCCCTCTCCTGCGTCACAGTCGTAGGAAGGTCGGGCCGTATGCCGCTGAGCCGGCTTCCGCTTGCCCCCGCATCAGGTGGTCGGCTGGGACTCAGGGCAGGACTGCGGAGGCGTACCTCGCCATGTGGGCTGCCCTCGCCTCCATGGTCATCCCCATGAAGTGGACGACGAACGGGTCCGGCACCGTCGGGCGGGTCGCATAGGACTCCGGATCGGAGTTGTAGCAGCCATCCCGGTCGCGCCCTTCGACGTAGGGCTGGTTCCAGCCTGGCGGGAGCCAGCTCGTCCGGGACAGGAAGGACGAGCCCTCGCCCGGGCCGGCCCAGTGGTAGCGGTCGTCCCCACGCCGCCAACCGAGCGCCGCCAGGACCGCGCCCTGGTCGGCCCACGGGCCCGGCTGTTGGCCGGCCTGCTCCACGGCATCGAGGAAGTCGAACGCCTCGGGACACGACCGCAGGAGCCATACCCCGGTGTTGGGATTGACCCGGTGCTCGTAGGGCACCTGCTCGAGGGCAAGAGCCTGGAAGTGTTCCGGATGCAGGTGGTCGCCGATGTCCTCGTCGAACCGAACCACGAGGGCGTCGGCGTCGAGCCAGAGTGCGCTTGGGTGGTCCGCGAGGGCTTCGCGCAGGAGCGTCAGCTTGGTCCACTTGGCCTGCTGGGCCGTGTCGCTGGCTCCCCGCCCGTCGTGCTCGAGCTCTTCGGCGCGCACGACGTAGCCCCAGCGATCGGCGAAACGCTGGAAGGTCGGCAGGGAGTAGTTGCGTAGGACGGTCCGCATGTGCGGGCCGGCGGCGGTGACGACGACGCCGCGAACCTCACGAGAAGCCATCAGTTCCTCCTCAGCTGCCGCGCCGGGAGCGAGCCAGCTCGAGGCCGTCGAGCAGCACGTCGAGGCCGAACTCGAACTCGGCCTGGTCATCACACCAACCCAGCGTCGCGTCCTCCGCGTCGTGGGTCACCGACGAGAGCATGCCGACGAGGTTCGGCAGCTGCTCGGCCAGCTGCATCAACGTCTCCTCGTTGGCCTCGTCCCCCTCCGGGGTGTCCGGCTCGAAGAGCTCCTGGGTGAACCCGAGGACCCGGCTGCCCAGGGCGTGGAGCGCATGGTGGGCGAGGTCGTAGGAGAACCCGCCTCGCCGCAGGATGGCGAGCACCCCCTCGTAGTAGTGCACCACCGCCGGGATCATCGTCCGGCGCGACTCGATGACCTCTGGCGCCCACGGGTGCCGCCGCAGGACCTCGCGGGCGGCGAGGACGCGCTCGCGCATCACTGCGGCCCAGTCACTCTCGGCCCGGGAGATGTCCAGGTCGGACACCGCGTCGAGCATCTCTCCCACGATGACGTCGACCATGCCGTCGAGCACGCCCTCCTTGTTGGGGACGTGGTGGTAGAGCGACATCGCCTCGACGCCGAGGGCCTCGGCGAGGCGACGCATGGTCAGCGCTGCGAGCCCGTCCGCGTCCACGAGGTCGACGGCGGACCGGAAGACCCGCGCACGGCTCAGGGGAGCCCTCGCCGAAGCGGTGGTTGCCATCGGCGGCCCTCCTCAAACGATGCTTGCCCAACAGCCCAACCCTACGGGCTGGGTGGGCGCCCTCCCTTCCGCCGGAGGTCGTTGGAGTTGTCAGTCGATCCGCACGATGACCTTCCCCTGAGCACGGCCCTCCTCGAGGTAGCGGATCGCCTTGGCCGCATCGGCGAGTTCGAAGATCTCGTCGACCACTGGCCTGACCAGCCCCCGGTGGACGAGGCCGAGGAGTGACTGGAGGGGAGCGGCCTTGTCGCTGGCGATGAAGAAGGGCATGCGGTGCGGGACGAGCGGGGAGAGGAGGGCGGCGCCCACCATGCGCTGCAGGCCGGAGAGCACGCGTCCGGTGCCGTTCTCACCCCCGATGATCAGGAGGGTGCCGCGCGGGGTCAGCAGCCGGCGCAGGCTGCGGACAGTCCGGTTCCCGCCGATGTCGAGGATGAGGTCGAAGGGGCCGATGCCCCTCGTCGTCTGGGCGAGCTCACCTGCGGCGTAGTCGATGGCGTGGTCGGCGCCGAGGTCGCGGACGAGGTCGAGCTTGACGGCGCTTGCGACCGCGGTCACGTCCGTCTCCAGGGCTTTGGCGATCTGCACGGCGTAGCAGCCGACGCCGCCTGACGCCCCGATGACCAGGACG
>NZ_DATEEY010000039.1:0-6172 GCF_035280925.1 Intrasporangium sp. | reverse complement strand
CGCGCGGGCAGCCCGGGAAGGTGAACTCGAGCCTCGTCGGACACGGCGGCGAGCGGCGGCACTCCCGGTGCCACTCCGTCCATCGCTGCCTGTCCGGTGCTCATGTGAAGAACCCTAGAGGCGACCACTGACAGTGCCTGTACAGCTCCCGGCGCGATGCCCTGGCATCATCAATTCAGCCGCGCACCAGTGCAGTTGACCACCCAACCACCTCCTGACCAGGCAGAGGCATGCGAACGAGCCCAGCGGCATACGGCCAATGAAGGCCTCTGAGACGAGGAGGATGCCGACGGCGAGCTCGGGAAACGCTCGGCCGCGAGAACGAGAACACGAGGGCAAGGACGTCGTGGAACCACTGGCCCAACGCACCCGGGCCGCGCCCTGGACGGGCGGCGTTGTCACTCAGCCTGTTCCGCGGAGGACGAGGCACCTGAGAGCACGTACTCGTCTCCGCGGGGCAGCACAAGCGCCGGGATGCCTCAGCCGAGGCCGAGCTTCTTCGCCGTGGTCTCCCGCATCTCGACCTTGCGGATCTTGCCCGTCACCGTCATGGGGAACTCGTCGACGATCTCGACATACCGGGGGATCTTGTAGTGCGCGAGCTGACCGGTGCAGAACTCGCGCACCGCCTCGGCGGTGAGCGGCTCGGCGCCCTCCTTCATCCGGATCCAGGCGCAGAGCTCCTCGCCGTACTTCGGGTCGGGCACGCCGATGACCTGGGCGTCCAGCACGTCCGGGTGGGTGTAGAGGAACTCCTCGATCTCGCGAGGGTAGACGTTCTCACCGCCGCGGATCACCATGTCCTTGATCCGGCCGGTGATCTCGACGTAGCCGTCGTCGTGCATGACCGCGAGGTCGCCGGTGTGCATCCACCCGTCCTCGACCGCCTCGGCCGTCTTGTCCGGCTGCTCCCAGTAACCGAGCATGACGGAATAGCCCTTGGTCATGAACTCGCCGGCCTGCCCCCGCTTGACGGTCTCGCCGGTCGACGGGTCGGCGATCCTGATCTCCAGGTGCGGGTGCACCCGGCCGACGGTCCCTGTCTTCTGCTCGAAGGTGTCGTCCGTGCGGTTCTGCGTCGAAACCGGCGACGTCTCCGTCATCCCGTAACAGATCGTCATCTCCTCGATGCCTGAGGCGATGAGCTTGCGCATCAGCTCCGCCGGGCACGGCGAGCCGGCCATGATCCCGGTCCGCACGCTCGAGAGGTCGTAGTCCGCGAAACTGGGCAGGTTCCACTCGGCGATGAACATCGTCGGCACGCCGTAGAGGCTGGTGCACTTCTCGTCCTGCACGGTCTGGAGCGTCACGGCCGGATCGAACCCGGGAGCGGGGATGACCATGCAGGCGCCGTGGCTCGTGCACGCCAGGTTGCCCATGACCATCCCGAAGCAGTGGTAGAACGGCACCGGGATGCACACTCGGTCCTGCTCGGTGTAGCGGCACAGCTCCCCGACGAAGAAGCCGTTGTTGAGGATGTTCCGATGGCTCAGCGTCGCGCCCTTGGGGAATCCCGTGGTGCCCGACGTGTACTGGATGTTGATCGGGTCAGTTGCTTTCAAGGATGCCTGTATGCCGCTGAGCTCGCTCTCGCTCACCCGCCCGGCTTGGGAGATGGTCGAGTCCCAGTCGTCGGTGCCGATGTAGATCACGCGCTCGAGCCCCGGCACGTCGTGGCGCACCTCGTCGACCATCTCTCGGTAGTTGCTCGTCTTGAACGACTCCGCCGCGATGAGCGTCGTGATCCCCGCCTGGCCGAGGACGTAGTGCAGCTCGTGCGACCGGTAGGCGGGGTTGATGTTGACGAGGATCGCGCCGATCTTCGCCGTGGCGAACTGCACCAAGGTCCACTCGGAGCAGTTGGGCGCCCAGATGCCGACCCGGTCGCCGGTCCTGACGCCGATGGCCAGGAGAGCGCGAGCGAGCGTGTCCACGTCAGCGAGCAGAGCGGCATACGTCCATCTCCTGCCCTGCGCCACGTCGACGAGGGCCTCGCGGTGCGGGAACCTCGCCACGGTGGCGTCGAAGTTGTCGCCGATCGTCTGCTCGATGAGGGGGGTTTCGGTCTCTCCGCGGGTGTGCGACAGGGTGGGGTCGAGGACGTCGGTCATGTTTCCTCCGAGGCCGTGCGGCGGTGGACCTGCTTCAGATCGACTCCACCACACGGCCAGCCCATGCACAACGCAGAGCCAGATCGTGATGTCCCTAGGCTGTGCCCGTGTGGTACTGGTTCTTCAAGTTCGTCGTCGTCGCGCCGATCGCTCGGTGGTACGTCAGACCTCGGTGGTCCGGGCGTGAGAACCTCGCACGGACCGGCCCCTTTCTCCTGGCCGGCAACCACGTGACGATGATCGATCCCGTGGTCATCAGCCTCGGCGTACCGCGGCGAGTCATCTTCATCGCGAAGCAGAAGTACTACTCGGGTCGGAGCCTCCGACGCCGCGCGCTGGCCTGGTTCCTCCGTGCGATCGGGCAGGTGCCGATCGACCCGGCGAGCGCTGCCGCCGCGAGTCCCGGGCTCGACACCGCCGGGCGGATCCTCCGAGAGGGAGGAGTCGTTGCGCTCTTCCCGGAGGGCACGCGGTCCCCCGACGGCAGGCTCTATCGTGGCCGGACCGGCGTCATGCGCCTGGCCCTGCCGCTCGACATACCCGTCATCCCAGCCGTGGTGCAAGGAACTCGAGAGGTCCGCCTTCCGGGCCGGCCGAACCCGCGGCGAGGCCGGGTGTCGATCACGTATGACGCCCCGTTGGACCTCTCGCCGTGGGCGGACCGCCCGGACGACCCCGTGGCCTGGCGCGAGGCGACAGATGCCCTCATGGCGCGGATCGCGGAGCTGTCCGGCCAGGAGTACACCGACCGTTACGCCACGGAGGACGAGCGCCAGGACAGGGACCAGCGAACCGGCACCGAGCCCTGATGCGTCATCGGGTCGTGGCAGCGGCGCCCTTTCTGGTGGCGGGCCTGGCTCTGGGCGTGGCCAACTCGATGAGCAACGCCTTCGGCTCCGCGTACGGCCCCTTCACGACAACCCCGGGTCAGGGCGTGCGCTGGCTCGAGTACGTCAGCTCATGGTTGGGGACGCCGTGGGCCTGGGCCCTCTTCGCGTTCGGAGTTGGCTGGTTCTCCCGACGACTGGGACCAGCTGCGCTCCTGGCAACGGCAGGGCTGATGCTCGCGGTCCTTGCCTACTACCTGAGTGACGCCGTGCTTGGACTGAACGAGCGACTGAGTGTCGTGGAGATCCAGTTCTGGTCGGTCATCTCTCTGCTCGTCGGACCCGTCATGGCGGTGTTCGGCGCTCTCGCCCATCGTCCACAGGCGTGGAGCCTCGCGCCTGGGCTCGCGGCGCCAGCCGTCATGGCCTACTTCGGTCTCAGGTTCCCGAGCGGCAACTCGCAGATCCAGCCGTGGGCGCAGGGGGCTGTGCTCGGGGCCGCCGCCCTGCTGGCTCTTGCTCTCACGGTGCGGGCAGGCCGACTGGGGCTGTCCTCCCTCCGGCACGAGAACGCACCCTGACCGGCCTTCCGCTGGTCGTCAGCGCCCGTCGGCATGGGCCTTGCCCCACGTGACGTGCGGTTTCAGATCGGAGTCCCGCACCGTCGTCTCCTCCCGGTTCGACAGGCTCCTCCCGATCGAGGGGTGTCCCCACGGGGGCATTGACGGTGTTGGACCGTCCAACGTCCCGCACCCGGCCAGCGTCGCCTGGACCCAGCAAAGCCGTTGACCGTCATTTGGGGACGTAGGTCAACCTCAGCACGTCTTCGTCCATCTGCTCGCTGGCGATCAGGCGAAGCGGCGGCCGAGGTCCGGCGAAGAAGGGCTTGCCGTGACCGAGCACCACGGGGTGCAGGTAGATGCGGAACTCGTCGATCAGTCCGAGTTGGCTCAGGCTGTTCGCCAGACTCGGGCCGGCGACTTCGATCTCTCCGTCGCGCGTTGCCTTCAGGTCTGCGATGACGCGCTCGATCTCATCCGCGACGAGCGTGGCGTTGGGGCCGACCGACGCCAGCGAGCGCGAAACGACCCACTTGGGCAGGTTCCGCCATGCGGATGCGTAGGCCTGCTCCTCCGCGTCCCAGTCCGGCTGGTCGTCGTCCCAGTAGCGCATGACCTCATACATCTGGCGACCGTAGACACAGCCCGTCTGCGCCTCGGTCTGCTCGATGAAGTGGCGGAACAGCGCGGGGCTCGGCCCGAACGCCGTGTGGTCGACGTAGCCGTCCAAGGACTGGTTCATTCCGAACACGAGTCTGGCCATGCCCATCTCCTCTTCTCGCGCCTGCCCTCGATCATCGCTCATGGGGCTCGCCGCCATATCGACCATGCCCTTGACAAACTTTCTTGTCAATGGCACGCTGGGCTCATGCAGGAGGTCGAGGTCATCGAGAGTGCAGAGGCAGCAGCCGCCGCCTTGGACCCGGTCCGTGCCCGCCTGCTCGCCGAGCTGGCGGTCCCCGCCTCGGCCGCCGGGCTGGCCGCCCGAGTCGGCATTGCGCGCCAGAAGATCAACTACCACCTCAAGGCGCTCGAGGCGCACGGCCTCGTGAAGCTGTCCGAGGAGCGCCGACACGGGGGCATCACCGAGCGGGTGCTGCAGGCGTCGGCGGTGGCGTACGTCGTGTCGCCGGCGGCCGTCACCGCGTCCGCGGCCGACCCAGAGGCCAACGCCGACCATCTGTCGGCAGGCTACCTCGTCGCACTGGCCGGCCGCGTGGTGCGCGAGGTCGGCGCCTTGGCGCGCCGGGCCGGCGCCTCCGGCACGCGCCTGCCGACGCTGACCATCGACACGCAGATCGGCTTCCGGTCGGCCGCCGAAAGGGCGGCCTTCGCGGACGACCTGACCGCGGCGGTGCTCGAGCTGGCGGCTCGCTACCACCACGACGACGGGCGCCTGCACCGGCTCCTCGTCGCCGCCCACCCCCTTCCAGAGGAGATCACATGAGCACCACCCTGAACGTCCCGTACCGCCTGGAGTTCACCGTCGAGGTACCGGGCACCCCGGAGCAGGTCTGGCAGGCCATCGCCACCGCCAAGGGCATGAGCGCCTGGTTCGCGCCGACCGAGATGGAGGAGCGCGAGGGCGGCTCCCTGCACTTCACCATGGGCCCGGAGATGGGCTCGGACGGCCACGTCACCGCATGGGAGCCGCCGCGCCGCCTCGTCTACGAGGAGGACTGGGCCGCCCTCATGGGCAAGGACCCCGATGCACTCAGCCCGCTGACGTCGGAGTTCCTCGTCGAGGCGCAGTCCGGCGGGACCTGCATCGTGCGCGTCACCAGCAGCGGCTTCGGGACCGGCGCCGCCTGGGAATCAGAGTTCTGGGACACCATGGGCCCCGGCTGGATGCCGTTCTTCGACAACCTGCGCCTCTACCTGTCGCACTTCCCCGGCCAAGAGGCCACACACCTGGAGGCCACCGCCTCCCACCCCGGCGACGCGGAGGCGCTCTGGTCGACCCTGCACGACGTGCTCGGGCTGGGCGACGAGGGCACGACGGTCCAGGTGCGCGGCGCCACCGGCACGGTCGAGCGCGTCGGCGAGCGGCAGACGCTGGTCCGGCTCACCGCACCGGTGCCCGGGATGCTCAGCGTCTTCGCGTGGGACGAGGGGGGTGGCAAGGCGACGGCGGGCGTACGGGCGTACCTGTTCTCCGCAGACGCGGCGGACTTCGTGAGGCGCGAGGAGCCCGCCTGGCGGGCCTGGCTGCAGGGGCTCGCTGTCCGGGCCTGAAATCCGACGTACCCAGGGTGGCCCATGCCCACGACTCCCACAAGAAGGCGGCCTGACCCGAGCTTCCACGGGTCAGGCCGCTCTCTCAATGCTCGGCGTCCCCTTGGGACTGTCGGGCCAATTGGTAGCACCGCCACCGGATTTCGCCATGATTCGCACCCGAGTCCTGGACGGAGTCCTAGCCGCGGCCCCCGGCACAATCCGGCATGTCCCGCAAGGAGACAGGCCCGTCGTCCTCTTCGACCGACTGCGTGCCCAACCCTTCGGCGAAGCACTCAATTCGCCGCTGCCAGAATCCGCGCGATCTCGGAGTGACCCTTGGACCTCGCATGCTGGAGCGGGGTCACGCCCTCCTTGTCACCGATCGACGCGTCTGCACCGGCATCGAGCAGGATCTGCACGATCTCCTGGTATCGCTCAGTGCCGTCGCCGAGGATGA
>NZ_DATEEY010000038.1:0-4208 GCF_035280925.1 Intrasporangium sp. | reverse complement strand
CACGACGATGGGCACGCCGGCCCCGAGCTCCGAGACGGACGTGCGGCCACCGGTCAGCCGAGCCGCGGCCCGGTCCAACGCCGGGAGGGCCCTGGACAGCACCCAGGAGCCTGGGCGGGTGGACACGAGGGCCTGGACCGCGCGCTGCAGCCGATTGGGCTCGGGGAACGCGTAGTCGAGGTCCTCGGCGATGCTCATGCCGCGAAACCTAGCAGCGCACCCGCCGCTCGGGCGCCGGGCCACCCAGCGGACGCCGGTGGCGCTGGGAGCTCGCCCAACGGCATACGGCATCGACGCAGGAGCGACTGTGGAAGATTGCCCGCGCTGGGACGCGGGCAACCTTCCACGCTCACATCTGCGCGGGGGACTCCAAGCCGAGCAGGTCCAGGCCCGTCGTCATGGTCCGCAGCACGAGCGCGCTGAGCGTGAGGCGCGACTCGCGCAGCTCCTCGGTCTCCGCCTTGAGGACGGGGCAGTTCTCGTAGAACGCCGAGAACGCCTGCGCGAGCTCGAAGAGGTGGCCGCTGAGCCGGTGCGGCTCGTAGAGCGACCCGACCTCGGTCACCACGTCGGCGAAGCCGAGCAGCTGTTGGCCGAGGGCGCGCTCGTGCGGCGTGCCGAGCGTGATCGGCGCGTGCTGGGTCAGCGGGTCGAGGCCCGCCTGGCGGAAGATCGAGCGCACCCGCGCGACGACGTACTGGAGGTACGGCCCGGTGTTGCCGGTCAGGGACACCATCCGGTCGAGGTCGAAGACGTACTCGCTGTTGTGGGCGACGGAGAGGTCGGCGTACTTCACCGCGCCGATCCCGACCTGCCGGGCGATCGTCGCCCGCTCCTCCTCCGACAGGTCCGGCCGCGTCTCGTCGATGAGGGCGCGTGCCTTGACGACCGCCTCGTCGAGCAGGGCCATGAGCCGGAGCGACGACCCGGACCGGGTCTTGAGGATCTTGCGGTCCTCGCCGAGGACGTTGCCGATCTGGATGTGGACCGGGATGACGTGCTCGGGCAGCCAGCCTGCGAGGCGCGCCGCGTCCCAGACCATGCTGAGGTGCAGCGCCTGCGGGGCGCCGATGACGTAGAGCACACGGTGGGCGCCCAGCTCGGAGACGCGATACTTGATGGTCGCGAGATCCGTTGTGGGATAACCATATCCGCCATCGCGCTTGCGGATGATGAGCGGTACCGGCTTGCCTTCGCGACCGGTGTAGCCGTCGAGGAAGACACACAGCGCGCCGTCGGACATCGTCGCGATGCCCTTGGCCTCGAGCTCGTCGCACACGTCGGCGAGCATGTGGTTGTAGGTCGACTCGCCTGCCAGGTTCTCGTCGCCGAGCGTCACGCCGAGGGTCGTGTAGACCTTGTTGAAGTAGGCCCTCGACATGCCGACGAGCCGGTGCCAGTGCTCCAGCGTCTCCGGGTCGCCCGACTGGAGCTTGACGACCCGGGCCCGGGACCGGATGTCGAAATCGCCTGCGCTGCCGTCAGGTTCGGCTCGCTCAGCGGTGTCGAACTTCTCCCGCGCCGCCTGGTAGAACGCGTTGGGGTCGGTGACGAGCAGCTCGGCATCCGGCGAGTCCTCGCCGACCTCGAGGAGGTGCTCGATGAGCATCCCGAACGGCGTGCCCCAGTCACCGATGTGGTTCTGCCGGATGACGTTGTGGCCGAGGTGCTCGAGCGTCCGGGCCAGCGAGTCGCCGACGATGGTCGTCCGCAGGTGGCCGACGTGCATCTCCTTGGCGACATTGGGGGCGGAGTAGTCGATCGGGATGTTCTGTCGCTCCTCGACGGGCACGCCGAGCCGGTCGTCGGCGTCGACGTCGGCGAGCAGCGAGGCCAGCCACGCGTCGCTGAAGGTGAGGTTGATGAACCCCGGCCCGCTGACCTCGACGCGGTCGGCGATGCCGTCGAGCTCCAGCGAGTCCACGATCTTCGCGGCGACGTCCCGTTGCGGCGCGCCGACCTTCTTCGCGAGGGCGAGCGCGGCGTTGACCTGCACGTCGGCGAACTGCGACGGGCGCAGTACCGGGTCCGCCTCGCAGTAGTCGTCACCGAGGGCGGCGGCGATCGCGGACTGGACCTTGGGGGTGAGCGCGACGAGCGGGGAGACCATGCGGGCCAGTCTAGGAGCGGGGCCAGCGTGCCCGCGTCGCCGTTTCGCCGGGGCGGGACGAGCGAGGATGCCGGATGCCGCTGAGCTCGCTCCCCGCCAGCCGTGCCCTCCCAGCCCGTGCCCTGGCATTCGGGTCGGGTCGAGCTCAGCCCAGGTGCTCGGCAGCGGCGAGGACCTGGTGCCAGGTGACGGACCTGGGCTCCGGGGTGTCGCCGAGTGGCAGCCGGGCCAGGGCGCGGCGGCGTTCGTCGCCGCGCAGCTCGTCCCCGAAGCGGTCGACGAAGATGAGCATCCTGGGCCGCGCGACCCCGCCGAGGTTGTCCCGGACCGTCTCGTTGAGGTCGCGGGCCAGGGCGGCGAGGTCGTGCTCGGGCGTCGCGCCGTCGAGCACGATCGCCGCCGCGAGGTACCGCCCGCCCTGGACGTCCCGGCGCTCGATGACGTCGGCTCGCTCGACGAAGGGGTGGCCGAGGAGCGTCTCCCGGACCTCGCTGATCGAGACGAGCTGGCCGGAGAGCGAGATGACCTCGTCGGTGCGGCCGAGGAACTCGAGCCCGGCCTCCGGGGTGCGGCGCACGCGGTCACCGGTCGTGTAGAGCCCCGGCCGGTTCGTCCAGTGGTGGTCCGTCGCCGCCGCGACGTCGCCGGTCCCGGGCAGCATCGCACCGGCCCAGCCCTTGGTCAGTACCAGCTCCCCGGCCTCACCGTCCGGCACGGGGTTGCCGGAGGCGTCGACGATCGCGGGTTCCACCGACGGCACGAGGTCCGGGTCCAGCGACTGGCTCAGGTGGACGATCCCACCGAGCTCGACCTGGCCCCACCCGTCGGCGACGACGACGGGGCGGTGGCTGAGGTCCGAGGCGGCCCAGTCCCGCAGGGCCGGCTCCGACGGCTCGGCGTAGAGGACGACGCGCCGCAGCGACTCGACCGGGCTCGTGTCGGCAAGGGCCGGCGCCCATCCGCGCATGGTCCGCAGCACGGAGGGCGTCGTCATCATCGTCGTCACCACGTGGCGGCGCATGATCTCCCACGCCCGCGCGTGCGTGGGCACGTCGAGGGTGCCCTCGTAGAGCACCGTGGTGATCCCTCGGGCGAGCGGCCCGTAGATGCCGTGGACCTGGACTGCGAGCCAGGAGGCATCGCCCGCGCTCCAGAGCCGGCCACCCTCTCCCACGCCCCACTCGTGCAGGGCGGCGGCGGTGACGAGGATGTTGGCGAGCCCATGAGTGACGACGACAGGACGGCCACGGCGGTGCGCCTGGCTCACGAGGAAGAAGGGATGGTCGCTCGGCAGGTCGACGGGCTCACCCGCCCGCGCCGTCCCGGCCGTACGGCGCCGGTTGCCTCCCCGGTCCGCCGCCACGAGGTCGTGGTACCACCGGTCCCCCTCGTACCACGCGACGTCCATGCCAGTGCGCCGGACCACGATGGTGTGCTCGATGCCCGCGACGGCCGTGAGGGCCTCGTCGGCGCGGACCTTGAGGGGCAGGATCGTCCCGTGCCGCCAGGCGCCGTCCTGGGTGAAGAGCACCCTGGCGCCGAGGCTCTCCAGCCGGTCGGCGAGCGCCTCGGCCGGCAGCGGCGTGGGAAGCACGGCGTGGACGGCGCCGACGCGGGCACAGGCGAGCATGGCCACGGCGGCCTCGGGGACGAGCCCGAGG
The DNA here is from genome assembly GCF_035280925.1 of Intrasporangium sp. GTDB lineage: Bacteria > Actinomycetota > Actinomycetes > Actinomycetales > Dermatophilaceae > Intrasporangium. The sequence goes on along the minus strand of NZ_DATEEY010000038.1, from coordinate 437 downwards.
TGCAGGGCGACGACGTCACCGGCCTGCACACCGATCGAGCGCAGGCCACGGGCGAGGGTGGTGACCTCGACGAGCAGGTCTCCGTAGGTGATGGCGCGCCGGTCGCCCGGCTCGCCCTCCCAGCTGATGGCGACCCGGTCCGGGTGGGCCGCCGCGTGCCGGTCCACACAGGTGACGGACGCGTTGAGCCGGCCGCCCGGGAACCAGTGGGCCCGGCCGGCCCGCGGCTCCCACACGGCATCGAACGGGGTCGACCACTCGACGAGCGCGGCTGCCCGCCGCCACGCGTCCTCGTCGGGCGCCCAGCTGGGCTCAGGCATGGCCCAGGGTCCTCACGGCAGCCGTGCCGGCCCGGATGAGGTGGCCCGCCACGGCCTCGATCTCCTCGCGAGACGCCCCCGGCGGCACGGTGGCGACCAGGGCGCCGAGGGCGCTCC
>NZ_DATEEY010000037.1:0-23456 GCF_035280925.1 Intrasporangium sp. | reverse complement strand
TCACCGAGGCGCCGGAGGTCGCTGCGTCTGCCGCGAGACGTCGACGGATGTACTCCACCCGCGACAGTCCCAGACGGGACGCGTGAGCATCAACCGCGGCCAACACCGCCTCGGGCACGTCACGGATCAGCACGTCAGCCATCACGATCACCTCCCGATATCCAACGATATCACCACGCATCCCTGCCGTGCACCTCCCAAGCAGCTTGTCGACACGCCCTATCTGGGCGGAATGACGCGCTCTCGGTCTGTGGGCGAAACGCGCGTCCGGAGCACCATGACCCCCACAGACGAACGCCTAGAGGCCCCGTCTGCGACGCCAGCAAGAGACAAGGGTTCCGTATGCCGCTGAGCCGGCTCAGCGGCATACGCCTGGCTGTTCGTCGTGGCTGGGGCTGCCGCTTTCGGCGGGCGAAACGTAGAGTCAAGAGGTGGCGCGTCTCCCCGTCCCACCCGAGGTGCCCGTCGCCGTGGATCCCGGCGACTCGGAGGAACGTGTCGCGGAGCCCTCGCGAATCGGCTGGCTGCGGCGCCTCAGCAGGAGGACGTGGGCCGCGGTCGTGGCCGTTCTCGTGGTCGCGGGGATCGCCGCCTTCGTCGCGCTGCGCGACCCCGGACCACCACCGCTGACCCAGCGGGACGTCGACCAGCGCGTGTCCGCCGGTCTCGAGGCCCACGACGAGGAGGAGGCCCGGGCGCCGGCCGAGGCATCAGTGGCCTACGCGACGATCCAGCCGTCCCTCGTCCTCATCACGACGCGCGGGGCCAACGCGGAGGGGGAGTACGGCGGCACCGGCGCCGGCGTCATCGTCAACGCCATGGGCACGGTCCTCACCGCCCTGCACGTCGTCGAGGATGCCGACTCGATCACCGTCGCCTACACCGACGGCACGAGCTCACCGGCCACCATCGCCTCGGCGGACCCGGACAACGACATCGCCGCGCTCGTGCCCGAGACCCCTCCCGAGACCGTCGTGCCCGCCGTCCTTGGCGGCGGGGTCCAGGTCGGCACCCCGGTCTACGCGGTCGGACACCCACTCGGGCTGCCGGGCTCACTGTCCGCGGGGGTCGTGTCCGCACTGGACCGCGACGTCCGCGTCGACGGGAACCGCCGCCTCGAGAACCTCATCCAGATCGACGCAGCGGTCAACCCGGGCAACTCCGGGGGACCGCTCCTCAACAGTGCCGGCCAGGTCGTCGGCATCGTGACCGGCCTGGCCAACCCCAACGACGAGAGCCTCTTCGTCGGGATCGGCTTCGCCGTCCCCATCGCCACCGCCGGCGGCACGGCCGGCGGGCCACCCCGCTGAGACCCTCAGGAAGCAGCCCGAAGCACGCCGACCCACGAGCAGGAGGAGCCGACATGGAGGGCGAGAGGACGCACGACACGCGAGCAGCAGCAGGCTCGGGGCACCAGCTGCTCGAGCAGCTGCTCTACGAGGTGAAGCGGACGATCGTGGGCCAGGACATCCTGCTCGAGCGCATGGTCGTCGCCCTGCTTGCCCGCGGCCACCTGCTCGTCGAGGGGGTGCCCGGCCTGGCCAAGACGATGGCGATCAAGACGCTGGCCGAGGCGGTCGGTGGCGAGTTCCAGCGCATCCAGTTCACTCCCGACCTCGTGCCGGCCGACCTCGTCGGGACACGGATCTACAACCAGCGCGACGGGGAGTTCCAGGTCTCCCTCGGTCCGGTCTTCGCCAACCTCGTCCTCGCCGACGAGATCAACCGCGCGCCCGCCAAGGTGCAGAGCGCCCTCCTCGAGGTGATGCAGGAGCGCCAGGTGACGATCGGCCGCCAGACCTACCCGGCGCCCGACCCGTTCCTCGTCATGGCGACGCAGAACCCGATCGAGTCGGAGGGGACCTACCAGCTCCCCGAGGCCCAGGTTGACCGGTTCATGCTCAAGGTCCTCGTCGGCTACCCCTCAGCGGCGGAGGAGTTCGTCGTCGTGGAGCGGCAGATCGGGCGCCCGGTTCGCACCGAGCGCGTGCTCGACCCGGAGAGGCTGCGCGACTACCAGGGGCAGGTCGACGCGGTCTACACCGACCCGTCGGTCATCGACTACGCCGTCCGGCTCGCGACCGCGACCCGGGAGCCGGCCGGCGTGGGACGCGACGACCTCTCCCACTTCCTCACCTATGGCGCGAGCCCACGCGCGTCGATCAACCTCGTGCTGACCGCCCGCGCGCTGGCGTTCCTGCGCGGTCGCGACTACACCCTGCCTGACGACGTGCGCGACCTGGCCCTCGACGTGCTGCGCCACCGGGTCGTCCTGTCCTACGAGGCGCTCGCCGAGGACCTCAGCGCCGACGACCTGCTGATGCCGATCATCGAGGCGGTCCCGCGACCCACGAGCGTCGCCCACGAGCACGAGCAGTCATGGACCCGACCGCGACCCTGAGTCCCGAGCGGCTGCTCCGGCGACTCGAGTGGCGGGTCGTCCGGAGGCTGGACGGCCTGCTCCAGGGCGACTACCGCAGCCTCTTCCGGGGGATGGGGCTCGACTTCACGGACCTGCGCGAGTACGAGCCGGGCGACGACCTGCGCCACATCGAGTGGAACGTCACCGCACGGCTGGACACGCCCTACGTCCGCGAGTACGTCGAGGACCGCGAGATCACGACCTGGCTCCTGCTCGACGTCTCCCCGTCGATGGCCTTCGGACCGGTCGCCAGGCAGAAGGGGCTCATCGTGGCCGAGGTGGCCACCACCATCGCCCATGTCCTGTCACGGGGCGGGAGCCGGGTCGGCGCGGTCCTCTTCGACATTGGCGTGCGGACCGTCATCCCACCCGCAAGTGGTCGCAACCAGGTGCTGCGGATCGCGAAGGCCGCACTCGACCACCGGGAGGAAGGCGCCGGGACCGGGAGCGCCACCGACGCCGGGACCGGGAGCGTCACCGACCTGGGCGCACTGTTCCGCGCGACGGCAGGGCTGGCCCGGCGACGGTCCCTCGTCATCGTCGTCTCCGACTTCATCAGCGCGGAGGGCTGGGAGCGTCCGCTCGCCCTGCTCGCCCGCCGGCATGAGGTCGTGGGGCTCCAGGTCAGCGATCCCCGCGAGTCGGAGCTGCCCGACGTCGGCTCGATCTACGTGGAGGATGCCGAGACCGGCGAGCAGATCTTCGTCGACACGAGCGATGCGGGCTTCCGCCAGCGGCTGCGAGAGGCGGCCGCCGACCGGCAGGAGGCGCTCGAAGGTGAGGCCCACCGGGCCGGCGCCGACCTCCATCGCGTGAGCACGGACGACGACCTGGTGCGCGTCCTCGTCCGGGTGGCCGGGCTGCGGCGGAGGCGGCGGCGATGACCCTCACCTGGCCCTGGGCCCTGCTCGGACTGCTCCTCGTGCCGGTCGTCGTCACGGGATTCCGACGCCTGCTGCGGCGGCAGGAGGAACGGCGGGGCGAGCTCGCGCGCCAAGGCCTGGTGGTCACCGTCCCCCCGAGGGACCGGTGGGCACGGCTCGCCCCTGCCCTCCTCGTCGCCGCTCTCGTCGTGCTCGTCGTGGCGATGACCAGACCCGTGGCGGCGGTCGCGGAACCACGTCGCGAGGGCACCGTCGTGCTCGCCTTCGACGTGTCGACGAGCATGTCTGCCACGGACATCAAGCCCACGCGGCTCGAGGCGGCCAAGGCGGCGGCCCGGCAGTTCATCGAGAAGCAGCCGCCGTCGGTCCGGCTCGGCGTCGTCGCCTTCGGCGGCACCGGACTGGTCACGGAGCGACCGACGACGGACAAGGCAGCGGTGCTCGCGGCGGTCAACCGGCTTGATGCGCAGGGCGACACCTCTCTCGGCGGGGGCCTGCTCGGAGCGCTCAGCGCCATCGCCGGCCGGCCCATCACCAAGGTCGCGGAGTCCGAGGCCGGCTCTGACGAGGAGTCCGACATCGGCTACTACGGCGGGACCTCGATCGTCCTGCTCACCGACGGGGAGAACACCACCGGTCCGGATCCGCGCGACGTGGCCGAGCTGACGTCCGCTGCCGGCGTGCGCATCGAGCCGATCGGACTCGGAACGCCCGAGGGTGCGGTGCTGCAGGTCGACGGCTTCAGCATCGCGACGGTCCTCGACAAGGCCGCGCTCCAGGACATCGCGGACGCGACGGGCGGCACCTACCGAGAGGCTGACGACGCCGCCTCGCTCGCCTCCATCTACGACTCGATCGAGCTGAACTGGACGTTGCGGACGGTGCCCCACGAGGTGACCTCCCTCTTCGCCGCCCTCGCCGGCCTGCTCCTCGCGGCCGGGGCGACCATCTCGGTGCTCCGCCAGGGGCGGGTGGTCTGAGTGTCGTTCGGCCAGCCGCTGCTCCTCACCCTCGCGGTCGCCGCGCCGATCCTGCTCGGCGCCTATGTGTGGCAGCTGCGCAGGAGACGACGCCGCACGGTCCGGTTCTCCAACGTCGCGCTCGTCCGCGTCGCTGCCGGCGGACACCGGTCGTGGCGTCGGCACGTGCCCATCGCGCTCGTCCTCGCCAGCCTGGCCGTCCTCGGGATGGCGTCGGCTCGACCGCAGGTGCGCACGGACGTGCCCGTCTCGGGCACGACCATCCTCATCGCGCTCGACGTCTCCGGGTCGATGTGTGCCACCGATGTCGCCCCGAACCGACTGACCGCAGCCCAAGCGGCGGTCCGTGACTTCGTCGAGGAGCAGCCGCCCGAGGCGAAGCTCGGTCTGATCGTCTTCTCGGGTTTTGCGGAGGTGGCCGTCGCGCCCTCGACCAACCGGGAGGACCTGCTCAGCGCGATCGACGCAGTGACGACGGGCCGGGGCACGACGATCGGCGCCGCCATCCTCACCGCGATCGACGCGATTGCCGAGATCGACCCCGACGTGCCGCCCAGCGACCCGGTCGAGGTCACCGGCGACGTCGACCTGGGCGGCGCGCCACCCATGGTCCCGCCCACGCCGGCCCCCACCGACCCAGCCGGCGGGGGGTCGCCGGTTCGGGCCGAACCGGTCCCGGAGATCATCGTGCTGCTGACGGACGGGGCGAACACCCGCGGCGTGACCCCGGCGCAGGCGGCGGAGCAGGCCGCGACCCGCGGGGTGCGCGTCTACCCGATCGGCTTCGGGACGACGAACCCGACGACGTTGGCCTGCTCCCGCGAGCAGTACGGCGGCTTCGAGCCGCGACAGAGCTTCGGCTTCGGCCCACCGGGAGGGGGCGGTGGGGTGACGCGGAACTTCCTCGTCGTCGATGAGCCAGCGCTGCGAGAGGTGGCCGAGACCACCGGTGGCGAGTACTTCGGCGCGACCGATGCAGCCGGGTTGTCCGAGGTCCTCGCCGACCTGCCCAAGCACGTCACGACGCAGCAGCAGGACGTCGACCTGAGCGCCGGGTTCGCGGCCCTGGCCGCATTGCTGCTCGCCGCCGGGCTGGTCCTCTCGATCAGGTGGAGCACCCTGACCTGAGGACCACAGACAAAGGGTGCCGTATGCCGCTGAGCTGGCTCAGCGGCATACGACACCTTCCCTAGTCGCCGAGTTCGAGGATGTACGCCGTCCCCGTGTCACGGAAACCAACGCGCCGGTAGATCCGGGTCGCAGCGTCGGAGCCGGCCGTGAGGAAGACGAGGTCGACGCCGCGCTCGCGGCAGGCAGCGATGAGCGAGCGGGTTATGGCGCTGCCGTGGCCGCGGTTGCGGTGACCGGGTGGCACCGCGATCCCCATCAGCTCGGCAACGTCCCCACGGGGCGCCGCCGACCCCGCACCGCAGAGGCGCTCGCCTTCGTACGAGGCGACGACGATGAGCGCCCCCTGCTCGATGAGCTCCGGCTTCCGGCCGGTGTCGTGGTGCTCGACCTGGTCCTTGCCGTGGAAGCCGGCCTTGACCGTGCCGAACGCGATGCCGAGATGTGGGTCGGCGTGCGGCAGCTGTCGGGCCCGGGGATCAGCCTCAACCGGGACGTCAGCGGGGAGCGTGAGCAGCGGGTATCGGTGCGGCTCGTGGCCCGCGCCCCGGACAGCGGGGAGGAGGGACGGCGTCACCTCATCGACCCACTCGATCGCCCGGGGCAGTCCCAGCTCGAGCTGGCGCGCGAGCACTCGTTCGACGGCCTTGGCGGTGAACGTCGCCGACCCGTGCAGCCTGGGTCGAGCATAGAAATGCCACCCCGTCCCTTCCTCGGGGACGAAGAGCGTGAACGGGCCCACCTCCTCGGTTGTTGCCGCGGCACGGGGAACCTGGTCGTAGTACTCCTCGATCCGCGCGAACAGGCAGTCGCCACGCGTCATGCCGTCACCCTCGCAGGCGTGGTGTGCCCGATCCAATTCATTTCTCCACGATTGCGGGGGGCGTCACATCACGTCACATCACGGTCACATCGACGGTGTCCCGCGGGTCTACTCCTGTGACCCCGACCGGAGAATAGGAACGAGATGACTCACGAGACCAACGACTCGGCTTGGCTGGCGGCTCGATTCGAGGAGCACCGCGGCCGCATGCGTGGCATCGCCTACCGCGTCCTCGGCTCCGCGACCGAGGCGGACGACGCGGTACAGGAGGCCTGGCTGCGGCTCAGCCGGACCGATGCCGAGGAGCTCGACAACCTTGCTGCCTGGCTCACCACGGTCGTCGGCCGGATCTCGCTCAACATGCTGCGTTCGCGCAAGACCCGTCGCGAGGAGCCGCTCGACGTCGAGACACGAGAGCCGGCGCCCCACGAAGGCGGGGGCAGCGACCCCGAGGCGGAGGCGATCCTCGCCGACTCGGTCGGCGTGGCCCTGCTCGTCGTCCTCGACACCCTCTCCCCGGCGGAGCGACTGGCCTTCGTCCTCCATGACCTGTTCGACCTGCCCTTCGACGAGATCGGCCCGATCGTCGGGCGGTCATCCGCGGCGGCCAGGCAGCTCGCGTCCCGGGCACGGCGGCGGGTTCGCGGGACGCCGCACCGTCCCACTGACCTCCCGCGGCAGCGTCGGGTCGTCGACGCCTACCTCGCCGCGGTCCGGGACGGCGACTTCGACGGACTGCTCCGGCTCCTCGACCCGGAGGTCGTCCTCCGAGCGGATGCGGGCGCGTCGCCGGCGGGGCGGCTCGTGCAGCTGCGCGGTGCCGAGGTCGTGGCGCGCGCCGCCATGGCCTCGTCCAACCGGGCGCGGTACAGCGCCCCGGCACTCGTCGAGGGGTCCGCAGGGATCGTCATGGCGCCACGCGGCCAGCTCTTCCTCGTGCTGTCCTTCGCCTTCGCTGGGGACCACATCACCGCGATCGACGTTATCTCCGACGCGGACCGCCTCCGCGACCTCGACCTGGCGGTCGCCGACTGACCCGTCGCGCCTCCACCCCAATCGAGTGAACAGCTTTCGGGGCCTTGGGGCCCCAAGAGCTGTTCACTGGATTGGGGTGGCAGGTGGCATCTCGTCCCGTGGTCGAGGGTGTGCGGCTGCGGCCGCCGCGGGTCTACCCTGCCGACTGTGGTGACGAGCGGCGACCGGGCCGGCGGCAACGGGGCCGAGCTGCTGCGCGACGTGCTGCGAGCGCCCGTGTACGAGGCGGCCGTCGTCACTCCACTCGAGGTCATGGAGTCCCTCTCGGAGCGCCTCGGCAACACCGTCGAGGTCAAGCGCGAGGACCGCCAGCCGGTCCACTCCTTCAAGATCCGCGGCGCCTACACGCGGATGCGGGCGCTGACACCGGACGAGTCCGCCCGTGGAGTCATCGCCGCCTCTGCCGGCAACCATGCCCAGGGCGTGGCGCTCTCGGCGTCCCTGCTCGGCATCGAGGCCGTGGTCGTCATGCCCGTCACGACCGCCCCGATCAAGGTCGATGCGGTCCGCAGCCACGGCGCGACCGTCGTCCTCTTCGGCGACACCTTCGACGAGGCGAAGGAGGAGGCTCTCGGCCTCGCGGCGGAGCACGGCCACACCTACATCGCCCCCTTCGACGACCCGCTCGTCATCGCTGGCCAGGGCACCCTCGGACTCGAGCTGATCCAGCAGGACGCCCACCTCGACAGGGTCTTCGTCCCGGTCGGCGGTGGGGGCCTCGCGGCCGGCGTCGCGGGGCTCATCAAGAACCTCATGCCTGGGATCAAGGTCATCGGTGTCGAGCCGGAGGACGCCGCCTGTCTCAGCGCCGCGTTGACGGCGGGCGCGCCCGTCGACTTGCCCGAGGTGAGCCGCTTCGCCGAGGGCGTGGCGGTCAAGCGGATCGGCGACACGACGTTCGGGATGTGCCGGGCCTACCTCGACGACGTCGTCACCGTGGACTCCGACGAGATCTGCGCCGCGATCAAGGACATCTTCGAGGACGTGCGAGCCGTGGCCGAGCCCGCCGGAGCGGTGGCCCTGGCTGGCCTCAAGAAGTACGTCGAGCTCCACGGTCTGAGTGGCGAGCGACTCGCCCACATCCTGTCCGGGGCCAACGTCAACTTCCACACCCTGCGCTACATCTCGGAGCGTGCGGAGATCGGCGAGCAGCGCGAGGCGCTCTACGGCGTGACCATCCCCGAGCGTGCCGGGTCGTTCCTCGAGTTCCTCAGGGTGCTCAAGGGCCGCGCCGTCACGGAGTTCAACTACCGCGTCGACGGGTCGGAGGATGCGCGCATCTTCGTCGGTGTCCAGCTCGTCCGAGGGCACGCGGAGCGGACCGAGATCGCGGAGGCGATCTCGGCGGCGGGCTACCCGGTCATCGACCTGTCCGACGACGACACGGCCAAGACTCATGTCCGCTACATGATCGGCGGCCACCCGCCCCCGCTCCCGGAGCAGGTCTACTCCTTCGAGTTTCCCGAGCACCCGGGGGCGCTCACCCGGTTCCTCTCGCAGCTCGGCACGCGCTGGAACATCACCATGTTCCACTACCGCAGCCACGGCGCCGACTACGGTCGGGTGCTCTGCGCCTTCGAGGACGTAGCCCGAGACGCGGACTTCCACCGGCATGTTGAGGCCCTCGGCTACCCGTACGTCGACGTGACGACCAGCCCCGCGCTGTCCTACTTCCTCCTGCCGCGCTGACCTGGGCGATCCGTGCAGTTCGTCCCACGACGTTTCGACCATATGCCACGTCTCCACCGGTAACTTCGCCGTCCTGTCAACCGCGAGGCCACTTCGGCGACTTATCCAATGGGGATCCTCGCGGCCTGCGGGGGCCCACACAGGAGGAGACGATCATGAAGCCAACCCGACCGCGAGCCACGAAGGCCCTTCACCGACGGATCTCGTGCGCCGTACTCGCCCTCGGCGCCGCGGTCGCCGTGGCGACGACGACCGCCGCCAGTCCTGCCACCGTGGCGGCGACCGTGGCAGCAGGCCCCAACGACGTGCTCCTGCAATGGAACGTCGTCGCCCAGCAGCACACGATCCCGCTGCGGCCCACGGCTCATGGCCAGGCCCGTGGCATGGCCATGGTCGCCGGAGCCGTCTACGACGCGGCAAATGCCGTCGACGGCGGGCACCAGCCCTATCTGCTCGACCTCGACGCGCTGGAGCTCGAGGACGGGGCGTCCCTCGACGCCGCCATCGCCACCGCCGCGCATCACGTCCTCGTCGCCATTGTCCCCGAGGCCGCGCGGCCTGGGCTCGACACCACCTATGCGACGACCCTCGACGCGATCCCGGACGGAGCGGCCGAGGACGAGGGAGTCCGAGCCGGCGCGGCGGCAGCCAGGGCCATGCTCGACTCACGTGTCGGCGACGGCTTCATGGTGGACTTCGCGCCCGTGATCGGGTCGGGTCCGGGCGACTGGCGTCCGGCCACGCCGACCGCGATCGACCCGGACGACTGGGTGGGCCACCTGCGACCGTTCCTGATGAAGTCGCCCGACCAGTTCCAGACCGGCGGCCCGAACTCGCTGACGAGCGACAAGTACACGAAGGAGTTCAACGAGGTCAAGGAACTCGGCTCACTGACGAGCTCGAAGCGGACCGAGGACCAGACGCGAGCAGCCATCTTCTGGCAGGCCGCGCCGATCGCCTTGTGGTACGGGGCGTTCCGCGAGGTGGTCGACGCCCGCGGGATCGGCGCCGCCGACGGTGCGCGGCTCTTCGCGATGATCGGGCTCGCGTCTGCGGACGGCGGCATCGCCTGCTGGAACGACAAGTACCGGTGGAGCTTCTGGCGCCCGATCGCTGCCATCCGGGAAGCGGACACGGACGGCAACCCGAACACCATCGCCGACCCCGGTTGGCGGTCGCTCTTCGACCCAGCGACGCCGACGACGCCCCCGCTCGGCACTCCACCGTTCCCGGAGCACCCGTCCGGTCACGGGTGCGTCAGTGGCGCCACGCTCGGTGCCGCCGCGGCGTTCTTCGGCACTGACAAGGTCGCCATCACCGTGCGGTCGAGCCACTTCCCGGACCACCCGCGCACCTTCGAGCGCCTCTCGCACGTCGTCAAGGAGATCATCGACGCGCGCGTCTGGGGTGGCATCCACTTCCGCAGTGCCGACGTCCAGGGCGCTGTCATCGGCAGCGAGGTGGTGCGCTGGATGGAGCGCAACTACTTCGCGCCCACGTCGTAGTCCCCGCCGAACCCCACGTCGTATGCCGCTGAGTTGGCTCAGCGGCATACGGCAATTCGAGGGGGTGCTGGGTCCCCGGACGCGGGACAAGGGACGGGACGAAATCGGTCCTTCGAGCACCAACGGCGTCCAACTGCACGAAGTGATCCCGTCACTTGTCCCGCGATGACGCGCCTGGCCGTCCCTGGCCCGGTCTAAGGTCGCCCCTGTGGCAGAGGTGAGACTCACCGGTGAACAGGCGCGGCGCATCGCGGTCCGTGCGCAGCTACTCGATTCGCCGCGCCCGACGCAGCTCGTCGAGGTGGTGCAGCAGCTGACCCTGCTCCAGCTCGACCCGACGGCGGCCGTGGCGCCGAGTGCCGACCTCGTCGCGTGGAGCCGCCTCGGGTCGACGTACGAGCCGGCGCAGCTGAAGAGGGCACTGGAGCAGGACCGGTCGCTCGTCGAGCTCAACGCCTTGATCCGACCGATGGAGGACCTGCCCCTCTACCTCGCGGACGCGGACGACATCCCGCGGTACCCCGACTCCCGGGCCTGGTTCGAGGGCAACGCCCGGTTCCGCCACGACATCCTGGCTCGGCTCGAGGCCGAGGGACCGCTGCAGTCGAAGGACGTCCCCGACACGTCCGACGTCCCGTGGCCGTCCACCGGGTGGACGAACAACCGGAACGTGACGCAGATGCTCGAGTTCCTCGTCGCCCGGGGCGAGGTCGCGATCGCAGGGCGGCAGGGGCGGCAGCGGATCTGGGACCTCGCCTCGCGGGTGTACCCCTCGGACCTGCCCCGCGTGACGCCGGCGGAGGCGAAGCGGCTGCGCGACGCGCGACGGCTGCGGGCGCTCGGCATCGCTCGTGCCACGGGCACCGCGATGCCCGGTGAGCCGCCCTTCGTCGGCGAGGCAGGGGTGGCTGCCGTGGTCGACGGCGTCGCTGGTGAGTGGCGCGTGGATCCCGACCAGCTCGAGCGGATCGAGGACGAGCTCCATGGCCGGACGGCGCTGCTGTCGCCGTTCGACCGCCTGTCGCACGATCGGAAGCGGGCGCTCGAGCTCTTCGACTTCGACTACACGCTGGAGATGTACAAGCCTGCCGCGCAACGCCGCTGGGGCTACTTCGCGCTGCCCGTGCTGCATGGTGACCGGCTCGTCGGCAAGGTCGACTCGAAGGTCGACCGCAAGGCGAAGGTGCTCCGGGTGGAGGCCATCCACGAGGACGTCCGCTTCACCCGAGCCGTGACGGCGGGGGTCATGGCAGAGCTCGAGGACCTCGCCGCCTGGCTCGGGGTCGGGCTCGACGGCCCCGGCCTCCCGAGCCGCAGCTGACGCCAGCGATCGAAAGAACAGGACTCGGGCCGAAAGCTGTTCTTTCGATCAGGGGTGGGATGGAGTGGATGCGTCGAGGTGCTGCATGACCCGTTCGAGCAGCCCGGCCAGGGGCGGCGGGGTCGTGGCCGCGTCAAGACGGACCGCGAGTCGCTCCGCGAGTGCCACCTTCCGGCCGGAGCCGCTCCCGGCAAACCGGTGCAGCTGGTCGTTCAGGCTGCGGTCGCGCCACTCCGGTTGGTACTGGAAGGTCCGGAACCCCTCGAGGTGGCCCAGCTCGTCGAGTGCGTCCTCAACGGCCGCCGTCCCGACCGCGCGGATCAACTCGTCCTCCAGGTCGCTGTCGCAGACGAAGAAGCCGTGTTCGACGAGGTCGACGGGCGCCTCGAGCGGCACGCCGGACCGTTGCAGCGCACCGAGGACGTAGCGCTGCTCGGCGAGGTCGTAGAGCCCGAGCACCACGGCCTCCGGGTGCTCCTCGCGGGACTTCAGAAGGTCCCGCGCGACGTTGGTGACCCCACCCATGGGGACGAGCTTCACCCAACCCTCCCCATCGAGCCCGTGGGCGCTCAGCAGCACGGCCACGGCCGCGGCGTCACTCCGCCCCTCGACGAGGATGACGATGTGTGGGTCCCCGCTCAGCGGCATACGGCCGGTCCTAGTCCTCGTTCACATCGAGGTCGACGAGAAGCTCCGTCGCGAGGCGCTCGAGATCGCCGCGGATCTGCGCGACCTGCGCCGACGGGGGCAGGCCGACGACGACGTGCGCCTCGAAGAGGCGTCCGCCCGCCATCGGCGCGTCACGTGTCTCCGTCTCGATCGTCTCGATGCTGAGGCCGTGCCGGGCGAACACCGCGGACACGTCGTGGACGATCCCGGGGTGGTCGTTCCCGACCAGGTCGATGGTCAGGGCGTGCCGGGCCTCGGCGGCTTCGACGGTCTCGGCCTCGGCGGCCGGATGGGCCGACACCTCGAGCAGGCCCTCGAGGTCGCCCAGTGCGGCGGACAGCTCGTCGGCGCGATCGGACGGGACGGAGACGACGACGATACCGGCGAACTTGCCGGCCAGCTCAGCCATCTGGCTGTGCTCCCAGTTGCCCCCGTGGTTGGTGACGACGTTGGCGAGCGCCTCCACGAGGCCTGAGCGGTCGTCTCCGATGACGGTGAGCACGAGTCGGGGCATGCTCGCATCGTAACGACGGCTCCGTGCGCCCGCCTCCGCCGCACTCCTCGTGCGGACTCAGCTGAGGTCGGGCTCGAGGTCGTGCGACAGCGGGTCAGCCTCGGGCGCCGACGGCTGGGGCAAGGGATCCGGCTCGAGGCCCGCGATGTGGATGAGGGCGTCCCCGCGGTTGACGAGCGGCGTGGTCGTCCGGCCGATGACGATGCCGGAGCGGTCGGCGTGGACGAGGCGCAGGGTCTTGCCGAAGGAGTCCGAGAGGCTTCCGAGCCGGTCGCCGACCTCGACCCGCTGGCCCAGGACCGCATCGAGCTGGAGGATGCCGGTGCGCCGGGCCCGGACCCAGCCGCTGGAGCGGGAGACGAGGCTCGGGGTGGGCGCGACGTCGTCGACGGGCTCGACCATGCCCAGTGCCGCGAGCACCCGGCGCACCCCGACGACACCCGGCTCGATGGCCCACGCATCGAAGCGCCACGCCTCGCCGGCCTCGTAGAGCAGCACCGCCGCGCCGCGATCACGGGCGGCCCCTCGCAGGGAGCCGTCGCGCAGCCTCGCGTTGATCATCACCGGCGCTGCGAACGCCGCCGCCAGCTCACGGGTCCGCGGGTCGTCGAGGTCGGCCCGGATCTGCGGGTGGTTGGTCCGACCGAAGGAGCCGGTGTGCAGGTCGATCCCAACCTCCCCTCGCCCGACCACTTCAGTCATGACGAGGTGCGCGATGCGGCTCGCCAAGGACCCTCGCGCCGAGCCCGGGAACGACCGGTTCAGGTCGCGCCGGTCGGGCAGGTAACGGTCACCGGACGTGAAGCCGAACACGTTGACGATCGGAGCGGCCACGAGAGTGCCCCGGAAGGCCTTCGGGTTCAGCCGCGCCACGACCCGCCGGATCACCTCGATCCCGACGACCTCGTCACCGTGGATCGCGGCGGTCACCCACACCGTCGGGCCGTCCTCGCGCCCGTGCACGACCCGGACCGGCAGGGTGATCTCGGCGCCGGTGACGAGCCGTGTGATGGGCAGCTCGACCTCTCGGGCGTAGCCCGGGCGGACGCGGACTGGTCCGATGCCGAAGGATGCTCGCGCCATCAGCGACCCCTGTTCCGGCGCCGCATCGCAAGGCGTGGACGCCCGCCGAGGTACGACCTGCCGGGATTGACGACGAAGCCCTGGCGCAGCGCCTCGCGGCCGATGAGCATGCGGAAGCCCATCTGGTCGCGGTTGGACAGGCTGACCTCCGCCTCGATGGTGCGCTTGCCGAGGACCACGTCGACGAGCACGACGATGCGCTCCTCGGTGTGCCCGGACGAGCTGCGGACGATCCGCTCGTCCTGGATAGGGCACTCGACGGCGACCGCGTCCGCGTCGGACCGCTGCCACGGGTGCACGGAGAAGCGCACCCACGGCTCGCCGTCCCGCCAGATGTGCTCGATGTCGAAGGCGTGCAGAGACGAGGACCGGGCCCCGGTGTCGACCTTCGCCTTGATCCACGGCACCCCGAACCCGGGAAGCTTCACCCACTCACGCCACCCGACCGGGGTGAGCACACGAGTCGGCTCCAACACGTCGACATCCTCGCAGGTGTGCGCGCGCAAACCCGGGAACCTCACGGTCACCACGACCAAGCGCCATGACGTCGTATGCCGCTGAGCCGGCTCCGCGCCCGGCCGGCGGCCTACCGTGGGTTCGTGGCTGCTCCTCCCCGTTCGGTCAAGACATTCAACCGGTTCGCCCTCCTCGTGGCCGGCCGCCGCCTGGTGCCGGTCTGGGGGGTGCTCCGGCACCGTGGGCGCAAGAGCGGACGTGAGTACTCGACACCTCTCGCGTTCATCGCGACGCCCGGCGCCTTCTTCACCGGGTTGCCCTGGGGACGCGACACGGACTGGGTGCGCAATGTGGGCGCGGCCGGCCGGTGCACGGTTCGACTGCGCGGACGTGAATACGAGTGCACTGAACCGGAGTTCGTCGGCAAGGACGAGGTCCTGGCCGCAGCAAGGGGACCCCTGCGCGCGGTGGTGCAACGGACGAGCTTCACCGGCGGCTTCCTCCGCCTGCGACACGGGCCCGTTGCCGGGCAGGGCAACTGAGCCACCTCGCTAGGTCAGCTGACCCTGCTGGCGAGCCCAGCGGCATACGTCCGGCTGTTGCCTCACGCGTCCGTCCTGCCTCCTACTTTCGTAGGACGACCGCCGAAGCGCGGGCTGAGTACCGTGAGGACGTGAGGAGCGCGTGGCGTTTCGCGTCGAGGTACGGAGTCGACGTCCTGATCGCAGGGACGGCGCTCGCGAGCGCCGTCGGCGTCCTCGCCCGGGATGATCCGCAGCGGCCGACCGGAGTCCTGTTGTGGCTCGAGGCTGTCGCTGTTGCCCTCGTGGTGCTCCTCCTCCTCGCGCGACGCCGGTTCCCCTTCGGGGCCCCGGCAGGCATGTGGCTCTCCAGCGCGGCACTGTCGTTCCTGGACGGACTGCTCATCGCCAACCGAGCCGGCCTCTTCCTCGCCGGGATGGGCGCGGCGCTGCTCCTCGGCAACCTGCGTCGCGACGTGGAGGCGCGCACAGGTCTCGTCATCGCGGTCGGCGGAGCGGTGATGGTGGTCTACAACATCCCCAACCACACGAGTGACGCCCTCATCTTCACGCCGGCACTCTTCGGGATGAGCTGGCTCGTCGGCTACGCGCTCCGCGAGCGCGCGGTTCAGACAGAGGTTGCGGAGGAGCGGGCGATCAGGGCGGAGCGGGAGCGAGAGATCGCGGCGCGGGTCGCCGTGGCGGAGGAGCGGGGACGCATCGCCCGCGAGCTGCATGACGTCGTCGCCCACGCGATGAGCGTCATGGTGCTCCAGGTCGGGGCCGTCCGGCACCGGATGCCGGAGGGCGACGCGGAGGTCCGCGACACCCTCAGGGAGGTCGAGCGGACGGGGCGCACCGCGCTGGCGGAGATGCGTCGACTGCTCAACGCGATGCGCCACGACGACGAGTCGCTCGAGCTGGTGCCGCAGCCGGGCCTGCACGACCTCGAGACGCTCGTGGCGCATGTTCAAGCAGCCGGGCTGCCCGTCCGCCTCGAGGTCGAGGGCGAGCCGGTGACCCTGCCGCCCGGGCTCGACCTGTCGGCCTACCGCATCGTCCAGGAGGGGTTGACCAACAGCCTCAAGCACTCCGGCGCCAGTCAGGCGGAGGTACAGGTCCGCTACGGCGCACGAACGCTGGAGCTCGAGGTCCGGGACGACGGCATGGGCGGCGGGGACGGCGCGCCGGGCGACGGCCACGACGGCGGCTCCGACGGGGGTCTCGGCCATGGCCTCGTCGGGATCCGCGAGCGGGTCAAGATCTACGGCGGACAGATGTCGGCGGGAGCCTCACGGGCAGGTGGCTACGTGCTGCGCGCCCGCTTCCCCCTCGATGGAGTGGGCCCATGACGATCCGGGTGCTCGTGGTGGACGACCAGTCGATGGTGCGGGCGGGCTTCCGGCTGCTGCTCGCCGACGAGCCCGACATCGAGGTTGTCGCCGACGCGAGCAACGGCCTCCAGGCGATCGCCCAGGCCGCGCGCTTCCACCCGAACGTCATCCTCATGGACATCCGCATGCCGGAGCTCGACGGGCTCGAGGCGACGAGACGGATCCTCGCCGCCGATCCCGCGGCCCGCGTCCTCATCCTCACCACGTTCGACCTGGATGACTACGTCTACGAGGCGCTGCGTGCGGGCGCGAGCGGTTTCGTCCTCAAGGACGACCCACCCGAGCAGCTCATCGCTGCGGTCCACACCATCGCGGCCGGCGACGCGCTGCTCTCCCCCGCCGTCACGAAGCGCGTCATCCAACACTTCACCCGGCTGAACCGGCATGCGCCGTCCCGCGCGGTCGAGAGCCTGACGACGCGGGAGCTCGACGTGTACCGGCTCATCACGCGCGGCCTGTCCAACGCCGAGATCGGACGCGAGCTGTTCATCAGCGAGACCACCGTCAAGACCCACGTGACCCGACTGCTCCAGAAGCTCGACGTGCGCGACCGTGCCCAGGCGATCGTCCTCGCCTACCAGTCCGGGCTCTTCGACGCGTCCGACCTGGCCTGACGCCCGGCCGGCGTTCGCCAACAGCGTCCTCCGAAGGTAGGACGCGAAAGATCGTCGGCTCGTCGGACCCGCTCACGACCTCGCGACGACGCGGTGGAGGGCGCCCCGTTCCTAGCGTTGAGGCATCAACCACGCACTGAAGGAACAGCCCATGCACCTCCACAAGCGGTCATGGCCACAAGGAAAGGTTCGCCCATGATCACCATCGACTCCCTGACGAAGACGTACGGCAAGCTGACCGTTGTCGACGACGTCAGCTTCGTGGCCTGCAGCGGCCGGGTCACCGGCTTCCTCGGACCGAACGGGGCCGGCAAGTCGACCTCGATGCGGATGATGGTGGGCCTGACGACACCAACGTCGGGCAGCGCCATGATCCTCGGTCGTCGGTTCGCCGACCTCCCCAACCCGGGCCTCGAGGTGGGCGTCATGCTCGACGCGTCGGCCCAGCACGCCGGCCGCACCGGTCGCGAGATCCTCACGCTCGCCCAGCGGTTCATGGGTCTGCCGGCCCGTCGCGTGGACGAGTCCATCGAGGCGGTCGGGCTCACCGAGTCCGAGGCAGGCCAACGAGTCGGCAACTACTCACTCGGCATGCGCCAGCGCCTCGGTGTGGCCACGGCCCTCATCGGCGAGCCCGCCGTGCTCATCCTCGACGAGCCGGCGAACGGGCTCGACCCGGCCGGTATCCGGTGGATGCGCGACCTGTTGCGCGGCTATGCCGACCAGGGCGGCACGGTCCTGCTCTCCTCGCACCTGCTCCACGAGGTCGAGGTCATCGCCGACGACATCGTCATGATCGGCAAGGGCCGGATCGTCGCGCAGGGCTCCAAGTCCGAGCTCGTGGGCGCGGCGGGCACCGTCGTCCGCGCGGCCGACATCTTCCGGCTCCAGCGAGCCCTCGACCAGCACGGCGTCCTGACGACCGTGACCGACGGCGGAGCCCTGCGTGCCGAAGCCGACGCCGCACGCGTCGGCTGGGCCGCACACGCCTCCGGCGTCGCACTCACCGAACTGCGCTCAGCCGATGGCGGGCTCGAGGACATGTTCCTCCAGCTCACCGCCGACACCCAACGAGAAAGGAGAGCGGCATGACCGCCATGACCGCCATGACCGTCGACGCCGTCGACAGCAGCAACACCGCCCGTGCAGATCGAGCCATCCCCAAGCGGATCCCGCTCACCCGCGTCATCGCGGTCGAGCTGCGCAAGATGTTCAACACCAGGTCCGGCTTCTGGCTCATGGCGAGCATCGTCATCGCCGGCGTCGGCACGACCGTCGGGATCATCCTGCTGGCACCCGAATCGGACCTGACGTACTACACGTTCGCCAGAGCCGTCGGCTTCCCGATGGCGATCATCCTGCCGATGATCGCAACCCTGTCGATCACCGGCGAGTGGAGCCAGCGCAGCGGCCTGACGACGTTCACCCTGGTCCCGCGCCGCAAGCGGGTCATCGTCGCCAAGGGCCTCGCGTCCCTCGGTGTGGGCGTCGCGGCCATGCTCTTCGCCTTCGCCATCGGCGCGGTCGGCAACCTCGTCGGCACGGCCATCACCGGCGCTGACCTGGTCTGGGACGTGTCCGTCACCGAGGGCGCGACCATCGTGCTCGGCAGCCTGCTCTGCCTGCTCACCGGCACCATGCTGGGCATGCTGATCCGCAGCTCGGTCGGAGCGCTCGTCGTCTACTTCATGTACGCGTTCGTGCTGCCCAGCCTGTTCGGGGTTCTCACGACCAGCGTGGACTGGTTCCCCGACGTGCGGCCGTGGATCGACCTCAACCTCGCAGAGTCCTTCCTGTTCAACGGTCAGGTGACCGGCGAGCAGTGGGCGAACGTCGCGGTCACTGCGGGGGTGTGGATCATCCTTCCCGCGCTCCTGGGGCTCCGCCTGGCCATGCGGTCCGAGGTGAAGTGACGAGGTGAAGTGACGGGGTCGCCCGACCGCTCCCACGGGTCGGCCCTCGACCCGAAAGCTGTTCACTCGATCAGGTACTCGCCCGGAGAGAAGACCCGGTGCTCAGCAGAGCACCGGGTCTTCTCGCATCCGCCGACCAGCGCGGCTCACGGCACCCCGCGCGAGTGCTTAGATGGTGCGGCTCCATCACGTCGATCGACCTCGCAGGTAGACACCATGAAAATCGCGATTCTCTCGCGCGCCCCCCGGTCGTACTCGACACAGCGGCTGCGGACCGCTGCCCTCGACCGTGGACACGAGGTCAAGGTCCTCAACACCCTGCGCTTCGCGATCGACCTCTCCGGTCCCGACCCGGACCTCCAGTTCCGCGGTCGGCCGATCTCGGACTACGACGCCGTGCTGCCCCGCATCGGCAACTCGATCACCTACTTCGGCACCGCGGTGGTGCGGCAGTTCGAGCAGATGGACGTCTACACGCCCAACACCGCCAACGGCATCGCCAACTCGCGCGACAAGCTGCGCGCCACGCAGATCCTCTCGCGGCACAACATCGGGATGCCCGCGACGACGTTCGTGCGCAACCGCGCCGACGTGCGGCCGGCGATCCAGCGGGTCGGGGGCGCCCCGGTCGTCATCAAGCTGCTCGAGGGCACCCAGGGCATCGGCGTCATCCTGGCCCCCGAGGTCAACGTCGCTGAAGCCATCATCGAGACGCTGCACAGCACGAAGCAGAACGTGCTCATCCAGAGCTTCGTCAAGGAGAGCCGCGGTCGGGACATCCGGGCACTCGTCGTCGGGGACCGTGTGGTGGCGGCCATGCGGCGGGTCGCCCACGGTGACGAGTTCCGGTCCAACGTCCACCGCGGCGGCGACGTCGAGCCGGTCGCGCTGCCGTCCGACTACGAGCAGACGGCGGTGCGCTCGGCCCAGATCATGGGCCTGCGCGTCGCCGGCGTCGACATGCTCGAGAGCGTCAACGGACCACTCGTCATGGAGGTCAACTCGTCCCCCGGCCTCGAGGGCATCGAAACGGCGACCAAGCTCGACGTCGCGGGAGCCATCATCGACTACGTCTCCCAACAGGTCGGCTTCCCCCAGATCGACGTGCGCCAGCGCCTCACCGTCTCGACGGGCTACGGCGTGGCCGAGCTCGTCGTACACGGAGGCGCCGATCTCGTCGGCAAGACGATCGCCGAGTCTGGCCTCGACGACCGCGACATCACCGTCCTCACCCTCCACCGCGGCACCGCCGTCATCCCGAACCCGCGTCGTCGCACCGAGCTGCAGGCCGAGGATCGGCTGCTCTGCTTCGGCAAGCTCGAGGAGATGCGGTCGATGATTCCCGAGCGGAGGCGCCGCCGCCACAAGGTCCGACGCCTGCCCAAGGAGCCACTCGTCGACGACCGCGAGTGACGCAGCGTCCGTACTGACCCCAGGTGCTCCGCGACCTGCATCCTGCCCTACCGTTGGGCAGATGGAATGGCAGCACGCCGGCGCCGTCCTCTTCGACCTCGACGGGGTACTGACGCCGACCGCCGAGGTGCACATGCGCGCCTGGGAGCAACTCTTCAACAGCGTCCTCGACCGGCTACCGGAGGACGTCCGGGCCGACCGCTCGCCCTACACCGACGAGGACTACTTCCACCACGTCGACGGACGGCCGCGCTACGAGGGCGTCCAGGCGTTCCTGCGCTCCAGGGGCATCGACCTGCCACAGGGGACGCCCGAGGACTCGCCCGAGCAGGTGACCGTCTGCGGCCTGGGCAACCGTAAGAACGTGCTGTTCAACGAGATCCTCGACGCCGAGGGGATCGAGCCCTACCCGGGGTCGGTCGCGCTGCTCGACGACCTCGAGCGCCGTGACACTCCGGCCGCGGTCGTCACCTCCTCGCGCAACGGCCCGCATGTCCTCCGCACTGCGGGTCTGGCCGAGCGGTTCGGGGTCCTCGTCGACGGCTCCGTCGCGACCGAGCAGGGACTGGCCGGCAAGCCGGAGCCGGACACCTTCCGGTATGCCGCCGAGCAGCTCGGAGTCGAGCCGGAACGGTGCGCGGTGATCGAGGACGCCGTCTCCGGCGTCACGGCCGGCGCGCGCGGCGGCTTCGGGATCGTCGTCGGTGTCGACCGTGGCGTCGGAGCGGACACCCTGCGTCGGGCGGGTGCCGACGTCGTCGTCACCGACCTGGCCCAGCTGCTTCCCACCGACGGTCCCGTCTCCCAGCCGCACGCTTGACCCCGGAGGACTCCATGCAGACCGACTCGTGGCACCACCCGCCACAACCCGTCGACCCCCTCGACCGCAGCCGCTTCCCCATCGAGCCGTGGCGGCTGGTCGAGTGCGCCTACGAGAAGCATGACCTCGGGGTCACGGAGACGCTGTTCTCCGTCTCGAACGGTTATCTGGGCCTGCGCGGCAACGTCGAGGAGGGCCGCGACACCCACACGCACGGCACCTTCGTCAACGGCTTCCACGAGACCTGGCCGATCCAGCACGCCGAGGAGGCCCACGGCCTGGCCCGGGTGGGGCAGACGCTCGTCAACGTCCCGGACCCCAAGACGATCAAGCTGTACGTCGACGACGAGCCACTGCTCGTGTCGGAGGCCGACCTCGAGTCCTACGAGCGCGCCCTGGACATGCGCGCGGGGCTGCTGACCAGGGACCTGGTCTGGCGCGCCAGCTCGGGCAAGCGCGTGCGAATCTCCAGCACCCGGATGACCAGCCTCGTCGAGCGGCATCTGGCGGTCATGACCTTCGAGGTCGAGATGCTCGACGGGGATGCCTCGCTGGTGATCTCCAGCTCGATCCTCAACCGCCAGGACGGCTCGGACGAGTACCGGGTGAGCGCGGCGGCAATGGGCGAGGGCGTCGACCCGCGGCAGGCCGAGTCATTCGAGCACCGCGTGCTGCAGCCCCGCCGGCACGAGATCGTCAACGACCGGCTGCTGCTGGGGTACCGATGCACCAACTCCAAGATGACGATCTCCACCCTCGCCCACCACGCGATCGAGACGGACAATGCGTGGACCCAGCGGCGCAGCGTCGAGGAGGACCTGGCCAAGCAGGTCTACGAGATCGCCGCCAAGCGCGGCCGGACCGTACGGGTGGACAAGCTCGTCGCCGTGCACACCTCGAGCGGCGTGCCGCCGCGTGAGCTGGCCGACCGCTGCGGCCGCACTCTGGACCGCGCAGTATCGGCTGGTGTGCCGAAGCTGCACGTGGAGCACGCCGCGCAGTGGGAGCGCTTCTGGGCCGAGTCAGACGTCGAGGTCGAGGATGACCCGGCCGTGCAGCAGGCGATTCGGTGGAACCTCTTCCAGCTCGGGCAGGCCACCATCCGGGCCGGCAACCAGGGCATACCCGCGAAGGGTCTGACGGGCACCGGTTACGGGGGCCACTACTTCTGGGACACCGAGTGCTACGTCGTGCCGTTCCTCACCTACACCCACCCGCAGGCGGCGCGCAACGCGCTCCGCTTCCGCCACGGGATGCTCGACGCCGCCCGGCGCCGCGCCGCCGAGCTGTCCCAGTTCGGGGCGCTCTACCCGTGGCGGACGATCAACGGCGAGGAGGCCTCCGCCTACTTCCAGGCCGGCACGGCGCAGTACCACCTCAACGCCGACATCGCCTACGCCCTGAGCAAGTACGTGAGGGCGACCGATGACCGCCAGTTCCTCCTCCACCAGGGCGTCGACATCCTCGTGGAAACGGCCCGGCTGTGGGCCGACCTGGGCTTCTGGCAGCTCAACGGCGACCAGTCGTTCCACATCCACGGCGTCACCGGACCCGACGAGTACAACACCGTCGTCAACGACAACTTCTTCACCAACGTCATGGCCCGGCACAACCTGGAGGCGGCGGTCGAGGCCGTCCGGGAACTGGAGCGGTCAGACCCCGGCCAGATGGCGCGGGCGATGGCCCGTCTCGGCCTGAGGGAGGAGGAGGTGAAGATGTGGGAACGGTGCGCCCGGGGCATGCACGTTCCCTACGACGAGCGCACCGGCATTCACCCCCAGGACGGTCACTTCCTGGAGCGCGAGGTGTGGGACCTCGACGCCACGCCGGCGGACCGGCGCCCGCTGCTGTTGCACTACCACCCGCTGGTGATCTACCGCTTCCAGGTGCTGAAGCAGGCCGATGTCGTCCTGGCGCTCTACCTGGTGGGCGACCACTTCAGCGAGCAGGACAAGCTGCTCGACTTCGACTACTACGACCCGATCACGACCGGCGACTCCTCGCTCTCCGCCGTCGTGCAGTCGATCGTCGCGGCCGAGGTGGGCTACCACGAGCTCGCGCTGCGCTACTTCTACGCCGGACTGTTCGTCGACCTGGCCGACCGGCACGGCAACACCGTCGACGGGGTGCATGTGGCCTCCACCGGAGGGGTGTGGAGTGCGCTGGCGGCCGGCTTCGGCGGGATGCGCGACCACGGGGGCCGGCTGACCTTCGATCCCCGGCTGCCGGATTGCTGGCCGTCGCTGACCTGGCGGATGCGCTGGCAGCAGGC
>NZ_DATEEY010000036.1:0-9741 GCF_035280925.1 Intrasporangium sp. | reverse complement strand
AAGGTCGAGTCATGGACGTCACAGCCTCGAGTGGCGAGGAGCTGTCCCGCCACCTCCTGGAGGCCCCGGATGCTGTTCACTCGACTGGGTGGGTGGGCCGTGGGTGCGCGCTGCTCATGGCGGGCCTGGTCGCGCTCGTGGGCGCCTGCTCGGGGGAGCTGCCCGGGAACGTTGTGGTCGGCTCGGGCGACCCGACCTCGGAAACACGAGAGGTGCCGACCTTCACCGAGATCGAGGTCGGCGGGGGCATCGGTGTCGACATCGTCCCCGGGTCGGCGACCAGCGTCGTCGTGACTGCGCAGCCCAACCTGCTGCCGCTGACGACCACCACCGTTGACGGCGATCGCCTGACGGTCGCCACGACGAAGGGCTACACGACGGTGCATGGCATCTCGGTCAAGGTCACCGCGCCGGAGCTCACGGCGATCGAGCTGCATGGAGGCGCCAGCGCATCGGGCGACGGCTTCACGGCGCAGTCCCTGGCGCTCAACCTGTCTGGTGGAGCGCGACTCGATCTCTCCGGAGAGGCGAAGGACCTGGAGGTCGAGGCGAGCGGCGGCGCAGTCCTGCAGATCGGTGGGCTGAGGCTCACGACGGCGCGGGTGGACCTCACCGGTGGCGTGGTGGCGACGATGTCGGTGAGCTCCGCGCTGACGGGCACGGCGTCGGGCGGAGTGGTGATCAACCTCGACCAGCGCCCGGCGACGGTCGATGTCGAGACCTCCGGCGGTGCCGTCGTCCTCGGGTCATGAGGAACCTCCGTCGGCCACCAGGCCCGACGGGTTAGATTGGCCCGTATGACCGCTCTGCCGGAGTCTGCTCCGGTCGCCCTCGCCGAGCGATGGGGTGGCCGCAGCCGGATCAGCGACCTCGACGGGCCCGTGCACTGGGTCGACTTCGGTGGTCCGACGACTGGCTCAGGGGACGACCAGGCACCCCTCGTCCTCGTCCACGGACTCGGCGGGTCACACCTCAACTGGGTCCAGGTGGCGCCGGCGCTCACAGATCTCCGCCGCGTCGTCGCCATCGATCTTGCCGGCTTCGGGTTGACGCCCGGAGCCAACCGCGACACCGGCGTGCGGGCCAACGCCGCACTGCTCGGACGGTTCATCCAGGATCAGCTCGGTGGGCGGAGCGTCCTCGTCGGCAACTCCATGGGCGGCATGGTCTCGTTGCTGCTCGCCGCCGCAGAGCCGGATCTCGTCGACGGGCTCGTCCTCGTCGACCCCTCGCTGCCGTCTGGAGTCAAGAACCTCGACCGAATGGTCGCCCTCCAGTTCGGGCTCTACGCGACACCTGTCCTGGGCGAGCAGTTCCTCGTCCGCCTGCGTCGGCGCTACTCCACCGACCAGAGGGTCAGGGGCACCGTCCAGCTCTGCTTCGCCGACTTCTCGCGCGCCGACGTCGAGGTCATGGAGGCGGGCGTCTCCCTCCTCACCTACCGGGACACCCTGGCGCAGTCCGAGGCGGAGTTCCTCCGGGCGGCCAGGTCACTGCTCGCCGTGCTACGCCATGGCCGCACGTACTCTGCTCTCATCCACCGGGTCTCGGCTCCGGTCCTGCTCATCCACGGCGAGCAGGACCGGCTCGTCCCCATCGAAGCGGCGCGCCGCGTCGCCGCCGCCAAACCCGAATGGCAGGCCGAGTGGCTGGCCGGTGTCGGGCACACGCCGCAGCTCGAGGTGCCAGACCGGTTCGTCGCAGTGGTCAACCGCTGGCTCGCCGCTCTGCCGGACTGAACCGCTCAGCGAGCAGCGGCGCCGGGGTGCAGGTCCGCGCGGCTGCCCAGCCCTTGGCCCCACTCCTCGGCGCGCTGGAGCTCGCCGTCCTTGAGCGGTCCGTCGGTGTCCTCGACCCAGAACGTCTCACCCTGCTCCGCGCGCCGGAAACCGCGGGCGCGCAGCGCCTTCACCGCTGACTTGGCGGCCGACCCCGGCAGCAGCTTGACCTTCACACGCGTGTCGAAGGTGATGACGGGAAGCTCCGGCCTCGGCACGACGGCCTCGATCCACTCCCGGATGCCGCGCTGCACGTGCTCGACTGCTCCCTTGGTCTCGGCGTCCTTCCGCGTCGACTCCCTCGTCATGCTGAAGGCATGCGTCGGCCCGCCGACGATGAGCAGGCTGACGTCCTCCGGGATCACGCCGGGCGCTTCGTCGGAGCGCATCAGGCCGACCTCGTCGAACTCCTTGCCTCGCGACAAGCCACGTGTGATGGCGTCCGCAACGGCCTTGGTGTTGCCGAACAGCGACTCGTGGACGATGAGTGTCCTCATGGTTCAACCCCTTTTCCTCCACCCTCCACGCTAGGCGGCTCGTGCGCGGCGAGCGCCGGATAGTGACCCAACAGACGCGGCCCACCGGCGGCCGGCAGTGTCCGTGGGGCTGCCGCAGAATGGACTGGGCGAGAACCCGGACCATCCACCCAACGGAGGAGACGACAGATGGACGCCAAGGACTGGGACGAGCGCTATGCGGCGACCGACCTCGTCTGGTCAGCCGAGCCCAACCGCTTTGTGGCGGAACTGGTCTCGCCGCTCACACCAGGCACCGCCATCGACATCGCCGCCGGCGAGGGACGAAACGCCATCTGGCTGGCCCAGCAGGGCTGGACGGTCACCGCGACCGACTACTCGAGCGTGGCCGTCGACCGGATGCGAGCCCGGGCACAGGCGGTGCTCGGGGAGGACGCGGGGCGGGTGACCCCGCTGGTCGCCGACGCCACCGTGGCAGCGCCAGGCGGCCCAGCGGCATACGACCTCGCGTTGTTCTGCTACCTACAGCTCCCACCCGCCGAGTGGAGGGCAGCCCTCCGCCAGGGCGTCGAGGCCGTTCGGCCGGGTGGTCACGTCCTCGCCATCGGGCACTCCGCGCGCAACCTCACCGAGGGCTGGGGAGGGCCGAGCGCCCGCGAGGTGCTCTACGACCCCGACGAGGTGGTGGACGCCGTCGACGGCCTGCCGGTCGAGGCCGAACACGCGGACATCCGCGTCCGCCCCGTCGAGACGGAGGACGGTCCTCGCGAGGCGCTGGACACCGTCGTGATGCTCAGGCGGACCTGACCCCCGCGGCGCTGCTCACCTGGCGCGCCGCGCTGGAAGGTGGGCCCGGATGAACGCGACGACGTCGTCAAGCACCTCGTCCTGGTTGGTCTCGTTGAAGATCTCGTGTCGTGCCCCGGGGTAGGACTTCGCGGAGGCATGCCTTCCGGCCAGCGACTCCCAGCCCCTCTTCGTATCGGCCATCGGCACGAGCTGGTCAGCCTCGCCATGCAGCCACAGGATGGGGTCGTCCACCGCGCCGGCGAAGCGGATCATCGCCAGGGTCTCCTGGATCGCCTCGAGCGTCTCCCGCTTGAACGGCCCGTGCCAGACGAGGGGGTCCGCGACGTAGGCTTCGCCGACCGAGTCGTCCCGGCTCAGCGTCGACGGGTCGATCGGCGCGTCCGGGATCTCGTCGGCTGCCAGGAGATCCTCGGCCGCGCGCCAGCGCCCGAGCACCGGGGCGGACAGGACGATCGCGGCCAGGCCATCACCCCAACGCTGTGCGTAGCGTGCCCCGATGAGGCCACCCAACGAGTGGCCGATGAGCACGACCGGCAGGGTCGGGTGCTCCTCGCGGGCGTGCGCCTCCAGCATGTGGACGTCCTCCTCCAGCTCCTGGAAGCTGGTGATGAGGACGGGCTCGCCGGCGCTGCCACCGTGCCCGACGTGGTCGATCGCGTAGACGACGGCGCCGTCCTCGACGAGCCGAGCCGCGACGTGCCCGTACCGGCCACAGTGCTCGCCGTAGCCGTGGACGAGCAGGACCACGTATTCCGGCTCATCAGCGCCGCTGCTCCACCTCCGCCCGACCACCGTTCCCGCGTGTCCCTCGAATGACAGGTCCGTGACGTCCATGCCGACCACCCTGTCCGGGAAGGGGGCCGGTCGCAAGCCGGGTCACGACGCCGGCGTGCGCAAGACTGGGCCCCATGGCTCTCGACCTGCACGCCGTCTGCTTCGACGCGATCGACCCCCAGGGTCTCGCCCGGTTCTGGGCGGGAGTCCTCGGCTGGGAGCGGACCGACGACCCCGAGGGCGCCGTCGCCCTCGCCCCGAGCGACAGGACGGGGTTCTGGCTCCGGTTCGCTCCCACTCCCGAGGCGAAGTCACTCCAGAACCGGATCCACTTCGATCTGACCAGCGCCGCTGCCGAGGACCAGGACGCGACGGTTGCGCGCGCGCTCGGCCTGGGCGCGAGCCACCTCGACATCGGCCAGGGACCGGATGCGGAGCACGTGGTGCTCGCGGACCCGGAGGGGAACGAGTTCTGCGTCATCGAGGCAGGCAACAGCTTTCTCGCTGGCTGCGGCTTCCTCGGGGCGGTCAACTGCGACGGGACGCGGGACGTCGGGTACTTCTGGAGTCGGGCGCTCGGCTGGCCGCTGGTGTGGGACCAGGACGAGGAGACCGCGATCCAGTCCCCGCAGGGCGGTCCGAAGATCACGTGGAGTGGCCCGCCCCTGATGCCCAGGCCAGCGAAGAACCGGCAGCACTTCGACCTCACTCCTGCCGCAGGCAGTGATCAGCAGGCCGAGGTGGAACGTCTCATCTCCCTCGGCGCGAAGCGGATCGACGTCGGGCAGGGAGCGGTCAGCTGGGTCATCATGGCCGACCCCGATGGCAACGAGTTCTGCGTCCTGGCCTCGCGGGAATGAGCCTGCCGCGGGGCGTCTGGGAGGGTGTCGGCGTGACGACCGCGCGCTCCATCCCGCTCCTCGTCCTCGCTGCACTGGCCGAGACGCCTGAGGTGTCCCGATACCCGGCGGGGTATCATTGCACCAAGCAGGACTCTCGGGTACGCACAGGAGGACACAGTGGAGCTCGACGCCGCGGAGATGCAGTCGGTGGTCCGTCGCCTCAACCGGGCACGTGGGCAGCTCGGTGGCATCGTCAAGATGATCGAGGACGGCCGGGACTGTCGCGACATCGTCACCCAGCTCGCCGCGGTGTCGAAGGCGGTCGACCGGGCCGGCTTCGCGGTCATCGCGACCGGGCTCCGGGAGTGCCTCACCAACCCCGACGGTGAGGAGATGGACGTCGAGGAGATGGAGAAGCTCTTCCTCTCCCTGGCCTGAGCCAGAGAAGTCGCTTCCCAGGGGTGGACGGCAGGAGGATGCCGGGCGACCATGGTAGGCACCGGAGGAGGCCACCATGGATGCCAGCGCAGACACCACGATGATCCCCGCCGCGTCAGCCCCGGCTGAGTCGGCACCGCCCGAAGCGGCGACCGCCAACCATGAGTTCGCCGAACACATCGAACGGATCCGGGCACACCGGGCCGAGCTGCGCGAGTCCGTTGCGGCGGTCGATCTCGCGCTCGAGTCACCCATCGCCCGAGGCGGCGCCTGGCGCGAACGGGTGCGCGCGGCGCTCGCCGAGCTGGCCCACGACTTCGACGACCACATCGCCCTCACGGAGAGCCCGGGCGGGATCTACGACCGGGCCAAGCGGAGCGCTCCACGACTGGGCGGAGCGGTCAACCGACTGCTCGCCGAGCACCGGCTGTACCGAGACCAAGTTCACGGCTACCTCGCCGTCCTCGAGCACGGCGGGCAGCTGGCGGACATGCCCGCCTTCCGCGAGGAGCTGACCGCGCTGATCGGCCGCCTCATCAGGCACCGGCAGGCCGGCGGCGACCTCGTCTACGAGGCCTACAGCGTGGACCTCGGCGGGTCTGGCTGATCCGCGCGGCATCCGCGGCGCGGCCGCTGGAGCGAGCCCAGCGGCATACGGCCTGATTGCTCAGGTGAACTGCGGCCGCAGCGGATACCCGGCCACCCCGGCTTCACTGGTCCGGGTCGCCAGTACCTGGTGCAGCTGGATCCCGTTGTCCTCGAAGCCGAGGCGCGACCCGGCAAGGTAGAGTCCCCAGACGCGGGACCGCCCGAGACCGGCCAGGGCCACGCAGTCGTCCCAGTTCTTGGAGAGGTTCGCGCTCCAGCCGGCGAGCGTCATGGCGTAGTGCTCGCGGAGGCTCTCGTGGTGTTTCACCTCGAGGCCCTCGTCCTCCATGACGCGCACGATGTCGCCGGAGCCGGTCAGCTCGCCGTCGGGGAAGACGTAGCGGTTGATGAAGCCGCGCGTCGGCAGTCCCGGATGCTTGTTGTCCGGCCGGGTGATGCAGTGGTTGAGCAGCCGTCCCTCGTCGCGCAGGCGCGAGCGGAGGAACCTGAAGTAGGCGGGGTAGTTCCGCACCCCGATGTGCTCCGTCAGCCCGATCGAGCTGACGGCATCGAACCCCCGCTCCGTGACGTCGCGGTAGTCGCCGTGCCGCACCTCCGCGCGTCCGTCCAGCCCCTCGCGCCGGATCGCGTCCTGCGCCCACGTGGCCTGCTCGCGCGCGAGCGTCACCCCGAGCGCCGTCACCCCGTAGTGCTGGACCGCGTGCCGGACCATGCCACCCCAGCCGCAGCCGACATCGAGCAGCCGCATGCCCGGCTGGAGGTCGAGCTTGCGGGCGACGAGGTCGTACTTGGCGAACTGCGCGTCCTCGAGCGTGGACTCCGGCGTCTCGAAGACGGCGCACGTGTACGTCATCGACGGCCCGAGCACGTACTCGTAGAACTCGTTCCCGACGTCGTAGTGGTGATGGATCGCCTCCGCGTCTCGCCGTTTCGCGTGCCGGAGCCCGTGGGCGAGTCGACGCAGCTGGCTCGGCGTCTCCTGGGGCGGCAGCTCGGGCAGGCGCACGCCGGTCGACCGCACCACCTGGACGAGCTCCTGCACGTCGCGCAACGACGGGCGCCGCGGCGACAGGGCGGCAACTCGGAGGTGCTTGAGCACGTCGTAGGGGTCGCCCTCGTCCATGCCGTCGATGCTCAGCTCGTCCTGGAGATAGGCGCGCGCCAGGCCGAGCCCCCCGGGTGCCGTCACGAGGTAGCTGAGTGCGCGCGGCGAGTGCAGCCGGATCGTGATGCCGTCCGCCGCGCCGCCTGCCGAGCCGTCCCATGCCACGACGCGCACCGGCGCGTCGTCACCAAGGAAGCGCTCGAATGCCTGGCCAACTGAGATCGTCATCGCGCCTGCACCGCCTTTTCATAGAGGGTTGGGAACCGCCCGTGCGGGTCGTAGTGCCGCTTCGCCGCAGCGCTCGCCTCGCCGCCGTAGAGCCGCGTGAAGGTGGCCTCGTCGTAGTAGGCGTCCGAGTAGAGCGACTTGTGGCCGCCGAGCTCGGTCACCTTCGCCTCGATTGCCCGGTTGACGTCACCGCGCTGCCGGCCGGGCTGGATCTCGACGGACGACCAGAAGCCCACGTTGACGTAGGGGACGTCAGGGCGCATGGGGTAGAGCGGCCACGGTGGCCTTCCGTGGTCAGTCGGCTCAGCTTCAGTCGGCCGTATGCCGCTGGGCTCGCTCCCGCTCGCGGGTTGCCTTCGCAGCTGGATCGGGCAGACCCAGACAGGCTCGATCGGGACCGTGTCGAGGAACCAGGTGAGGAACTCGGCGGTCCGGTCGAGGGGGATCTCCACGTCCTGGATGACCCGCTCGCGGGGGAGCCGGCCGCGCCTGGCGTCGATGGCCGCCACGACGCCGTGGCGCTGCTCGAAGGCGACGATCTTCCAGTACACATCGCTGCGGAGCTTGTCCTTGGGCCAGAGGCGCCGGATGACCGGGTGCTGGGCACCGAAGGCTCGCGAGCACCAGAACCAGTCGGTGTCCCAGCGCCACAGGTAGTCGTGAGCGGTGAGGACGTCGGTGCGGCGTTCCTGGATCGAGCGGTAGAAGACCCGCTCCCGGGTGTAGTCGCTCGGTCTCGGCTGGCCCTCGACCCGGTCGGTCCAGTGGGCAAGGGTCAGGTACGACTCCCGCGGTCCGAAGACGACGCCGTCGACGAAGTCCACCCGGTGCCCGTCCCAGGCCATCGTCCGCATGACGACGCCGATGGCGTGCGCCAGCGCTTCGACGGTGTCGAAGCGGATGTGTCGGAGGGCGACGTAGGGCGAGGCCGGCTCGAGCTCGATGACGAGGTCGAGGACGTAGCCGAGCGAGCCGTAGGAGTTGGGGAAGGCTCGGAAGAGCTCTGCGTGGTCGTTGTCTGCGGTGGCAGTGACCACCTCTCCTCGGCCGTCCGCCCCACCGGTCAGGATGCGCATCTCCCGGACCGACTCGTGGGGCAGGCCGTTGCGGAACGACGAGGCCTCGATGCCGAGGCCGGTCACGGCGCCGCCGATGGTGATCGTGCGCAGCTGCGGGACGACGAGTGGAACGAATCCGCTTGGCAACAGGGCGTCCACGAGTTCCTCATAGGTCGTCAGCCCGCCGACGCGAGCCGTGCGCGCCCCTGCGTCGATGTCGAAGACCCCGCGGAAGGCGGAGAGGTCGAGCCCCTCCCGCGTGCCGTTGCGGGCCGCGCTGTGACGGAACAGGTTGGAGGTCCGCTTCGCCAGTCGGACGGGCCGGTCCGGTGGCAGGGCCGCGAAGTCCCGGGCTGCTCTCGCGACGGATTCGTGAAGGGAATCGACTGCCACGCGGGTGGGCATGGGTCGAGTCAACCAAACGTGGGCAACGATGCCAACGGGCTTTTTGCGCCGATCCTTTCCGGCGCGCGACATGCCGAGCCGGGAAAAATCGCGCCCCGGGTGCCCAGTTGCGCACCGGCACGGTTGAATTGGCATTGAAGCGCCGGGCCGCGCGCAGCTGGTCACTCATGAAGGGCCAATGATGGAACCTCAAGCCGTCGACAACGATCCCGCCGAGACCGAGCCGGCGAGAACCCCGGCCGATGAGCAGGCGGGCGAGGCGACGCTGGATGACCTGCTCGAGCCAGGGCTCGGGCCTCAGGTCACCGCAGCCGACTTCAGTGAGTCAGCGGTCCTGGGCCGGCGTGGACAGGCCGCACGCAGTGGCTGGCGGCACGTGCTCGTCGAGCTGACGGGTGGTCGGCTCCGACTGCCCCCCGGCCTCGGCGAGATGCGCCGCAACCAGCTGATGAACCGGGTCCGCAGGCCCTTCGACGGCACGCGGCGGATCGTCGTGATGAGCCGCAAGGGCGGAGTGGGCAAGACGACCGTGACGGTCGGCGTGGGTGCCACGTTCGCGTCGGCGCGCGGCGACCGGGTCGTGGCCGTCGACGCCAACCCGGACGCGGGCAACCTGGCCCACCGGATCGCGGGGGACTGCCAGCGCACCATCACGGACCTGTTGGCGGACTCCGGGCGGATCCGGTCCTTCGCCCAGATGCGGGGCTACACGTCCCAGTGCGTCGAGTCGCGTCTCGAGGTCCTCGCCTCGGACGACGACGCCCGGATCGCCCAGGCCCTCGACCGCGATGCCTACCGACAGGTCGTCGCGCTGCTCGACCACTTCTACAACCTCATCCTCCTCGACACCGGCACGGGCATCCTCGACAGCGCGAACCAGGGGCTGATCACCGAGGCCGACCAGCTCGTCCTCGTCGTGCGCCCGGCGCTGGACGGCGCCAAGGTGGGCGCGCAGACGCTCGACTGGCTCGAGGAGCATGGCCACGCAGACCTCGTCGCGTCTGCAGTGGTCGTCATCAACGGGATCGAGCGCGAGAGCGACCCGATCGTGCAGTTCGCCCGGAAGCACTTCGAGGCCCGTTGTCGACAGGTGATTGCCGTGCCCTGGGACAAAACCCTGGAGGGCGGCGGCCGCACGACGCTGTCAGCGCTGCACCGGAAGACGCGTCGTGCCTTCCTCGACGTCGCCGCGGCGCTCGCCGACGGGTTCGGGGAAGA
>NZ_DATEEY010000035.1:0-3636 GCF_035280925.1 Intrasporangium sp. | reverse complement strand
CTGCTGGTGATCGGAGTGACGCTGATCGGTGATGGGATCGGCGGACTCCCATCATGATTTTCGAGAATCCACCCTCCTGACTCCGCGAACGCAGAGGAAGACTAGGCCTCGGCACGAGCACCACCGCCCGCGGCTGCTCCTGCACTGCGGCGTCAGGTGGCAGACTCCCCAGACCGTGAGCCTGCGAGGCCGCTCACCACGCTTGGTGGCGTAGCGCCCGATAAGGAGCGGTCGATGACCGGCGCTGCCTGCTGGCCCTGGGCACACTTGTTGGACCACGTCCGAAGGATGCGAGCCCGCCTACAGACCGCTGACGGATCAAGGTCGGGGCGGTTAGCAGCATGGGATGCTCGGTGACCCTCCGGCCCTGGGACCTGCAGCGCGCCCGGGAGCTGCACCGAGCAGACCTTCCGGACGATCGCGGCGGGGTTCTTCTCTAGGCCGGGGAGTCGGGGGGCCGTCGCCCAGTGCCCGGCGAGGTGGTGAAGTTGAGAGAGGAGCTGTAGCCATAGCTCGACGTTCGTTAGCCCCATTGCCGTTCCGCTGCGGCGAAGCCTTCTGTTGCGCCAGCCATCTCCGGGTTCGGGATTACTCGCACCCTGACCGTCCTGGACGCGATCATGCTGACAAGTCGCTCACAGGGAGGACGGCCAATGGCTCACCGCGACGATCCATCCGATCCCAGCCGGCGCCTCGAGCCCGTCAACCTCCCAGGGCTGGAGGAACGGGTGCAGGCCAGGCTGGCCGAGGAGCTGGGCTGGTATGACGCCCGCGCCCGGGAGAACCAGCGCTGGTATCGCGCCATCAAGGTCGTCCAGCTGGTCGCGGCCGCGCTGGTCCCGGTGATGGCCGGGATAGGCGCGTCGGCCTGGATCACTGGTGGGCTCGGCAGCCTGATCGTGGTCCTGGAAGGTGTTCAGCAGCTGTATCAGTTCCAGGAGCACTGGATTGCCTACCGGACGACCTGGGAGGGGCTGCGTCGCGAGCAGCACCTGTACGAGGCTCGTGGCGGCGACTACGCCACCGCGGCCAGCCCACCTACGCTGCTTGCCGAACGTGTCGAGGCGCTGGTGGCCCGCGAGCATGCCCGCTGGGTGTCGGTTCAGGAGGCAGCCGCCCGAGTCCAGGTGCAGCCTCGCGACGGTTGAGCGCCGCCGCCACACCTCAGCGTGTGGCTACTGACCAAGCCGTCCGAGTGATTGTGCCGCGTCGCCCCTGATTGAACCTCCGGCCCGCCGGAGCGTCCAGGGAACACGACACGCGCCGGCTGCACGCCATGGCGCCGGGGCTCGTGGGCCAGACCATCGAACGTGCCGGAGGCCCCGGTCGTTGTAAGCGACAGACGGCCCTTCTCTGAACTGGATGACAGCTGCTGACCTGCGAACAGCGGGTCGGTGATCATCCGCGGTTGTCCCCACGAACCCTGCTACCACGAACCAGGGATCGACTGCCTTGGGCGTCGGCTAGGGTGCTTGCCAGACGCGGAGTTGCCTGCGGCCGAACCGCGTGCAGGCGGCCACCGATGGCTCCCAGATATCCAGCCGCCGCCCCTTGATCGCCCCCCCGGTGTCGGCGGCCACCCGAGGGCCGACCTCATCGATCACCAGCCGCGTCCCCAACGGCACCACCCTGGGATCGACCGAGACCGTCTCCCGAGAGCTGGGCCTGCCCGAGGCCGTCACCCCCTTGCCCGAATGGCAGCTCACCTCGAAGACGCCAAGCTCCACCCCACGAGCGCCGGTCGTGCTCGTCGGCGCCAACTCCTGCGCGGGCCGGGTCGTGCCCGGCGGCGAGGCCGGGGGCGGGTTCGCGGCGCTGCAGGCGGCCAGGAGGACCCCACCAGCAACCGCGCCGAGCAGCGCAACCCTTGGCGCTCCCAAGCGGCGTCGGTGGTGCATGCGGATCGGCATGTCATCGTCCTGTTGCTGCGGGCGAGCGGCGCTGAGAGTCTGGCTCGCCTCGACCAGCTGCAAACCGGCTCCACGCCACCAAGGGTGATGAGCGACCTTGCGGTCTCGCGGTCGTACGTGGACCGCCGACGGACCCGGCCGCCGACCCATCGAGGCGCTAAGGGCGCTCGGCGCAACCATGGTGTGAGCGGCGCCAGTGACGCGCCTGTGCCCTCTCGATCGCCCATCGTGACCGTGACCGCTGCGGTGGGCAGGCGTTCCGGCGTCGGCGTAGCCTACGGCCATGGGGATCGCCGGTGCCTACCGGTTCGGACCAGAATCCGGCCGGCTCTTGGTCCACACGACCCGGACCGGGCTGGGCGCCAAGGCCGGCCACGATCTCACCATCGAGGTCACCGGCTGGCATGGTCGCGCCACCGTCGACCCCGCCACCCCGGCCAACTCATTGGTGACGGTGGAGGTTGACGCCGATTCCTTCCAAGTCCGGAAAGGAACCGGTGGCGTCAAGCCACTCAGCGACGCTGACCGCGCCGAGATCCACAAGACCCTCAAGGAGGTCCTCCACACCGGCCAGCACCCAACCATCACCTTCCGGTCCAGGCGGGTCGACGGGTCGGTGGCGTCGTTCACCTGCGACGGTGAGCTGACGATCATGGGTGTGACCCAACCGGTTGCGCTGCAGGGTCGTGTTACCGATGGCCGGGTCGTTGGTGAGGCGACCGTCGTGCAGAGCCGATGGGGCATCCGGCCCTACTCGGCGTTCTTCGGGGCGCTGAAGCTCAGCGACGAGGTCAAGGTCGACTTCGACGTGGCCCTCACCTGGCACGGTTGAGGGTGCTTCGCGTCGTGCTTGCTCGGTCTCAACCCACCCTGTATTCCCAGTTCAGCGCCGTTCATAGGCGCCTGTGACCTGGACGCCTCCAGTGCCGCCGCTCGCCGCAGACTTCCGCCTCCGCCCGTGTTGTTGTCGCTGCGGCTCTGTCAGCCGAAGGTGGTCGAGCCCGTGCTAGAGGTGCACCACTGGACAAGTGAGCGTGCGGGTGATGCCGTGGACCGCCTGCACCCGCGCGACCACCAGCTTGCCCAGCTCGTCGATAGTGCGCGCCTGGGCCCGGACGATCACGTCGTAGGGGCCAACCACGTCCTCGGCCTGCTGCACACCCTTGATCTCGACGATCTCCTTGGCGACCTGAGCGGCCTTGCCGACCTCGGTCTGGACAAGGATGTATGCCGTCACCACAGGGACCGACCTCCATGTGTCACGCCGTCCGCGGCGCCTGTAAAGCGTGGTGCGAAGGGATAGTGGCATGCAGCGGCCGGGTCAGGCGATCACATGGCTGCACACTCGCGTCGATCCGCGTCGATCCGATGATTCGCGCTCGCAGGTAGCAGCCGCCGGGATTTGGACCCCGCTAGCCCCATCCGGTTAAGTCCAGAAAGTACGCCGTTGGATGCCTGATCTGCAGGTTTACCGCGAATGTGTGCTGTGAGGTCCGGGAGTATGCACGCCGTCTGTGAGCAGATCATGAGCAGGCAGCCCACCGGGCTCGGCGAGGCCGCCTCACATCTGCGCCGGCAAGCCTCGGAAGGAGGTATGCCAGCGAGACCCTGGTCGCTCGCCCCAACACCCCTTGACCCTCGGCCGGGGTTGTGGGTCGATGCTCAAGATGTCAGCCCAGCGTGGGACGCGCCGACGAGGCCGCCGCCGCCGACAAGCTCCCAGCAA
>NZ_DATEEY010000034.1:0-23470 GCF_035280925.1 Intrasporangium sp. | reverse complement strand
GCTTCCGTCGCATCCACGAGCACCGCCCCCAGTCGGTCGTACCCACGCGACCGCGCCATCTCGAGCGGCGTCAACGGCTCCGTCGCGGACGGCCGGTTCAGCCGGACCCCGCCGGCAACCAGCACACGGACCGTGTCGACGCATGCCGCTGAGCTGCGTCTCAGCCAGACGGCTTCGTGAAGTGCGTGGTAGCCAATCCGATTCACGTGGTCCTTGGCGATGGCGGTCCGCAACAGCTCGCCGACGACGAGGTGGTGCCCACGCTCAGCCGCGCGGATGAGCCCGGGCCCGTTCCAGCTGTCCTTGTCGTTGACCTCTGCCCCGTTCGCCAGCGTGAGCCGGAGCAGGTCGAGGTAGCCCTCGCTCGTCGCGATGAGATAGGCCGACTGCACCGTCGAGTCCTTGGCGTTGACGTCGGCTCCCCTGTCGATGAGCGCCCGGCCGCCGTGACGTCGTTCTTCCACGCCGCGTCGCGGAGCTGCTGGTCGAGCTTGGCCTGATGTGGCGACACCGGCGCGCGGGAGCGAGCCCAGCGGCATACACCCGGAGTGAGCGCCGGGCGAGGGCGAGCTCAGCGGTCGAGGCTGGTGCACACGCACGTGCGGTTGCCCTCGGGGTCGGCGAGGACGACGAACGACGGCGCGTTGTCGTTGTCCACCACGGTGCCGCCGGCCGCGACCGCCGCGGCGATGCGCTCCTCGGCGATGTCGTGCGGCAGCCACAGGTCGATGTGGAACCGCTGTCGCGGCGTCCTGTGGTGGTCGGTGTCCTGGAACCACAGCAGCGGCACCCGTCCGTTGGGGTCGACGACGTCCGAGCCATGGAGGGCGTCCGTGCTGCCGGTCAGCAGGGCAGCCCAGAAGGGACCGACCGCGGCGAGATCCGCTGTGTCGAGGGCCAGCTCGACCTCCGCCACGGCGTGCGGGTCCGCCGGGACGCCCTGCTCCTGCGCGATCTCGCTGATCCGACGGGCGAGGTGGATGTCGCGCTTGGTCAGGGCGACGGCGTCGTGACTCATCAGAGCCAGGTCGACGTGGGGGTAGGAGAGCGTCACGTCGGGGTGGTGGTTCGCCGCCTCCGCCGCCTCGGAGACCGCGGTGACGAACCGGAGCCCGGTCGCGAAGTCACCGGTGAGGAAGCGAGCGTGCAGGGCCTGGGCGAGCTTTCGCCAGTCGGCGAGGCCGGCATCGAGGATCTGCTCAACGGTGAGGCTCTCCATCGACCCAGTATGTCCGACGCACACCGCCGCGGCGGCCCGCCCTCAACCCCTCCCTCAAACCCGGCGGGAGCGCCCAAGACGCGCCAGGACCTTCGTCTGCCGGTCCGCATCGCGAGCAACCGCCACCGCTGGCTTGCAGACTCCATCGTCATAGAGGTGCTCGCCGAAGGCCGGCAATGCCGTCTCGATCGCATCCAGCTCCTCGTCGGTCAGCCGCTCGTCGCGCTGCGCGGCCTGGGCGAGGTCCCACCGGTGCACGACCAGGTCGAACCCATAGAAGTTCACGATGGTCGCGCCGACCGTCGTGCGTCCGAAGAGTCCGTCGTACTCCAGGGTCGCCACCGCCTCGTCAGCCAGCAGCTGGCGCGTCTCCTCCTCGTGGGCGTGCCAGCCGGCGACCGCGTCCTCGAGGGACGGGTCGGCATCGAGCTCGATCCCGCGCGAGCGCAGGAACCCGCGCTGCGTCCCCACGACGTGGGCCACGACGTCCCGCCCCGTCCAGCCCTCACACGCCGATGGTGAGTCCCAGGCCTCCGGTGGCAGCGTGTCGACGACGGAGCCGAACCGGTGGGCCAGGTCGGCGTAGCGGTCGAGGACAAGGTTCTTCGATGCAGTGGTGTTCGATGTCGTGGTCATGCGCTCGACCGTAGGGAGGGCGGCGTCGGTGCGTCTTGATACTTTCCGACACATGCCCGGTAGACCCGATCCGGACACCGAGCCGGCCCACCTGCTCGACCCGGCCGACCTGCACTTCACCATCGACCGCTATCCCGTCTCCCCGGACCTGGAGCCGATCGCGCGCCGGTTCTGGATCCCCGTCTGGGACGTCCCGGCCGGCCGGGAGTCACCACAGCGCGTCCTGCAGTACCCGGTCTGCCTCCTCGTCGTGTCCGACGAGTACGTCCGCTTCTTCGGCGTCGTCTCCGGTCTGTCGTCGACCACGCTGGTCGGTCGCGGCTGGGCCCTCGGCCTCATGCTCCAGCCAGCAGCGGGGCACCTGCTCACCGGGCGCCCGGTCCGCGACCTGACCGACCGCTTCGTCGACGTCGAGAGCGTGACCGGGCTCAGCGGCATACGCCTGGGTGCTCGGATTCGGGCCATCATGCGGGACGACCCCCGGGACGAGGACCGACGGGCGGAGGCGCGGACGCTCGTGGAGGACCACCTCGCCACCCACCTGCCGATTGACGAGGAGGGCGCCTTCGTCAACGGGGTCGTCGAGGCCGTCGAGACGACACCGGGGCTGCTGCGCGTGGACGACCTGTGCGCGCGGTTCGATGTTGCCGAGCGGACCCTCCAGCGGGTACTGCTCAAGCGGGTCGGCATGTCGCCGAAGTGGCTCATCCGCCGTCGGCGCCTGCAGGAGGCCGCGGACCGGCTCCGCGATGCCGATGCCGATCTCTCCGGCATCGCGATCGAGCTCGGCTACGCCGACCAGGCGCACTTCACCCGCGACTTCCGTGCGGCGACGGGGCTGACGCCGGGTCGGTTCGCGGCGCGGTTCCGGTGACTGCGCCGCTCAGCCCTCGGCATGCTCGGACGGAGGCGCCGAGCCTCCTTGGGGGACGGTCCCGGCCATGAGCCGGGCCAGCTCCGCCTGATCCGCTGGGGAGGGCAGGCCCCATCCAGGTTGGTAGCCGAAGACCTCAGCCATCGGTCGCACGTCCATCTGGCCGAACATCATCTCGACGTCCTCCATGCTGAGCAGGCCCGGATGCGGGACGCCGGCGGCCTCGGTGATCCGCAGCATGTCCTTGCGCCACGACTTCACGTAGTTCGCCAGCCGAACGGACTTGAGCGTCGGGTCGAGTCCCCGGACCAGCCACGGGTTCTGCGTCGCCACGCCGGTGGGACACGTGTCGGCGTGGCACTTCTGCGCCTGGATGCAGCCGATCGCGAGCATGGCCTCACGGGCCACGTTGACCATGTCGGCCCCGAGCGCGAACGCGATGACGGCGTTGTCGGGCAGGCCGAGCTTGCCCCCTCCGACGAAGGTCACCCGGTCGGACAGGCCAGCCTCGGCGAAGAGCGGGTAGACCCGGCTGAACCCGGCCCGGAACGGCAGTGACACCGTGTCGCTGAAGACCATCGGGGCTGCACCCGTGCCACCCTCGCCGCCGTCGATGGTGACGAAGTCGACACCTCTCGAGCCTTCGCTCATCTGCCGGACCAGCTCCTCCCAGAAGTCGCGATGCCCGACTGCGGACTTGATCCCGACGGGCAGGCCGGTGGCGTCGGCGATCTTCTCGATCCAGTCGAGCATCGAGTCGACGTCGCTGAACTCGGCGTGGCGCGAAGGGCTCACGCAGTCGACGTCCATCGCGATGCCGCGGATGCGCGCGATCTCCGGCGTGATCTTCGGCGCGGGCAACAGGCCGCCCAGACCCGGCTTGGCGCCTTGGCTGAGCTTGACCTCGATGGCCTTGACCGGCGTGGACTGGACGAGGTCGACGAGCCGCTGCAGGTCGAAGCGGCCCTGCTCGTCGCGGCAGCCGAAGTAGGCCGTGCCGATCTGGAAGATGAGGTCGCCGCCCCGGCGGTGGTGGTCGGAAAGGCCGCCCTCGCCGGTGTTGTGCAGCGCCCCGACCAGCTTGGCCCCCTCGTTGAGCGCCCGGATGGCCGGTCCCGAGAGCGAGCCGTAGCTCATCGCCGAGATGTTGATGATCGAGTCGGGCCGGAAGGCGTGCCGGCGCCCCCGGGCGGCCCCGAGGACCTTGGCACTCGGCAGCCACGCCTCGTGACCGGCGTGGGCGCCGCTCGGCGGGGCCACGCTGGCGAAGGTCCGCTGCTTGATGACGGGGTAGCCCTCGTTGTACTCGACGTCGTTGTCAGTGCCGAAGCCCTGGTAGTTGTTCTCCAGCTTGGCGGACCGGTAGATCCAGGAGCGCTGGTCCCGGCTGAAGGGCCGCTCCTCGTCGTTGCCCGTGACGATGTACTGGCGCAGCTCCGGCCCGATCGTCTCGAGGAGGTAGCGCCCGTGCCCGATGACCGGGAAGTTGCGCAGGAGGGCGTGCTTCCGCTGGATCAGGTCGTAGGCCGCGATGCCGCCGAGTCCGAGTAGCGAGAGCCCGGCCTTGGACAGTGACGGCTTCATGACTGACGGTCCTTTCCTGCGGCGGCCCCGCAGCCGGGGACCGTCAGCCGCGGGCCGTGCTGTGGATGTCCTTGAGCCCCACGTACCCCTCGGCGTTCGCGCGAATCCGCTGCAGGTCGGCGTCGCTCAGCTCCCGCCGCACCTTGCCCGGCACGCCCGCGACGAGGGAGCGGGGCGGGATGATGGCCCCCTCCTGGATGACCGCCCCCGCGGCGACGAGCGACCCCGCACCGATGTGGGCCTGGTTGAGCACGATCGCGCCCATCCCGATGAGGCAGTCGTCCTCGACCGTGCACCCGTGCAGCACGGCGCGGTGGCCGACCGAGACGCGGGCGCCGATGGTCGCCGGCTTGCCCAGGTCGGTGTGGACGATGACGCCGTCCTGCAGGTTGCTCCGCTCGCCGAGGACGATCGGCTCGAGCTCCGCACGCAGCACCGCGGTGTACCAGACGCTCGAGTCGGCCCGGAGCTCGACGTTGCCGACGAGGTCGGCGCTCGGGGCGACCCAGGCGGACTCGTGGACGTTCGGGGCGTGGTCACCGAGAGGGATCAACATGACGAGAGGGTATGCCGCTGAGCTGACTCCTCGTCGGGCGCCTCCTCCCAGCGTGGTCGGCGACAACCGAAGGTCGCGTGGCTCGCATCCTGCTCACGCTTTGCGGAGCAGGATGCGAGTCGTGAGCGCGACGGGGCTGGATTTCGCAGATCCCTGCTCGTGCTCGGCTTGGCAGCGCTGCCGCCATCTCGGTCGGGCGCCGCACGTGAGCGGCACGAGGGCCGCCCGTGACCCGAGGGCTCAGCCGGCGTCGCTCGCGAGGAAGGTGCGTGCGCCGCGAAGCCGGGTACGCAGCTTCGCCTGGGTCCTCGTCGAGTCGAGCCGCACGTCGATGGGCCCTCGCAGGGTGCTCGCAGCGCGAAGGGCCCGGGGGATGGTGGCGTGGTCCAGCCCGTCGCGGCGAGCGATCAGGACGCCGAGCTCGTAACGGCTCACGGCATCGGCGCCCGCGACGTGATGCACTCCATGGTGCGACGACTCGGCCAGCTCCAACAGTGCTGATGCGAGGTCGGAGACGTGCACGGGGCACCGGATCTCGTCGCTGAAGAGTGCTCCGCCGGAACCGGATGCAACTGCGTGGACGAGCTTCTCGGATGGTGAGTCGCCGTCGCCAAGGATGAGCGACGTCCGGGCGATGATCCCGTCAGGGGCGATCCCCTTGACGGCTGTCTCCGCGGCCGCCTTGGCTGCTCCATAGGGACTGACGGGGTCCGGGAGGCACGTCTCGTCATACGTGGCTGCGTCTCCGGAGAAGACGACGTCGCTGGACACGTGGACGAGCCGCGCTCCCACCGCCGCCGCCGCGAGCGCGACGTGCGTGGCTCCGTCCGCCGTGGTTGCCCAGTCGGCCTGCAGGTACGCGGCATTGATGACGAGGTCAGGACGGGCGTCCTCTGCCAGCCTCGTCACGACATCGCGGTCTCGGACGTCGACCTGGCGCCAGTCCGGGCCCGGGGGCAGCGGAGCGGCGGAGTGGAAGGTGGCCGTGACGGCATGACCTGCCGCTCGCGACTGCCGGACGATCTCCCGCCCCAAGAAGCCACTACCGCCGACCACGAGCAGATGCACGCGCTCAGGCCTCGATGCGATCGAGCTGCTCGATGACCCGCTCCAGGAGACTGGCGAGGACACTCCGTTCGTCCGCAGCCAGCCCGCGCAGGATGTCGCTCTCGACGACGTTGGACTCGCGGATGGCGTCGCTGAAGAGGTCCCAGCCCCCGCTCGTCAGGGAGATGAGGGTCCTCGTCCGGTTGGTCTCGTCGGGACGTCGCTGGATCAAGCCGCGCTGGGCCATCTTGTCCAGGCGGTGGGTCATCGAGGACGGCGCGACGCTCGTGAGGTCTGCGAGCTGGCTGGGAGTGAGTCTCGCCTCGCCCGCCTTGGCGAGGGCGGCGACGACGGCCCACTCGCCCGGGGTGAGGTCCAGGTCGGCGAGCTGTCGGACGTACCACTGGTCGAGCTTCTTCGTCACGCCGTAGATCCCGGT
Organism: Intrasporangium sp.; assembly: GCF_035280925.1. Lineage (GTDB taxonomy): Bacteria > Actinomycetota > Actinomycetes > Actinomycetales > Dermatophilaceae > Intrasporangium. The sequence continues at coordinate 17,115 of NZ_DATEEY010000034.1, read as the reverse complement.
GATGACGCGTTGCACCGACTCCTCGCCACCGGCAGCCACGTAGGCGGCGACGGCCTTCCGGTGCTGCTCCTGTGCACTCCTCACCCGCGCTGCCATAACCCGATTGTGGCACGGCTCCTTCGACTGCTAACCTTTCGAGATCGAACTTTAGAGTTCGAAATATTCGGCATCGAAGCCGTGTTGACCTTCCGGCTGCCTCCGCCACCACGTCACCAGAAAGGGTGTGAATTCGCCATGCGCGCCAAGCTGCTCATTCTCGCGTCCTCGGTCGGGATGCTCGGCTGGGGTGCCGTCCTTCCCTACCAGTACGCGTATGCCGCTGACACCCGCGCGTGGGGGTCGTTGGCGGCCGCTGCGGCCTCCTCCCTCTTCTCGGTCGGCGCCCTCATCGCCGCACCCTTCGCCGGGCGACTGAGTGACCGCTTCAACCCGGTCGTCGTCGCCGTGCTCGCCCAGCTGCTCGCCGCCCTCGGCGTCGGTGCGCTCGTCTTCGCCGACGCCCCGACGACGTTCCTCCTCGGGATGTTCGTGTTCGGCCTGGGCCTGGCCGCCGCCATGCCGGCCAAGCAGGTGCTCGTGCTCCGCTGGGTCGCCGGGGCCGACCGGCGCAAGGTCTTCGCCTACAAGTTCACCGGCGAGGCGATCGGTATGGCGATCGGCGCCTACGTGGCCGGCCACCTCGTCGACCTGTCGCGCGCCGACGGTTTGGACGTCGGATTCCTCACGGCTGCACTGGGGTTCGTCCTCTCGTCGGCGATCATCGGGAGCGTCGGGGCCCGAGCGACGGTCCACCCGGACAGCGGGCTCGACACCACGGGCGCGAACGCCGGCCGGCCGATCGAGGCGCTGCGGACGATCTTCGCGAGTCCGGCGCTGAGGTGGACCGCCGTCATCACGGTGAGCCTCGCGCTCGGTTTCTACGCGCAGTTCGAGGCGGGCCTGCCGGCCTACGCGATCACCGTGCTAGACGTCGACTCCACGGCGATCGGCACGGCGGCCGCGGTCAACTCGATCATCATCGTGCTGCTCCAGGTCGTCGTCATCCGCGCCACCGCCCGTCGGAGCGCACCGACGCTCCTCATGGCGGTCGGCTCCATCTGGGTGCTCGCCTGGCTCATCCTGTCAGCCGCGCAGTTCCGGCCCGAGATCGCCGCGGCGCTCTTCGTCACCACGTTCGGCGTTTTCGCAGTCGGCGAGACGATGTACTCCCCGGTGCTCAACCCGCTGACCGCCTCGCTCGCGCCCAAGGGCATGGTCGGCCAGACGCTGGGCACCTTCGCGGCGCTCCAGACCACCTTCTCAGCCATCGGCCCTCTCGTGGCCGGGGCTCTGCTGGGGGCGGGGCTGGCCAACGGCTTCCTCGGCCTGCACCTCGGTATCAGCTTGCTCGCCGTCTACGCCGCCTGGCGGCTGCGCGGGGTCCTCGCGGCACGGGCTCAGACGAGCGCTCGGACGAGTGCTCACACGAGTGCTCAGACGAGTGCTCAGACGAGCTCGTCGACGGGCGTCAGCAGCAGCCTGCCTGCCAGGCCGACGGAGCGGGAGAGCGTCGCGGCATAGTCCGTCCGGAGCGGTTCCAGCCGGTCCAACCGCCAGAGGACGTTGGCGTTCGTCCAGGCCGCGTCCCTGGCCCGGTTGATGCTCCACGCGCCGACGAGGTCGGCGATCGGGCCCGTGTGGGCTCGGTCGACCTCGAGGACGAGCCCGTCGAGGAACGACTGACGCACCTCCTCCTGTGCCGCGGCGAGGAGCTCGTTGATCCGGAGGTAGTCCTCGTACACGCCCGGGCTGGCTGGCGAGAGCCGGAGCTCACGACAGGTGGCGACGACGGCGAGCGGCAGGTCGTTGTTGATGTGGGCGTTCATGCCGGCGAGCGCGTACTGGATGGGCAGCCGGCCGGGGGTGTGGCGCAGCTCGAGAACCGGAGCCCAGGCCGCGGGGGGCACCTGCCCACGCAGTGCGTCGAGGTAGAGACCCGCGAAGCGGAGGTCGAGCCGGGCGAGGAACGCGGGGTTGGTGAAGTAGCCGTCGGTGACCCGGTCGCGCACGAGCTCCGTCACACGGAGGTACAGGTGGTTGAAGGTGCGCACGCCGTCCTCGGGGACCAGCTCGCGGTCGATGGCACGCATCCGCTCGATGAGCTGCTCGACCGTGGCGAAGTCCGGGCCCAGGGTGTCCGGCGTGTCCCCCGGCCGCCCCCGGGACCACCAGGTCCGCACGCCGTCGACGATCCCCGAGAGCCAGCCCATCCTCGGACGCTAGCCCCGCGAACGGTCACGCCGCGGGCGAACCAGCCGATCCGCTCTCGACAGCTCAGGCCGGCGTCACCGCGATGACGACCTTCCCGCGGACGTGCCCCGCCTCGCTCAGCCGATGGGCCGCGGCGGCATCCTCGAGCGGCACGACACGCTCGACCTCGACGCGGTACCGGCCTTCTGCATGCAGGCGTACGACGGTCTCGAGCGCGTCCATGGCGCGCGGCCCGTCGCGGACCGCCCTGGCCCCCAGCTCAGGGGCGTCGAAGTCGGCCACGCTGACGACCTGCGTTGGTTCGTCCACGAGTTCGACCAGCTCGGCAACCGAACCGGACCCGGCGGTGTCGAGCACCGCGGTCACGCTGCCCACGCCGAGGGCAGCCACCCGGTCCCCGATCCCCGGCCCGTACGTCGTGTGGTGTGCCCCGAGGCTTCGCACGTAGTCGGCGTTGCGCTCGGACGACGTCCCGATCACGGTCGCGCCCAGCGCCCGGGCGAGCTGCACGGCCGCGGATCCCACGCCGCCGGACGCTCCCTCGACGAGCAGGACGGTCCCCTCGCCCACCCGAAGGTCCTCGAGCCCGCGCTGGGCGGTCTCACTGGCCAGCGCGCACGCGGCGGCGTCCGCCCAGGGCAGCGAGGCCGGCTTGCGAGCCCATCCGTCCAGCAGCGCCAGCTCGGCCGTCGTTGCGGAGCCGAGCCCGAAGACCTCGTCTCCTACCTGCATGCCCACCACGCCGGCGCCTACCTCGTCGACGACTCCCGAGGCGTCGAGGCCCGGCACGACGGGGAAGGTCGGGCGGATGACGTCCTTCATCCGCCCCGACCGGACCTTGACGTCCCAGGCGTTGACGCTCGCCGCCCGCACGCGGATGCGCACCTGGCCTGCTCCCGCATGCGGCTCAGGCACCTCACCGACCTCGAGAACGTCCGGACCGCCGTACTCGTGGTGCACGAGCGCGAACACGGCTCAGCCCCTTTCGTGGAAGCGCACGATCCGCTCGATGGCCTCTCCGACGGCCTCGGAGCCCGCCGCAAAGCTCAGCCGCACCGACCGCTCACCCGCGCGGTCGTCGAAGTCACCACCCGGGGTGAGCGCCACCCCTTCCGTGTCGAGCAGAGCCGTGGCGTATGCCGCTGAGCTGGCCCACCGGCCCACCTGACCGCCGAGATCGGCGTAGTAGTAGAACGCGCCGTCCGCGGGTGCCGCGGTTCCCCAGCCGAGGCGGGGTGCGTGCTCGAGCAGCAGCTTCCTCGTGCGGGCGAACTCGCCGACGGCCTCGTCACACTGGGCGTACGACTCGTCTGTGAACGCCTCGACGGCTGCGTACTGCGCGGGCGTCGGCGGGCAGAGGGCGACGTTGCCGGCCAGGGCGTCGACGGGGCGCGCCAGCTCCTCAGGAAGCAGCAGCCACCCGAGGCGCCAGCCGGTCATGCCCCAGTACTTGGAGAACGACGACACGACGATCGCGGAGTCGTCGAGCTCCCAGGCACAGACGCCACGCGGGTCAGCGGCCCCGGCCTCCGGGTACGTCACGCCATGGTAGATCTCGTCGCTGACGAGCCGGACGCCGTTCGCAGCACACCACTCGACAATGGACGTGAGCTCGGCCCGGTCGACCATGGTGCCAGTCGGGTTCGCCGGCGAGGCGACGATGAGGCCCGCGAGCGGGGACTGTCGATGGGCGGCCTCGAGCAGCTCCGGCGTGGGCTGGAAGCGCACCTCGGGGCCACAGTCGATCTCGACGACCTCACAGCCGAGTGCGGTGAGGATGTTGCGGTAGGCCGGGTAGCCCGGGCGGGCCAGGGCGACGCGGTCGCCGGCATCGAACGCCGCGAGGAAGGCGAGCATGAAGCCGCCGGACGAGCCGGTCGTGACCGCCACGCGCGCGGGATCGACGTCGAGGCCGTACCAGCGCCCGTAGTGACCCGCGAGCGCCTCACGCAATGGGCGGATCCCGAGGGCAGACGTGTAGGTGAGCGCCTGCCCCGACGCGTGGACTTCCACGGCCGCCCGGGACACGGCCGCCGGGGCGCCGCCCGACGGCTCGCCCGCGCAGAGCGAGATGACGTCCCGACCAGCCGCCCGGAGCACCGCCACGCGGTCGAGGACGTCCATCACCTCGAAGGGCGGCACGAGAGAACGGCGGGACGGCTGGAACGGGTGAGGCGTGTCGATCACTCGCCCAGTCTCCCCCACCCCGGGATCCGTTCTGCGGCGCAACCACCGGCAGGGTCGGGTGCGCAGGGCAACGTCCCGGTCCGTAGTCCATGAGCGCCGACTCGGGGCGCAGAACCGACACCCTGGAGCCCATACGCGGGTGCCCACGGTAGATTGGCGAATGCCGTCGAAGGAATCGAGGAGGTGGTACCCGTGAACGGATCGATGTGGGTGCTCCCCCCAGGGGTCACGACAGGACGATAGGTCGTCCGGGAGCGCCGTCCAGGTGCATTTCCCGAAAGGCACGACCATGCGATTCACCTCCGAACAGCGCCTCGACGACGGGGTCATCGAGCGCCAGTTCTTCCTCGGCGAGATCCCTGGCGTCCTGTGGACGCCCGGATCGCCATCCGGACCGGTTCCACTGGTCCTTCTCGGCCACCCCGGCGGCCTGCACCGGATGTACCCGCGGCTGGTGTCCCGGGCCCGCGGCTGCGCGGCGAGCGGCTTCGCGTCGGCCACCATCGAGCTTCCCGGGAGCGGTGACCGGCCGCCCGTGTCCACCATCCAGCGCGCCCGCGCCGATCTGCGGCGGACACTGAGTGCCGGCGAGACGGTCGATCCCGAACTCATCGACCGGCTCATCCTCCCCTTGGTCGAGCGAGCGGTCCCGGAGTGGCGGGCCACCATTGACGCTCTGCTCGCCCATGCCGAGGTTGGCGGACCGATCGGGTACTCGGGAGGAGTGATCTCGATCGGTATCCGACTTGCGATCATCGAGCCGCGCATCGTGGCTGCCGGCTTGTTCGCCGGGAGCTTCGTGCCGCGCACCATGCTTGACGAGGCCCGCCGGGTCACGATTCCCCTCCATGTCCTGCTGCAGTGGGACGACGAAGGAAACGACCGGCAGATGGCCCTTGACCTGTTCGACGCGTTCGGTTCCAACGAGAAGACCCTTCACGCCAACCTGGGCGGGCACACCGGCGTCCCGAAGTTCGCTGGCGACGACGTCGCCAGGTTCTTCGCACGGCACCTGAAATGAATCCGCGAAGCGACCCGCGTGATCCGGCCGCCCCGCGAGGCGGGTCACGTCCGGGTCCGCGTGGGGCTACCCTCGGGCCATGGATGCACCCGAGCCGGTCACCGAGGGTTCGTCGATGATCGACTCCTTCTGGCGGGTGGCCAGGATGCGAGCCAAGCTCAACCCGACCGGGTACTACACCGGGGAGCGGCCCTTGGCCTCCCTTCGGCCGCCGGCCTGGGCCTTCGGGGCCACACCCGAGCAGGCCGACGAGCTTCTCGCGCTCGTCCTGTCCGGCAGCAAGACCGCGACTTCCGGGGCGCTGTGGGACTACGAGGCGGACGGTGAGGCGCTGCCGACGCCGGGAGCGCTTGGCATCGTCACCGACGGTCGCGGTGTCCCGCACGCCCTGATCGTGACGACCCAGGTCGAGGTCGTCCCCTTCGACGAGGTCAGCGCCGAGCACGCGTACCTCGAGGGTGAGGGCGACCGGTCGCTGGCCACCTGGCGCGACGTGCACGAACGGTTCTTCACGGAGCACGCGGTGCACAGTCGAGGATTCAGACCGGACATGCCGGTCGTCCTTCAGCGCTTCGCCGTTCTCTACAGCCAGGGCTCCGCCGACGTCGGCAGCTGAAGACGCGGTCGGTGGCCCAGCCCTGCGGGGACGGGACGCTCTCACCTCTCTGATGGCCCGCTCTCCGAGCAGTCCATTGGCCTCGAGGGGCCTGCTCGCCGGCAGCCCAGGCAGATCCGGGCGTGGCGTGTGCGGTGCGACCTAGCCTGTCTGCATGCGAAGCTTCCACGACGAGAACCTCACCGGCGCAGAGTTCCGCGAATGCGACCTGAGTAGGGCGCGGATGGTCGGCGTGGTCATGCAGGACGCCGAGATCGACGGCCTGGTCAGCAATCTCGTGGTCAACGGGGTCGAGGTGATGTCGTACGTCGAGGCGGAGCTCGACCGCCGACACCCGGTACGGCTGCTGATCCGCTCCGACCAGCTGGTCGACCTGAGAGAGGCCTGGCGGCAGCTACGGGACGATTGGGCCACGACCACCGAGCGAGTTCGGTCCATGCCCGAGAACAGCGAACATCACGGCGTCGACGGCGAGTGGTCGATGGTCGAAACCCTGCGCCACCTCGTCTTTGTGCACGACTCCTGGTTCCGACGCTGCGTGCTCGGGCTCACGGAGCCGTTCACGGCCATGGGCCTGGGTCCGCCGATCGTCATGGACCAGGACAACGGGCTCGACCCGTCCGCCCGGCCGAGCCTCGACGAGGTGCTCGCCGTACGAGTCCGGCAGGCTTCCGAGATCGAGACATGGCTGGCCGAGGTCACGCCTGATCAGCTCGCGCAGACCGCCCCGGTCCCGGACGACGACAGATGGCCCCCGTACGCCAAGGGGCGGACAGTGCGGCAATGCCTCGGCACCGTGCTCAACGAGGAATGGGCTCACCACCGGTTCTGCAAGCGTGATCTGGACAAGCTGTCGCGTCAGGACTCTTCGCACGTGTGACGGGTGGGCGGGCCACGACCGGCGGCAGGATGGTGCGTCATCCGCGGCACCTGCCAGCCGCGAAGCCGGCCATCCTGTCGGTGAGCGGTGACACCATGGCCGCATGGCCGACGAGGAGGCGCCCGAGGTGTTGGCCGGCCAGCCGGTGATCTCGTTCGCGACTGTGCTCGACTGCGAGGCATGGTTCGCCGAGCACTCCGCCGACCACGGGGGCTTCTGGCTCAAGATCGGCAAGAAGGGCGCGGCGGCGACGGTCACCTACGTCGAGGCGCTCGACGTCGCCCTCTGTCATGGCTGGATCGACGGGCAGAAGCGGGGATACGACGAGACCCATTGGTTGCAGCGCTTCACTCGGCGCGGGCCGCGGAGCACATGGTCGCAGATCAACCGGGACAAGGCCGAGGCGCTGATCGAGGCAGGTCGCATGCGCCCGGCCGGGCAGGCGCAGGTCGACGCCGCGAAGGCCGACGGCCGGTGGGCGGCGGCCTATGCCGGCCAGAAGAGCGCGACCGTCCCCGCAGACTTGGCCGCCGCGCTCGCGGCCGACCCGGAGGCCAAGGCGTTCTTCGAGACCCTCCGGGGCGCCAACCGCTATGCGATCCTCTACCGCGTCCAGGATGCGAAGAAGCCGGAGACCCGGGCCGCGCGCATCGCGAAGTTCGTCGAGATGTGCCACAACCACGAGACCGTCCACTGACTGGTGGCCAGCTTCGGTGACGTCGCGGATCGGCCGAGACCAGGCCGCCCAGGATGCGCTCAGCTCCGGACGTCCGGAGGTCGGCAGGTGGGTGAATCAGGCGCTCTGGCCGACTGAACGGCACACCCCATCGTCGGTGGTTTCCCCGCCGCTTCAGGAGAGTCAGGCGTTGGAAACCTCATGTTCGAGCTTGAGCACGCGGGGGAAGAGGACGTTGTTCTCGAGGTGAATGTGCTCGTGCAGGTCGAGCTCCATCTCCTCCAGCCCCTTGAGCATCGCACGATAGGAGTTGCACGCGTCGTCCGGTGCGGCATAGCCACCGGTGATCCTGCGCATCTCCGTGAAGAGCGCGCCGACGGCGTCATGCTCGGCACGGAGCTCCTCGATGGGCTTGGCGAACGAGCCGAACGCCGCGAGGGGCGCCCTTGTCTTCTCGAGCCGGCTGATGGCCGGGAAGACGACGCGCTCCTCGGTGGTCATGTGCGGGTCGAGGGCCGCCACTGCCTCGGTGTAGGCCGCTCGCACCCGAGCAAGCTCGGGGTGCCGGTCACCATGCACCGTATTGACCTTGTCGACAAGCGCCTGCAGTCGCGGCATCTCCTCCCACATGTACGCGTGGTGGGTGTCGACGATGTCGTGGGCGAGGACCGCGTTCTCGCGAGCCGGCTGGCCCGAGGGTGCCGGCGAGCCGTCGGCGAGGTCCAGTGCCCGCGCAACGCCGGCGAGGTCCAGACCGGCATCGCTCGCCGCTTCGGCGAGGGATCGCTGACCGCTGCAGCAGTAGTCGAGACCAAGCTTCTCCAGGATGCGCGTGCGGCGGGGGTCCTCGATGACCAGATCACCCAACGTGGCGCTGATGTCTACGGGCATGACGTTCATGCTAGGTCCACGGGCAGCGGACGGTCGTCTGGGCCACCGATCGCGACGCGTCACCTGGACTCGAGCAGAGCCTTGAGTCGGGCGAGATCCTTCGTCGTGGCCCGGCGCATGGCCCGTCCCATCGCCTTGGCGCCGATGGCCGCAAAGCCGCTGGGCTGGCCGGAGTTGCCCAGCGTCATACGGGTCTGACCCTCGCCGACCTTCTCCCACGTGTAGGTCGTGCGCATGGGGAAGGGCTTGCCGTCGGACTGCATGACAAGCCGCTCCCCGGGAACGTGCTCGACGATCTCGTAGACGTATTCGAGCTGGCGGCCGAGGAACAACGCGACGAACGCGACCCGGCTTCCGACCCGCACCGGGGCCTCCGTCTGCCACTCGACGCGCTTGATGTTGGCGTACCACTCGGGAGCGTTCGAGGGGTCGCCCGCAAAGGCGGAGACCTCCTCGACCGGTCGATCAATGAGGGTTTCCACAAGGACGTCCACGGGCATGTGTCCCAGCGTGGCACAGCGGCCACGGTGCGGCGGAAGCGAGCCCAGCGGCATACGGCGCCGTGGTTCGTCTCTTCCCGAGGGCGCCTGATCAGATCCGCGCGTTGATCGCCTGGTAGCCGGAGTCCTCGCGGGTACCGCCCATGCCGTCACCGACGGTGGAGTAGTCCGCGACCCACTCGAGCGAGCGGATGTACTTGACCATCTTGTAGCCGACGTAGGACTCGACCCGCAGGCGCAACGGCGCCCCGAAGGTCCACGGCAGTGGCTTGTCGTTCATCGACCAGGCGAAGATCGACTCGCCCTCGTGGCAGTCGTCGATCGGGATGCACGAGTAGAACGGCTCGAGCGGTCGCCCGTCGTGCATGCTCTGGGCGAGGCCGAACGAGGTGACGAGCAGGTACTTGGCGTCGGCCGGTGGCGGTCCGGCGAGCGCCATGACGTCCATCACCTTCGGGCCCTTCCACTTGGCGATGCCCGTCCAGCCCTGCATGCAGGCGTGCGCGACGATCTGCTCCTGCTGCGGCAGGGCCTTGATCTGCTCGAACGGCACCCGAATGATGCGGTGGAGGTCGTCGGACGGGCCGATCTCGAGGACGTAGTCCCGGAAGTCGTGCGCGGCGAGGTCGTGCCACTCCGGGGACTCGTCCGGACTGGGATAGCGGCCGTTGGTCCAGTGGTACGGCGAGATGTCCTTCTCCGTGTACGCCTGAGCGGAGCGGTTGCGCGGCCTGAGCCTGTTGACCGTGAGCCTGCGGACGGGCTCCATCAGGGCGAAGAGGAACTGCTGCGTCTTGCGTCTGTCGCGCAGGCTGAGGTGACTGATCGCGATCCACGCGATGACGACGAGGGCGATCGTCGTCAGGATGATCGTCGTGGCCTGGGCGACCCGGGCCGGGTCGTACTCGCCGAAGACCATGTGCGTGACGTTGTACTGGCGGTGCGAGATGAACACGAGCGCGACGTGCCCGACGATGAAGACGGAGAGGACGACCATCCCGAGGAAGTGGATCGACCGCGCGGCCTGGCGCCCACCGAAGAGCTTCGGCAGCCAGGGGAACCGGCTGCTGACGGCGGGCGACATCACCGGTCCGGTCACCATCATGAGCGGGGCGACGATGAAGACGATGGCGAAGTAGGTGAGTCGCTGCAGCGCGTCATAGGGCGTGAAGTGCTCGATCGACGGGACCCCGAAGCCGACATAGATCTTCAACGACTCCCAGGCCTCCGGGAAGACGCTCCACGACGTCGGCACGATGCGGCGCCACTCACCGGTGAGGAAGAGCAGCGAGACGTACACGACGCCGTTGAGCACCCAGAGCATCGTCACGAGGCCGTGCCAGTGACGGCCCAGACCGGGGTTGCGCTTGCCGGGCAGCGTCAGCCAGCTTGGCGGCTCCAGCTCGTCGTCATGGGCCGTGTAGGCGCCCTCCTCGGGAGGGACCGCTCGCCTGGTGAACTTGATCCACTCCGTGCCGGGACCGCAGTCGCTGCGCCAGTAGAACCGCGGATGGGTGGCAATGATCTGCCAGCCGGACCTCAGCAGCAGGCCGATGAGGAAGAAGTTGATGAGGTGAGTGACCCGCAGCCAGGCGGGGAAGTCGAAGTCGGACATCTGGTACTCCGTGGCGTGAGCGACTTAGCTACTACAAGGCGTAGGACTACGTCTCGTCGTATTTATATGGCCGGGGCCGTGCAAAATCAAGTCCGTGCCCCACGCCTTCTGCCGTCATATGGGGCTCCGACACACTGCGCAGCGCGTCTTCCCACTGCTAGACAGAGGGCTTCAGCGGCCTCGAACACCGGAAGGGACAGCGTCGTGCCCACGACAAGCGGATTCAGCCACTCGATCATCGAGACGCCACGTCTTGCCATGAATGTCTGGGTGAGCGGACCGGACGACGGAACGCCAGTCCTGCTCATCCATGGCAACCTCACGACCGGAGGCTTCTGGACCTACGTTGCCGCCGAGCTTCCCGACGACATCCGCGTCATCGCACCCGACATGCGGGGCTTCGGGCTGACCGAGGACGCCCCCATCGATGCGACGCGCGGCCTCGGGGACATGTCCGACGACGTCCACGGCCTCCTCGAGGCACTCGGCCTGGCGGGGCGCGGCGCGGTCCACGCCGTCGGCTGGTCGATGGGCGGCGGCATCCTCCAGCAGCTGCTGCTCGAGCACCCGGACGACCTCGCGAGCCTCACGCTCGTCGCGCCAGTGTCGCCCTACGGCTTCGGCGGCACCGTCGATGCCCAGGGAACGCTCGCCTTCCCGGACGCCGCATCGAGTGGAGGCGGCGGCGCGGCGCCGGAGTTCGTGCGGCGCCTGAGGGAGAAGGACACGTCGGAGGAGGACCCGAACTCCAGCCCGCGAGTCATCCTCCGCAGCTTCTACGGGGCGGGCGCGAACGCCGCCAACGTCGACGAGGACTTCCTCCTCGCCGAGGCCCTGACGACCCGCGTCGGGGACGACTTCTACCCCGGCGACAGCGCGGCCTCGGACAACTGGCCGACGACGGCACCGGGCAACCGTGGCGTGCTCAACACGATGTCACCCAAGCACTTCAACACGTCCGCCATCGCCACGAGCACGGCCGGCATCCCGATCACGTGGATCCACGGCACCGAGGACCTCGTGTGCAGCGACCGGTCGATGTTCGACTTCGGCACGCTCGGAGAGCTCGGGGCGGTGCCCGGATGGCCCGGCGCCGACATGCTGCCTCCGCAACCGATGAAGGCGCAGCTGCGGGCGGTGCTGGACGGCTATGCCTCTCAGCCCGGCCAGGCCGACCTCGTCCGCGAGGTGGAGCTCGAGGGCATTGCGCACGGCCTCCCGCTCGAGGTTCCCGCCCGGATCGCCGAGGAGATCCTGGCGCTCGTCCACCGCTGACCGACACGTGGCCGTATGCCGCTGGGCCCGGTCCCAGCGGCAGGCATCCTCAGCCGGTGGTGACCGAGGTCATCGTCCCGCGGTTTGGCTGGCCGAGCGCGGTTATCTACAGTTGGTGCCGTGCAAAATAATCGGGCGAGCCAGACCCTCTCCCGGGCTGTCTTCCTCGTCCCGGCCGGGCTCGCGATGGTCGCGGGCGTCAACGCCGCGCTCCTGCTCGTCGGTGTCTCTGCCCCCGTGCAGTCGGAGCGGCTGGCCGACCTCCACGGCATGCTCATGGTCGGCGGCTTCCTCGGCACCCTCATCGCGATGGAGCGCGCCGTCGCGCTCCGCCATCCGCTGGGCTACCTGGCCCCGGGTCTCCTGGGACTGGGGGCGCTCGCGCTCATCAGCCCCGCGCCCATGCAGCTCGGCCAGCTCCTCCTTGTCGATGGCAGCATCGCCTTTGTGGCGGTGTACGCCGCGCTGTGGCGGCGCAACCACGACGACGTCGTCGTCGTCGAGCTGCTCGGCGCGGTCCACCTGACCATCGCCGCACTCCTGTGGCTGCGCGTCGACGTCCCCTGGCTCATGCCCTGGCTCGTCGGCTTCCTCGTGCTCACCATCTGCGCCGAGCGGGTCGAGCTCGCCCGCCTCGCCATGCCGGCAACCGGTGGAAGGACGCTCGTCCTCCACGCGGCCGCCCTGACCGTGGCACTCGTGCTGACCCTCGTCTCGGCAGACGTCGGGGCGCGCGCCACCGGGCTCGTCATCGCCTCACTCGTCGTCTGGCTCGTCCGCCACGACGTGGCCCGCCGGACCATCCGGACCACCGGCCTGCCCCGCTTCAGCGCCGCCGCCCTGCTCGGCGGGTACGTGTGGCTGTTGCTCGCGGCGGTCACCTGGGTGGTGGCCGGAGCCCAGACCGAGGGCGTCCTCTACGACGTCGTCATCCACGCGGTCATGCTCGGCTTCGCCATCTCCATGGTGATGGCGCACGCACCGATCATCCTTCCGGCTGTGCTCAAGCGGCCCCTCCCCTACCGGACGGTCATGTGGATCCCCCTGGTGCTCATGCACCTCGGCCTGGCGGTCCGAATCCTCGCCGGAGACTTCGCCGGGCAGCGGACCCTGTGGCAGATCGGCTCGATCACCAACATCGTCGCCCTGCTCCTCTTCGTCGCGATCGCTGCCGGATCGAGCATCGCAGGCGTCACCCCGCTGAGAAGGAAACCCGTATGAGCACCCGTGGCTCGTGGTTCATGCGCGACCGGCCCGTCGTCATCTGGTTGATGGCGGCGCTCGTGGTCAGCCTGGTCCACCCGTTCTTCGCCTACTCCCGGTGGCTCATGGTCCACCTCGTCGTCCTCGGGGCGGTGACGCACGCGGCCATGGTGTGGAGCGTCCACTTCACCGAGGCGCTGCTCAAGACCAGGTCCGGCTTCGAGGAGCGCCACCTCCAGACGATCCGCCTGTCTGTCTTCCAGGGCGGCGTCCTGCTCGTTCTCGTCGGGGTGCCGACCCGCGTCTGGCCGCTCACCCTCGTCGGCGGAATCCTCATCTCAGCGGCGGTCGGCTGGCACGCGGTCATGCTCGTCCGGCGGCTCAAGGCGGCCCTCCCGGGACGGTTCCGGGTCACGGTCCGCTACTACCTCGTGGCCGCTCTCCTGCTCCCCGTCGGCGCCACCTTCGGTGTCCTCCTCGCCCGCGGCGGCGCCACCGATACCGCCCACGGCCAGCTGCTCGTGGCGCACACGATGGTCAACCTGCTGGGCTGGATCGGCCTCACCGTGCTCGGCACCCTCGTCACCCTGTGGCCGACGATGCTGCGCACCAAGATGGCCGATACCGCCGAATCCGCCTCCCAGCACGCCCTCCCCGTGCTCGCCGGCGGCCTGGCCCTCGTCATCGCCTCTCCGCTCCTGGACCAGGCGATGGTCGGGGTCGCCGGCATCGCGCTCTACCTCGCGGGCACGCTCTGGGTCTACCGCCCGATCGTCACCGCCGCCCGGCGGCGCCCGCCCTACGCCTTCCCCACCCTTTCGGCCGGCGCCGGGCTCCTCTGGCTCCCCGTCGGCCTCGTCCTCATGGGCTGGTCCCTCGCCACGCGCGGCTCGTGGGCGGCCCTGGCGGACAACTACGGTGCGCTGACCACGATCTTCGTCGTCGGCTTCGCCCTCCAGATCCTGCTCGGCGCGCTGTCCTACCTGCTTCCCGTCGTCATCGGTGGAGGTCCGTCCGTCCTGCGCGCTGGCATGGCCGAGCTCGAGCGCTGGGGCACCGCCCGCGTCGCCGTTGCCAACCTCGGCCTGGCGATCTGCCTGCTGCCCGTGCCGAGCCTGGTCCGGGTCATCGTGTCGATGCTGACCCTCATCGCTCTCGCCCTGTCGATCCCCTTGCTGCTGCGTGGCCTCCGGGCCTCCATCCGCGCCAAGAAGGCCAAGGAGGCCGTCGCGGCGGTCGGCGGGCAGCCCGGCCTCAGCACGAAACCCTCGAAGTCCGAGGTCGTCGCCCTCACGACGCAGTCGTCGACGCAGACCTGGTCCCGTCCCCAGCTCGTCGCCGCCGTCGCCATCATCGCCGTCGGCGTGACGCTCGGCGTCGGACTCGACCCCGCCGCGGCGGGACTCAACGTCGCCGGCGCCATCAAGCCGGCCGCCGTGGACATCGCACCGACGGGCCACACGACCACGGTCAAGGTGACTGCCAAGGACATGCGCTTCAGCCCGGCAGAGATCTCCGTCCCGCTCGGCGACCGGCTCGTCATCGAGGTCGAGAACACCGACCCGAGCGACGTGCACGACCTCGTGCTCGCGACGGGCGAGAGCACCGGCCGTGTCAGCCCCGGCGGCAAGGCCTCGCTCGAGGTCCCCGTCGTCGGCAGCTCCATCGACGGCTGGTGCTCGGTCGTCGGTCACCGCCAGATGGGAATGGTCTTCAACGTGAAGGCGCTCGGCGGCGACACCAGCGCGGAGGCCGCGCCCACAGCTCCCGCGACGTCGGGCACCCACGGCGGACACGCCAGCTCTGGACCCAGCCCCGCGATCGACTTCATGGCGAGATGGGGAACGAGCTCAGCGGCATACGACCCCGTCCTGCCTCCCCTCACCGACGAGAAGGTGCGCCGGGTCACGCTGACGGTACGCGAGGAGAAGCTCGAGGTCGCGCCAGGAGTGACGCAGACGCGCTGGACGTACAACGGCTCGTCGATCGGGCCCACGCTCCACGGCCGGGTGGGCGACACCTTCGAGATCACGCTCGTCAACCACGGGTCCATGGGCCACTCGATCGACTTCCACGCGAGCGAGCTCGCACCCGACGGGCCGATGCGCACGATCGAGCCCGGGGAGAGCCTCGTCTACCGGTTCACCGCGAAGCGCTCCGGGATCTGGATGTACCACTGCGCGACGATGCCGATGGCGACGCACATCGCGGCGGGCATGGCCGGGGCGGTCGTCATCGAGCCCGAGGGCCTGCCGACGGTCGACCACTCCTACCTCATGGTCCAGTCCGAGATCTTCCTTGGGGCACAAGGTGATCCGGTCAACGCCGACAAGGTCATGGCCGAGACGCCCGACGCTGTCGTCTTCAACGGCCATGCCAACCAGTACGTCGACCACCCGCTCGAGGCCCGCGTCGGCGAGAGGGTGCGGATCTGGGTGCTCGACGTCGGACCCAACCGGCCCTCGTCCTTCCACGTCGTCGGCGGGCAGTTCGACACCGTCTACAAGGAGGGCACCTACCTGCTGAGGAACGGGCGTGGCCCGCTCGACCCGCCCGGCACGACGACCGGCGGCTCGCAGGCGCTCGACCTGGCTGCGGCGCAGGGCGGTTTCGTCGAGCTGAGCTTCCCGGAGCCCGGGCACTACCCCGTCGTCAACCACGTCATGGTGGATGCCGAGCGCGGCGCCCGGGGCATCGTCGAGGTCACCGATTAGGAGTCCGTATGCCGCTGGGCGGGTTCCGCGGGGACGCTCCGGACCCGCAGGGCTGGCTCACGAACGCGTCCCGTAGACGCGCAGGATGCTGTGGTGCACGGCGGCTGTGGCCTCGCCGCTCGTCATCCGGCCGGCGGCGATCTCGGCGCCGGCCGCGTGACCGAGCGCGATCGTGGCCGCCACCAGCCAGGCAGGGCTCATGCCGGGGTCGAACTCGCCGGTCTGCTGACCACGCCGGATCAGCCGCTCCAGGCCGGGGACCACGGGCGCGTGCTGGCGCTCCGATTCGGATGCGTCGACGGCGGTCGCCGCGGGGTGGAGGAGCAGCGGGTAATGGTCGAGGAGCCGCCAGCTGGCCTCCAGCCAGCGCAGCAGGGCCTCGGTGGCGGTCCCGCTGTCCAGCTCGGCCGCCTCGAGGCCGGCGACGACGTCGGCGGTGATCCGGTCGATGACCGCGGCGAGCAGCACCTGCCGAGACGAGTAGTGCGCGTAGATGGTCTGCCGAGACACTCCGGCGGCAGCGGCGACGTGGTCCAGGCTGGCATCGGGGTGCCGACCGAGCACCTGCACCGCAGCATCCAGCACGGCGGCGGCGCTGTGGTCGGCGTCGGCCCGTCGGCGGCGGCGGCGAGTTCGGGGAGTTCCGAGAGATAGGTCTGACACGGTTGTCCAATCTACCGCTCTCGCTTATCCTTGACGGGTCTGTCAAAGATAACTGGATCTGAGGAGAACCATGACACTCACGCCTCGTAGCGACCTGGCCGGTTACCTGGTCCGCTATCCGAAGGAGGCCGGGCTCGGCGGCGAGGATCCGGCAACCGTGCTGGACCGCTACCACACCCCCGACTACGAGCTGCTCAGCGACGGGGTCCGGCTCGATCGGCAGCGGCTGCTGGACCACATCGGACCGGCGCGCAAGCGGGCTGCCGCTCTCCAGGTCGACGTGGAGCAGGCCCTCGTGGACGGCGACGACGTTGCCGCCCGGTACCGCCTGACCGCAGAGCTCGCCAAGGGCGGCGTCATCGCCACGGAGATCTACCTGTTCGGCACCCTCGCGCCCGACGGGCGGCTGCGTCGTGCGGTGCAGGTCACCCGGACGGTTGGCTGACTGACCGGGCGAAGGCGCCGAGGTTCGAGCCCACCCTGTGACCGCGTCGCGAACAGGGCTGGCATCGTGGCGACGGTCAATAGGGTGACGGGCATGAGCACACGCAGCCTGGAGATCGCCCAGTCCTTGGCGCCCGATCTGGTCGCGCTCCGACGCCGGCTGCACCAGATCCCCGAGAT
>NZ_DATEEY010000033.1:0-7322 GCF_035280925.1 Intrasporangium sp. | reverse complement strand
CTCGGCCGCCTCCGAGCGACAGATCGGCTCGATCGTCGACGAGGTCGAGGACCGGCTGCGCGAGCTCGGCTCCAAGCCGATCCGGCGCGAGGGTGAGCGCGAGGGCCGCTGGGTCCTCATCGACTTCGGCGACATCATCGTTCACATCCAGCACGACGACGAGCGGGAGTACTACGCGCTCGAGCGACTCTGGAAGGACTGTCCCGAGATCGACCTGGCGGCGGTCGAGGCCCCGGCGCGGCCCGGCTCAGCGGGCAGGGCTGACGCTGGCGTGGACGGTGGCGGGGATGGTGGCGGGGATGGTGGCGTGGACGGAGGCGGCGACGGGGACGCGGTGTCGTGAGCGTCGGTCCCACCAGACGGACGGGTCCCCGCCGGATCGTCATCCTGCGCCACGCTCAGACCGTCGACAACGCCGCTCGGATCTGGCAGGGGCACAAGGACTCGGAGCTCTCGGAGACCGGTCGCGCGCAGGTGCTCGCCGCGGCACCGCACCTGGCTGCGTACCAACCGGCCCTGCTCGTGTCGAGCGACCTGCAGCGCGCCGCCGCGACCGCTGACGCCATCGCGCAGCTGACCGGGCTGGAGGTCAGGCTCGACGGACGGCTGAGGGAGGTGCACGTCGGTGAGTGGCAGGGGCTGCACGCCGACGAGGTCCGCGCGCGGTACCCGGAGGCGGTCGCCGCTCTGGACCGCGGCGAGGACGTGCCCCGCGGCGTGACCGGTGAGACGCGCGAGGACGTGGCTCGCCGCGTCGGGGAGTCGGTCCGGGAGATCGAGCGGGAGCTGCTGGCAGGCGAGACGGCGATCATCGTGACCCATGGTGTCTCCGGCCGCGTGGGCGCGACGGATCTCGTCGGCCTCGACCAGGACGTGTCGGACGCGATCTTCCGAGGGCTCGACAACTGCCACTGGATCGAGCTCGTCGAGGGTCGCAAGAGCTTCGGCGAGCAGGTGCGATGGCGCATCTCGGGGTGGAACCTGGGGCCGTGGAAGGCGTGACGACGGATTTGGGCTCCGGACCGTTCTTTGGCTAGAGTTACGCAGTCGCTTCACGGAAGTGACGTTCAGCTGGGGCTGTGGCGCAGCTGGTAGCGCACCTCCATGGCATGGAGGGGGTCAGGGGTTCGAGTCCCCTCAGCTCCACCAGACGACGAAGGGCCGGACATCGAATGTCCGGCCCTTTCTCGTGTCCGCAGGACGCGGAAGCGCTGGTTGACCGGCGGCTGGTTCAATGGGTGGCGGCCCGGGGCCTCGCTGCCCGGTGCTGCTCAAGGAGGTTCCATGACGCGGCTGGTCCGGCCGGACGAGCACGACGACCCGGTGGCCGCAGTGCTCTCCGCGCACCGCTCCGGTGCGCGGCTCGCGCTGTCAACCTCCGGCACGACGGGTGCTACGCCCCGTCGGGTGGTCCGCACCACCCAGTCGTGGTGGGACTCGTTCCCGGCCTACTCCGAGCTGACCGGTGTGGCTGTGGGAGCCCGGGTGTGGGCGCCAGGGCCGCTCGGGTCGACGATGAACCTCTTCGCCGCCGTGCACGCGGCTTGGGCCGGTGCCGACGTCATCGACGATCCGGCCCAGGCAGACCATGCCTGCCTCACGCCGTTTGAGCTGGAGCGCCGGGGGGACGAGCTCCCCCGGGGGACCCGGGTTGTCGTGGCCGGGGCTCACCTGCCGGACCGGCTGGCGGCCGCCGCTCAGCAGCGTGGGCTGCGGATCACGCACTACTACGGGGCGGCCGAGCTGAGCTTCGTCGCGGCAGCGTCAAGCGACGGTGACGGGGTGCTGCGGCCGTTCCGGGCCGTCGACATCCAGATCCGGGACGAGCCCGCACCGGGCACCATCTGGGCTCGCTCGCCCTGGCTGTGCGACGGCTATGCCGGTCCGCCGGGGTCGCTGCTGCGGGCAGCAGGGGGTTGGGCGACGGTGGGGGACATCGGGTCGTTCGAGTCCGGTGTGCTCGTCGTCCGCGGTCGACCCGACGCCATCGTCACGGCGGGCGCAACCGTGCTCATCGCTGACGTGGAGGCCGTGCTCGCGCCTGCCGCGCGGGGCGGCGTTGCCGTCCACGCCGTGCCGCACCCGACGATGGGAGCGCTCGTCGCCGCCACGCTGACCCTGGCCGCGGACCGCGAGACCCTCGAGCGGCTCGCTCGTGACCGCCTGCCCGTGACGCACCGGCCCCGGGTGTGGCGAGTGGTGCCTCAGCTCCCCCTCACCGACGGCGGCAAGGTCGACCGTGCCGCGCTGGCCCGGTGACCGGATGGCCGACGCCCTGATCGTCGCGGCTCGGCGCACCCCGATCGGCACCGCGGGACGCCGTCTCGCCGGCATCTCGGCCGCGGAGCTCGCGGCGGCGGTGGTGCGCGCCGTGGCCGACGACGTCGGGCAGGTGCCGGCTGAGGTCATCCTCGGCAACTGCATGGGTCCGGGGGGCGACGTCGCTCGGGTGGCCGCACTGACCGCCGGGCTGCCCGTCGACGTGCCGGCCCTGACGGTGGACCGGCAGTGCGCGAGCGGCCTGGCCGCGATCGAGCTCGCGGCCCGGCTCGTCTCCGGCGGCTCGGGGCCGGTGCTCGCCGGGGGAGTCGAGAGCGCCTCGACGGCACCCTGGCGATTCTGGCCCCCGCACGGCGACGGCGCGCCCGTCCGCTACGAGCGGGCCCCTTTTGCGCCCGGCGCGGACGACCTCGACATGGGCCTGGCTGCCGACCTCCTCGCAGCCGAGTGTGGCGTCACACGCCAACGACAGGACGCGTATGCCGCTGAGTCCCACGCGCGGGCCGTGCTAGCTGCCGCACGGGGTGAGTTCGCCGACGAGATCGTCCCCGTGGACGGCATGGCCGCCGACGAGCGGCCGCGGGTCGGCCTCACCGTCGAACGTCTGGCGCGCTTCCCGGCCGCCTTCCGAGAAGGCGGGTCGGTCACCGTCGGGAACTCCTGCGGGATCAACGACGGCGCCGCAGCAGTTGGTGTCGTCCCCGCTTCCCACGCCGGTTCCTCCGGTGCCGGGTCCGGCCGCCCCGGGCTGCGCGTCCTCGGAGCCGCCTCGGTGGGCGTGGCCCCGGGGCGACCGGGCATCGGCCTCGTCCCCGCCGTGCACGAGGCGCTGGCAGAGGCGGGGCTGGACGTCGAGGATCTCGACGTCATCGAGTTCAACGAGGCCTTCGCCGGTCAGGTCCTCGCCTGCTATGACGCCCTGGGCATCGACCCGAGCCGGGCCTGCACTGCTGGTGGTGCACTCGCCCTGGGCCACCCCTGGGGCGCCAGCGGAGCCGTGCTCGTGGTGCGGCTCTTCACCCAGCTCGTGCGTCAGGGTCGGGGTCGCCATGGTGTCGCTGCGATCGCTGCCGGCGGCGGGCAGGGGACCGCGCTGGTGGTGGAAGCGTGCCCGTGATCGAGTTCGACGCCGTGGGCCACACCTACACCGCCTCCGGCGTCGAGCGGATCGTCCTGCGGGACATCAGCCTTCGTCTCACCGAGCACCGAATCGGGGTCATCGGGGCCAACGGGTCGGGCAAGTCCACCTTTGTACGGATGCTCAACGCCCTCGTCGTGCCGACCGCCGGAGTGGTCCGGATCGGCGGGCTGGACACGGCCAAGGAGGCCCGCTCGATCCGGCGCCGCGTCGGCTTCTGCTTCACCGACCCCGATGCCCAGATCGTCATGCCGACGGTGGCAGAGGACGTCGCCTTCGGGCTGCGGCGGCACGGTCTGTCCAAGGCTGAGGTCGCAGCGCGGGTCGACTCAGCCCTCATGGTCTACGGTCTTGACGGGCACCGCGACCATCCGGCTCACCTGCTGTCCGGGGGCCAGAAGCAGCTGCTCGCCCTGGCATCGGTCCTGGTCACGCGGCCGGACCTCGTCGTCATGGACGAGCCGACGACACTGCTCGATCTCGTCAACACGCGTCGGGTCCGCGACGTGGTCCGGCAGCTCGACCAGCAGGTCGTCGTCGTCACGCACGACCTCGACCTGGTGGACGACTTCGACCGGGTCCTCGTCTTCCACGATGCCCGGTTGGCCTTCGACGGCACACCGGACGGGGCCGTCGACGCGTACCTGCGGCTCGTGTCATGAGTGCGCTCGCCGTCTACGTGCCGCGCGACTCCGTCGTGCACCGCCTGCCTGCGGGGACCAAGCTGATCCTCCTCGTCGTCGCCGCCATCGGTGTCCTGGCCCTGCGGAAGCCCTGGCAGGTGGTGGCGGTCCTCGCGGTCATCGCACTGCTCTTCGCGGCGGCGCGGATCCCGTGGCGCACCACGCTCGACCAGGTGCGTCCACTCCTGTGGTTCCTCCTCGCGCTCGGGCTCTTCCAGGTCGTCGTCGGCGGCTGGCAGCGGGCCGTGGTCGTCGTCGGCGGGATGCTCGCGGTGGTCCTCCTGGCCACCCTCGTCAGCCTCACCACGCGCACGACCGCGATGGTCGACGTCGTCGTGCGCTGGCTGGGGCCGCTGCGACGCGTCGGGGTCGATCCCGAGCGGGTGGGCCTGCTCGTGGCGCTCGGCATCCGGTCCGTGGCCGTCGTCATCGAGCTGGCTCGCGAGGTGCGGCAGGCGCAACTGGCGCGCGGTGCCTCGTCGAGCCCCCTCGCCTTCATCGTGCCGCTCGTCCTCCGGTCACTCCGGCATGCAGATCGGCTGGCAGAGGCGCTCGTCGCCCGCGGTGTGGAGGACTGATCCGGTACCCGTACCAGCCTCACCCCTCCGATCGAGTGAACAGCTTTCGGGGCCACCGGCCCCGAAAGCTGTTCACTCGATCAGGAGAGGCGGGGGTTGGTCATCCGTGTGCGGCGGTCTCGCGTGCTCTCTGCCCCGCGGGGCGGCGGTGCGGGAGCAGACCGGGGTAGCCGCGGTGCACGGCACCCGCGACGAGAGCGGCGACGACGGCCTTGGCGAGGTCGCCGACGAGGAAGAGGGAACTGCCCGCCATGGCGGCGGGAAGGCTGATGCCGGCGCGCCACGCCGTGGCGGGGACGCCGATGGCGTAGAGGACGACGATGCCGCCCAGGACGATCGCGACGAGCGCGTAGCCGGTGCTGTAGGGGGCACCGCGCCGGAAGATGAGCGCCCCGATGACGAACGCCGCGACGGGAAAGCCGACGAGGTAGCCCACGCTCGGGCCGGCGAAGACCCCCAGCCCACCTCGTCCACCGGAGAGGAGTGGGAGCCCGAGCGCGACGAGGAAGAGGAAGAGGAGCACGGCGGCCGCGCCGCGCCGTGCCCCGAGCACTGCCCCCGCGATCATGATGCCGAGCGACTGGAGCGTGATCGGCACGGGGAAGCCGAACGCCGAGACTGCCGGCACGAGGCCCAACCCGGCGATGAGTCCGGCGAAGGTCGCGGCCAGGGCGAGATCGCGGGTGCGGCCATGGGTCGAGCTCATGGGGTCTCCTCGTCGAGGGTCGGGCGTCGCGGTTCACGCGTGGCCAACCGTACGACGCCTTCGCGCAGCGTGGCGAACCCGACCGCTGGGTGGGAGGCCGGGCAGCCGGAGGGTCAGCTGGTCGGAGGGCGCTTCGTGACCACGTAGAGGTCGTCGGTGCGCCAGTCTGCCACCGCGCTGGGCGTTCCGGTCGAGGCGGCCGTGCGCGTCGAGACCCGGGTGAGGAGCCGGTCGAGGGTGGAGCGCGCCGCACGATCGCCTCTCACCACAGCGGCCGGCGCGACGACGTCGACCTCCAGCTCGGGCTGCTCCAGCGACCTCGGGTCGAACTCGAGAGTGCTGGTGATGATCTTGAGCTGGTCGGTCAGGAGCACCGTTCCTGCCCGCCACAGCGCATCGGAGAGCTGGCCGCTGAGCGCCACCTCGATGCTGGCGCCCGCGTCGAGCAGGGTCGAGCCCGAGGGGAACGCATCGGTGAAGATGCCATAGGTCTCGGTCAGGTCGAGCAGCGCACACCAGAGCGGCCGGGCCGTCGTGTTCGTCAGCGTCACGGTGAACGCCGGAGCCCGGTCCTCGACGTACGAGATCTCGAGTCTGCCGTCCGGTCCGACCTCTCCGGCCGTCGACGTCACGTCGACCCGGATCGAGCCGGGAGGCAGCTGTGTCGCGGGGTTGCTCAACGACGAGAGCCGCAGCCAGCGCGCGACCCGTTCCAGGGCCAGGATCGTGCGCTCTTCGCGGTGCTGGCCTGCCACCACGGGGACGAGCGGACGGGTGACCCCAGGCCGGGTGATCTCGAAGCCGTCAGCTCGCGCCCGGATGATCAGGTCCGCGGCCGCCGGGTCCGTGGTCAGCTGGATCAGGGTGGTGTCGGCGGACTCGGCTGCCTGCTGCAACGCGGTGGTCGCCTCGTGCTCCCCGACGATGGCGACGTCGAGGGGCTTGAGGGGAATCGTCTTGACGACCGCGCGGTAGACGAATGCGGCGTCGAGCTCGGGCGTGATGGTGACGATCGACCGGTCCGGCAGGACGGCCGTGACGTCGGCCTCGGCAAGTGGTGCGCCGTCCGTGTCCTCGCCCAGCGCGTAGACCGCGAGCTCGGTCGTGTCGTCCCCGATCGGCTCCGGCACGCCGTGGACGGCTCCCGCGTCGATGCTCCAGCCGTCGGGCAGGTGGCTCAGGGTCAGCTGCATGGGGCGGGTGGGCAGGGCGCCGCCGAGGAAGGCGAGGTCGAGATCCGTGGCGTCCACCGTCTCGAGCTGCGGGTGCTGGTCCTCGACCCGTGCCAGCACCCCCGCCGTGACGAACCGTTGGATGTCGCGGTAGCTGAGCTGGGCACCGTTCGTCTGCAGGGCCCGCTCGAGGGCGGCTGACAGCGCGCCGCGACTCCGCCCTCCGATCGTCAGCTCCTTGGCGGTCTCGGAGGACCGGCACGCGGCGAGCAGCACGTGCTGTGTCCCCGGAGCTGACGACCACGCCGAACGCGTACGGCCGGCCAGACGCTCCGGCGTCATCGCCGCCTCGGGCACGAAACTGCCCACGGGCCGCGGCCGTGGGTCCTCAGGAGCGAGGCGCAGCCGGACCGACCCGTGAGCGTCCCGCGTGCCGTCGCCGGCGTGGCAGCAGTCCAGGACGACGAGCAGGTGCCCCACCGACTCGGCCACCGTCGCCAGCAGGCCACTCAGCTCCTTGTCGGCAAGATCCCATCCTCCGGGCGCTCGGCTGTCGACGAGGACGATTGTCTCGTTGCGTCGGTCCGGCTCCCGGGACCAGAGCTCCAGAGGAGCGAACTGCTGCGAGCCGTGGCCGCTGAAGTAGAACAACGCCGCCGAGTCGCGACCCGTCCCCACGAGGTGGGAACGGAGGGCCTCGGTGACGGCCTGGCGCGTCGCCTGCTCGTCGGTGAGGACGAGCAGCGACAGGTCATCCTGGGGGAC
>NZ_DATEEY010000032.1:0-6946 GCF_035280925.1 Intrasporangium sp. | reverse complement strand
CCAGGTGCGTGGTGGGGACCTCGATGCGGTCGCCGTCGATCAGGCCGGGTGGGACGGCGACGTGGACGCTCTCGGTGTTGTCGTGGCTGGTCACGGTGTCGGTCCGGGTCGTGCCGTGGCAGCTCTCCTCGAGGGTGAGCTCGAGCTCGGCCTCCTCGTCCGGGGGTGGGCGCGCAGCAGTGTCGGTGCCGAGGTGGAAGGCGTGGGTGAGAGTGGGGACGCCGAGCCAGAGCGCCTCGCGGGGGGTGCTGCCGGGACGGGCCCGGCCGGTGCTAGGCGGCGACCATGATGCGTGGTGGGAACCGGTGGAGGTTCGGCTCCGGCGCGGCGCCCGAGCCGCGTCGTAGCGAGCCCGGGCGCCGGGATCGGACAGCACCCGGTAGGCGTGGGTGATCTCGGTGAACCGGTGCGCGGCCCCTGGGGTGGTGTCGACGTCCGGGTGGTAGCGCCGGGCCAGCCGCCGGTAGGCACGGGTGATCTCGGCGCTGCTGGTGGCCGGTGTGAGGCCGAGGATCTGGTACAGGTCGGGGCTGGGCTGCTCGGCCGGGCTGGGAGCGGTCATCAGCGCCTCCGGCTCGCGAGGGCTGTCTCGGGATGTCGATGCCACCGGAGAGGCCACGCATCACCGGTGTCGGGGTGTGGCGTGTCTGGTCGGGGGCTGGCCGGGCCCAACGGGTGCCCGGCCAGCCGGGTGGGGGCGAAGCATCGTCGGCGCGGCGTCGGTGACACAGATCGCCTTGAGTGGGTGTGTCGCCACCTCATGCGTGGCGCCGTCTGGTCGTCTCGGTCTGGTGCTGCAGGGTTGCCGGTCGGCCAGGCGGTGAGCGCTGCCTGGCCCACCCCCCAACGCCGGGATGCCGCGCCCTGTTCGCCGCTCGTTTGAGCTGCACCCGCCTCCAGGGACCCTCTGGCGGGGTCGGTGGCCGGCTGGCCGGGCGGCGCAGAGGGGGCCGCACCGGTGGCGGAGTTGGCCATTCGGCAGCGATGATCGCCTCGAACTCCGCCTGCACCAAGTCCTCGTCGGAGTAGACCAGCTCGAGGAACTGCTCCTCGAGGGTGTCGGTCAGGCCCTCGTCGTAGGTGTGCCGGATCGTGGTCATGGCGCGACCTCGGAAACGAGCCTCAGGCGTTGATGGCCTGCCGGTCCTGTCCGGCGCTGGTGATCTCGATCTTGCGGGGTTTGGCCTGCTCGGCCACCGGGATTCGCAGCGTGAGCACGCCCGCGTCGTAGCTGGCCTCGATGTGCTCGGTGTCCAAGTTGTCGCCCAGCACGAGCTGCCGGCTGAAGGTGCCCCGCGCCCGCTCGGCGGCGAGCATCTCCTGGTTATCGCTGCGCGCCGGCCGCTCGGCGCGTACGGTCACCACGTTGCGCTCCACGTCCAGCTCGATCGCCTCCGGGGCGACGCCCGGCAGGTCGAACTCGACCACGAAGGTGTCCCCGTCGCGCCAGGCATCCATTGGCATCGCGGCCGGATACGCCACGGTGCCGTTGCCGCGGAAGAACTGTTGGGTCAACCGGTCGAGCTCCCGGAACGGATCGGTGCGCATCAGCAACTGAGCCACCGTCGAACACTCCTTTCTGGTGTTGTCCGTCACCCACTGACCTATCGCAGCGGATATAGATTTCTTATAGTCCTGGCAGGATGATGAGTCAAGAGGGCAATCCGAGAAACCAGGCCACGACGGACCGGCCGGTCCTCACGGAGGACCGGGCCGACACCGATGAACGCCGAGGGAGGCGCCAGCGATGATCCTGACGGAGGTCGCCATCGAACGGCCCCGGCTGTTCGGCGGCGGGCGGGACGCGCGATGAGCGACATCCGCTCCGACCAAGGCGTCTACGGGATCTCGGTGGCAGCGCAGCTGGTCGGCATGGGCGTCCAACGGCTGCGGCTCTACGAGTCGCGTGGCCTGCTCGAACCCGAGCGCACCGCCGGTGGCACCCGTCGCTACAGCCGGGACGACCTGGACCGGCTGCAGCGCATCGACGCCCTGCTCGAGGCGGGGTTGAACCTGGCCGGCATCGCCATGGTGCTCGACCTCCAGGACGAGAACCACCGCCTGCACCACCGACTCGGCGTTCCCCCTGCAAGACCTGTGGAGAAGTCGGAAGGGCGTTCCGCGGGTTCTTCCTAGCCTCGTCGAGATAGGGCTGGGAGGAGTCTGCAGATGAGATTTGGGGTGGAGCCCGAGGCGCTCGGCCGCGACTCGGCGCGGTTCGGCGAGGCGGTCGGGGCGCTAGCGGGCGTCGACGTCCCCGGGGCGATCGCGCCGTTGGCGTCGGCATTCCCGGGAGGGCTGACGGCAGCGGCGATCCGGGAGCTCGGGGAGGCGTGGGATGACCGCCTGCTCCGGGTCCGGCTCGGGCTCGAGCAGGTAGGGGATGGGCTGGGGGTGGCGGGCGAGTCGTATGCCGCGGTGGAGCAGATCGCCCGGCGGGCCCTGTCCCGGCGGCGCGAGCAACCCTGATGCCGCAGATCGGGGTGCGGCACATCCGCGGGTTCCAGTCGTCCGTCGTGCTCGAGGTCGCCCAACGACTCGAGGCGCAGCGGCGCCGTGTCATCTCGGCCACGGACGCGGTGCTCCGGGCCCGGGCGGCAGGGGAGTCGTGGACCGGGCCTGCCGCGGTCGCGGCGGCGGCACGTCAGGTTGGGGTACTCACTGCGCTCGCTGACGTGGCGGTTCGGTTGGCTGCGACGGCGGCCGCGCTGCGTGGCCTGGCTGGCAGGATGGATGCCTGCGGAGCGCTCGCCCGTCGGGCGGAGCGCACGGCGTCGGATCGGGGTGCGTGGACCGACGACCTCGGCTTGGTCCATCTGCCGCATCGGTGGCCGACCGGCGACCCCACCACGGACGCGCACGTGGGCCGGCTCGACGCGCTGATGGTGGATGAGGTGCGGCGCTGCCTCGACGAAGCGGTGCGGGTTGCCGAGGCCACCGATGTCGAGGTCCATCGCGCCCTTCTCGGCGCAGCCTTGCACCGGCTCACCGCTGGCGTGGCTGAGGACCTCGGCGTCGTGCCGCCGCCGCCCCAGGGTGCGGGCGGGCAGGCGGACGGCGCCTACGCCAACGCTGCGTGGTGGCGGAGCCTGACCGTGGCAGAACGCCGGTGGGTGATCGGCCACCACCCGGAGTGGGTGGGGCCGCGGGACGGTATTCCGGCGTGGGATCGTCATCAGGCGAACCTCAAGCTGTTGGCTCGGGCGCGGGTCGAGGCCGCTGAGCAGCTGCGCCGGGCCGGCCCCAGGGCGCGCCACACCGACGTCGTGGTGTGGGAACGGGTTGAGTCGATCGCGGCCATCGACGCCGTCCTGGGAAAGTCGGATGGAGTGACCAGGCACCTGCTGCTCGTCGACATCACGGGGCCCGTTGTCCGGGCCGTGACGACGGTAGGGAACGTCGACCGCGCCGGCCACGTCGCGACCTATGTCGGCGGGCTCTCGACGAGCCCGCACCTGGACCTGCGCCGCTACGACGAGACGTTCGCCCGCCTGCGCACGCTGGCATGGACCAAGACCCGGGGAACGGGGGACCAGGCCGACATCGCGATCGTGCAGTGGATGGGTTACCCGGCGCCGCAGTGGCGGGATGGGGCATTCGGCAGCAGGTCGGTCCTCAAGGACGACCTCGCCGAGGAGTGGGCGGATGAGCTCGCCTCGTTCACGAACGGCATCGCCGCCAGCCGCGACGAGCCTCCGCACCAGACCCTGTGGGCGCACTCGTACGGCTCCGTCCTGGCCGGCCTCTCGCTGCAGCACGTGATGCGGATGGACGACGTCGCGTTGTTCGGTTCGCCGGGGACCGCGCTGGACTCGCTCGGCGGGGCCGGCCTCAAACCCGGCGGACTCAACGTGCTCGCGTCTCCGACCGACGTTGTTGCAGCAACCGGATGGTTCGGGCGCGATCCGCGCGACGTCCCCGGAGTCGCCCACCTGTCGGCCGCCTGCGGGCTCAAGCCGGGATCGACCAACGAGTTCCTCATGGGGTCGCCGTGGCACAGCGCGTACCTGAAGGCCGGGACGACGAGCGAGCACAACCTGGCGGCCATCGCCGCTGGCCGACCGGACCAGCGGGTCTTTGCCGGAAGCCCCGTCGGGTCGTTCCGAGCGCGGGACTGCCGCCCTGACCCCTGACGAATCCGAACGAGATGGAGGAGAAGCGGATGAAGGACGAGGACGGCCGCCCCCTGGTGTCGGGCACGGCGGTGGCAGTGGTCGGATCCGGGTGGCTGCTCGGGTCGCTGCTGATGGGCTGGTCGACGGCGACGCCGCCCGATCTCGGCACGAGGATCGAGTGGTCGCTCGGCTGGGCGGCCTTCGGCGCCGTGCCCGCGATCATCATGATCCTCGTGTGGTCCTACCTCGACTGAGGCGGCGCTTTCTACACACTCGACGAGAAGGCTGGGCGTTTACTGCACACTCGACCAGGGCTGGGCCGAGCGGCGATCGCGTTTACTGCACACTCGAGGGAAGGTCCAGGTCGATGGTGTCCCGGGACGGGTGGGGCTGGTGTGGCGTTTGCGCAGGTCACCGGCCTGGGGCTGGACACGACGCGCCGAAGTTGCCGTATTGGCTTGATAACGCATGGGTCACGTGCCTACGATTACCCCAACATCTAGTAGTTACATAGCTGTAAGTCGTCCACATGTAGTCCCCAAGGGGCGACACGTTACGCACAAGCCATCCACACGCTGTCCCCAGCTCTGTCCCCAGAGCGAGCTCAGCGGCATACGGAATCAGCTGTGAAGGAAGGTGAGCGCAGGTGCACTGCCCGTTCTGTCGGCACACGGACTCGCGCGTCATCGACTCACGGACGACGGACGACGGCACCGCAATCCGCCGGCGCCGTCAATGCCCCGAGTGCAACCGCCGCTTCACGACGATCGAGACCTCGAGCCTCAACGTCATCAAGCGGTCGGGGGCCTCGGAGCCGTTCAGCCGGGCCAAGGTCCTGTCGGGGGTGCGCAAGGCGTGCCAGGGCCGTCCGGTCACCGAGGACGACCTCGCCCTGCTCGCCCAGAGGGTCGAAGAGACCATCCGGGCGCAGGGGAGCGCGGAGATCGAGGCCCACGAGGTCGGCATGGCCGTCCTCGAGCCGCTCCGCGAGCTCGACGAGATCGCCTACCTCAGGTTCGCAAGCGTCTACCAGGCCTGGGAGACGCTCGAGGATTTCGAAGGAGCCATCGCGGTCCTTCGAGCCGAGCGTGACGCGCTCGGGCACGAGCCTCCGGTTCGGCCCGAGATCGGCGCGAAGCGGTAGTCGCCCTCCACCCCCCTCGCAACACCCGGGGCACTGTCGGTGCTCTGTAGAAGACTCATCACTAGGACATTCGGTCCATGACATGGACCGTTGTCACGGTCAGGGAGGCCACAGCATGACGGAGATCGGAAACCGCAGCTCCCGTTCGAAGGGCGGCGCCAAGAGGGGCGTCAAGATCGATCGGATCTACACCAAGCCCGGGGTGCACCCCTACGACGAGGTCACCTGGGAGCGCCGCGACGTCGTCCAGCAGAACTGGAAGACCGGCGAGACGATCTTCGAGCAGCGTGGTGTGGAGTTCCCTGACTTCTGGTCGGTCAATGCCAGCACGATCGTCACGACCAAGTACTTCCGCGGCGCGCTCGGCACCGATGTGCGCGAGAAGTCCCTGAAGCAGCTCATCGACCGCGTGGTACTGACCTACACCGCGGCCGGGAAGCAACACGGCTACTTCGGCTCGGATGAGGACGCCGAGATCTTTGAGCATGAGCTGACGTATACCCTTCTGCACCAAGTCTTCTCGTTCAACTCTCCGGTGTGGTTCAACGTCGGGACGAAGTCGCCCCAGCAGGTGTCAGCGTGTTTCATCCTCTCCGTTGACGACTCGATGGACTCGATCCTCAACTGGTACAAGGAAGAGGGGAAGATCTTCCAGGGCGGCTCCGGTGCGGGCCTCAACCTGTCGCGGATCCGCTCGTCCAAGGAGCTGCTGTCGTCCGGTGGGACGGCGTCCGGCCCGGTGTCGTTCATGCGTGGCGCGGATGCGTCGGCGGGAACGATCAAGTCCGGTGGTGCGACGCGTCGTGCCGCGAAGATGGTCGTGCTCGACGTCGACCACCCGGACATCGAGGAGTTCATCGAGACGAAGGCGCGCGAGGAGGACAAGATCCGCGCGCTGCGTGACGCGGGCTTCGACATGGACCTCGGCGGCAAGGACATCGTCTCGGTCCAGTACCAGAACGCGAACAACTCGATCCGCGTGACGGACGAGTTCATGAAGGCCGTCGAGGACGGCGGCGAGTTCGGCCTGCGGGCCCGACTGACCGGCGAGGTCATCGAGAAGGTCGATGCGCGCAAGCTGTTCGAGAAGATCGCGCAGGCGGCGTGGGAGTGCGCCGACCCGGGCCTGCAGTACGACGACACGATCAACGCTTGGCACACGAACCCGGAGACGGGGCGGATCACGGCATCCAATCCCTGTTCGGAGTACATGTCGCTCGACAACAGCTCGTGCAACCTGGCGTCGCTCAACCTGCTCAAGTTCCTCCGCGACGACGACACGTTCGACGCGGTGACCTTCCAGAAGGTCACGGAGCTCGTCATCACGGCGATGGACATCTCGATCTGCTTCGCGGACTTCCCGACTGAGGCGATCACCCAGACGACGCGTGACTACCGCCAGCTCGGCATCGGCTACGCCAACCTTGGCGCGCTGCTCATGGCGACGGGTCACGGCTACGACTCCGAGGGCGGGCGTTCGCTCGCCGCCGCGATCACGTCGCTGCTGACCGGTGCTGCGTACAAGCGCTCGGCCGAGCTCGCGGCCGTGGTTGGGCCGTACGCCGGCTACGCCCGCAACGCGGAGGCGCACAAGCGGGTCATGCGGAAGCACCAGGCTGCCAACGACGACATCCGGACGCTGGACGCGATGGACTCCGACATCCACAAGGCCGCGACGAAGGCGTGG
>NZ_DATEEY010000031.1:0-12362 GCF_035280925.1 Intrasporangium sp. | reverse complement strand
TCCTTCAGCGTCACGCACGTCCTGTCAGCGCACTGCCCGCCGGACCGCTACCCCGGCGCGATCGAGGACCCGGTCCATCCCCCGGCACGCGCGTCCGCCTACCGCTGCGGCGAAGCCTGGTCGATCATCGTCCGTCACATCCCCCGTGACAGCACCAGCCACACAGGCGACCTCCCTGGCTCCGGACCAACGCGTAGCCTGCTCATCCAGGGCAGCGCGGGACACGTTTCGGGGGCGCTGGCCGGGCACGAGGCGGAGGTCGCCTACCTCGGCGTCGGCCAGCTCGGCCTCCAGAGCGCGTCGTACCTCCGCGACTACTGGCAGCACACCGTCCGCACCGTCGCGGCGCGACGGGTCGTCCTGACTCACTGGGACGACTTCTTCCGACCTCTCGACGAGCCGCTGCAGGCGCTCCCGTACGCCGGCGACGACCTGGACGTCACCCTGCGCCTGCTCAGGCGGTTCGCCGAGAGGGACGGCGTCGAGCTGCTCATGCCACGAGTCTGGGTGCCCGAGGACCCGTGGAGCCGGCTGACCTGAATGGTCACTCGTCACGCAGAAAGCCAGCCCAGCGGCATACGGCAGGAGCGTCGGCCCAGGTCACGGTCTGGAATCGGAAGGGGCGCACGTTCTTGGCCAATGCGGTCCCAGCGGTGACACTGAGGTGTGGGGAGGCACGCCTGCATCGGCATCTCGCTGACGGCCCTGCTGGCCGTGGGAGGCTGCACGGGCGACGGCGGCGAGGCCGCCAGCCCCACCGTCGCGAGCCGGACGGCCGGTGCGACGACGGCACCTCCAGCGGACGCGACGACACCCGCGCCGACGACGGAGGCGACGCCGACGCCCAGCACCACCACGACAGCGCCGCCCGACCCCGCGTCGATCCAGGCCCTCATCGACGAGGACTACGACGGCCGCAACCTCCGGCTCGGCCGCGAGGGCGGCAGCACCAGCGCCTATCGGCAGTACTACGCGACCTACCAGGGCGACGGCCTGACCATCTCCGGTCGGATCAACATCCCGCGTGGCACGGGTCCCTTCCCCGCCGTCGTGCTGGCGCACGGCCACGTCCCGCTCGAGGAGTACACGAACGGCGCGACGATGCTCCGGGAGCGTGACTACCTCGCGAAGCAGGGCTACGTCACGCTCCACATCGACTACCGCAACCACGCACAGTCTGACGACGACCCGGACAACGGCGCCAACCTGCGCGTCGGCTACGCCATCGACGCGATCAATGCGGGCCTGGCGCTCCAGCAGCTCGAGTCGGTCGACCCGGATCGCATCGGCATCATCGGGCGGTCGATGGGTGGCGGCGTCGTCTACGGGGCGGTCGTCGCGAAGCCGGGCCTCTTCAAGGCGGCCGTCGCCTACGCCCCGGTCAGCTCCGACTCCATCGACAACTTCAACATGTGGGTGCGCCGCGACAACGACCGCGAGAGCGCCGCACGAGAGGTCATGGCACGCCTCGGCACCCCCGAGGAGTCGCCCGAGACCTGGGCGCTGACCAGTCCCCGCACGTATTTCGACCGGATCACCGAACCGATCCTCATCCACCACGGCACCGCTGACGAGAGCTGCCCGATCGCGTGGTCGGAGGAAACCGTGGCCGCCCTGAAGAAGGCCGGCAAGAAGGTGAGCTACTACGTCTACGAGGGTCAGCGGCACACCTTCACGTCCCAGTGGCCGCTCTCGATCCGGCGGACCGAGGCCTTCCTCGAGGAGAACCTCGGCGACTGAGGCAACCACCAACAACACACGGCCGTATGCCGCTGAGTGCACTCAGCGGCATACGGCTCAGTCGTGCTACTGCTGGGTGGCGTACTGCGGGTCCGTGGGTTCGACCCACTGGACGAGCTGGTAGACGACCCCGTTGGGATCGGTCATCTGGAAGTAGCGCTCACCCCACGGCTCGGTCTCGATGGTCGTGACGATCGAGGCTCCCTGAGCCTGCAGGCGAGCGTAGTCGGCGTCGATGTCATCGACGGTGAAGACGACGAGGAGCCCGTCGGCGTGCCCAGCGGCGGAGGCCGGCTTGAAGGTCGGCAGGCCGGTCGCCAGGTAGATGAGGTTGAAGCCGGCCTTCGGGTGGTTGAGGGAGCAGAAGCCCTCAGCCGCCATCTCCTGGCTGAACCCGAGATGCTTCGTGGCCCAGTCTGCGGAGGCGCGGACGTCCTTGACGTTGAGTGAGATCGCTGAGGCAGTGATGTTCATGGGACTCCTGTCGTTGTGCGCACCCGTTACTGTACGGTGTACAGCGTACGACGTACAACCGATGCGCTGCGAGGATGGTTCCCATGGCCGACTTCTCGACCGGAGCTGGGGAGCCGAGCCCGACTCTCGCCCTCCTGTGGCGCGACGCCCTTGGGGGACTTCCAGGTGCAGGGCGGCGTCGTGGACCGGGTCGGAGCGTCAGTGTCGACGCTGTTGTCGACGCTGGGATCGCGCTCGCCGACGCCGAGGGTCTGGCGGCTGTGACGATGCGCGCCGTCGCAGAGCGGGTCGGCGTATCGACGATGTCCGTCTACACCTACGTGCCCGGGAAGGCCGAGCTGCTCGACCTCATGGTGGACCGCCTCTACCTGCGCATGCACCGGCCGTCCTGGCGCATCCGGACGTGGAGGCGCCGGCTCGAGCGCGTCGCCGAGACGAACCGCGCCTTGTTCGCCGAGCACCCTTGGCTCACGGAGGTCGTCGTCCTCAGCCGGCCGCCGCTCGGACCTGGCGTCATGGCCAAGTACGAGCACGAGCTGGCCGCGCTCGACGGCACCGGTCTCGACGACGTGACGCTGGACGCAGCGCTGGCGCATCTCCTGGGCTTCGTCCAGGGCCATGCCCGGGCTGCACACGATGCGGCACGGGCGAGACGAGACACGGCGATGTCCGACGCGAGCTGGTGGGAGGCCAACCAGCCCCTCCTCGAGCGGGTGCTCGATCCGACCGCCTTTCCCCGTGCGGTCCGCATCGGCGCCGCCGCCGGTGAGGCCCATGGTTCGTCGTGGAGCGCGGAGCACGCGTGGCGGTTCGGGCTGGCCCGCACCCTTGACGGGCTGGCCGCCCTGATCGAGCGCTAACTTCGGCGACTGAGCCGTGCGCCGGCTGCGTCGAATTGCCGGGGTGCGCCGCCGCCCGTGGGTGCAGTCGGTCATGATGTCGAGACCATGACTCGGTGGACGACACAACAGGTCACCGCGCTGGCCCCGGATGCCTCGTCGCTGGCGGCCGCGCGCCGGCTCGCGCGTCCAGGTCCCTGGTCGGACACGGGATCGACGAACACGCTCGTGTGGGGCAAGTGCCAAGGCTCGGGCAAGATGCCCTACCAGGTGAGCGTTGACCTCACCGAGCCTGCCTTCCGGTGCACCTGCCCGAGCCGGAAGCTTCCCTGCAAGCACGGCCTGGCGCTGCTCATGCTCTGGGTCGAGGGCGCCGGCTCGGTGAAGGACGCGGCCGAGGCGGCGGGTTTCGCCTCGGAGTGGGCGGCCGAGCGCGCGGCGCGTGCCACCAGCAGTGCGGCGGCACGGGACGCACGGGCAGGGCGAGCACCTGATCCGACGGGACAGGCCAAGCGCCTCGAGGAGCGGCTCGCCCTGATGACGGCCGGCATGGAGGACTTCGCGCGGTGGCTCGGCGACCTCGCTCGGGGCGGCACGGCGTCGGTGCGTTCGCAGCCCTACGCCTGGTGGGACACCACAGCCGCACGGCTCGTCGACGCCCAGCTGCCCGGCCTGGCCGACCAGGTGCGGACGATGGCCTCGGAGGTCAACACCCGCTCGGACTGGCCCGACCACCTGCTCGCCGCGATGGGCCGGTGGTGGACCGTGACGAGGGCCTGGTCTCAGCGGGATGCGGCCGATGACGACGCCGCAGGCGACCTGCGCACCGTCATCGGGTGGTCGGTGTCGACGGAGTCCGTGCGGCAGCGGGACTCCCTCACCGACCGGTGGACCGTCCTGGGGGCGCACCGCACGGACGACGGCAGGCTCCAGCAGCAACGCACCTGGTTGCACGGGCAGGCGTCCGGGGAGATCGTCCAGGTCCTGGACTTCGCGGCCGGTGGACAGGTCCTGCCGATGGCCCGGGTCGTCGGGTCGGTCCTCGAGGCAACCCTCGCCCGGTATCCCGGCAAGGCCGTGCACCGGGCCCTCTTCGTGGACGAGCCCGTCCTGTCGGACGCGAGGGGTGAGCTCCCGGGCGCCGGATCGGTCGACGCCGCCCACGCGAAGGCCGCCGCCACGTGGGCCGTCAACCCGTGGGCCTGGCGCGTGCCCGTCGTCCTCGGCGGCGTGCGGGCGACGGTGCTCGATGGCGGCGGCGCCCGTCGGGCTGATCGCCGGCGAGGACCGGGCACTACGGCGGCCCCGGTGCCATCCGCTGTCGTGGACGAGGCGGGCGACGGGCTGCGCCTGACGGAGGACAGCCCCGTGTGGTCGCTGCTCGCCCTGACCGGCGGCCACCCGACCGATGTCTTCGCCGAGCTCGAGGGGCGGCGGGCCAGACCGCTGTCCACCATCGTCGACGGGGAGCTGGTGGCGCTGTGAGCGAGCTGCCGTCATTTGCTGCACCCTCGACCGGGGAGTCGAGTGGGCAGGCCGTGCGTTTCAGCGACTGGTGGCACGACCTCGGCTCGGTCGCGCTCCTGGGCACCGCCCGCCGTCCGGTGCCGGCGCTGCCGCCCTTCGGGTCGGGCTCCATTGCCCTCGATCCGGAGGCGAGGTCGGAGGAGGCTTTGCTCACCTCGGCGGCCCTCGGAGCCGCAGCGCTCCGGGCGGGTCGACGACCGGAACGCCTGACGGCTGGGGCGCCGGCTGGGGCGGACGAACGGCCCGCCGCGGGGCAGCTGGCGATCCAGCTCCTCGAGCTGGTCGTCACCCATCCCCCCGCGGGCGCGCAGCAGCGCGACGGCCTCGTCCTGCACTGGCTCCGGACCGCCGCGGCTGCCGGACGACGCGTGCCCCACTCGCTCCTGCCCACCGTCCTCGACCTCGCGACGGCGTCCCGACAGCTCCGCGGGCCCACCGCAGCGGTGCTCGACCGTCGGGGCGCGTGGCTCGCCGCGCAGCGCCCGGACTGGCTGTGGGTGGCCGACGCACTGGCGGGTGTCGTCGCGACGTCTGCGACCGGTGAGCACACGGACGTCGACTGGGCTCGGCTCCCCTCCCCCGAGCGGCTCCCCGTCCTCGCAGTGGTGCGCGCCGACGACCCGGCGCGGGCACGCAGCCTCGTCGAGTCGACCTGGCAGTCCGACAGCGCCCGGGACCGGGCCGCCCACCTCGGCGCGCTCCGCGTCGGTCTCGGCCCGGAGGACGAGCCGCTGCTCGAACGTGCCCTCGACGACCGTGCGGCGACGGTCCGTGAAGCGGCGGTCGTGCTCCTCGACGGACTTCCCGGCTCGGCGCGCGCGGGGCGCATGGCCGAGCGCCTCCGGCCCCTCATCCAGCCCAGGGGCGTCCTGAAGCGCAGCCTCGAGATGGCGCTCCCCGACCCGCCTGACGCGGCGGGGGTGCGAGACGGGCTCGGCAAGCCACCGGGGCGTCGGTCGGTGCGAGGGTGGTGGCTCGAGCGCATCGTCGCAGGTGCGCCCCTCGAGGTCTGGGAGGAGACGACGGGGTGGGACCCGGCCACGACGGTGAGCCGGCTGTCCGACGCAGACGCACTCAGCGGCATACGGCAGGCCGTGCGCCTGCGCCGGGACCCGCTGTGGGCAGCCGCGGTGCTCACTCGGGTGTGGGATCCGGAGCTCCTTCCGGCGTTGCTGCCCGCCGAGCGGGAAGCCGCCGTGCTCGCCCGGCTCACGTCGCACAAGACTGCAGCTGTGGCCACCCTCCTGGCGGCGGTGCCCCCGCCATGGTCAGCCGAGTTCAGTCTCGCGCTTCTGTCGCGGCTGGGCACGATGAGGGCACCTGGCGCGCATCTGCCACAGGCCATGCCGCACCTTCTCGCAGGGTTGCACCGGGAAGCCCTTCCGGCCCTCGAGGCGTGGCTCGCCCGCGTCCGGAACGATTCCTCGGTGGCTGCCCAGCTGCGCAACCTGCTCCAGTTCCACTCCGTCAAGCGATCGATCAGCGAGGCCTTTGGATGAGCGAAACCCCCACCACGACAACGGTTCTGCGCGCTCACGCGGAGGACGCGTACGCAGCCGAGCTGGTCGCCCTCGCGGCCGCGGACGACCGGCCACGTCCGCCGCGCTGGCGAATGTCCCCCTGGGCGGTCACGACCTACCTGCTCGGTGGAACCCTCGACGACGGCACCGCGATCACGCCGAAGTACCTCGGCTCACGACGCCTCATGGAGGTGGCCGTGGCATCGCTGGCCACGGACCGGGCCCTGCTGCTGCTGGGCATTCCCGGGACTGCGAAGACGTGGGTCAGCGAGCACCTCGCAGCGGCGATCAGCGGTGACTCGACCCTCGTCGTGCAGGGCACCGCCGGGACGCCGGAGGAGGCGCTGCGCTACGGGTGGAACTACGCGCGGTTGCTGGCCGAGGGGCCGACCCGGGCCGCCCTCGTGCCGAGCCCGGTGATGCGGGCCATGGAGCTGGGATCACTCGTGCGCATCGAGGAGCTGACCCGGATCCCAGCGGACGTGCAGGACGCGCTCATCACCATCCTCTCGGAGAAGCACCTGCCCATCCCCGAGCTCGACGAGGAGGTGATGGCCCAGAAGGGCTTCAACGTCATCGCCACGGCGAACAACCGCGACAAGGGGGTCAACGACCTCTCTTCGGCGCTCAAGCGGCGGTTCAACACCGTGGTGCTCCCGCTGCCGGACACGCTCGACCAGGAGGTCGAGATCGTCCGGACGCGCGTCGCGGCCCTGGGTCGCAGCCTCGAGCTGCCCGACGGCCTCGAGTCGCTCGCCGAGATCCAGCGGGTCGTCACGGTCTTCCGCGAGCTCCGCTCCGGTGTCACCGCCGACCAGCGCACCACGGTCAAGTCGCCGTCGGCGACCCTGTCGACGGCAGAGGCGATCTCTGTCATGACGAACGGTGCAGCCCTCGCGGCGCACTTCGGTGACGGCGTCGTCCGAGCCGACGACGTCGCCGCCGGGCTCGTCGGTGCCATCGTCAAGGACCCCGTCCAGGACCGGATCGTCTGGCAGGAGTACCTCGAGACGGTCGTGAAGGACCGGCGCGAATGGGCCGATCTCTACCGGGCGTGCCGGGAGCTGACGTGATGGTGCCGTGGTGATGGTGCCGTGGTGATGGTGCAGTGGTGACCACCGCGACCGCATCCGTCGAGGTCCTCGGCGTCCGACACCACGGCCCCGGCTCGGCCCGGACCGTGCTCGGCGCACTGGAGGAGCTCGGCCCCGACCGGATCATCATCGAGGGTCCGCCGGAGCTCGATGCGCTCGTCCCGCTCGCTGGCGACGCGGGCCTCGTGCCGCCGGTGGCGGCCCTCGTCTACGCCGTGGACACCCCGCGGCTGTCGTCCTTCTACCCCTTCGCGGTGTTCTCCCCCGAGTGGGTCGCGCTGCGCTGGGCCGTCGAACGTGGCGTGACCGTGGGTTTTGCCGATCTCCCCGCGACCCATGCGCTGGCCCTGTCGCCCGAGCCGGCAGCGGATCGAGGCGATCGAGGGGACCGGGTGGACCCGCTCACCCTGCTGTCCAGGACCGCCGGCTACGACGACCCCGAGCGGTGGTGGGAGGACGTCATCGAGCACCGGAGGTCCTCCAGCCTCGAGCAGTTCCGGCACCTTGCGTCCGCCATGGCCGAGGTCCGGGCAACCGACGGACGCCAGGACGATGTCGAGAACGCGCGGCGCGAGGCGTCCATGCGCAAGGTCATCCGCAAGGCACAGCGCGATGGCGCGGGGCGCATTGCCGTCGTCTGCGGCGCCTACCACGCGCCCGCCCTTGACCCTGCGGCGTATCCCTCGGTGAGCAGCGACAACGCGCTGCTGGCCAAGCTGCCCAGGGTCAAGGTCGCCGCCACGTGGGTCCCGTGGTCCGCCCCCAAGCTGGCCTACAGCTCGGGCTACGGGGCCGGGGTGCGCTCCCCCGGCTGGTACCAGCACCTCTTCGTCACGCCCGAGGAGTCCGTCGTGCCGTCGTGGTTCGTTCGGGTGGCACGCGCCCTGCGCGATGAGCGCCTCGACGCCTCGACCGCGTCGGTGGTCGAGGCAACCCGGCTTGCGGAGGCCTTGGCCGCCGTCCGTGGCCGGCCGTCAGTGGGACTGAGCGAGCTGACCGATGCCACGCGCGCGACCCTCACCGAGGGCTCCGACCTGCCCCTTCGGCTCATCGACCGCACGCTCGTCGTCGGCGAGGAGCTCGGCCAGGTCCCGGAGTCGACCCCAATGGTGCCGCTCGCCGCCGACCTCGCACGGCAACAGCGGTCCCTCCGGCTCAAGGCCAGCACCACGGCGACGGTCATCGAGCTCGACCTCCGACGCGACGCGCAGCTGGCCCGGTCGGTCCTGCTCCACCGCCTGGCGCTCCTCGGCATCGACTGGGGCGAGCGCGTCGAAACGGGACGCACGACGGGCACCTTCAAGGAGGCCTGGCAGCTCGAGTGGTACCCCGAGCTCGCCGTCGCTCTCATCGAGGCGAGCCTCTACGGCAACACCGTCACCTCGGCCACGGAGGCCAGGGTCGCCGAGCTGGCCGAGCAGTCGGCCGACCTCGCTGCCCTGGGCAGGCTCATCGAGCAGTGCCTCCTCGCCGACCTGCCCACCGCCCTCCGCTCCGTCGTGGAGACACTTGCCGATCGCACGGCCCGCCAGCACGACACCGTCGCGCTGCTCGGCACCGTCGAGCCGTTGGCCCGCACGTGCCGCTACGGCGACGTCCGGGGCGTTGACGTCGCGGAGGTCGCTCACGTCCTGGCCACCGTCGTCGTGCGAGCGTCCATCGGGCTTCGTGCCACGTGTGCGAGCCTCGACGACGACGGCGCAGCCGCGATGCGATCCGCGGTCGAGGCCGCTCACCGCGGCGTGGCCCTCATGGACGACCCTCAGCTGCGGACGCCTTGGCACCGGGCACTGGCCGCGGTCGCGGCCGACGACCGGATCCACGGCGCCGTGTCCGGACGCGCCAACCGGCTGCTCCTCGACGTCGGCGAGATCGACCAGACGACCGCGGCCACCCGCCTGTCGAGACACCTCTCCCAGGCTGTGCCCGGTCCGGCTGCGGCGTCGTGGCTCGATGGCTTCCTTGCTGGCGAGGCACTCCTGCTACTGCACAGCGACGAGCTGCTCGCGATCGTCGACGAGTGGCTCGCCTCGGTGGAGGATGACGCCTTCGAGGACCTGCTGCCTCTCGTGCGACGGACGTTCTCGCGCTACCAGCCGGGCGAGCGGCGCCAGATCGGTGCCCACCTCACCTCGCTGGCGAGTGGGCGACCGGCTCGACCGGAGCAGACGCACGACCTCGACCTCGAGCGCGCCGCCCCGGCCGTCGACGCGGTCGCTCGGCTGCTCGGGTTCGAGGTGACCGCGTGAGCGAGCAGCGTGACCGGCTCACCCGATGGCGGCTCGTGCTCGGCGGTGAGGCGGCGGACGGAATCGGCGAGGCCGCCAGCCTCAGCGCAGACGACCTACGCCGCGACGAAGCACTGCGTCAGCTCTACGACGGGGAGCGGCGCGGTGGCCTCGGCGCATCCGCACCACGGGTCGCGCGGTGGCTCGGCGACATCCGCGGCTACTTCCCCTCGTCGGTCGTCCAGGTGATGCAGGCCGACGCCATGGACCGGCTGGGCCTGACCCAGCTGCTCCTCGAGCCCGAGCTCCTCGAGGCGGTCCAACCGGACGTCAACCTCGTGAGCACCCTGGTCGGCCTCGGCCGGGTCATCCCCGAGCGGTCGAAGGCGACGGCCCGCGCGGTGGTGAGAACGGTGACGGACCAGCTGGAGGAGCGCCTCCGCGCCGAGACGGTCCAAGCCGTCACCGGGGCGCTGAACCGTGCGGCCCGGACCCGCCGGCCGCGGCAGTCCGACATCGACTGGAATCGCACCATCGCCGCGAATCTCAAGCACTACCAACCCGATCACCAGACGGTCATCCCGGCGCGGCTGGTCGGCCACGCCCGTCGAGCCCAGCGCGTCGAGCGCCACATCATCCTCTGCATCGACCAGTCGGGCTCGATGGCGGAGTCCGTCGTCTACTCCAGCGTCTTCGGCGCCGTGCTCGCCTCCCTCCGGTCCGTCTCCACCCGGCTGGTCGTCTTCGACACCCAGGTCGTCGATCTGACCGAGGAGCTCGACGACCCGGTCGATGTGCTCTTCGGCGTCCAGCTGGGCGGCGGCACCGACATCAACCAGGCCCTGGCCTACTGCGAGGGCCTCATCACCCAGCCGAACGAGACGATCCTCGTGCTCATCAGCGACCTCTACGAGGGCGGGATCGC
This sequence comes from Intrasporangium sp., assembly GCF_035280925.1. Lineage (GTDB taxonomy): Bacteria > Actinomycetota > Actinomycetes > Actinomycetales > Dermatophilaceae > Intrasporangium. The sequence goes on along the minus strand of NZ_DATEEY010000031.1, from coordinate 2,015 downwards.
CGAGGAGATGCTGCGTCGGGCCGCGTCCATCACCGGTGGAGGCGCGACGATGATCGCCCTGCTCGCGTTGAGTGACTCGGGCCGACCCAGCTATGACGCGGACCATGCGGCGGCGCTCGCGGCCGTCGGGGTGCCGACCTTTGCCTGCACGCCGGACCAGTTCCCGGGCCTCATGGCCACCGCCATCGAGCGCCGCGACATCGCGGCCTGGGCAGCAGCCAACGACATCGTGACGACACACGGTGACGAGAACTGAGCCCAGCGGCATACGCCCGATCTTTCTGGAGACAACGGCTGCTGAGGGCTGGGCCTTGCCGACGAGTGGCGCGACACGTTCTGGCCAAGCGCCACGGAATACGACACCTTTGGCGTGGGTGGCGAAGAACCACGTGCGCTCGGATGGCATCCTCGCGCCGACGGGTGGGCTGGCCTGCGCGAGATGCCGTCCTACGCTGACATGGTGAGCGAAGAGAAGTGGGCCGGTTATCCAGAACCACCCTTGCTGGGCTCAGAAGCGGTGACGCTGGTGGGTTCCCTGGAGCGGCAGCGGGCGACATTCGAGTGGAAGTGCGCGGGCCTCGATGGCCAAGGCCTGTCGAGGAGGCTCGACACCTCCGAGTTGTCGCTAGGTCGACTGCTCAAGCACTTGGCCTACATGGAAGACCTGAACTTCACCGGGGACTTCGGCGGCGACGAGCTACCTGAACCGTGGGCCGGTGTGGATCCGTCGACCCGGTCGGCGTGGGTCTTCAGTTCCGCAGACGACGACGCTCCGGAGACGTTGTACCGATTGTGGCGTCAGGCAGTGGAGCGATCTCGGGAGGTCGTGCGACTCGCGATCGCGCGCGGCGGTCCGGGCATGACCTACGAGTCGGGTGATGGTCGAGTCATCACCTTGCGCCGATTGTTGGTCGACATGATCGAGGAGTACGGACGTCACACCGGGCACGCCGATCTACTCCGCGAGGCTGTCGACGGTCGGGTTGGTGAGGATCCGCCTGGTCCTCCAATCCCGTTCGAACTGCCCGGGTGACGATGCGCAGCGGCCGAGCGCCCGACGCACGCGGCGCAGGACGCGCTGGCGTCCAGCCGTGCGACTCCTCTCCCGAAAACGCCTGTCTCTGAAGCCCCCGCCACGGCTAGGTTCGCTGCATGACGTTGGAATGGGAACAGGTCATTGTCCACTCGGTAGATCCGGTGGCCCTCGGGCAGTGGTGGGCACATGCTCTTGGTTGGGTCGTGGTCCATTCCTCCGCTGACGAGTTCGAGATCCGCCCGGAGCCGGATCGCATGCCGGGATTGGACTTCGTCCGGCTTGATGAGAGCAAGAAGGCCAAGAGCCGGCTGCATCTCGACTTCAGGCCTGAGGACCAGGACGCAGAGGTGGCTCGTCTGGTTGCTCTCGGCGCACAGCGTGTCGACATCGGCCAAGGTGATGCACCGTGGGTTGTCCTGGCAGACCCGGAAGGCAACGAGTTCTGCGTCCTCGCGGCTCCGAAGTGACGCACACTCGGATCTTCCCCGGTGATGTCAACATGAAGGCCTGTCACGCAACCTCGCCCGCACCGTTCCTGACTTCAGTCATGCCGTGTTGGGCGCCCAGGTTGCTCGATGGCCAGCGGCGGTCATGGATGCGGAGGGCACTTGCCTCCCTCGTCCCTGACCATCATTGGCTCGGTCGGCTCTGATCAGACTGGATAACGAACGCTGCTCACGGGCGGCTCGCGAAACGTCCTGTCGTCGGCATCATGTGCGTAAGAGGCATGCGCCCGTCAGCCGGCGGAGTGACGCAAGTTCCGAGAAGCGCGACTCGCGACATGACCGTGCTCCTGGGGGCGGGGTTCAGCCACCAAGTCGGGGTTTGGGTCTCTGGCGGTTCAGCCACGCTCGCTCGGGGCCACCTCACGCACCATCACGCAATTGCCCTGCCCTTTGGGCCGGTCGTAGGTGAAGCCCTCGCGCTCGTACATCGTGCGGGTGCCGTTGTAGAGGAATGACGAGTTCTTCTTCCGGAC
>NZ_DATEEY010000030.1:0-3966 GCF_035280925.1 Intrasporangium sp. | reverse complement strand
GCCGCGATAGGGCCACAGGTCGGAGCCACAGATGCACGCCGCGACAACGCGGACGATCGCGTCGGTGGGCGCGGTGATCGACGGGTCGGGGACCTCGCTCAGGCGGATGTCTCGTGGGGCATGGATCGTGGTGGCGCGCATGCCGCCATCCTGCCGGTCAGGTCCGGGCGACGGGGCCCAGGCCCACGAGCAGGACGAGGGCGCCAAGCGGCAGGAGCCCCCAGGGCATGGCCATGATGGCTGCACCGAGCACGGCGACGGCAACGGCGGACCTGGGGACCCGACCCGCGACAACGAGCCGATGGAGCAGGATCCCCAGTCCGATCGCGACGAGGCCGGGTCCGCCAGCGGTCAGCGCGGTGGGCAGGTCGTCGCCGAGGTATCCCAGCATCCGTCCCACGGTGACCGCGCCGACCGCACCCGCGCCGAACGCGGACGCGACGACGGCGACCGTCGCGAGAGCCCCGCCAGCCTGTTCGCCGAGCCGGGCGGCGAGGAGGGCCAGCGCGACGACCCCGGCGACGAGCGAGAGGCCCGCGAGCACGGTCAGCCAGGTGGCGCCGAGTCCGGCGTCGCGGCCGTCGACCCAGCTGAGGATGCCGTGGACGAAGAGGAGGAGCGGTCCGAAGAGGGCAGGGGCGCTGCTTCGGTCGCCTGGCGCGGCGAGGGTGGTGCGGGCGGGTGCCTGGTGGCCCAGTGCAAGGGGTGAGGATCGAGCGATCGCGGGCATGCCTCCACCGTCAGCCCGGCCGGGTCCCGACCGCCATGGGGATCGTCCCCGCACCAACCCTGAGGTGCCCCTGAGCCGGGTCAGCTGTGGGACGGCGCCGTCTACCGCCTGAGGCGTAGGCGGGGCGGTCGCACCTACTCCGTTGGGTTGGTCTTCGGCGCAGAACGTTTCCACTGTCAGGGGTGGGACGTAGCGTCGTCAGGGGCTGTCACAAATGGCCGGACTGCCGCGTCATGAAGGGTGGGCCCTCGATCGACGTGAGGGCGAGACCCGAAGGAGCAACCAGCTCGGCGAAAAAGCTTTGACTTCACGTGTAGTTCAAATCGAAGGATGGACGCCATGACCTCCACACATGGACCACTGACCATCGAACGAGACCGACTGCGGGCGCTGGGTGAGACCATCGCCGGCGAGGTCCTCACCCCCGACTCCGAGGGCTCCGAGGCCTTCCGGGCCGCCTCTTCCCTGTACTACCGACACCTCGACCGGACACCGGCCCTCGTCGTCCGGCCACGCGACACGGACGACGTCGCAGCCGCCGTTGCCTTCGCACGGGCGAGTGGGCTGGAGATCGCCGTCCGGGGCGGCGGCCACAGCCTGGCCGGCCACAGCACCGTCGAGGACGGTCTCGTCATCGACCTGCAGCACCTGGACCGCATCGAGATCGACGTCGACGAGCGCGTCGCCCGCGTCGGCGGCGGTGCCACGGCAGGCGCCGTCACAGCCGCTGCCGGGGACCATGGGCTCGTCATCGGATTCGGCGACACCGGCTCGGTCGGTGTCGGCGGCATCACCCTTGGCGGCGGTGCCGGGTTCGTCAGCCGGGCGCACGGGCTGACCATCGACAACCTGCTCGCCGTCGAGCTCGTCACCGCCGAGGGACGTGTCGTCGTTGCGGACGCGGACCACCACCCCGACCTCTTCTGGGGCCTGCGCGGAGGCGGCGGCGGTTTCGGCGTGGCGACGAGGTTCACGTTCCGACTCCGCTCGCTGCCCCAGGTGGTCGGCGGAATGCTCGTCGTCCCGGCGACGGTGGACACCGTCACGGAGTTCGTCCGCCTGGCCCAGGCGGCGCCCGAGGAGCTGAGCGCCATGATCAACGTCATGCCGGCACCGCCCATGCCGTTCCTGCCCAAGGAGCAGCACGGGCAGCTCGTCGTGCTGGCGTTGTTGACGTATGCCGGCCCCGCCGAGGCCGCCGAGCCCGTCCTCGCGCCGTTCCGTGCTGTCGCCACGCCGCTGGCCGACCTGCTCCACGAGATGCCCTACCCGGGGATGTTCCAGCCGGAGCCCGAGGACTTCCACCCGATCGCCACGATCCGCACCGGTTTCTCCCGCGGGTTCGACCGGAGCCATGCGCAGCTCATCCTCGACACGCTGACGAAGCGGCTCGCCGCGCCGGAACTGCAGATGGCCATCGTCAACACCCGGGTCCTCGGCGGAGCGATCTCGCGGGTCAGCACGGACGCCACGGCCTATGCGCATCGCGAGTGGCCGCTCATGGTCAACGTCGCCGCTGTCGTCGGCGACCCGCAGGCGCTCGACGAGCAGCGCCCGTGGATCGAGGCGCTGGGGGCCTCGCTGTCCGAAGGTACGCCGGGCGCCTATGGCAACTTCGTCGGGGACGAGGGACCGGACCGCATCCACGACATCTACCCGCCCGAGACCTACGCCCGACTCGCCAGGGTCAAGGCCGAGTGGGACCCGGACAACGTCTTCCAGCGCGGCCACACCGTCCCTCCGGAGCGTCCGGCCGGCTGACCACCCGACCAGCACGCCGCGCCACCTGAAGGAGGGATGCCATCGAGCCACCGTGACCACTTGACCGCCAGCGCTCCACCGCTGGCCACACACGTCCACCGACGCGCCGCCTCCACGGGTGCGCCGGATTACAGGGGTGAACCATGAAGGAGAGCAAGCAACCCAACCTCAATGGCGAGGTCCTCCAGCGCAGCGAGGCGATTCCGTGCCGGGAGTACGACCCGGAGCTCTGGTTCGCCGAGCGCCCGGAGCAGGTCGAGTTCGCGAAGGCCCTGTGCGGGACGTGCCCGCTCCGGGCGGAGTGCCTCGCCGGCGCACTTGAGCGAGGGGAGCCCTGGGGAGTCTGGGGCGGACAACTGGTTGTCGATGGCGTCACCGTCGCGCACAAGCGAGGCCGGGGACGCCCGCGCAAGCAGCCGGTCGCGGCCTGACGGCAACACTGGTGTCAGTGCCCACGGACGGTGCCGTATGCCGCTGAGCTGAGTCAGCCGCACAACGACACCTCTCCGTGGGTTCCGCGCGCCTTCGGCTGGACTGTAGGACGTCAATGCGTCGATCGATCGCCACTCCGGCATTCCCCATCAAATTATGTTGAACGTCGGTGTATGACTTCCTATTCTACAAGTCGTACACGCGTGTCCAGGAACGTCTCCGGGTATTTCTCGGCGGGGGCACGCCGTCTGTGTCGAATTCGGCACTTCTGCTTCGACATAGGAGTGAGGGAAGCGCCGATGCTTCCTTGACTTCAAGTTCGCTTCACTTTTGAGGATAGGGCCCATGACCTCCACACAGGGACCATCGCTGACGAAGCCCCACCGGGCACGATTACGGCTGGAAGCCACGGGGACAACCCCCTGCCGCGAGTACGACCCCCAGCTCTGGTTCGCCGAGCGGCCGGAACAGGTCGAGCTGGCCAAGGCGCTGTGCGCGGAGTGCCCGCTGCGGCAGGAGTGCCTCGCGGGCGCCCTCGAGCGACGCGAGCCCTGGGGCGTCTGGGGCGGCCAGCTGGTCGTCGACGGCGCCATCGTGGCGCGCAAGCGTGGTCGTGGCCGTCCGCGGAAGGATGCCGCCGCCTGAGCGTGAGCCCCGCCCAGGCGCCGTTGCCTGTTCGCTGATCGGTTTACCTCGGCAGCGTGGGGACTCGGAACTGGCGCGTTGAGCACGGCACAGCGCAACCGATCACCATCATCCGGTTCGGTCGGCCAGTGCCCGGCCGATGGCACAGCGGCTAACCGAGCAGCTCCCAGTGCAGGGCGTCAGCGTAGGTGCCGTCGGGCAGCGGATCTGTCGCATGCTCCCGGCCGAACTCGGTGAACCCGACGGCACGCAACACACCGTTGCTCGCGGCATTGTCCGCGGCCGTCTCCGCGACGAGCCGGCGCAGGCCGAGCCCGCCGTCTTCCCGGGCTCTGAACGCATGGGAGATCGCGAGTCGGCAGGCCGCCTTCATGGCCCCCTTGCCGCGAGCGCTCGGC
>NZ_DATEEY010000029.1:0-130142 GCF_035280925.1 Intrasporangium sp. | reverse complement strand
GAGGCCCGGGACGGCCACAACTGGGAGAACTGGCGCGACCGGCTGGGCGACGGCCTGTCCTGGCTCTTCCCCGGACCGCAGAAGTTCGTCTACGAGTGAACGCTGCGTGGTCCAAGGCTTGCGCCGGGCCTCGGTGGCCAGGGATCCGGGCAGGCCAGGCGTCACGAGCCACCTTCGGGCGCTGGGCTCACATGCTGCTCCGCCTCGCGGAGCAGGATGCGAGCGCGCGCGGGTGGCGTCGTTTGGGCCGCCAACGGACCATCGCCGCCAGGCTCGTATCCTGCTCCGCAAAGCGGAGCAGGATGCCAGTCCCGGCCCTGCCGCTGGCCACCCGACAGGTCCGACAGGCCCAATAGCTCCCCGCCGGCCACGACGGACGTGCGCCAGACCGGCCCCGATCCTCGGCCGCTCCGGGCAGGTCCCCCTGCACGTCGCACTCCATGTCGCGGTTCGTCTCGCCCCAGCGACACCGGGTGCGACCTGACCTCAGGTACGCGCGGGAGTCCCTGTCTCACGGTGAGACACCTCGCGCCGAGTCGGCCCACGCCCAGTTGGGACTCCGGTCAGGCTCTGCCAGGCCTTCGCATGGACCGCCACGGCGCCGCGTGGTTGAGTTTGCGCTACTGGGAGAGAGGATCCGCGATGAAGACGACCGACCGGTGGTACTCCGACCGGCTCCGGACGGACATCACCGTGGCGCGCTGGGGCACCTACGGTGTGCCCGTCCTGGTCTTCCCAACTGCGGGCGGGGACGCCGAGGAGGTCGAACGCCACAAGATGGTCGCCCATCTGGTGCCCCTCATGGAGGCCGGCCGGGCCAAGGTCTATTCCTGCGACAGCGTCGCCGGCAAGGCCATGGCCCAGGGCGTCGGAAGCCCCGACTATCGGCTGGCCATGTTCAACCTGTTCCACCAGGCCGTGGCCGAGGAGATCATTCCCGCGATCCACAGCGACTCCGGCGGGTCGTTGCCCATCGTCGTTGCCGGGGCGTCCATCGGGGCGTTCAACTCGCTCGCCATGATCTCCCGCTACCCGCATCTCATCAACGCGGCAGTCTGCATGAGCGGCACCTACGCGATCGAGAAGTTCATCGGCGGCCGCTTCACCGACGACCTCTACTACAGCTCACCGCTCCATTTCCTGCCCGGCCTCGAGGGGTCCGCGCTCCACACCCTCCGCCAGCGCATGGTCGTCTTCGCCTCTGGCAGCGGGGCCTGGGAGGACGTGGGCGAGTCCTGGGCCGCCGCGCAGGTGTTGGGTGCCAAGGGTGTCCCCAACCGAGTCGATGACTGGGGGCCCGCCTACGAGCACGACTGGCCGACGTGGTGGGAGATGCTCCCGCTCTACCTCGACGACCTGCTCCCCTGAGCCCCCGGCGTCGAGTGGGCAGTCCGGGCCGCGCGTTCTGCACACTCGACGGGCCGGGACGGGCACACTGGTCCTGGCTCCTTGTGTCGGGGTGCGGACGTCCTGCAACACCCCCGTGGGTCACGTCCGCACCCTCGGCGCCGTGTGGGTATGGGACACCGGGGAGCCATGGCGCCGCCACGGCTAGAATGTCGAGGCGGACTGGGGGCCGAGTGGCTGCCTGCCGTCGCCCCTCGCGCCCCGCCTCTCCGGGCTGGTGGCGTCTCCATCGAAGAGGACCTGTCAATGCGTCGACCCCGCACCCCGCTCGCGGGCGTCGGCGTACCCGTCCTCACGGCACTCGTGCTCGGCGCCTGCACGGTTACCGCCCAACCCTCGCCGCCGACACCATCGGCCGCGACGGCCACGGCTACCGGTGCAGGCACGCCGACTCCGACGACGCCGGTCGAGCGGCCCATGCTCGTCGTCGAGGCCCTCTTCGACTTCACGTCACTCGACCCGTCCACGCTCGTTGAGCGCAGCGGTCGCTTCGTGGCCGACGCGGTCTACGAGACGCTGACGACGCTCGACCCGGAGGACCCCACGATGGTGCTTCCGGGGCTCGCGGAATGGACGACCTCTCCCGAGCGGACCTGGCTGACCCTGCGCCTCCGGCCCAACCTGAGGTTCTCCGACGGGAGCCTCATCACGTCGGACGACGTCATCTACACGCTCTCGCGAGCGCGCGGTCTCGGTGGTGCCGCGGCGCAGCTCCTTGGCCCCATCAGCCTGACGAAGGTCGACGACAGAACCCTCACCGTGACCTCGCCCCACACGAACTTCGCCCTGCCGGCCGTGCTCGCCAACCCGGCCCTGGGCATCCTCAACGCCGACGTCGTCAAGGCCAACGGCGGGTCCACCAGGCCCGGTGACGCCGCGACCACGTGGCTGACGTCCAACTCCGCCGGCTCAGGTCCATACGTCATCGCCCGGGTCGAGGCGGGCCGGTCGATCACGCTCGAGCCGAACCCGAACTGGGCCGGCGAGCGACCGGAGTTCACCGACGTCACCATCCGAAACGCGACCCCCGCTAGTCAGGCGCAGGACATCGAGAGTGGCGCAGCAGACATCGTGCTCGACCTGCCCCCCGACCGCGCCGATGCCATGCAGCTGCGGCCGGCCGTCTCAAGCGTGGCCATCACGTCGCAGCCCTCCTCGGCCATCGCCTTCCTGCTCCTCAACGACGACAAGAAGGTGAACGCCTGGACGGGCAACCCGGACTTCGTGACCGCCGTGCGGCTCGGACTCGACGTCCAGGCGATCACCGAGGCGGCGGGAGCCGGAGCCACCCCTGCCCTCGGCCTGGTGCCCCGCGGCCTCCCCGGGGCCTTCGAGCCGCCGGCTCCCGCGCAGACCTCGCCGCCACCGACGACGGAGCCACCGACGACGGCGCCAATCCCCGGCGTGCCGGTCACGCGGCCGCCCACGACCACTCCAACGCGGACGCCGTCGGCGCCGACGCCCTCCACCCCTGCCCCCACCGGCACAGCGGCACCCATTCCGGCCGCGACGCCAACCGCTCCTCCGGTCCGCGACGTCGGTGCGGCGAGGGCAGCGCTGGCCCGCTCCGGCTACCAGGGCGAAACCATCCGCCTCTCCTACGCGAGCGACCGCCCGATCAACGGCATCGACCTCGGTGTCGTCGCCAAGGCGATCCGCACCCAGCTGGCACAGATTGGCGTCCGCGTCACCCTCGCCCCGGCCCCGATGGCGAAGGCCCTCGCCGACTACGAGAAGGGCACGAATGCCATGGGCCTGTGGAGCTGGACGCCCGAGTACGCCGAGGAGGAGGCCGCCTTGGCGTTCGCACCCGGCGGCCACGTGGCGAACCGGGCAAGGTGGGTGCGAGGGGTGAACACCGCCATGGACGAGCTGACCGCTGAGACCCGCCGCTCCTACGGCGAGGAACGTGTCGGCGCGTTCGCGCGGTGGCAGCTCCAGATGAGCGAGTTCGGCCCCTTCATCCCGCTGTTCCAGCCCGCCGTGCATCGCGCCCACGGCGACCGCGTGACCGAGGTGCCGCTCACACCGCTCGGCACCGTCGACGTCGCCAGCATCCGCTGACGACATGGAGTGACTGCCGTATGCCGCTGAGCTCGCTCCCGTCCGTCCGTGGCCTCGTGCTCGCGGCCGGGTCGGGCAACCGGATGGGCCGGCCGAAAGCGCTCATCCGTCCTCGCGGTGGCGGGCCCACCCTCGTGGCGCGCGCGGTCGAGGTCCTCGTCCGCGGCGGCTGCGAAGGGGTGACCGTGGTGGTCGGCGCTGCGACCGACGAGGTCGTGGCGGTACTGGGCGAGGCCCGGCAGGAGGTCGACATCGTCCGTTGCACGGACTGGTCAGAGGGCATGGGGGCCTCGCTGCGGGCCGGTCTTGCGGCGATGACGGCCCGGACCGAGGTCGAGGCGGTCCTGATCACCTTGGTCGACCTGCCCGACGTCGGCGCAGCCGTGGTGCGCCGCGTCCTGGACACCCGAATTTCGTACACTCGATCAGGTGGGGGGCCTCCCTCGGCGATCGAGTGGACAACTTCCGGGGCGTGGCGCTCGGAACTGAGCCGAGCGGCATACGGCGGCGTTCCCGGCCATCCCACCCTCATCGGCCGGGACCACTGGGCAGGCGTCATCGAGGTCGCCAAGGGCGACCGCGGCGCGCGCGACTACTTCCGCGCCCACGAGCACCGACTGGTCGAGTGCGGCGATCTCGCGACGGGACGTGACGTCGACACACCGGCAGATCTCGACAGGTGAGCGCGCGGGACGTGTCCGGGTGCTGTCCTTCCGCGTTTCGCATTTGTCGGCAATGCTCAGGGCATGGACACCGTTTCTGAGCGTGTCACCGGGCCCGGTCCGGGTCGGCTGCCTGCCGAGACGTTCGCGGGCCCGGGCGACGTCGCGGCCGCGCTCGGTCGCACCGGTTACCTCGCTGACGATGCCCTGGCCACGGTGACCTTCCTGGCCATCCGTCTCGGACGGCCGATCCTGCTCGAGGGTGAGCCCGGCACCGGCAAGACCGCCCTCGCGGAGGCGCTCGCGGAGTCCCTCGACCTCGATCTCATCCGGCTCCAGTGCTATGAGGGCATCGATGCGACCCAGGCGCTCTACGACTGGGACTTCCCGCGACAGATCCTGCACCTGCGGACCGTCGAGGCGCTGTCACGCGAGCAGCACCATGACGCCAGGGAGCTCGAGCACGAGCTGTTCGACGAGCGGTTCCTGCTCGCCCGGCCGGTGCTGCGGGCCCTGCGCGAGTCGCCGTGCGTGCTCCTCATCGACGAGATCGACCGAGCGGACGACGAGTTCGAGGCGTTCCTGCTCGAGGTCCTGTCCACCTGGCAGGTCACGGTGCCCGAGGTCGGCACCATCGCGGCGAAGACGCCACCCATCGTCGTGCTCACCTCGAACCGCACCCGCGAGCTGCACGATGCCCTCAAGCGACGGTGCCTCTACCACTGGATCGACCACCCGGGGCTGGCTCGGGAGCTGGACATCGTCCACACCCGGCTCCCGGAGGTGCCGCCGGTCCTCGCCGAGCAGGTAGTCGGGGTGATCCAGCGGCTGCGCAACGAGGCCGGCCTCATCAAGCCACCCGGAGTGGCCGAGACGCTCGACTGGGCCCGCGCCCTCGTCGCACTCGGAGCCGCCACCCTCGATCCCGAGGTGGCCGCTGCATCGCTCGGCTCGGCCGTCAAGTACCGAGAGGACGCGGAGCGGGTGCGGGCCATGCTCGAGCGCGTGCTGACGCTATGACGACCGCGGAGCTGCCGCAGGCCCGCTGGGCGGCCGAGGAGTGGTTGCTCGGCTTCGCCCGGGCCGTGCGGGCCGCCGGGCTGCCCGTCACGGCCGACCGTGAGCGGACGTTCCTGCTCGCCCTCGCCGAGGTCGGCCTCGCCGAGCGGCGGCACGTCTACTGGACCGGCCGCGCCACCCTGACCTCGTCCCCGGCGGACGTCGAGCGCTACGACCAGGTCTTCACGGCATGGTTCAACGCCGAGCAGCCCAAGCAGACGAGGCGCGTCGAGCGGGAGGTGACACCCGCGACCCAGGCGGCTCTCGAGGACGCCCAACGTGGTGGCGAGACGGAGCCGGGCGAGGAGATGGTCCACGCCCGTGCGAGCAGCCAGGAGGTCCTGCGGCACCGCGATGTCGCCACCCTGGGCGTCGAGGAGCGGCAGGCCCTCGCGCGCCTCTTCGGTCGCCTCCACCCGCTGACCCCCCGTCGCCGCGCCCGCCGCCATGTGCGGTCGCGCCTCGGAGCGGTCGACGGGCCGGCCACGCTGCGGGAGCAGCTGCGCCGCATGGGCGAACCGGGGCGAATCCATCGCCGCGCCCGCGGCACGCGCCCGCGCCGGGTCGTGCTGCTCATCGACGTCTCCGGCTCGATGAGCTCCTACGCGGACAGCCTGCTGCGGCTGGCCCACGCCTTCGTGCAGGCGGCCGGACCGCGGGGCTCGGTCGAGGTGTTCACCATGGGCACGCGCCTCACCCACGTGACCCGCGCGCTGCGGCAGCGCGACCCGGACCGGGCGCTCGTGGCGGCCGGGGAGGCTGTCCCGGACTGGTCCGGCGGCACGCGGCTCGGCGAGTCGATGGCGGTGTTCCTCGATCGCTGGGGTCGTCGGGGTATGGCCCGAGGCGCTGTTGTTGTTGTCTTCTCCGACGGCTGGGAGCGCGAGGGCCCAGAGCTGCTCGGCGAGCAGATGCGGCGCCTGGCCGCCCTCGCCCACCGGGTGGTCTGGTCGAACCCGCACCGCGGCAAGACCGGGTACCAGCCGGTTCAGCAGGGCATCGCCGCCGCGCTTCCGCACATTGACGACTTCGTCGCGGGCCATTCGTTCGCGACGTTCGAGGAGCTGATCGAGGTGGTGGCCCGTGCGTGAGGTGCTCGACGAACTGATGGGCTGGTGGGACGCCGGCGAGACCGTTGGCGTCGGCACCGTCGTCGGCACGTGGCGGTCGGCGCCGCGCCAGCCGGGGGCGTCGATGCTCGTGGGGCCGGGCGGCGAGGCCGTCGGCTCGGTGTCCGGAGGCTGTGTCGAAGGTGCCGTCTACGAGCTCGGCCAAGAGGTCGTCGAGTCGGGCACGCCGGTGCTCCAGCGCTACGGCATCAGCGACGACGACGCCTTCGCGGTCGGACTGACCTGCGGTGGCATCCTCGACGTCTACGTCGAGAAGGTGTCGAAGGAGACGTTCCCGGAGCTAGGGGCCGTGGCCGCCGACATCGAGGCCGGCCGCCCTGTGGCCGTGGCCACCGTCATCGAGCACCCGGACCCGGCGTGGCTCGGCCGCCGGCTCGTCGTGCACCCGGAGGAGGAGGACGAGGTCACCGGAGTGAACGTCGACACGGAAGCCAGCCCAGCGGCATACGGAACCTCCCTTGGCTCGCCACGCGCGGACGCAGCCGTCATCGATGATGCCTGCGGCCTGCTCGCGCATGGGACCACGGGTCTGCTCACCTACGGGCCGGATGGGGAGCGGCGGGGCGAGGGGATGCGGGTCTTCGTCCAGAGCTACGCGCCCAAGCCGCGGATGCTCGTCTTTGGCGCGATCGACTTCGCAGCGGCGATCGCGCGCGTCGGCAGCTTCCTCGGCTACCACGTGACGGTGTGCGACGCCCGTCCGATCTTCGCCACGAAGACCCGCTTCCCCGAAGCCGACGAGGTGATCGTCCGCTGGCCGCACGACTATCTCCAGGAGGAGGCCGACGCCGGTCGCATCGACCCACGCACCGTCCTCTGCGTGCTCACCCACGACCCGAAGTTCGACGTGCCGGTCCTCGAGATCGCGCTGCGGCTGCCCCCGGTTGCCTACATCGGCGCCATGGGATCGCGACGCACCCACGAGGACCGGCTTGCGCGGCTCCGGGAGGCGGGGCTCACCGAGGAGGAGCTGGGGCGCATGTCGTCGCCGATCGGGCTCGACCTCGGCGCCAGGACCCCCGAGGAGACCGCGATCTCGATCGCGGCGGAGATCATCCTCGACCGTTGGGGCGGCCGGGGTGAACGGCTGACCGAGCTCGATGGGCCGATCCACCACCACCACCCTTCGCCCCCGTCGGAGCTCGACGCGCCCGCCCAGTAGCAGTGGCGGGCGCCTCGGGGACCTCTTCCGGGAGTTCAGCGCCCCCACAGGACGCTGGCTCGCAACAGCGGCTGCCCCCGTCGTGCCCGGATGTCGCGCCGTTGGTCCGACCTGCACTGGTTGAGGACACTGCGCGCAGGTAGGCCAGCAGAACTGCGTGTCAGGGGAACGGTCGCTCGATCTGCTCAAAGGTTGACACGCAGCGTCGAGAAGCCGCCGGGCAATCGCGACACGCGTTTGGGGGGCGCCGCTGGACCGGTCACCTGCAGGTGGTTGAGGACTCACGTGGCGTGCAGGAGGTGGTTCTCGACGGCAAAGGTGGCCGCCTCGGTGCGCGAACGAACGCCGAGCTTGTCGAATATGCTGCTGAGGTGCCGATGCACCGTTCGCTCGCTGAGGAACAGCTCCGTTGCGATCGACCGGTTGGTTCGTCCGGATGCGACGAGCCGGAGCACCTGGAGCTCGCGATCACTCAGTCCGTGCTCGGAAGGCGGTGCACCCCGCGAGCGGAGCACCGCCGGGGCATCGAGGGAGTCGGGACCTGCGAGGGCATCAAGCGCGTCCACGGCCTCCAGCTCCCGGCGAGCCCCCAGCCGCTCGAAGCATTCGCGTGCGGACTCCAGCTCCAGCCGAGCGCCCTCTTCGTCCCCGAGCGCGTGACAGGCCCGGGCGATGAGCACGCATGTGCGAGCAGTCTCGTACGCCGCCCCGAACTGCCGCCACGCATCAGCGGACCGACGCAGGCTCGCCAGCGCCGCCTCCGGGCGCCCGTCGGCCATGGCCATCTCCCCAGACGACCTCGCCAGCTCGGCGTCCAAGGCCGAGCTGCCCATGGCCCGGGCCAGCTCGCCGAGCTCCGCGAGCGCGCTCCTCGCCTCGTCGGTCTCACCGGCCGCGACGGCAACGGTCACGAGGGCCGGCAGAAGGTGGCCCCGCGTCTGTGTTCGGGTCGCCTCGGCCAGGGAGCGCCGCAGGCCTGACAGTGCCGTTGTGGAGTCGCCCTGTCGGAGGCGGAGCAGGGCCAGCCCGGGGTGGACGCCGGCTCCCAGCGAGACGGCCCGTCGGTAGGCGAGCTCGGCGTCGTCGTCCTCACCGAGCATCCGGTGCACCTCGCCCAGCTCGTACCAAGCGTGGCCGGCCACCTGCACACCAGCCCCGTCGGCCAAGCTCCGAGCAGCATCCTCGAGCTCCGTTCTCGCCTCGGTGAGTTCGCCGCGGTGGCGCTTGAGGGAGGCCCGGTAGACGCGACAGTTGTCGAGGAAGGCCCCGCCGAAGAGTGTGGGTAGCGAGGTCATCCACCGTTCGAGCGCGCGCGCCCACTCAAGCGCACGGGACAGCTCCCACGCCTCCGCCTCGCACGTGCCTATGGCCGCGCAGTAGAGCATGCTCGTCATTCGTGGCGACGTCTGCCCGCTCGTGACCCGCAGCATTGCGTCATCCAGCTGCGCAAGCCCCTCGGCGGGATGTCCGGCGAGAAGCAGGGACCGGGCGGTCAGCAGCCGAGCAACGGTCTCCAGGTCAACGTCGCCCGCTTCCCGCCCTTGCGCCAGGGCCGGAGTCAGAGCTGCCCGCGCGTCGTCATATCGCTCTTGGCCGATGCACTGGCGGGCCTCGGCGATGCGCAACCAGCCCGGCTCCTGCTCGGCTGCCAGCCGCTCAGTGAGGTCACGCAGCCGTGAGATCCACCCGCCGGCGCTCGCGAACTCTCCGGCGTAGTGGAACTCGGTGTACAGCCAGAAGGCCGCGGCAGCCGCCGGGGACAGGTCGCCCGTCGACGCCCGCAGCCCGAACGCCCGCTCCAGTGCGGACACGGCCACCTCATGACGGCCCGTGAGCTGCGCCGCCTCCGCCAGCAGTTCGACGTCCTCCACGTCCAGGGGGTGCTCGGCGTCAGCCGCCAGGAACTGGACGCAGGCCTCCTCCCACCGCGCCAAGCCATGCAGCGCACGTGCGCGGGAAACGTCGGCGACCGTCAACGCGAGCCTCCTCGCCCTCCTCGCCACCATTGTGGCACCGGGGCGGTGGCCCGAACTACCCATGCGAGTCGGCCCCGGATGGCCCGGCCTGCGGATGTGGTCACCGCCCTGCCGTTGCGACGCTCGTGTCGTGCCCGAGACACGGGCTCTCACAGAGCAAACGAGAGGAAATGCCATGACCGAGCCGTTCATCTACATCGCCACCTACGGCATCAAGCCCCACTACCTCGATGTCGCCCCTCAACGCTTCCGCGAGGTCACCCGGCTGGTCGAGGAGCGCGAGCCGCAGATGCGGTCGTTCCACTTCTACCTCGACCCGCAGCGGGGACGGGCGATCTGCGTGCAGGTGCACGCCGACGGCGACTCGATGGCCAACCACATGGCCACCATCGCCGACCACCTCAGCGGGGCGTGGGACTGGCTGGACCTGGAGGACACCGACCAGCTCGTGCTGGGCTCCCCGCCCCAAGTCCTCACGGACTACTGGCGGGAATTCGGCGGGCAGCCAGACACCTACCCGACCTTCGTGGCGGGATTCGCCCGCTCCACCCTGCCTCTGGACGCGACCTCCACCTGACCGGTCAGCGTCGAGCGGGAGCCAGCAGAGCGGCATACGGAATGGGCCGTATGCCGCTGGGCTCGGCCCCGCTGGACCGCCCGTCCCAGCCGGGGCCGGCTCAGCCTGGTTCAAAGTCGCAGCCAGGTGCTGTCAACTCCACCGATCCGGTTGCACGTCGTAGGGGAGACCCGCCCGCGCAGAGTGGCTGTATCCGTTGTGAACCCGACGTACTCTGTCATGCAGGTGTTGCCCTTCGTGTCTGATACGAAGACGACTCCACCGCCTCGGGGGACCCAGACCTGCCCGGCGTCCGTCGGCTCCTGCTCCGTGCCTGTGGGGTAGATGGCGTACTCGCCCGGCGAATCGGCCGTGCCTCCGATGGCCAGAACCTCCCCCGTCCCTGGCAGGAGCCAGATCCCATGGAGCTGCAACATGTTGGTCACGGGGGTTGGTTCGGTGGTTGGGTAGGAGCTCGTCCATGGCTCCATCGACTCGCGTCTCGGCGCGACGCGGGTCAGTTTGACAACGGTCTCGCGCCGCCAGCCACACTCCGTTGCGCTCGAGTGGGGAGTGACATGCAGGTGATCCTTGCCGTCGGCGACGAGCTGCCAACGAATACAGTCGGTCGGGTTCGGCTCGGTGGTGAACGCCTTGCCTGACTCCACGCGGATGGGCACAGTGAAGGCTGGCAGCCGGCGCGGCAGGAGCTGCTCGGGGCTACGGAGGAAAGCGAGCTTCCCGGCGGCGGACACGAACCAGAGCCGCTCTGCGACGTCGCCGCTGTCGACTCTCCAGATCCCGGCGAGGTCCGTGACTCTGAGGACAGACGAACCTGAGGGCTTTGGATCCGGGCCGTCGCGGAACACGCTGCCAACCAGGACGATGAGGAGGGCGACACAGGCGGCGGCGAGGCCTACAGTCCACGCCTTGTCCCGCCGGTGCTGGTCCCCTGGGCCTCGAGCTCGCCGGTGCAACTCTCGTTGGAGCTGGCCGAGATCCTTCGTCGAGATGGGCAGTTCATCGACGTGCTCATGCAGCGCGTCGGCCACTCTACGCTCAATGGTGTTCATCTGCTCTCCTCCAGACGTGACTGGAGATGTCCAAGGCCCCGGTGCGCATGGCGTTTGACGGACCCGAGACCGATACCGAGCAGCTCCGCCGTCTGGCGCTCCGAGAGGTCGAGGTAGTACCGGCAGACGACGACTTCTCGTTGGCGCTGCGGCAGCTGGCACACCTCGGTAAAGATGCGGCTTGACTCGTCGTGGGCGATCACCGACGCCTCAGAGCTGGGGACCGTGGCCGTCTGGCTCACTGCGACCAGCGGGTCCCGGGTGCGAGCCCGGATCAGTCGCCGCTGGTCGGATCGACAGCGGTTGATGACAGTCGCACGCAGGTAGGCCAGCGCGGACGACTCCTTCCGCACTGTCTTCCAGTTGCGGTACAGGGAGAGGTAAGCCTCCTGGACCGCTTCCTCGGCCAGCTCGCGCTCGCCGATGAGGCAGTACGCCAGACGCACGAGACTCTCACCGTGCATGGTGAAAAGCTCGGTGAGCACGAGCTCTCTCCGGTCCTGTTCGACCGCCCAGCGGGCCGGAATCACTGCTGCACCCACGTCCCCACCTCCAACGACCAGCAGACCTTCTTGAAAGGGAGTCGCGGCCGATCTTCAAAGGTTGACCCTCAACGGGAGGCAATGTGAGCCGGTTGCGATAATGGATGCCGACGGTTGAGGGACGGCCCTCGGCACGAGGGTCCGCTCAGAGCCCTTGTGCGAAGCCGATCCGCCACGTCGGGTACTTGAGCGTCCAGCCGAGCTCGCGTTTGGCCTTGGCGTTGGACGAGCCGCGGATCTTCGTCATCAGGTTGACCCCGTGCTCGCCGATGAGCAGCCGGGCGAGCCACACCGGGACGTGCCTGGGCGGCTTGGCGCCGACGGCCTCGGCCAGCCCCGGCAGCCACTCTGACATCGGGGCCGGCTCGTCGTCGACGATGTTGTAGAGGCCCGGCGCGCCGCGCTCGACCGCCGCCACCGTGGCGCTCGCCGCGTCGACCGCGTGGACGAAGCACCAGACGCCCGCGCCGTCCCCGACGAGGGGCATCTTGCGTCGGCGAATCATCTGCAGGATCTCGCCATCCTCCCCCTTCGCGATGCCGGTGCCCGGCCCGTAGAAGCCGCCGTAGCGCAGGACGACGCCCTCGAGGTCCGTGGCGCCACCGACGGCCTCCTCGACGTGGCGGATGGCGGCCAGCGTCTGCCGCGACTGCGGCGCAGGGTCCGGATCGAGGCCGGTGGTCTCGTCGGCAAGGCCGGTTCCAGTGCGCGGGTTGGTCCATCCCGTGAAGCTCTGAGCAAGGAACCGACCGACCTCGAACGTGCGCGCCGCCTCGAGCAGGTGGTCCGTCCCTTCGGTGCGCAGCCGGTTCGTGGGACCGAAGGTCCGGTCGAACTGCCTCGGGTCCATCCCCGCTCGCAGCGCGGTCAGCTGGTGGATGATGACGTCCGGCTTGGCCTCCTCGACGGCGGACAGGACCGACTCCCGGTCGAGGCCGTCCATGCGCAGGGGCGTCGCGCCCGCTTTGGCGATGGATGCCGTGTTGCCGGATCGGGTCGTGCCGTAGACCTCGTGTCCGGCCTGGACGAGCGCTGGTGTGAGGCTGTGGCCGAGGGCGCCGCTGGCGCCGGCGAGCAGGACTCGCATGATGGCTCCTTCGTTGTGGAGGTGCGTGTGTCGATGTCCCCTCCGACGAGGTGCCGCGGCCCGTTGTGACAGCCGGCATGGAATCCTTGGGCCCGTGACTCTCATCGCCGAGTCCCACGACGAGCTCCGGCCGCTGATGTTCTCGATCGCCTACCGGATGCTCGGCAGCGTCTCCGAGGCCGAGGACGTCGTCCAGGAGGCGCTGCTGCGGATGACGCGCGCGGCCGCCGAGGGCGCGGAGCCGAGGAACCTCGACGCCTGGGCGACGACCGTGACGACGCGGCTCGCCATCGACACCCTGCGCTCGGCCCGCGTGCGTCGCGAGTCCTACGTGGGCACTTGGCTGCCCGAACCGCTTGTCGCCGGACGCGATGCCGACCCAGCCCACCGCGTCGAACTGGACGACTCGGTCTCGACAGCCATGCTGGTGCTCATGGAGACCCTGACCCCGCAGGAGCGGGCGGTCTTCATCCTCCGCGAGGCGCTGGGCTACGACTATGCGGACATTGCCGCGATCGTCGAGCAGTCGGAGGCGGCGTGTCGGCAGCACTTCTCGCGAGCCCGCAGACATCTGGAGACCGGGCGCCAGCGGTTCCAGGCCTCTGCCGAGCGGCGTGACGAGCTCGCCGCCGCCTTCCTCGCCGTCGTGCAGGGCGGCCGGGCCGAGGAGCTCGAGCGGCTGCTCGCGGACGACGTCGTCTTCTGGGCGGACGGTGGGGGCAAGGCGCCCGCCACGCCACGTCCGCTCCACAGCCCCGTCGCCGTGGCCCGCTTCCTCGCTGGGCTGGTGCGGCGCGGCGGCCCGCTGGGCTTCAGCCTCGAGCCGACTCTCGTCAACGGCGAGCCCGGCCTGCTGACGATCAGCCCCTCCGGCGAGCTGCTCGGTGCGCTCTCCATGGCGTTCGACGAGGAGGGCCGGGTCGTCGGTCTGCACAACCAGATCAACCCCGACAAGCTGCGCCACCTCGGCGACATCGGCGACCTCAAGGCCCTGATGCGTGACCAGTGACCGTCCTCGTCCGGGACAGTCACACATGTCCTCGGTCATGGACTCTTCAGGGAATCACTTGCGAGAGTCGACCGCACCCAGAAAGGGCTTCCCGAGGCGCCTGTCGATGCTTTCCAGCGTCCCATCCGCCCTTTCGCAAGGCGGCGAGGCGCGTGGTCCCGGCGCTTTCTGCACACTCGACCAGAGGGGGCACGACGCTCGTTCGTGCGGGGCGATCATCCCTCACGGGTGATTCGCGCCTTGGTAGGGGCTCCTTACCCTCGCAGCACGACGGTCTCAGGTCCGCTCCCCCAAAGGGAGGTTTGCCCTCATGCATGATCCCCCTGCGACTGCAGACGATCGGCGGGAGAGCTCCAGGGATCGCCGCCTGATGATCATGCTCGCCATGGCGATGTTCGTCTTGGTGGTCGACACGTCCCTGATGAACGTGTCGATCTCGGCGGTCGTCAGGGACCTCGACACCACAGCCAGTGGTGTGCAGTCCGCCATCGCGCTCGAGGCACTGGTCTCGGCGGCCTTCATCCTGATCAACAGCAAGATCGGCGACCTGATCGGGCGCAAGCGGGCTTACGTCATCGGACTCACCGGATATGCCATCGGTGCGGTGGCCATGACCCTGGCCCAGAACCTGACCGCCATCATCATCTTCTGGGCGATCATCGGCGGGCTCGGCGCGTCGTTGCTGCTGCCGGCCATGCAGTCACTGATCCACGGCAACTTCACCGGTGCGGCGCAGAAGCAGGCGTACGCGATGGTGGGGGCGTCGGCGGCCATCGCCGCGGCGGTCGGCCCGCTGCTCGGTGGCGTCGTCACCACCTACCTGTCCTGGCGAGTCGGCTTCGCGCTCGAGGCCGTGATCATTGCGGTCATCCTGAGCCGGATCAAGCTGGTCCGCGACGTTCCGTACACCGGCTCGCGCCGAATCGACCTGGTCGGCGCCGTCCTGTCCGTGCTGGGCATGGGTGGGGTCGTGCTCGGCATTCTCGTCTGGCAGGAGGGCGGCGAGCGCGTCGGCCTGCTCATGGCGATCGGAGCCGTGGCGCTGGCGGCCCTGGCCTGGTGGCTCATCCATCGCAAGCGGGCGCAGCGGGTGACGTTGCTCGACCCCGATCTGTTCCAGCACCCGAACTTCGCCGCCGGTGTCACCGGTCAGATGCTCCAGCAGATCACGCTGGGCGGCGCGATGATCGCACTGCCGCTCTACTTCCAGATGACCCTGGAGTACAACGCCATGCAGGCGGGCCTCTCGCTGGCCCCGCTCTCGCTGACCATGTTCGCAGCGGCAATGGTGGCCGGACGGAAGGCGGGAGACCGGCGTCCCGCCGCGATCATTCGCGCCGGCTTCCTGTTGGCCAGCATCGGGATGGCGATCATCATCCCGTTCGTCCCACGAGCGAACAGCGGCTGGGCAACGGCGATTCCGCTCGTGATTGCAGGCGCCGGGCTGGGCCTGTTGGTGTCCCAGCTGAACAACTACACCCTCGCCCCCGTCGAACCGGAGCGGATCAGCGAGGCGGCTGGGGTGAACTCTGCAGCTGGCTCCTTCGGGCTGTCGTTCGGGCTCGCCATGGCCGGCGGACTCATGCTCGCCGCGCTGTCATTGAGCTTCACCAACCTGAGCAACAACAGCGCGACCCTCCCGCCGGCCCAGAAGGAACAGATCGCCGTCGCGCTCGAGAATGAGGCCCAGGTCGTGAGCAACACAGCGCTCGCGGAGCGGATCACCGGCCAACCGCCGGAGGTGGAGGCAGAGGTCGTGGCCATCAACGACGACGCTCGGAACCGCTCCCTGCAGGTCGCCCTCCTCGTGCCCCTGCTCGCCGGTCTTGCCGGACTCGCCAACTCGTTCCGGATGATGCGCCTTCCCGACCTGAAGCCGGCCGCGCCGCTCGAGGGGATGGACCTCGGCTGAACGAGGCAGCCCTGGCACCCGAGCGGCGCCCAAGCTCAGGAGGAGCTGGAGCCCTTCCAGAGGTTGATGCCCGCCTCGACGGCGTGCTCGTCGATCCGGTTCAGCTCGTCCGTCGCGAAGTCGAGCCCGCCCAATGCGCCGAGGCTGTCCTCGAGCTGCTCGACGGACGAGGCGCCGATGAGGACCGAGGTGACGCGTTCGTCCCGCAGCGCCCACGCGAGCGCGAGCTGTGCCAGCGACTGGCCCCGAGACCGGGCGATGTCGTTGAGGGCGCGGACGTGGCGCAGCGACTCCTCCGTCAGCAGGTCCGGGCTGAGCGACTTGGACTGCGCGGCCCGTGAGCCCTGGGGGATGCCGTCGAGGTACCTGTCGGTCAGCATCCCCTGGGCCAATGGCGAGAAGGCGATGCAGCCGACCCCCTCGTCGCCGAGCACGTCGAGCAGGCCTTCCTCGACCCAGCGGTTGAGCATCGAGTAGCTCGGCTGGTGGAGGAGCATCGGCGTGCCCATCTCGCCCAGGATCTCGATCGCCTCCCGCGTGCGGGTCGCGGAGTAGGACGAGATCCCGGCGTAGAGGGCCTTGCCCTGCCGGACGGCGGTGTCGAGCGCGCCCATCGTCTCCTCGAGCGGGGTCGTCTCGTCGAAGCGGTGGCTGTAGAAGATGTCGACGTAGTCCACGCCCATGCGGTCGAGCGACTGGTCGAGGGAGGCGAGGAGGTACTTGCGCGAGCCGCCGCCCTGGCCGTAGGGGCCGGGCCACATGTCGTAGCCGGCCTTCGTCGAGAGGATCAGCTCGTCGCGGTAGCGCCTGAAGTCCTGGGCGAAGATCGCGCCGAAGTTGCGCTCGGCCGAGCCGTAGGGCGGCCCGTAGTTGTTGGCGAGGTCGAAGTGGGTCACGCCGAGGTCGAAGGCGCGCCGGAGGATGGCCCGCTGGCGGTCGAGGGGGACGTCGTCGCCGAAGTTGTGCCACAGACCGAGGGAGATGGCTGGGAGGTCGAGGCCGCTCGCCCCGCAGCGGCGGTAGGTCATCGACTCGTAGCGAGAGCGTGCGGCCTGGTAGTCGTCGGCGTGGAACGTCATGGGCCCATCCTTACCCCACGGGTGAATTCGGCCAAAGGGTTGTCAGTTTCGCAACAGCGGGCAAGACTCCGGATTGTGACACCCCGTGGATCCCCGCGGTTCGAGGGATCCGTCATCTGCAGCGCGGCAGGAGGGCAAGGCATGACCCGTATCACCGTGACCGTCGACGGAGTGGAGTACTCCGACGAGGTGGAGCCCCGGACCTTGTTGGTCCATTACCTGAGAGAGACCGTCGGCAAGACGGGCACGGTCGTCGGTTGCGACACGAGCAACTGCGGCGCCTGCACGGTCCACCTCGACGGCCGGAGCGTGAAGTCCTGCAATGTGCTGGCCGTCCAGGCGGACGGGCACGAGGTGATGACGATCGAGGGCCTGGCGCCGACCGGGGTGGACAGCCAGCTGCACCCGATGCAGCAGGCGTTCCACGAGTGCCACGCCCTCCAGTGCGGCTACTGCACGCCCGGGATGATCATGCAGGCCATCGACCTGCTCAAGGACAACCCGAACCCCACCGAGGAGCAGATCCGCGAGGGGCTCGAGGGCAACCTCTGCCGGTGCACCGGATACCACAACATCGTCCTGGCCGTGCAGCAGGGCGCCGAGGCGATGTCCAGCACGCCGGTCCCGGCGGGCGCCGACCGTGAGGGGGTGGCGTCATGACGATCACCGAGGACACGCCCACCGTGGCCGACGGGAACGGCAACGCCGAGCTCGGCAGGGCGCGGCGCCGCAAGGAGGACCAGCGCCTCATCACCGGCCGCACCCGCTGGACCGACAACATCACGCTCCCCGGCATGCTCCACATCGCGATGGTGCGCAGTCCCTTCGCCCATGCGCGGATCGCCGCGATCAACACCGATGAGGCCAAGGCGGCGCGCAACGTCGTGGCTGTCTTCACCGGTGAGGACCTCAAGGACATCCAAGGCGTCAACGCCAACGCCTGGCCGATCACCGCCGACCAGGTCACCCCGACGCACCTGCCGATGGCGGTCGAGCGGGTGGCGTGCGCCGGTGAGATCGTGGCCTGCGTCGTGGCCCGCTCGGCCGCCGAGGCACGCGACGCGGCCGAGCTCGTCGACGTGGACCTCGAGGAGCTCCCCGCCGTCCTCGACATGAAGGAGGCCATGAAGGACGAGGTGCTCGTCCACCCCGACCTCGGCACCAACAGGTCCGCGCTGTGGACGCTCGACTCGCAGGAGGCCGGCACCGGCGACGACGTCGACGCGGCCATCGACGCGGCCCGCTCCGACGGCGTCGTGATCGAGCGCGAGTACCGCCAGCAGCGGCTCATCCCGGCGTTCATGGAGCCCCGGTCCGTCGTCGTCGACCCGACTGGGGAGCAGATCACGATGTGGTCGGCGACGCAGATCCCGCACATCCTCCGCTTCTTGCTCGCGCTCACCACGGGCGTCGCCGAGTCGAAGATCCGCGTCGTCGCCCCCGACGTGGGAGGCGGCTTCGGCGGCAAGCTCCAGACGACGCCCGAGGAGTTCATCGCCTTCGCGGTGGCGCGGCAGCTCGGCAAGCCGGTCAAGTACTCCGAGACCCGCTCCGAGTCGCTCCTGTCGGGTCACCACGGACGCGACCAGTGGCAGAAGCTGACCCTGTCGGCGAGGAAGGACGGCACCGTCACCGGGTTCAAGGTCGAGCTGCTCGCCGACCTCGGCGCCTACGTCGCGCTCGTCGGTGGCGGCGTCCCGGTCCTCGGCGCGTGGATGTTCAACTCGATCTACAAGTTCCCCGCCTACCGGTTCACCGTCCAGACGGTATTGACGAACAAGACGTGGGTCGACGCCTACCGTGGTGCCGGACGGCCGGAGGCGACCTTCGGTGTCGAGCGGATGATGAACGAGCTCGCCAACGAGCTCGGCATGGACCCGCTCGAGCTGCGTGAGAAGAACTGGATCAAGCACGAGGAGTTCCCCTTCACGACCGTGGCGGGGATGACCTACGACTCCGGCAACTACGAGGCCGCGACGGCCCGGGCCAAGGAGCTCTTCGGCTATGACGAGCTCCGGGCCGAGCAGCAGCGCCGCCGCGAGAGCAACGACCCCGTCCAGCTCGGCATCGGGGTGTCCACCTTCACGGAGATGTGTGGCCTCGCGCCGTCCCGAGTCCTCGGCCAGCTCAGCTACGGCGCCGGCGGTTGGGAGCACGCGACGATCCGTATGCTGCCGACCGGCAAGGTCGAGGTCGTGACGGGCACCTCGCCCCACGGCCAGGGCCACGAGACGGCGTGGAGCCAGATCATCGCCGATCGGCTCGGCGTGCCGTTCGAGGACGTCGAGGTCCTCCATGGAGACACCCAGATCAGCCACAAGGGCCTCGACACCTACGGCTCGCGATCCCTCGTCGTCGGCGGTGAGGCGCTCGTCCTCGCGGCGGACAAGGTGATCGAGAAGGCGAAGGTCTTCGCATCGCACCTGCTCGAGGCGAGCGAGGAGGACCTCGAGTTCTCGAGCGGGCGCTTCGGGGTCAAGGGCACGGACAAGGGCATGACCCTGGCCGAGATCTCGACGGCGTGCTTCACGGGGCACAACCTGCCCGAGGACGTCGAGCCCGGACTCGACGCCGAGGCGACGTACGACCCGGTCAACTTCTCCTTCCCGCACGGCACCCACCTGTGCGCGATGGAGGTCGACACGGAGACCGGCGCGACGACGATGCGCTCCTACGTCTGTGTCGACGACATCGGCGTCGTGGTCAACCCGCTCATCGCCGAGGGCCAGGTCCACGGCGGCCTCGTCCAGGGCATTGCCCAGGCGCTCTGGGAGGGCGCCGAGTACGACGAGAACGGCACCCTCGTGACGGGGTCCTTCGTGGACTACACCCTGCCGACCGCCGCCGACACGATCAGCTTCGTCACTGACCGGACGGTGTCCCCCTCGACGACGAACACCTTGGGCACCAAGGGAGTCGGCGAGGCGGGCACGATCGCGTCCACGCCGGCGGTGGTCAACGCCATCGTCGACGCCCTGCGCCCGATGGGCGTCCAGGACGTCCCGATGCCGTGCACGCCCGAGCGCGTCTGGAGGGCCATCCAGTCCGGAGGCGCTGAGCGACAGGTCGACTCGGCGGGCGACGCCCAGCCCCACTTCGAGGCGGGCACGCCCAACCAGGACACCCCCGACCAGGAAGGCGGTGCCCGGTGATCCCCGCATCGTTCGACTACGTGGCTCCGACGACCGTTGCCGATGCGCTGGCGGCGCTGGCCGAACACGGCGACGACGCCAAGGTGCTGGCCGGTGGGCAGTCCCTGTTGCCGATCCTGCGCATGCGGCTCAACACGCCGAGCGTCGTCGTCGACCTCGGCCGGATCGCTGAGTTGGCCGGGATCACCGAGGAGGGCGACACGATCGTCATCGGCGCCATGACGCCGTATGCCGCTGTGCTCGCTTCCGAGGTCGTGTCCACTCACGCTGGGCTGCTGTCCAAGGCAGTTGCGACCGTGGCAGACCCGCAGATCAGGCACCGTGGGACCGTCGGTGGTGCCCTCGTGCACGCCGACCCGGCAGGTGACGTCGGCGCGCCGGTGCTGGCGCTGGGTGCGGAGCTCGTCATCGCAGGCGCCGGCGGGACGACCCGCACGGTGGCGGCCGACGACTTCTTCGAGGATCTCTTCACGACCGCTGTGGGCGATGGCGAGCTGCTGACGCAGATCCGGATCCCGAAGCACACCGGCTGGGGCTCGCACTACGAGAAGTTCGTGCGGGTCAGCCACCAGTGGTCGATCGTCGCGGTCGCCGCGGCCGTCCGCGTGGATGGGGGCTCGATTGCCGAGGCGCGGGTCGGGTTGACGAACATGGGCTCGACCCCCCTGCGCGCCAAGGCCGTTGAAGCGGCCCTGGTCGGAAGGGCGCCGACGGACCAGGCGGTGCGTGAGGCCGTGGCGGGCGTTGCCGAGGGCACCAACCCACCCTCCGACCTCAACGGTGCGGCGGACTACCGGAAGCACCTGGCCACGGTCCTGACCCGCCGCGCCGTGCTGGCCGCAGCAGGAGGATGATCACCGGATGGAGCTGACGCACTCGTTCACCGTGCCGACGTCCGTCGACGCCGCCTGGGAGCTGTTCATGGACCTCGAGCGCGTCGGAGGCTGCTTCCCCGGTGCCACCGTGACCGAGGTGACCGACGACGGCTTCTCCGGCACGGTCAAGGTCAAGGTTGGCCCGATCTCGCTCCTCTACACCGGGTCCGGGTCATTCGTCGCCAAGGACGACCAGGGCCACCGGGCGGTGATCGAGGCCAAGGGCAAGGACAAGCGGGGCAACGGCACCGCCGGCGCGACGGTGACGATCCAGCTCTCGCCGGACGGAACCGGCGCCCGAGCGGACGTCGTCACCGATCTCGCCGTGACGGGCAAGCCCGCGCAGTTCGGCCGTGGTGTCATGCAGGATGTCTCCGACAAGCTGCTCGGGCAGTTCATCGCCTGCATCGAGCAGCAGCTCTCCGGTGCCGGGGCTGCCGAGCCGCCCGGTGCCCCGCTGCCAGAGGCCACGGTCCAGGACGCCGCCGAGGCAGCCCGCCACCCCGAGATCGTGACCGAAGCGGTGCCCCAGGCGGTCCACGAGACGGGTACTCCGCTGTCGCTCGCCGACAGGGTCGACCGTTCCAAGGCGGAGGCTGCCGCGGCTGCGGCGGCCGCCCGGCGGCGCCCGTCGCCGACTGTCGCCCGTGAGGAGGACGCCCTCGACCTCGGCTCGGCAGTCCTGCCGGTGCTGGTCCAGCGGTACGCCGGCTACGCCGTCGCCGCCGTGGTCGGCGTCGTCATCGGCTGGCTCATCGGCAGAGGGAGGTCCTCCTGACCCAGCCCACACCTCGTCGAGGGTGCAGAAGCTGACGGCGCGAACTGCACACTCGACGTGGACGGGGAACACCCAACTCGTCGAGTGTGCAGAAGATGGCAGCGCGAACTGCACACTCGACCGGGAGGGGGACACCCACCTCGTCGAGTGTGCAGAAGGTGACAGCGCGAACTGCACACTCGACCGGGAGGGGGACACCCACCTTCGTCGAGTGTGCAGTACGCGCCGTCGCAGAGGACTCGGTCAGGGATGAGCCGCGCCGGCGGCGATGACGAGGTCCTCCCAGGACATGCCGACGCTCTTGAAGACGTTCGGCCGGTCGGTCGCGCGGGTCACCTGCCCGGTGACGAGGTGCGTCATGGGATGCAGGGACTCCGCGGCCATGGTTCCCTCACTGATCGCCATGACGACATCGCCAGCCTCACGCAGGGCGGTGGCGACGTCCTCGACGACGACGAGTGAGCGTCCGACCAGCCGTGAGTCGAGCTCGCGCCGATCTGGTTCGTGGGAGCCGATCGCGACGACACACCCTCCGTCGGCGACCCACTCACCGTCGAGGACCGGGCTCGCCGAGGAGGTCGCCGTGATGACGACGGCGGAGTCGGCAACCACCTCCGCCACGTGGGCGTCATCCGCGGGAAGGGCGCTTGCCGCCACGCCGAGCGCGGACACCTGCTGGGCCGCCGCTCTGGCCCGTTCCAGTCCGCGCCCGACGATCGTCACCTGCTCCGGCCGGCGGATCTCGAGGATCGCCTCGACGTGACCCACGGCCTGGCGACCGCTGCCGAAGACCACCACGGACGATATGTCAGCCGGAGCGAGAACGTCGATGGCCACCGCGGAGACGGCGGGCGTGCGGAGCGCGGTGATGGCCGTGCCGTCCAGGATGACGGACGGCGCGAGGGTGTCGGGGTCGAACAGCACGTAGAGCGCCTGGATCCGCTCGAGGCCTCGGTCGGGGTTGTCGGGTGCCACCGACAGCACCTTGACCCCGCTGGCGCGGGGCGTCGACGAGGGCATGATGAGCAGCTGCCCTCCCGGCACGACGGGTGAGAGTCGAGCCGGGTCGTCGGCCGGGTCGAACCCGTCGGCGAGGACCTGTCGGACCAGCCGGCGGGCGCGATCCGGGGGCACGGCTCGACGGACCTCCGTTGCGTCGATCCAGCGTGGCGCCTCCATCACGCGGAACCAGCCTTTCTTCGCGAATGCGCTGCCTCTGCCAGACGTTCCACGCAGCCAGCCGCCTGCCGTCGGAGCACCCACTGAGTGGGCTCGTGAGCGAGCGTTGCAAGAAGACCGAGCCCAGCGGCATACGAGATGACGTGGATGGCGCGTGTGCCGTCACCCTCAGCGCGAAAGCGCCATGAGGAGTGGAGATTGCGGACATGCGGTGGCACGCGCAACCGCGGTGCGGGCAGGGAGTCGGCGAGCGTGCGTGCCGCGTCCGGGGGCACGGCCACGTAGGTGTCGGCGCTGACCTGCGGCATGGACCGAGCCTATGCCGTCAGTCGCGGCCGACTGGAGTGGCGATGAGCATGCTGATCTGGTCGTAGTCCTGAGCGGCGGAGTTCCAGCTGCCCCCGCACGTTGCGAGGAATAGCCGCTCCGGGCCCTCGAAGTCGTAGAGGTGCTCGGACTGGACGATGCGGGGGTAGTCGTCGGCGGCGTCGACCTCGCGCCAGACGCGCTGGATCCGGTAGGAACAGGTTGAGCCGTTGTCCTGCTCGAGGTGGATCAGCTGGCCGGTGTCGATGCGCGACGAGAAGTCCTCCCGGAAGATGGCGGAGTTGTTCCGGTAGGTGTGGCCATTGGTCAGCACCGTGCCGCGGCCCTCGCCGGGACGCGGGCCGTCTTCGTACCACCCGGCCTTGGTGCGGTCCTTGGGATTGCCGAGCGGCTGGCGGCCCTCGTGGTCGGGCGGGGCCTCCTGGTCCAGGCCGATCTCCTCGAACGGTGCGTCGACGCCGAGCGAGGGAATGACGAGCCGGGTCGGCTCGCCGGCGAGGCAGGTTCCGTCGGCTCGTGGCGTGGGCTGGGCTGGTCTGGCCGCTGTGGTCCTGCCCGCTGTGGCCTGACCGGTCTTGGCCGTCGGTGTCGTCGGTGCCGTCGGAGTCGTCGGTGCCGTCGGTGCCTTCCGTGTCGTCGGAGTCGTCGGTTTCGTCGGTTTCGTCGGTGCCGTCGGCGCTGGCGGCGCGGCGACCGGCTGGGTCGGCACGGGTCTGGACACCATGAACCAGACGGCAACCGCCACGAGGGCGACCACCAGTGCGTAGGAGACGAGAGTGCGGCGCTTGGGGGACACGGGTGTCATTCAGGTTCGATGCTGCAACGAATCGGCCGCCGGCACGGGCCGGCGGCCGATTCGCATTATCTCAGGTTGAGGTCAGAGCAGCCCTACTCAGGACTCTGTGGACTCGCGACGGCGACGTAGCGTCTCCGCCCCGAGCAGGCCGGCGGCGGCCAGGAGCAGACCCGAGCCGATGAGGCCGTTGACGGGGCTGAACTCACCCTCGCCACCGGTGTCGGGGGCGCCGACACCAGGCGTGACCCCGCCACCGCCACCGGGCTGCGTCGGAGCCGGCGGGGTCGAGGTCTTGGTCGGCTCGGTCTTGGTCGGCTCCGGCTTCGTGGTCTCCATCGGGGGCGTCGTCTCCGTCGGCGGCTTCGTGGTCTCCGTCGGCGGCTGCGTCGTCGTGGTCGTTGCCGTAGTTGTTGTCGTGGTCGGCGGCTTCGTGGTCTCCGTCGGTGGCGTCGTTTCCGTCGGCGGCTGCGTCGTCGTGGTGGTCGGCGGGGTCTCCGGCTCGCACGCCTCGGGGCCAGGATTGTCGCCACCGACCTGGACAACGACGGACAGGAACTGGCCGTCAGAGAACGTCGCGCCCACGGTCGGCGCGTCCGGCTTGCCGGTGATCGAAGCCCAGTCGACAAAGATCGGGTTCTTGCCGGGCTTGAGGACCTCGTTCTCACCGGGCTTCTGGACGTACTTGCAGACCCAGACCTTGTGTGGGTCGCCCGGAGTCGCGCTGGCCGCCGGTCCGGTCGCGAGCACGAAGGCCCCTGATCCCGCAAACGCTGCAGCAGTGATGAGCGAGACAGTCCGCCGACGCATGCCAATGGTTGTCGTCATGACAGTTCTTCCCCTTACTCGTATCGGCGCCTCTCGGCACCCCCGATGGCACCGGTCGCCACGGCCGCCCGCACGTGTTGCGCCCGGCGGCCGGGCCGGACGTGACATTCCTACCCATTTCCGTGGAAATGCACCAGCCGAAGGCCACATCTCGCAACGCTCGACCGCTCCAAGGCTGGTGCCGTCACAACCAATCGGTTCGTGCGCGCTGCGCCATCCGAACCGCCGGCATCCAGGGCCGGCTCTGAGCTTGTTCCGGCACAAGAGGTATGCCGCTGAGCTTGGTTCCAGCGCAAGGCTGACCCAGCGTCGTGATTCGAGAGCCGACCGGCTTCATCAGGACGCTGCGGTCTGCTGGGTGCTGCGTTTGTCCACGGGCGCGGCAGTCACAGCTCGATCAGGGCGACGATGGGCCGACCGTCGTCCGGTGCTACTGGGCCCAGTTCTTCGAATCGAGCGGCTGTAGCGACTGGACGCGGCGCTGAGCCCCTAGGCTCGTCGACTGTCAGTACTCGAATTCGATTGAGTCCCAATGGAGGGAATCAGCATGAGTGATCAGCACGGGCAGGGTTCGTTCGACCGAGAGGGGTCCCAACCGTCGTACGGCCAGCCCGCGGACCCCACCACACCCATCCCGTCCTCGCCGTCGCCCGAACCGACACGGTCCGCGACACGACAGCAGGAGGGCTCGCCGATGGACGGTGCTCTGGGTGTGGCCCGCGACACGACGGGCTTTCTGCCGGCGCTCTTCGATTTCACGTTCACCCACTTCGTCACGCCGAAGCTGGTCCGCTTCGTCTACCTGCTTGCGACGATCGCACTCGGGGTCGTCTGGCTCTTCTGGGTCTTCGTCGGCTTCGCGCGAGGCGCAGGCACGGGACTCGCAGTCCTCATCCTCGGACCTGTGCTGTTCATCATCTACCTCGCCGTCATCCGCATGACTCTGGAGTTCTACCTCTCGATCGTGCGGATGAGCGAGGACGTCCACCACCGCCTGCCCCGGGCCTGACCCGACGACACGGTCACCCAGCGCTGAGCCGGCTTCCGCACGGAAGCCGGCTCAGCGGCATACGCCCTCATTCAATCGAGTGAACGGGTTTTGGGACCCGAAAGCTGTTCACTCGATTGAGTCAGCGGATGGGGTATGCCGCTGAGCTGGCCCCGTGCCCAAGGGCACCATCACATGGCGCGGGCAAGGCTGCGGCGCAGCAGCCATGCGCCAACGACCAGGGCGACGACGGCCATGACGGTGAGGGCGGCGAGCTGCGGGAGGATGTCCACCAACGTCCCGTTGTGTCGCTGGATCTCGGCGAAGGCCTCGTAGGCCCACGCGTGCGGAGTCAGCTTCGACACGGTGCGCAGCGTGTCGCTGAACAGCTCGAGGGGGACCATCCCGCCACCGAGACCCGCCATGACCAGGCCGAGGCCGACGCCGACTCCGGAGGCGGCGCCCTCGTTGTCGATGAGCGAGCCGAGCACCATCGCCGCCCCCGCCGACACGGCCGAGAAGGCCACGAGGACCAGTGCCGTCAGCCACAGGTTGCCCCAGTCGACCCCGAAGAGCAGGGCGGTCGCCACGGCGATGTAGAGCGCCTGGAAGAGGGCGATGGTGAAACGACCGCCCGCCTGGCCGAGCAGGACCTGCGTGTTCGAGACTGGCGCCGCCAACGCGCGCGCGATGACGCCCTGACGGCGCGCCTGGATGAGGGTCGCCGATCCGGCGAGCGACGAGAGGAAGGTGAAGAGCAGCACCATCGACGACGCGCCGAGGTCGAACTGCCCCAGACCGGAGAACTCCTGGGCCAGCTCGTCGACGTCCTCGACCTGGACCGTCGGCGCGGTGACCTGCGTTCGGGCCGTTTCGATTGCACTCTGGGCCGCCGGTGCGGTCACACCGCGCGTCACGAGCGCCGTGACCTGCGCCCGGTCGAGCTCGACCTTGTCGACCGCTGCTCGGATGATCTGCTGCACGGCGATGGACGCCGACTGGGAGCTCGGGAGCATCTCGAGCTCGACCGGTTGGCCAGCCGTGAAGGCCGCGTTGGAGCCGTCGGGGAAGCGCAGGCCGACCGTCGTGCGCCCCCGCGAGACCTCCTCGACGATGTCGTCCCAGTCGCCGAAGGCCACGGCCGACTGGCTGGCCTCCAGCTCGGTGACGATGGCCTGACGGAGCGGCCCGTCCTCCCCGGCGATGCTGACCCGCCCGGTGGTGGCAGAGCTGCCGAACTGGGAGCCGATCACGACGACCAGCAGCAAGGGGAAGATGAAGACGAAGAAGATGTTGGACCGGTCGCGCAGGAAGCGACGCAGCTCCGCGCCGGTGATGGTGAGCACGGCCCTCACTGGGCGGCCCCCCGATCGGGGATCAGCCGGGCGATGACGAGCACGACGGCCGTGAAGCCGAGCAGCGTGAGCAACGGAGGGCCGATGTCGCCCAGACCGCCGCCGCCCGAGGTGATGCCGAGCCCGCGGATGAAAGCCGACACCGGGTTGAGGTCCATCAGCGTGCCGACCCAGCCGCTCGCCGTGATCGTGAAGAACGCGCCACCGGCGATGCCGAGGACCAGGGCAATGATCGACTGGGCGATGTTGGCCTGCTCGGCCGTTCGGGCCACCCGGACGATGACGAACATCAGAGACGTCGCGGCGACCACCGCCGCGACGATGAGGACGGCAACCGCAACAGGGGAGCCGAAGCTGACGTTGAACAGCCGGCCACCCAAGGTCAGCAGGATGGCCGTCGCGACGACCCCGAGGATGAAGCTGACGAGAGCCTTGGCCGTGACGATGGTCCACGACGGCATCGGCATGGACTTGAGCCGGGCCAGCGTGCCCTGCTCCCGCTCGGCGACCAGGGCGGTGACGCCGAAGCCGACGGTGAAGAGGAGGAACAGCCCAGCCTGGCCCGCGACGAGCGCTCCGGTGGGTGAGAGCTGCTGGTCTGAGGCGGTGCCCTGGGCCAGCGTGACCGTCGACTCGACCGTGGCGACCTCCTGCCCGATGGCCGCGAGATCCGCTGGTCCGAGGCCGGACTGGGCTCCCGCCGCTGCTGCGAGCGCCCCGGCCGAGAAGCGGTTGACCGTCGACTCGACGGCAGAGGTGACGATGGACTGCTCGATGCCCGAGCCCTCACCGGACACCACGGTGACCTCCGTGGCCTGGCCCTGCTGCAGCGCGGTGCCGAAACCTTCCGGCACGATGAGACCGATCTGCACGCGACCGTCCCGGGTGAGGTCGTGCACCTCGTCGGCTGCGGCATCCTGCACCGTGATGTCAAGGCCCTCGACCCCATCGAGCGACCGGACGACGTCGACGAGCGCTGCCGCGAGCTGGTCGTCCGCGGGCACGGAGGCCGCCACGGTCGTCGGCTGGAGCTCCGGATCGGTCAGGTCGCCGAGGACGAGATCGAGGACGAACATCAGCGCGAGGGGCACGATGATCCCGAAGATGATGACGGACTTGTCACGGATGCGCTGACGCAGGTCGTACTGCGTCATGGTCCACAGCTCTCGCACGGGTCCCCCTCAGTCCCGCAGGGCCTTGCCGGTGAGATGGAGAAAGACGGACTCGAGGTCCGGCCTGGTGATCTCCACGTCGGCGAGGCCCATCCCGGCACCAGTCGCGCTCGTCACGATCTGGGCAACGGCAGCCGGTGCATCGGTCACGGTCAGCTGGAGCGAGTGACGGTCCACGACGACCTGCTGCACGGAGGACAACGCCCGTAGGGCGTCCGCCGCGGCGCTGGTGTCACCGCTGCCGGCGAGCCGGATGTGGTCGGCACCCTCGGTGAGCCGAATCAGCTCGTCCTGGGTCCCCTCGGCCTGGAGCTTGCCCGAGTCGATGATGCCGACCCGGTCGCAGAGCCGCTCGGCCTCCTCCATGTAGTGAGTCGTGTAGAGGACGGCCATGCCCTCGACGGAGAGCCGCTCCACCGACTCGAGGATCTGGTTGCGCGACTGTGGATCCACGCCCACGGTCGGCTCGTCGAGGATGAGCAGCGTCGGCTGGTGGAGCAGGCCGATGCCGATGTTGAGCCGGCGCTTCATCCCGCCGGAGAACTCCTTGGTCAGGTCCTTGGCACGCTCGGTGAGGCCGATGAGCTCGATGACTTCGTCCACGCGCTTGCGCAGCTCCGGGCCGGTCATCCCCTGGAGTCGGCCGAAGAGCGTGAGGTTCTCGCGCGCGGTGAGCTCGGGATAGATGGCGAGGTCCTGAGGCACGAGGCCGATGTGCCGCTTCGGGGCCACCGAGGACGGGTTCATCCGCTCCCCGGCAACGGTGACGGTGCCCTCGTCAGCAGCGATCAGACCGGCGACCATGTTGATCGTCGTCGTCTTGCCGGCGCCGTTGGGACCGAGCAGGCCGTAGGTCTCGCCTCGTTCGATCCGGAAGGAGACCCCGTCGACCGCGGTCAGGTCCCCGAACCGGCGCACCAACGCCTCCGCGACCAGCACATCGCCGGTGTTCGATCCGGTCACAACGTCCTGCGAACTCGTCATTGGTCCCCCCTGGGATGCCTCGCTCCGGGCTGCGCCTCCGCGACCACCCTATGGGTGGGCTGTCAACGTATCGATTGGAGGTATCCGTCGACTCCTGGTCGTCGATCCTTACCTCGACCCGATTACCTCGAACGGACATTCGTCCGACCCCGTCAGGGGGCGAGGGCCCGTCCCCTCCACTCGGGAAGCGCGAGGGCCGCCACTGCGGCGAGCGCGAACGAGACGCCGAAGACGGTGAACACGAGTCCGGTGCCGCCCAGGTCGAGCAGCCACGGGACCGACAGCGGCGCAAGAATGGAGGCGATTCGTCCGAAGGCGGCCGCCGAGCCCGACCCAGTGCCGCGCAACGATGTGGGATAGACCTCCGGCGTGACGGCGTAGAGCGCACCCCAGGCACCGAGGTTGAAGAAGGAGAGCGCGCAGCCGGCGGCGATGATCGCGGCCTCGCTACCGGCCTGCCCGAAGGCGTACGCCGAGATGGCGGAGCCGGCGAGGAACGTGGCGAGCGTGGCGCGGCGTCCCCAGGCCTCGATGAGGAACGCCGCGGCTGCGTAGCCGGGCAGCTGCGCCAAGGTGATGATGAGCGTGAACCCGAATGACCTGGTCAGCGAGAAGCCCTGGCTGACGAGCAGGCTCGGGATCCAGATGAACGCCCCGTAGTAGGAGAAGTTGACGCCGAACCACGCGGCCCACAGCGCCACGGTCCGCCCGCGCAGGCCACCCGACCAGAGCTCCGACCATCGCGCCGCGGGCGCGGGAGCAGCAGCGGGTGACTCGACCGGCGCGATGCCCGAGGCGGACTCGAAGGCGCGCACCGCCTCCTCCGCCTCGGCAGATCGCCCCTTGTTCTCGAGGAAGCGGACTGACTCGGGCAGCTTGGCTCGCACATAGAACGCGTAGGCGGCCGGCACGATCCCGATGAACAGGGCCCACCGCCAGCCGTCGTCCGAGGCCGGCACGACGAAGTAGCCGATGAGCGCGGCCAGCACCCAGCCGACCGCCCAGAAGGCCTCGAGGAGGACCACGACCCGGCCGCGGATGCGTGTCGGTGCGTACTCACTGACGAGCGTGGACGCCACGGGCAGCTCGGCACCGAGGCCGAGGCCGACCACGAAGCGCAGCGCGATGAGCATGGCCAGCCCGGTCGACAGCCCGGCGGCACCCGTCGCCAGGCCGTAGATGAGCAGCGTCGCTGCGAAGACGTTGCGGCGGCCGATCCGGTCGGCGAGCAGGCCGCCGAGAGAGGCGCCGATCGCCATGCCGACGAAGCCGATGGAGCCGATCCACGAGAGCTGGGTGGGCGTCATCGCCCACTGCTGCGCGAGCGCCGCCATGACGAACGAGATGAGCCCGACGTCCATCGCGTCGAGCGCCCAGCCGATGCCCGACCCGACCAGCAGTCGCCGGTGCTGCGCGTTGAAGGGCAGCCGGTCGAGCCGCTCGCTCCGGGTCAGCCGGACGTCAGTTGGTGTGGGCCGGGTGGTCATGGTCCGCGCCGTAGGCGTGGTCAGGGTCGTGCGGGTGGTCAGCCGCGTGTGCGTGGTCGGGGCCGCCGTGGGGATGGGCGACCCCGCCGGGTGTGAGCGTGATGGCCTCCTCCCAGTCGGGGCCGTCCATCTCGATGGCCGCGGCGGGGAACAGGCCGTTCTCCTCCTTGTTGATGTGGTCGCGCAGCTCACTGACGAAGCGGTCGATCAACCCCGTCTCACCCGACCGGATCCGCTCCGCCATCACGTCGAGCGCAGCGTGCTCCGCGCACAGGATGTCCACGTGGTCGGTGAAGTCGGGGTTGCGACGGAGCACGGCGAACATGCCCTGCTCCTCGGCGGTCGTGTGCGGATGGAGCAGCGCGACGGTCTCCTCGAGCGACTCGCGCACGCCGTGCGCATCGGTCCCGTCTGCGGCGCGGTGGAGGATCCCGGCGGCGTTGACGATGTCCTCGTGCTCGTCCATGAACCGCCCGACCAGCGAGATCGACCGGCATCCGCAGTAGCTGCACATCGCCAGGACCCTCCGTCGCGTCGTGTGTTGGTTCCGGGTCGGTATCGGGGTCAGCTCAGGCCGGGCGGGTGAGACGCAGGGTCCAGGCCTCCGGCCCCTCCACAAGGTACTCGATGCCGATGTCGCCGAACTGCTGCTGCAGCTGTGCGAGGAGGGGCAGCGGGTTGTGCGGCGCGACGAGGTCCATGGCGCCACCAGCGGGGATCGCGCTGAAGGCCCCGAAGACCGTCGCGTGGCGGATCGCATGGGGGACGACCGTGACATCGAGAGTCGGCACACCCTCGTCGCTGCAGCCGCAGCCACACGCGTGCTGGGTCTTCTCCGTCAGGGACAGTTCGGTCACGGGATACTCCTCAAGGTAGGGACTTTCACTGGGCTGGTTCGACGGGCCGGATGGCCCGAGGTTTGCCGATGGGGCCGACCTCGAACTACATTTTAGACGGTGATGATCGTGGAAAAGAACGAGGGCTGGGGCCCGCGGCCGTCTCGCACCGGCATGGCCGATGCGGTGGCCTCGCTGTCGGCGCAGCGTCGACGAGTCCTCGATGCGCTCGACGAGGAGCCGCGGTCGATCGCCGCCGTCGCACAGGCGCTCGGGCTCCACGTCAACACGGCCCGCGAGCATCTCGACGGCCTCGTCGATGCGGGTCTGGCCCTGCGGTCCCGCCTCACCCCGAACGGACGGGGCCGCCCCGGCTGGGGCTATGCGGTGCGGCCCGGCGTCGGCGCCTCCTCGGTGGGTGAGTACGCCTCTCTTGCAACAGTGCTCGCTGAGCACGCTGCCGCGCAAGGTGGCGACGTGGCAGGTGACATGGCCCGCCTGGGCCGTGGCTGGGGTCGCGGCCTCGTCGGTTCGCGCGCCGCGGACAAGGACGGCGAGCCGGACCCGGAGCGGACCGTCGTCGAGGTGCTCGACACCCTCGGCTTCGACCCCGAGGAGCGCCCCCCGGTGGTTCGCCTGCGTCAGTGCCCGATGCTCGACGTGGCCCGCCGTCACCCCGAGGTCGTCTGCCGCGTCCACCTCGGGCTGGTCGAAGGCGTCATCGAGGCAGCCGGCGGCGACCCCGAGGGAGTGGACCTCGAGGCCTTCGCCGAGCCCGATGCCTGCCTTCTCCACCTCGACGGACGAGGGGCCTCCTGAGCGGGGACACCCGCGGCCACACCCATTGATGCCGTATGCCGCTGAGCGCGCTCCCAGCGCGGCCGGCCCACCCAGCCGGCTCAGATGACGGGACGAGGCATCGCATCCTGCTCCGCTGCGCGGAGCAGGATGCGATGCGCCCATCACGAGTGCCCTTACGCCGCGCCGGGGCAGGCGAGTCATCGGCCGGATCGGCGTGCGCCAGACTGGCTCCGTGACCCATCCGCCCGTCGCCGAGCACCGCATCGCCCTCAGTGCGGTCATCGGTCAGGCGGCCACCGAGAAGATTCCCGTGGATCGGCACGCCCACCACCGGCGCCTCGCCGCGCCACTCCTCGCGGTTGACGACCTGCCCCGCTTCGACAGCTCGGCCATGGATGGCTACGCGGCCGCTCCCGCCCGTCCCGGCCAGCTCACCTTCCCGGTCGTCGGGGACGTCGCGGCGGGTGACCCGGCGCGCTTCGAGCTCGAGCCGGGCCAGGCCGCGAGGGTCATGACGGGCGCCCGTCTGCCCGCCGGCACCGTGGGGGTCGTGCCCGTCGAGCAGACCGACGCCGCACGCACCGGCCCCGCCCCGCAGACCATCACCTTCACCACATCGGTCGAGCCCGACCGGCACGTCAGGCACCGCGCCGAGGACATCGCAGCGGGGATGCCGGTCGCACACGCGGGCGATCTGCTCTCACCCGCCCTCATCGCCCTTGCCCGCTCTGCCGGCTGCATCGACGCCACCGTCCACGTGCCGACCCGGGTGGCGGTCGTCGCGACGGGCGCCGAGCTCACCGTTCCCGGCGAGGACCCCGGACGCGGCGGGATCCACGAGTCCAACTCCGACATGGTCGCGGCGCTCGCCACGGCCGCCGGCTGCGTCTCGACACACGTCGAGACGTGCACCGACGACCCGGACCTGCTCCGCACCATGCTCGACCAGCTTGCCGCGGCACCGGACGTCGACCTCATCATCACCACCGGCGGCGTCAGCGCGGGCGCGTACGAAGTGGTCCGCCAGGTCTGTGAGCCGCGCGAGTCGTTCAGCTTCGTCCACCTCGCCATGCAGCCGGGTGGGCCGCAGGGCCTGGGCCGGTGGGGCGACACGCCGGTCGTCTGCCTGCCCGGGACACCGGTCGGCGCCTTCGTGTCCTTCGCGATGCTCGTGCGACCGGCCTTGGACGAGCGGCACGGCGCGCCGACCCGGGGAGCGAGCTCAGCGGCATACACCGGAAGAAGCCGGCACACCCGGGCAGGGAAGGTGCAGTTCCTCTCTGCTGTGCTCGCGGACGACGGTACGGTCACCGTCACGGACGGTCGTCAGCTGTGCGGCCTCGCGCGGGCCAACGCGCTCATCGAGGTGCCCGAAGCGGTCGACCAGCTCGTCGACGGCGACGTCGTCGTGGTCCACCCGCTCTGACTCAGGCGTTGCCCTGGCTCGCGTCGGCCACCCACGGGCCGAGCGGAGGGTTCCACTCGCGCACGACCCGGCGCAGCACGTGGCCGCCCAGCCAGTACGGGTCCTCGTCGAACGCCTCGACCACGTCGTCGAGGGAGTCCGCCTCGACGACGATGAGGGCGCCGTTCGGTGGCTCCTCGACGGTCTCCTCCCCCTCCGAGAACTCGTCGTGGCCCTCGTGGTACATCCCCGCGACGCGCAGTCCGGGCAGCCCCGTCAGCCAGTCGCGGTGCTCGGCGCGGATCTTGAACGCCTCGGTCATGTCCGCCGGGTAGGTGTAGTGGATCGCGAAGATGCCCATGCGCCGAGAGTAGTCAGGCGGTCAGCACGCGGTCAGGCCGTGAGTAGACATTGAGCCTCGTGCCCCGGACGAATCCCACGAGCGTCATCCCCGCATCGGCTGCCGTCTCCACGGCGAGGGACGAGGGCGCGGACACCGCGGCGAGACAGGGCACTCCGGCCATCAGCGCCTTCTGGGTCAGCTCGAACGAGGCGCGCCCCGACACCATCAACACACAGCCCGCTGCCGGCAGCCGCCCCGCCAGGAGCGCCCAGCCGAGCACCTTGTCGACCGCGTTGTGGCGGCCGACGTCCTCGCGCACCACGAGCACCTCACCGCCCGGCCCGTAGAGGCCCGCCGCGTGCAAACCCCCGGTCCTCTCGAA
Source organism: Intrasporangium sp. (assembly GCF_035280925.1). GTDB lineage: Bacteria > Actinomycetota > Actinomycetes > Actinomycetales > Dermatophilaceae > Intrasporangium. Next base: position 95,739 of record NZ_DATEEY010000029.1, on the reverse strand, counting down.
CGAGCGCTGCTCGGTGCGCAGCTTGTCCGGCAACGCCGCGATGAGCGCGGCCGGCCACTGCGTCGCGTCGTCCCGCACCGGCCAGCTGGTCCGGGCCCGCAGCTGCTCGATCGAGGCCTTGCCGCACACCCCACACGACGACGACGTGAAGAAGTTGCGCGCCATCTCGTCCGACGGGGGCGCGACGCCGGGCGCGAGCGTCACGTCGATGACGTTGTACGTGTTCTCCTCGAAGCCGCTCTGCCCCGAGACGACGGCGCCCTCGCAGTAGCGCGCCAGCGTCACGTCCGAGACGTCGCGGATGATGCCTTCGGACAGGAGGAAGCCGTGCACGAGCTCGATGTCGCTGCCCGGGGTCCGCATCGTCACGGTGAGCGGGGTGCCGTTGACGCGCAATTCGAGCGGCTCCTCGACGGTGACGGTGTCGGCGCGCGTCCGGACCCCCGCGCCGTCGGCCGACACGTCGACGACGGTGACCCTGGTCCGCTGCGTGACACGACCCATACGTCTAGCGTGCCAGACTCCGAGCGTGCCGCCATCCTCGCCCCGAGCCGCTGCGATCGTCCTGACCGGCGGGGCCTCGTCGCGGATGGGTCGGCACAAGCCGGCCCTCGTCGTGGGCGGGCGACCCATCATCGAGCGGGTGCTCGGCGCCGTCGCCGGCTGGCCGGTCGTCGTGGTGGGCCGCGCCGAGGGAGTGCCCCCGGGGATACGCGTCCTCTCGGAGGAGCCGCCGGGCGGGGGCCCCGTCGCCGGGATCGCCGCCGGCTGGGCCGCCCTCACCACTGGGCCGTATGCCGCTGAGCTCGCTCCCAGCGCCCCTGATGTCGTCGTCGTGCTCGCTGGCGACCTCCCGCTCCTGACGCGTGAACACCTGGCGGACCTGGTGGCCGCGGTGGCCGCACTGGACGACCGGGTTGCCGTCACGAGGTCGTCCTCGGGCCCGAACTGGCTCTGCAGTGCCTGGCCGGCCGAGCTGCTGCGCGACCGGCTCGTCGCGGTGGGTGGTCCTGCGGGGGTCAGCGTGCGGCGCCTCCTGGGTGAGGTGCCGAGGATCGAGGTCACGGACGTGGCCGATGTCGCGGTCGACGTGGACACCCCCGAAGAGCTCGAGGCGGCTCGGCGCCGCGCGGACGAGTCGTGACGCTCCCCGCCAGGTGGGGACCGGGGGTCCTGATCTGGCGGGGTCGAGACGGATCTTGCCGCCAGGTGGGGACCGGGGTCCTGATCTGGCGAGGTCCGGACGGATCTTCCCGCCAGGTGGGACCGGGGCGCGAAGGTGGCGGCGCGCCACCTTCGGTCAGTTGGAGACTGTGCTGGTCGGGGTCGTGCACTCGGTCGCGGCAGGGGTGGACAACGTCACGTCGGCCACGAGGGACCCGACCAGGCCGGCCACCTCCCCCAGCGATGGGTCGCTCAGGTCGAGCGGCCGCAGCTTGTGGTCGGTGATGTCGATGACGATCGCGTCGTTGGTCGTCTCGTCGTCGCCCTCGGGAGCCGACCCGCCAACCGTGCCCCCAAGACCGCCCGCTGTGGGGGTCTCCGTGGCATCGACGAGCCGGAGCGTGCTGAGCAGGGACAGCAGGTGCTTCTGCTGGGCTCCGCTCAGCTGGCACTCGCGGCCGTGGATCGACCGAGTGGTCACCAGCACCGTGCCGTCGGCCTGGAGGATGACGGTGTCGTCGTAGCCGGCGACGCCCCCGGTGCGACGGAGTGTGAGGGGGAAGACGGGACCGATGATGGGGTCGGTCGCATCGCCGATGGCACCTCCGGCGAAGGTTTGGGTGGGCAGCCGTGAGTCGATCGGAGTCGGTGTGCCGTTGTTGGCGGGCGCGCCGGCCGCGCAGCCGCTGAGCGCCACCACCAGCGCCGACATCGCGGCAGCAAGACGCGTCCTCCCCATGTGGACCACTATGCGCCATCGCTGCGCCACGCGCGCGTCAAGTCGCAGTGTGGAATGCAACGCTACGGTGAATTTTCTCGTGTGCCCGGTCCGCGTTCGTCTGGTCGGCGGGGTCATTCGGGGGCGTAGGCCTTGAGGAAGTCGACGATGAACGGCGCAGCATGCGTCGAACCGCTCGGTCCCTCCTCGTTGTAGGCAGCGATGGCGAGGTCGCCGACGCCCGCGACCATCCAGGCGTGCGTCTTGGGTGGGTTCGTCGTCCCGAACTCGGCGGTGCCGGTCTTGGCGTAATCGACACCGACCGACTGGAGCACCCTGCCGCTCCCCTCCGTGACGACGGCGCGCAGCGTCTGTCGCAGCACCTCCGCCTCGTCACGCTGGAGCGGGGTCGCGGGCGCTGGAAGCGGCTCCTTGGAGGCGATGAGCTGGGGCCGGACGGTCTCGCCCTTGATGACCGACGCGACGACGAGGGCCATGGTCAGCGGCGAGGCCTCGACCCGGCCCTGGCCGATGAACGACGCGGCGTGCTCGACGGCGTCGTCCGTGGCCGGCACGGACCCGAGGAAGCCGGTGAACGGCAGGTCGAGGTCCTCGCCCATCCCCAGCGACTCCGCTGCCCGGGTGAGGTCGTCCTGTGAGACCTTGCCGTGCTGGCTGATGAAGGCGGTGTTGCACGAGTGCGCCATGGCTCGCTCGAGCGAGATGTCGCCGAGCTGCGACGACGGGTACTTGCTGTAGTTGCCGAAGCCGCGGCCGGTGACCGTGAGAGTGTCGGTGCAGGGCAGCGTGGTCCCTGCCGTCGCACCCTTGCGGACCAGCGCCAGTGCGCTGGCGATCTTGAACGTCGAGCCGGGCGCCTCCTTGCCGGCGAGGGCGAGCGGAGCACCCTCGGCACCGGGGCCGACCGCGGCGGCGAGCACCTCGCCCGTCGAGGCCTTGACGACGACGAGGGCGGTCGGGTGCTTCGTCTGGTCCGCGAGCGCCGCCTCGGCAGCGGTCTGCGCACGCTCGTCCAGGGTCAGCTGGAGCGGCTCGGCCTCCTCCGAGGGCTGGGCGAAGAGCTCCCGCTTGTCGATGACGGAGCCGTCGGCGCCGTGCTCGACCGCGTGTACCGCGATTCCGGCGCGCCCCCGGAGCCGCTCGTCGTAGCGGAGCTGGAGACCGCTCTGGCCAACCATGTCGCCCACCTCGAGCGCGCCCGCCGATTTCTCGATCTGCTCTGCCGTCGCCTCGGACACGCGGCCGAGAATCGGCGCGGCCCAGGTCCGGGTCGGCCCCAGCACCTGCATGGCGGGCACCCGTAGCGCACCCTTGATCGCGTCGATGCGGTCGATGTTGTCGGCGAGTGCCGGATCGGAGACGCGCAGTGTGATCGCGTCGACGAAGGCTTTCGGGCCCGCCGCGGCGACCCGGTCCGCGAACGCCGCGCTGTCGATCCCGACGATCTCGGCGAGCTGCCTGGCAGAACGCGTAGCGGCACCGCCCGAGACCTTCGTCTTGTCGATGCCGACGTAGGCGACCTCCCGTTCGGTCATGAGCTTGTTGCCGGACCGGTCGACGATGTCCGCCCGCTGCGGCCACTTCTTCGCCAGGTCGAGCGTCTCGTCGGCGCTCAGTTCCGGGGCGACGAGCGCGGGGCTCCACCGGACCTGCCAGACGTCGTCGACGCGGCCCAGGCTCACCTCGGTTGCGTAGGTCCAGTCCTCGTCCGTCTGGGGGACGTCCCAGGTCGTCTGCAGCGTCGCGGTCGCCCCGGTGCCCTGCTCGTCGGTAGCGACGCTCTTGACCGTCACGGCGGGACGGAGCTCGCCCATGTCCTCGTAGGCCTTGGCGACGAACGCGGTTGCCTGCTCCGGGGTGCTCCCCGCGAGGGCGAGCCCGGAGAGGTCGGCCTTGGCGAGCCCGGCCGCAAGCGAGCGCGCGGCTTCGGCCGGGTCGGGGTCGGACTCGAAGAGCGAGCAGCCTGCCGTCAGGGTCGTCGTGAGGACGAGGACGAGGGCCGCCGAGCTGACGGAGATCGAGCGGTGTGTCGAGGGTCCCCTGCGCATGCCCACCACCGTACGACGCGACACCTACCCGTGATCGAGTGGACCGGAATGGGGCGCGTGCGAGGCGGAGCCGTGAAGTAGGTTTGGCGACATGTCCCGACCGCACGCGGCCGCCATCATCGAGGACGCCTTCAACGAGCAGATCGAGCGGGTCCTTCGCGGGCGGGGCTGGGGGAACCGGGTCATCACCCACATCGGCTATGGCACGGGCAGCTACGTCCGGGTGTTCGCCCGGATCGTGCTCGGCCGCCGCGGCCACGCTGGGCCACCCGAGCGCCAGGACGCGACCGGCGCGCTTGCCCCCCGCCGCTACAACCGCGGCTGGCGAGTCTTCGTCACCGCTCCGGCGGCCGGGGTCCCCGTGGTCGTCACCATCGGCGAGCGCGAGGTCTACGGCCGGTCCGACCGGGGCGGCTACATCGACGTGGTGGCCCACGACCACGGCCTCGAACCGGGGTGGCGCCAGGTCGTCGTCGCGGCTCAGGGCACCGACCCGGTGCCCGCCGATGTCTACATCGTCGGCGACGACGTCACCTACGGCATCGTCAGCGACATCGACGACACCGTCATCACCACCATGCTGCCGCGGCCGATGGTCGCGGCGTGGAACACCCTCGTCCGCAGCGGCAAGACGCGGCGTGCGGTGTCGGGGATGGCGCCGATGTACCGTCGGCTGCTCTCCGCCCACCCGGGTGCGCCCATCGTCTACCTGTCGACAGGTGCCTGGAACGTCATCCCGACCCTGACGAGGTTCCTCGTCGAGAGCGGCTACCCGCTGGGCCCGCTGCTCATGACCGACTGGGGTGCGACCAACACCGGCTGGTTCCGCAGCGGTCAGGAGCACAAGCGCAGCTCGCTGCACCGTCTCGCTCGCGACTTCCCGAACATCTCGTGGCTGCTCGTCGGCGACGACGGACAGCATGACCCGCAGCTGTACGCCGAGTTCGCCGAGGCGCGTCCCGACAAGGTCAGGGCCATCTGCATCCGGCAGCTCTCGCCGGCCGAGCAGGTTCTCTCGCACCCGGTCGGTCGCGCGGAGGGTCCGCAGCGTGGCTGGGCCAGCCGGACGGTCCCGACCCTCCTGGCCCCGGACGGGCACGGCCTGTTGCGGCTGCTCGAGCAGGCCGGGATGACCGGCGAGCCCATCGCGGCCGATCAGCAGCCCTCGCGCCCGCCCACTCCCTGACCCCGACGTCGAGTGTGCAGTACGCGCCGTGACCCCTCCGTCCGGGGTGCAGCAAACATCGGCACGTACTGCACACTCGACGAAGCGGGCGGGGTTCGTTTGGCAGGATGGGCGCATGCCCGAGCTGCCCGAGGTGCAGGCGCTCGTCGACTTCCTCGGCGAGCGGACGGCCGGTCTCGCCGTGACCAAGGTCGAGCTCGCCTCGATCAGTGTCCTCAAGACCTTCAACCCGCCCCCGCAGGCGCTCGAGGGGGCGCCCATCGACGGGGTGTACCGGCACGGCAAGTTCCTCGACCTCGACTGCGACGGGACCCATCTGATCTTCCACCTTGCGCGAGCCGGATGGCTGCGCTGGAGCGACCAGCTGCCGACGACGGTGCTACGGCCGGGCAAGTCGCCGATCGCCTTGCGGATCAGGCTCTCTGACGGCTCGGGTTTCGACCTGACGGAGGCGGGGACCAAGAAGTCGCTCGCCGCCTACATCGTCATGGACCCGAGCGAGGTGCCCGGGATCGCGAGGCTGGGGCCGGACCCGCTGGCGGTCGGCTTCACGGTCGAGCGCTTCCGGGAGCTGCTCGACGGGCGCCGCACGCAGATCAAGGGGCTGCTGCGCGACCAGGAGGTCATCGCGGGCGTGGGCAATGCCTACAGCGACGAGATCCTGCACGTGGCGAAGGTCAGCCCCTTCGCCATCGCGGGGAACCTCGCGCCCGACGTCGTCGACCGGCTCTACGCTGCGCTGCGGGAGACGCTGTCGAGTGCCGTGGAGGCCGCCTCGGGAAAGCCGGCGAAGGAGCTCAAGGACGCCAAGCGCGCCGGGATGCGGGTCCATGCACGGACTGGCGAGGCGTGCCCCGAGTGCGGCGACGTGGTGCGCGAGGTGAGCTTCGCCGACACGTCCCTCCAGTACTGCGCCACCTGCCAGACCGGTGGCAAGCCGCTCGCCGATCGCCGGATGTCCAAGCTGCTCAAGTGACCTCGGTGAACGGTTCGGCGGTCCCTTTCGAGTGAACAGATCCGGGCTGTCGGCACCGTCGAGACCGGGAACGCGCTCGCATCCTGCTCCGCGTGGCGGAGCAGGATGTGATGTGCCCGGGCGACGACCACGCCACCAGTGCCACGCGCCCGCGGCTGGCGGCCCTCAGAGGACGAAGGCGTCCCCGTGCTCTCCCTCGAGCGGCTTGCCGGCGCTCTGCCACGCCCGCATGCCGCCCTCGACGTTGGCGACATCGAAGCCCTGCTGCGTCAACCACGCCACCGCGCGTGAGGACCGGCCGCCGCTGCGGCAGACGATCCCAACGGTGTCGTCGGTGTCGGGCAGCTCGTCGAGGCGCGAGGGCAGCTCGCCGAGCGGGATGTGGATGGCGTTCGGGGCATGCCCTGCCGCCCACTCGTTCGGCTCCCGGATGTCGACGATGACGGCGTCGTCGGCGAGGTGCTCGACGGTGGTGACCGGCACCTCGCTCTGGCGGTCGGACGGAATGCTCATGACGGCCATCCTGACACGTGCACCAGCCACACTCGAACAGGCAGTTCGCGACCGCACGGCTCCGGGTGGGAGCCTTTGGCCATGACCGAGATGCCACACGCCGTCGCCGTCCTCGGCCGAGGTGTCGTCGACCCCGACGAACCCGTCGTCACGGCGGACGATCTCGGCCTGACCCGGGGCGACGGCTGCTTCGACTCGCTCCGGGTCTTCACCGACGACAGCGGACGAGCCACGGCTGTCGACCTCGAAGAGCATCTCGACCGGCTGGACCGCTCCGCTCGGGCGATGGACATCGACAACCCGTCCCATGCGCAGTGGCGGCAACTGGTCGAGGAGACCCTGGACGAGTGGTCGACCCCAGGAGAGGCGGTCCTCAAGCTCGTCCTCACGCGTGGCCGCGAGTGGAGAGGCCCGGGGCCCACGGCCCTCGCCACCATCTCCCACCGCGGGCCGGCACTCCCCCCGGGCGCCCCACGGCCGATCACCGCGGTCACCCTGACCAAGGGCCATCCGTCGGACGCCTTCGCAGATGCTCCGTGGCTGCTCGGGGGCGTCAAGACCCTCGCCTACGTCGCCAACGTTGCAGCGGTCCGCGAGGCCAGGCGGCGGGGCGCGGACGACGTGATCTTCACGACGACCGACGGCTACGCCCTCGACGGGCCGACCTCGGGACTCCTCGTAGCACGAGGCGGGGCCCTGCTCAGCACGCCGACCGGGGCGACGGGGATTCTCGAGTCGGTCACCGTCGAGGCCATCTTCGAGGCAGCACGAGCGGACGGGGTCCAGACCCGCTACGAGCTCGTCCCCGTCGTGGACCTCTACACCGCGGACGGCCTGTGGCTCGTGTCGTCTGGCCGAGGGCCGGCGCTCGTCACCGCCCTCGACGGTCGAGCCCTCCGCGCCGATCCCGACCTCGCCGGAAGGATCGCCCGCTACGCCGACTTCTGAGACGGCGACTCCGGCGAGTCGACGTCAACGCCGTGCCGAGCGCCCCTCGCTATCGTTTCGGGGTGAAGATCCTGTCGATCCAGTCCCACGTCGCCTACGGCCATGCCGGCAACTCGGCGGCGGTGTTCCCGCTGCAGCGGCTGGGGCACGAGGTCTATCCGGTGCTGACGGTGACGTTCTCCAACCACACTGGTTACGGCTCGAGTCGGGGCCCCCTCATCGCCCCGAGCGAGATCGCCGACGTCATCCGGGGCATCGAGGAACGAGGCGCCTTCCCGCACATCGACGCGGTCCTCTCGGGCTACCAGGGTGCCGAGGCCGTGGGCGAGGTCATCCTCGACGCGGTGACCCGGGTCAAGGCGGCCAACCCGTCCGCGCTCTACTGCTGTGATCCGGTGATGGGCGACGTCGGGCGAGGTTTCTTCGTCCGCCCGGGGATCCCAGAGTTCCTGCGCGACGAGGTGGTGCCGCTGGCCGACATCATCACGCCCAACCAGTTCGAGCTCGAGTTCCTCGTCGGGCGCTCGCTCGCGTCCGCGCACGACGTGGTCGAGGCCGCCGACGAGCTGCGCAGCCGCGGGCCCGAGGTCGTCCTCGTCACCTCGACGCTCACCCGAGACACTCCCGAGGGCGCGATCCAGATGACCTGCGTGACCTCCGAGGGTGCCTGGGTGGCGACGACTCCCCTTCTCCCGACGACGTTCAAGGGCGGGGGCGACGTCGTCTCGGCGCTCTTCCTCGCGCACTACCTGACCGATGGCCCGAGCGTTGGACTGGCTCGCACCGCGGCGACGACGTACACGATCCTGGAGCGCACTCACGCCGCGGGAAGCGAGGAGATGCTCCTCGTCCAGGAGCAGGCGGCCATAGCCTCACCCGACACGAGCGTGCACGTTTCCCAGATCCGTTGACGTCGCGCTGACAAAGCACGTTATTGTTGCTTCGCGCCGTTCCGCATGACCACCCCTGACCGTGCGGAACGGCGTTTCGTGCCCAAGACGATGTCGTATGCCGCTGGGCTCGCTTTCGTGGGCTGCTGCGCTTCGTGGGTGGTCGGGTGCAAGCGACACGAATTGGCGCGTATGCGAATGTCTCAGGTTTTCCCTAGACGCGCGTATAGCCTCCGATCGTGGACCCCATCACCAACCCGTACGCGCCGGGTGCGGGTCAGCGCCCACCCGAGCTGGCCGGACGTGACGAGCAGCTGCGGACGTTCGACGTCGTCCTGGAGCGGGTCTCGCGGGGTCGGTCGGAGCGGTCGATCGTCCTGACCGGTCTTCGCGGTGTCGGCAAGACGGTCCTGCTCAACGCCCTGCGGTCCTCAGCGGTGCGGGCAGACTGGGGCACAGGAAAGTTCGAGGCGAGGCCCGAGCAGCGGCTGCGACGGCCGCTGGCGGCCGCGGCGCACCAGGCCATCCGCGAGCTGGGTCACCCGCGAGGCGACGAGGTCGACCACGTGCTCGGCATCATCAAGTCGTTCGCACTGCGCGACGTCCCGCCGGGCGCCAAGCTGCGGGACAGATGGCAGCCGGGCATCGACGTGCCCGCCGTGCCCGGCCGTGCGGACTCCGGCGACATCGAGATCGACCTCGTGGAGCTCTTCACCGACATCGGTGGGCTCGCCGCCGACGTCGGCAAGGGAGTGGCCTTCTTCATCGACGAGATGCAGGACCTCGACCCGGAGGACGTCTCCGCGCTCTGCGCTTCCTGCCACGAGATCTCGCAGTCGGGCCTGCCCGTCATCGTCGTCGGCGCTGGGTTGCCCCATCTGCCGGCGGTCCTTTCGGCATCGAAGTCCTACTCCGAGAGGCTGTTTCGCTACCAACGCATCGACCGACTCCCTCGCGAGGCGGCCGACCAGGCGCTGGTCGGGCCGGCTGCCGACGAGGGGTGTTCGTTCGCTCCGGAGGCCCTCGAGGCGATGTACGCCGTCACCGCTGGCTACCCCTACTTCATCCAGGCCTACGGCAAGGCCGTGTGGGACGTCGCCCCCACGTCCCCCATCTCGGCCGAGGACATTCAGGTCGCGGCGCCCGAAGCCGAGTCGGAGCTGGCCGTCGGTTTCTTCGGGTCACGTTTCGAGCGCGCCACGCCCGCCGAGCGCGAGTACCTCCGGGCGATGGCCGATGCCGCCCTGATCCGGTCGACCGGCACCCAGCCCGTCGACTCGGGCCAGGACGGGCTGGGAGCGAGCTCAGCGGCATACGGCATCGTCAACGAGATGGACGCCGTCGCCACCTCAGCGGTGGCTGACATCTTGGGGCGTAAGCCCCAATCCCTTTCTCCCGCAAGGGATGCCCTCATCAAGAAGGGCCTGATCTACTCAGGTGAAAGAGGGCAGATCGCGTTCACGGTGCCGCACTTCGGGCGCTACCTGCGCACGCAGGCGTGACCGTCCCCACGAGAGTGCACCGGGGGTCAGGTGTGCTGACGCTCGGCCCGCCTCCGGACCAGCTCCTCGACCGCCGTGGGCAGGGTGGTCTCGAAGTCGATCAGCTTGGCCCAGGTCGGGGTGATGACGATCCGCACCATGCCGTCGTAGAGGGAGCGGACCTCGGCCTCCCACTCGACGCGCTGCTCGGGGGTCATCTGGTAGGTGCCGTTCGCCTGCAGGTACTCGTCAGGAATGCCGTCCACGACGTCCAGCTCCGCTCGACCACGGATGAGGAGGATCTTCGGCGGATGCACCTCGGTGTCGATCGTCAGCGCCACGTCGGGGTTGTGCCGCAGCGAGGGTAGCTTCGGGGCGTTCTTCGTGGTGCAGACGACGATCTCCGAGCCGTTCCAGACGAACGCGATCGGGATGTTGCGGGGGGTGCCGTCCTTGGCGACGTAGGCCATGCGGAGCAGGTCGCGAGCCAGGAGCTCCTGGCTGATCGGGCGGTTGAGGATCGCGGTGATCTCGTTCGGTTGCATGGTGGTCGCTCCTCACTCGGTGTCGTGGTCAGGGCCTCTTCGGCTGCTCATACCCTTGGAGCGGAGCCGTCCAGGCGTTCTCGACATCCGCCGCGCATGAACTTTCAGACTGCCGGGGTCTTCGTGCTGCTGCCCACCCGGAGGGGGCGCGGCCGCGTCTGGCAGCCGGGAAGGCACCGTCCGGGTCACGGACTCCCGGCGGGCAACCGCACCGTGACGCAGATCCCGCCCTCAGGGCGGGGGACGATGGCGAGTTCTCCATCGTGTGCTTGGGTGATGCTCTTGACGATCGCGAGTCCGAGACCGACCCCGGCGTGGTCAGCGCGGACGCGTTTGGTGCCGCGTTGAAACGGCTCGGCAAGCGTCGAAACCAGCTGCCGGGTGAGCCGGTCGCCGGTGTTCTCGACCGTGAGCACGGCGGTGTTGTGGTGAACGCTCGTGGTGACCCAGACCCGGCCGTCCTGAGGCAGGTTGTGCACGATCGCGTTGTGCACGAGGTTTGTGGCCAACTGCCGCAGGAGAGCGGGTGAGCCCACGGTCGGAGTGATGTCCCCGGAGGTATCGATGGTGACGCGCTGCTTCGCAGCTAGGGGAAGGAGGGCCTCGGTGGCCTCTTCCGCGATGAGGGACAGGTCGACCGGTTCTCGGGTGAACGATCGCTGGTCGGTGCGGCTGAGCAACAGCAGTGCTTCCGTGAGGTCTATCGCTCGAGCGTTGACGGTCAGGAGGCGCCTGACGAGCTCGCCGGTGTCGCCGTTCGGATCGTTGCGTGCGACGTCGAGAAGGGTCTGCGTGATCGCCAGCGGGGTGCGCAGCTCGTGGGACGCGTTGGCGGCGAACCTGCGCTGTTCGGCGACCTGTGCTTCGAGCCGTGCGAGCATGGCGTCGAAGCTGTCGGCCAGCTCGCGGAACTCGTCCTGACGTCCCTCCAACCGGATCCGGTGGGAGAGCGACCCGCTGGCAGCCATGCGGGTGGCATCGGTGATCCTGGTCAGAGGAGCGAGCATCCGTCCAGCCAGGAACCACCCTCCGAGGAGGCCGAGCACGAGCAGGAACGCCAGCGCCTGACCGGCCCTCGGAGCGAACGCATCCAGGAGGTCGGATCGGGTGGGGGCGAAGGGCCCCGGTCCGAAGCGCGCGCGGTCGGGGACGTAGCGAAGGAGGAACAGCCACACGGTGGCGAGGAGCAAGCCACCCGCGAGCATGAGGAAACCTGCATAGCTGAGGGTGAGCTTGAGGCGAACGCTCAGCCCGGGCGACCTATCCACGTTCGCCCCCCACTCGTCTCGGGTCCGGTCCCGTGTCGATCCGATAGCCGACACCGGCGACCGTGGCGATGACCCAGGGTTCGCCGAGGCGCTTGCGCAGGGCCGAGACGGTGATGCGCACGGCATTGGTGAACGGGTCGGCGTTCTCGTCCCAGGCTCGTTCCAAGAGCTCCTCGGCGCTGACGACACCACCTTCGGCGGCGACCAGCACCTCGAGCACGGCGAACTGCTTCCTGGTCAGCGCGACGTACCGACCGTCCCGGTAGACCTCGCGGCGAAACGGATCGAGCCGCAGCCCTGCGATCTCCCACACCGGCGGTCGGTTGTGCGCGCGCCTGCGGTCGAGTGCTCGCAGCCTCAGCACGAGCTCTTGCAGGTCGAACGGCTTGGTGAGGTAGTCGTCGGCACCCAGCTCGAATCCCGTGGCCTTCTCGTCGATCCGGTCGGCAGCGGTCAGCATGAGGATCGGCATTCCGCTACCGGAGGCGACGATGCTCGCGGCGACCTCGTCACCCGAGGGCCCGGGAATGTCGCGATCGAGGACGGCGATGTCGTAGGCGTTGAGGCGCAGCAGGTCCAGCGCAGTGTGGCCGTCACCGGCGATGTCGGCCGCGATCGCCGCCAAGCGCAGCCCATCGCGGATGGCCTCTGCCAGGTAGGGCTCGTCCTCGACGACCAAGACGCGCATGCCCTCGATGCTAGGAGCCCGCCCATATCGTCGGCATACCGAAAACCGCATACGCGCTGACAACGCCACGCCGCCTGGACTGGCAGCATGAGTCGAAGCCCACGTGCACGAACGAGGCGGCGCAGGGCTCTCACGTCCACCGCTGTCGGCATGGTCGTCGTCGCGATCATCGTGACCCTCGCCTGTCAGTCGGTGTCGTCATCGACAGTCACCGAGGACGATGGTGTCCTCCCCGACGGCACGACGGCTTTCGATGACCACTTCCCCGGCGTGGCCAACCTCGACCCTGGTCTGCTCCGAGCCCTGCTCGACGCGGCGAGGGATGCCGCTGACGACGGCATCGCGCTCTACGTCAACAGTGGATGGCGTTCCCCGGTGTACCAGAACCAGCTTCTTGACGAGGCAGTCGCCGCGTACGGGTCCGAAGCGGAAGCTGACCGATGGGTCGCCGCCGCGGACACGTCCGCCCATGTGTCCGGGGCCGCCGTCGACATCGGGTACGACGACGCCACGGTGTGGTTGTCCGAGCACGGCGCCAGCCATGGACTGTGCCAGATCTACGGCAACGAGCCCTGGCACTACGAGCTGCGCCCCGAGGCGGTCAGCAGTGGTTGCCCTCCCCCGGCCACTGTCGGGGCCGTGCTGGACCACCGCTGACGGCCCAAGGGGCGGCCCGGGCTACTGGCCGGCCAGCCTGGCTACCACCGGGGCCAACACTCCGGCGAAGTCGGCGCCAAAGACGAAGTACGAGTAGCCGATTTCCTCGCGTCGCCGCTGGATCTCCTCGGCGGCGGCGCCTGGGTCGACGGGAAGTATTGCCAGCGAGTCCGCCTCCCGCAACGCCGCCGGATCGGTGTCCCGTGCGGACGCCATGAACGGCGCGACGGTGTCGCCAATGACCGGGACATGGAGTGCGAGCTCGACGTCCCGCACGGCGCTGAGGTCGCGTGCGAGCGCCGCGACGTGTGCACGTGTGTCGCTCGACAGCATTGCGAAGGTGACCGTGTCGGCGACTTCGACGGCCAGCGCTTGGGCTTTCGGCCCACGAACGGCCATGACGACCGGCGTGTGGACATCGGGACCGTCCAGATCTCGCAACGCCGCCACGGTCTCACGCACCTGGGCCAGCCGCTCCCTCGGTGGGGCCACCGGCAGACCGCGCTCGCGCAGTTCGTCCTCGATCCCTGGGCGGCCGGTGCCGATGCCCATCTCGAAGCGGCCCTCAGTGAGGACCGACAGCGAGTGCGCCTCCCACGCAGTGCTCCAGGGCGGACGCAGCGGGGAGGCATACACCCACGTGCCGACGCGCAGGTCTGTCTGAGCCGCGGCAACCGCGAGAGTGGGGGCGGGCGCAGGCTGCCATTGCGGCACGTCGGGCATCAGCAGCGTCGAATAGCCGTTGTCGGCGATGCGGCGCACCCGGTCCCGCCAGGTGGACACGTCAGTCATCACGGGGGCAACGACCCCGAAACGAAATGGTCTGGTCATGTGGGGACTCCTCTCACAGAGCGCGACGCCCGCTCGTCCACGCAGCGGGATGCGTCCTCGGTGGACCGATGCACTACGGTCCCTCACCCACACAACGAGCTGGATGACGCGGTTTCGACGATGCGGCGCCATGTTCCGCTACCCGCCGTCGGCTCGCTAATCTCGTCGTGCGCCCGAAGCATCGGCCATCGAGTCGGTCTCTGCGGAACCCGCGGAAGGCGTCGGCGTGATGGAGGGGTGAGATGAGCGCAACTGACGAGACATCGATGAGCTTCCTGGCGAGCACCGGGGAGGCGATCGGGGCGCTCGAGGAGGCGGCACGGCGTACGGGGATGCAGCACCTCTCCGCGGATCGGGCGGCTGGCGTCCTGGTGTTCACCGCCGGGAGGACGGTGCTGGCCTCGGGCGAGAAGGTCACCGCACGGATCCGCGAGGTCGCGCCGGGGACCGTGCAGGTGACGCTGTCCTCGAACCTCCAGTTCGGTCTGACGCTCTGGGGTCGCAAGGGCGCGGCCCGGGACGGGATGTCCAACGCTCTGAGTCAACTTCTCCCACCGGCCCGGTAGTCGGCTGCCGACTGCTCCGGACGGACGGGAGGAGGCGACGCCGGCCGGAGAGGAAAGAACGTGTGCATGGCTGTGCGCCTGCGCTGTTCACATTCATGACGTGACCGACGAATCACTCAGCCGGGCCGTGCAGCCGTACGTCGGTCTCCGCGCGCTGGTCGCCGCCCTGTACAGCGCCGAGCTGGTCGCGGCGGCGTGTCAGGTAGGCGGTCTCGGCGGTGTTGCCGGCCAGCTCGATGGCCCGGTCGTACGCGGCGCGTGACTCCTGACTGCGGCCCAGCCTGCGCAGCAGGTCGGCTCGGGTCGCGTGGTAGGCGTGGTATCCGACCAGCCTGTCCTCGAGACCGTCGACCGTCGCCAGGGCCACCTCCGGGCCGTCGAGCTCGGCGACCGCGATGGCCCGGTTGAGGGCGACGATCGGCGAGGGGTCGAGGCGGAGGAGCTGGTCGTAGAGCGCCGCGACCTGCGACCAGTCGGTGTCACGTACGTCGCGGGCGGAGGTGTGCACCGCGTTGATCGCCGCGAGGATCTGGTAGCGGCCCGGAGCCACCCCAGTGGCCAGGCGCTCCCGAACCAGGCGGTGACCTTCCGCGACCAGCGCCGCGTCCCAGGCCCCACGATCCTGTTCGGCGAGAGGTACGAGCTCGCCGCTCCCCGAGATCCGGGCGGTCCGGCGGGCCTCGGTCATCAGCATCAGCGCCAGCAGCCCGGACACCTCACCGTCGTCCGGCAGCAGCGCACGGATCAGTCGAGTGAGCCGGATCGACTCGGCGGTCAGGTCGTGGCGGACGGGATCGGTGTCCGGCCCGGTCGCCAGGTAGCCCTCGTTGAAGACGAGGAAGAGGACGGCGAGCACGCCTGACACGCGCACCGGGAGGTCCTCCGCGGATGGCACCCGGTACGGGATCCGGGTCGCTTTGATCTTGGCCTTGGCGCGGGTGATCCGCTGGCCCACGGTGCTCTCCTGGGCGAGGAAGGCCCGGGCGATCTCGGCCACGCTCAGCCCGCCGACCAGGCGCAGCGTGAGGGCCACGCGGGCCTCCATCCCGAGCGCCGGGTGACAGCAGGTGAAGATCAGCCGAAGCCGCTCGTCGTCGATGGCGCCGAGAGGCTCAGGCGGGTCGTCGTCGGACAACATCCGAGCCTCCCACTGCTTGTCGTCCCGCTTCCTCTCGCGCCGGATGCGGTCGATGGCCTTGTGGTTGGCGGTGGTGGTCAGCCAGGCGCCCGGGTTGGGGGGAACCCCGTCGGCCGGCCACCGCTGGACCGCGACCGCGAACGCCTCCGCCGCTGCGTCCTCGGCGATGTCGAGGTCACCGAAACGCCGCGTCAGCGTCGCGACCACACGAGCCCACTCCTCGTGGTGGGCCCGGGTGATCGCCTCGTGCACGTCGACCGAGCTCACAGGAACGGTCGGACCTCGACCTTCCGGTTGCAGGCCCTCGACCCGTCGGCGGCGAGCTTGAGCGCCACGTCCAGGTCAGGGGCCTCCATGATCCAGAAGCCGGCAACGTACTCCTTCGACTCCAGAAATGGCCCGTCGGTGACCATCGCCTCATCGCCCCGGTTGTCGATGACGGTGGCAGAGCTTGGGCCCGCCAACCCACCGGCGAAGACCCAGTGACCCTCGGCCTCCAGTCGGCCGTTGAACTCATCGATGGCCGCCATCTCTTCCGGGGTGGCCAAGCTGGTCTGGTCGTAGATCACGGAAACGAAGTACTGCATCGCTGACATCTCCTGGTTCCGGGGCGCGCCCCTCGCGGGCGGCCTCTCACCTCTACTACGAACACCACCGCGCCGATCCGACACCGTGCTGGGTCAGGAACCGCCACCGCCCCCGGCCGCCGCGGCGGAGGAGGTGGCCGCGATGATGGCCGCGTTGGTGCTGTCGATCGCCTGCCGGACCGCCTTCGCCGCCCAGTCCCCCTGGGAGATCCGCTTGGCGCTCGCCTTCATCTCCTGCCTGGACAGCCCGACCGAGGCCGGTTCCATGACCTTGTGCACCGCCCTCAGTGCGAGCAGGACCGAGATGAGGGCACCAGTCCTCGCATCCGACGTCCTGCCCGCGCGGAGGGCCGAAGCGATGCCGGCACGGACCGACGACTCGTGGTTGGCGTCCTCTGCCGGCCACCGGTCCGTCGGGAAGATGCCGAGGACCCGACCCGTCTCCGCGCGCACGAGACCACTCTCGACGAGCCGCGCGTAGAGCTTGGCCCGCACACCCTTGCCGAGTCGCGCCACGGCGCTCTGGGGCTTCTTGCCCTCCTTCTCGCCGATGGTTGCCAGCGCCCCGTCGAGCACGGCATCGCCGGTGGGGCTGGGATCCCTGACGACAAGTCGCCCTTCGCGCACCGGCTCGCCGGGACCCGCGACATCGACGCGCCCCATCAGGGTCAGGTCGACCAGCAACGCGCCACCGAGCGCCACGTCCACCTCGGTCTTCGATGAGGCCAGCCTGCCGGTGTCGTCGTTGGTCAGCAGCAGCAACAGGTCCTCGGCGATGAGCATGCACTCAACCTAGCCGTCCGGGGACGCAGCGCCTGACGCGCGGAACCAGCCCAGCGGCATACGACAATCATTGTGGCCGTATGCCGCTGAGCTGGGCCGCGCTCGGACTCGCCCTCACGCTGGCGTTGGGTCGGTCAGCGGGGCGGGTCGAGCACGGCCAGCACCGTCGACGTCACGAGCTCGCGGCCCTGGTCGGCAGGGAGCTCTCCGCGGTAGACAGCGTCGACGGCGCCGTGGAGCAGGCTCTGCATCGCCATCACCTGCCAGGACACCGGCGCGTCCGTCCGGAATGCACCTTGCTTGCGGCCCTTGAGCAGCAGCTGCTTGACCCGCGCCGAGGGTGCCTCGTGGAGTGCCCGGAACGTCTCTGCCGGGAGGTCTCGCTGGGCCGCGACGACGAGAGCGCCGAAGCGGTGCGTCAGGTCCCAGGTCACCGACATGAGGCGAGTCATCGCCTCGCGGACATCGCCGGAGAGGTCCACCTCGCGCAGGTCGGCATCCGTCTGGCGTATCGCCCGATCGACCACGGCCTCGATCAGTGATGCCCGGGACTCGAAGTGCCCGTACAGCGTCACCCGGCCCACCCCCGCGGCGCCGGCGATGTCCTTGATGCTCACGTCGGGGTCGCGTGCCAGGGATTCTGTGGCCGCCTCGAGTATCGCTGCGCGGTTGCGCACCGCGTCCGCTCGACGTGCCGCCACCACCGTGGCCGCTCTGTCTGTCATCGCTGCAGTCTCCTCGGCAAATAAGTTGAACAGAAGTGTACATGTTTTCTACGGTACAACTTGAACACCCGAGTTCGAGTTATGGAGATACGCATGTCAATGACCAGCGAAACCCTCGACACTCCAGCAACATCCCCGCACCCTCGGCGTTGGCGAGCCCTTGGCCTGCTGGCCGTGGCCAACCTCATGCTCATCCTCGACATCACCGTGGTCGCCGTCGCGATGCCGCAGCTCGGTGCAGACCTGGGCATGAGCCGCGACGCTCTGACCTGGGTGATGAGCGGGTACACGTTGGCCTTCGGGGGCCTGATGCTGACTGGCGGTCGGCTCGCCGACCTCGTCGGTCCGCGACGGATCGTCCTCACCGGGCTGGGCGTGTTCACCATCGCCTCGCTCGTCGCCGGCCTCGCCACGGGACCCGGCATGATCATCGCTGCCCGGGTCGGCCAGGGCCTCGGAGCGGCGCTGATGTCACCCGCCGCACTCTCCCTGGTCGTGCGTCTCTTCGACGGTGAGGAGCGGAACCGGGCCCTGGGCATCTGGTCGGCTCTCGGTGGAGTCGGGGCCGCGCTCGGCGTCCTGCTCGGAGGGCTCATCACCGCCGGCCCCGGCTGGGAGTGGGTGTTCCTCGTCAACCTGCCCGTTGGAGCAGTGGTGCTCGTCGCACTGCCCCGGGTGCTGCCGTCGATGCCTGCCCCAGCGACCGGTGGACGCCTCGACCTCGTTGGCGCTGCTCTTGTCACGGCGGCGTCCGGTGTGCTGATCTACGCGTTCATCGAGGCGGGCGACAGCGGTTGGGCCTCGCCGCGACTGCTCGGGCTGCTCTCCCTCAGCCTCGTGCTGTTCCTGTGCCTGGCCCTCTGGCTCAACCGGGCGACGCATCCCTTGGTCGACCCGAGGCTCGTGGTGCGTCGACCGGTGCTCGCTGGAGCGTTCGTCCTCTTCGTGGGAACCGCCATCATGGTTGCCGTCTTCTTCCTGGGGACGTTCTTCCTGCAGGAGGCTGCGGGACACGGGCCGCTGACGACCGGACTGCTGTTCCTGCCCGTGGCCGTCGCGACGATGATCGGCGCGCAGGCGGCGGGCCGGACCATCGGTCGACTGGGTGCGCGCACGCTGGCCGTGTCCGGCCTGCTGGTCGCCGCCGCGGGCCTGCTCGGTGCGGCGATCGGAGGCAGCACGGCTGCCACGGTGACCGCAGTCAGCCTGGCCTCGGCAGGGCTGGGGGCCCTGTTCGTCGTCGCGTCCGCCACGGCCCTGGGGTCCGTCGAACACCACGAGGCGGGCGTCGCCTCGGGCTTGCTCAGCACGTTCCACGAGCTCGGCGCCTCGCTGGGCGCGGCGGTGATGTCCGGGGTCGCGGCAGCCAGTCTGACCGTGGGCGGCGCCGACGGCTTCCGCCGCGGGTACACCGTGGCGGCCGGCATCGCGCTGGCCAGCGCCGTCGTCTCGTGGTTCCTCTTCGCCCATCGTTCGGGGCACGCAGCCGACGACGAGGCGCGAGTGACCCGTTGAGTGCTGGCTCACCCTCACGATGTGAATGTGCTCGGCGCGGAGTCGTCTTCGTCCAGCCAGCTCGCCTGCGTCGACGACCCCGCGCACTCACCGCCTTCGTCGAATGTGGGTACTGGCCGCCCACTCGGCGTTGGGCTGGGACGAACTCAGCGGCATACGACAGATTCTCGGTGGCTCAGGCGAGCCCGCCGCGCTCATCGTGCGGCGGGCAGGATGCTCAGTCGGTAACCAACCCCATGCACCGACCGGACCTCACAGCCGGCCATGGAGCCCAGACGCTTGCGGAGCCGTTTGACGGTAGAGGTGAGCCGTTCGCGGTCGCCGCCGTAGTCGCTGCCCCAGACCTGTCGGGTCAACGCGGAGAAGGACCATACCCGACCGAGGTCCGACGCGAGCAGGGTCAGCAGGTCGAACTCGCGAGCCGACAGGTGGACTGGCCTGCCCTTCATGGCAACCTCGCGGGCCCGAATGTCGATCCGGAGAGCCCCGACGGTCAGGGGGGATGGATCGATCGGTCGGCTCGCCGACGGTTGGGGTTGGGCGCTGGTGGCCGTGGCCTCGGTAGGCTCCAGGAGCGTCCGGGCGGCCTCGACATCGACGGCGCCGAGGACGACGGCTCGCTCCTGGAGAAGGCGCGCGACGCCTGCAATCTCCGTGAGGGACAGGCCCACACACAGCACCAGTCCTGGACCAGCTGGGTTGTTCAGCATGCCGATACCCCTTTGTCGACCGCATACGCCCACCACCCTGCCTACCGCTCGGCGTCGCAGCGTGTCCACGGCAATTGGAGAGATTTGACCCATTCCTGACCAATTTCTGCCCAAGGATCATCCACACCGGGTGACGATTGAGGACTGACCGGCGCGCATCCTGACCGGGTGAACAATGCGTCATCGTCTCCGGTTACCTCCGACGATCCCGCCCGATTCTTCGAAGAACTCGGGGCACGCGGGAACGAGCCGCTGTTGCGCAAGGTTGCCGGGAGCATCCGGTTTGAGATCGTCGATGGTGAGAACGCGGACTCGTGGATGGTGGTCGTTGATCACGGTCAGCTGACGGTTACCCGGCAGCCCGGGTCGGCGGACTGCACCATCCGCGGCGATCGGTCGACCTTCGAAGACTTGGTCGCCGGCCGCACCAACGCCAACGCGGCGATCCTGCGTGGTGCGCTGGCCGCGCGAGGCGACGTCGAGCTGCTCGTGACGATCCAACGCATCTTCCCCAGCCCGCCTCCCGGATGGGATCGGACTGCAGGAACGAGGGGCGGCTCATGAGCGAGCTGGTCAGCATCCTGAACGGCAACACCTTCGTGGTCAGCGATGAGGTCGGCGACGTCGAGGCGTCGCCAACCGACCCGACGGGGTTGTTCTCCTTCGACACCCGGTTCCTGTCGAAGTGGGTACTCACGGTCAACGAGGATCGACTCACCTCGCTGTCCACCGACAACCTCCAATATTTCGAGGCCCGGTTCTTTCTCGTGCCTGGGGTCGGCAGTGTTTATGTGAACGCGACCATGTCGGTCATCCGGCAGCGTTCGGTTGGCAACGGCTTCACCGAGGTGCTGTCGATCCTGAACCATGATGACGAGGCGGTCGAGCTCACCGTGCGCATCGACGCGGATGCCGATTTTGCCGACCTCTTCGAGGTGAAAGACGCGCTGAGGAAGAAGGGGTCGTACTCCAAGCGGGTGGAGGGGGACGGGCTGCACCTGGCCTACGAACGCGACACCTACCGCCGATCGACGGCCATTTCGTCGTCCCAGGAGTGCACGGTGGACGAGGACGGGTTGACGTTCACGATCACGATCGGCCCACACGAGACCTGGAAGACCGAGCTCGATGTCGCGATCGGAGTGAGCGCACACCAGGTCGAGGGGCAGGGGCGCTCGCTCGCGGAGCAGGCTAGGCGGCCCATCCCGGACATGGCGCTGGGCCTCAGCCGCTGGCTGGAGGAGACACCGCGACTCGGTTGTGACTGGGAGACCCTGAACAGGACCTACCAGCGCAGTCTCGTCGATCTGGCGGCACTGCGCTTCTCGCCGCTGACTGCGGGACGGAACAGCCTGCCGGCGGCCGGGCTGCCGTGGTTCATGACGATGTTCGGCCGAGACAGCATCTTCACCAGCCTGCAGGTGCTGCCGTTCAGTTCCGAGCTGGCGGCCACGACGCTGCGGCAACTGGGGCTGCGACAGGGCACCCGGATCGACGACTTCCGAGACGAGGACCCGGGCCGCATCCTGCACGAGGTGCGTTTCGGTGAGATGACCGCGTTCGAGGAGCGCCCGCACTCTCCCTACTACGGCTCCGCCGACGCCACCCAGCTGTACGTGATCCTGCTCGACGAGTACGAACGGTGGACGGGCGACACGGAGCTAGTGAAGGAGTTCGAGTTCGAGGCTCGGGCCGCGTTGCACTGGATCGACACCTACGCGGACCTGCAGGGCAACGGTTACGTGTCGTATGAGCGCCGCAACGCCGACACCGGGCTGGAGAACCAGTGCTGGAAGGACTCGTGGGACTCCATCTCGTTCCACAACGGCACCCTGCCCGGCTTCCCGCGGGCCACCTGCGAGCTGCAGGGGTACGCCTACGACGCCAAAGTACGCGCAGCACGACTCGCTCGCGAGGTGTGGGGCGACCCAGAGTTCGCGGCCGAGTTGGAGAAGCAGGCCGCGGACCTCAAACGACGCTTCAACCAGGACTTCTGGGTCGCCGACGGCGAGTACTTCGCGCTCGCCCTCGATCCGGACGGGCGGCAGGTGGATACGCTCACCTCGAACATGGGCCACCTGCTGTGGAGCGGCATCGTCGACGACTCGAAGGCCCAGGCCGTCGTCGACCACCTCATGAGCGACCGGTTGTTCTCCGGCTGGGGCATCCGCACCCTTGCTGTCGGGGAGGCCCGGTACAACCCGATCGGCTACCACAACGGCACCATCTGGCCCTTCGACAGCTCGTTCGTCGCGTGGGGCCTGCGGCGCTACGGCTACAAGGATGAGGCGGCGCTGGTGGCAGCAGGCATCCTCGAGGCGTCTCGCTTCTTCGACGGCCGGTTGCCAGAAGCATTCGGCGGCTACCCGAAGTCGATGACCAAGTTCCCGGTGCAGTACCCCACCGCGTGCAGTCCGCAGGCGTGGTCAACCGGCGCGCCGCTGCTGCTGCTGCGCACGATGCTCGGCCTCGAGCCGATGGACGGGCACCTGATCGTGGACCCCGCGCTTCCGAAGACCATCGGCCGGCTGGAGTTGCTCGACATCCCGGGCCGGTGGGGGCGGATCGACGCCTTCGGCCGCGGCCGCGTTGACACGTCGCGCGTTACTGACGCCTAGCGCCCGGGCCCGGATCTCGATCTGGAGAGCCCCCACGGTCAGGGGCGCCGGTTCGATCGGTCGCCTCTCTTGCCGTTGGGATCGTGGGCTCGTGGCCGTGGGCTCGTGGCCGTGGGCTCGGCCGGCTTAGGAGCGTCCGCGCGGCCTCGACATCGACAGCGCCGAGGACGACGGCTCGCTCCTGGAGAAGGCGCATGACGCCTGCAATCTCGTTGAGGGACAGGCCCACACACAGCATCAGTCCTGGACCAAGCCGGGTTGTTCAGCCTGCCGATACCCCTTTGTCGACCGCACACGCCCGACGCCTTGCCTACCGCTCGGCGCAACAGGGTGTCCACCGCACTTGTGGAGATTTGACCCATTTCTGCCCATTTCGTGCCCAAGGACTGCCCGCCCGCCGTCCTTGTTGGGGTCGTGCCTACCGGCCAGCGTAGGGAGCACCCTCAGACCCCTGGGGGCTCCCGTGTATCTCGCCACCCGACGGCGGGACACCCTCACCACGGAGGACACATGAGAGCACGAGAACGCTCGGCGCGGCTTCGGAGAACGCTCCTGGCCGTCATAGCCGCGGTCGCCACCCTGATCGCCATGGCAGGCCTGGTCGCACCGTCGGCCCAAGCCGCCCAGGCCGCCCCACCCGACCCGACCACCAAGTTCACGGCAGCTGCCGAGAAGGAGCTGACGACCAGCAAGACCGCTGACTTCTGGGTTCGCCTCGCGGATCGCGCGGACCTGTCCAAGGCCAGCGCCATCAAGGACTGGGACCAGCGCGGCCAGGCTGTCTACGACACGCTGCGCAAGCATGCGCAGGGCTCGCAGGCCGGGGTCGTCGCGCAGCTCAAGGCGGCGAACGCCGACTTCACGCCGTACTGGATCACCAACGCAGTGCTCGTACGCGGCGGGACGCTGAGCCTCGCCACGTCGCTGGCAGCGAAGCCCGAGGTGAAGCAGATCGTCGAGACGACTGTCCTCGAGCTGATCAAGCCCGTCGAGGTGAAGCCGGACAAGAGCGGCATGGCTCCCGACGCCGTCGAGTGGGGGATCGCTGCGATCAACGCCGACGACGTCTGGGGAGCCGGCACCACCGGTGAGGGGATCGTCGTCGCCAGCATCGACAGTGGCACGGACGTCAACCACCCGGCGCTTCGGTCGAAGTACCGCGGCCTGCTGCCGGACGGAACGCTGGACAACAACTACAACTTCTTCGACGTCGCGGGCAACTGCAACGCGGCAGGCGACCCCTGTGACTCCGATGGCCACGGGACGCACACGATGGGCACGATGGTCGGCGCCGACGGCGCCAACCAGATCGGTGTCGCCCCCGGCGCCCGGTGGATCGAGGCCAACGGCTGCCACACGTGTGCCGACGCGGACCTCGGCGACGCCAGTCAGTGGATGCTCGCGCCGACCCGGCTCGACGGGACCGCTCCGGACCCTTCGAAGCGCCCGCACATCATCAACAACTCGTGGGGCTCGCGCACCCCGTCGACCGCCCCGTTCCTGGAGGACATCCAGCTCGCCTGGGCAGCGTCCGGCATCTGGGGCCAGTGGTCCAACGGCAACAGCGGCCCGAGCTGCCAGACGAGTGGCTCGCCCGGCTCGCGCACCATCAACTACTCGGCCGGCGCCTATGACTCGACCGGCAACATCGCGAGCTTCTCGGCGCGTGGTCCCGGTCAGGATGGCGAGACCAAGCCCAACATCGCCGCTCCCGGCGTGGCAGTGCGATCGTCACTGCCTGGTGGCGGCTACGGCAACATCAGCGGCACGTCGATGGCATCGCCACACGTCGCAGGCGCAGTGGCTCTCGCCTGGAGTGCTGCGCCCTCGCTCGAGCGCGACATCACCGCCACTCGCGCGCTGCTCGACGAGACCGCTGTGGACACCAGCGACCTCACCTGTGGCGGCACGGCGGACGACAACAATGTGTGGGGGGAGGGCAAGCTCGACGCGTTCGCGCTGTACCAGTCCACACCGCGAGGCGACGTGGGTCACGTAGCCGGCACCGTCACGGCTGGCGGCAGCCCGGTCGCAGGTGCCACGGTCGAGATCGCGGGTCCGACCCCGCGCTCCGTCACGACCGGTGCCGACGGCACGTACGACGCCGCGGTGTCCGCGGGTGCCTACACCATCACCGTCCGCGCGTTCGGCTACGTCACTGCGACGCGGAACGCCACCGTGACGGCCGGCGCAACGGCCATCGTCGACGTGGAGCTGGTGGCAGCGGCACGGCACACGGTCTCCGGCACGGTGACCCTCCAGGGCAACGGTGCTCCGGTGGCCGGAGCGACGGTGACGCTCACCTCGGCACTGCCACCGGCAACGACCGCAGCGGACGGCACGTTCTCCGTGCCCGACGTTCCGGAGGGCACCTACACCTTGTCCGTGACCGCGGGCGGCTGCGCAGCACCATACTCCCAGAGCCTCGCCGTCGACGGCGACGAGACCGTGGCGGTGGCGCTGGCGGGCCGGGCCGACGGCTACGGCTACACCTGTGTCGTCGGCACGGGCGACTACCTGCAGGGCTCGACGAAGACGACCCTCGCGGGTGACGACTCCACGCTGGCGATCGACCTCCCCTGGGCCTTCAGCTTCTACGGGGAGTCCTATGACCGCGCATTCCTGTCCACCAACGGCCACGTCAACTTCCTGGCCACGGTGTCCGCCTTCTCCAACCGGGCCATCCCCAGCACGACGACGCCGAACGCCGCCATCTACCCGTTCTGGGACGACCTCAACGTCGATGCGTCGGCCGGGGTCTACACCGGGACGACGACGGTCGGTGGACAGGACGCGTTCGTCATCGAGTGGCGCAACGTCCGGCTCTTCTCCGACGCGAACGCGCGGACGAACTTCTCGGCCACGCTGCTGCGCAACGGCAAGGTCATCCTCGGCTACGGTCCGCAGACCGACGGCAAGCCGGCCCTCACCGGCAGCTCGGCGACGGTCGGCATCGAGAACGCAACGGGCACCGTGGCCTGGCAGTACTCCTTCAACACCGCGGGCGCGGTGGCTCCGCAGAAGTCGATCACCTTCAGCCCACCGCCCAGCGGCACGCTCTCGGGCACGGTGACGGACTTCAACGACCACGAGCCGATCTCGGGCGCCAAGGTCACGGTGACCCCGTCCACAGGCCCGCCCGTGACGGTGACCACCGCGGCCGACGGCACGTTCTCGAAGGTGCTCTTCCTCGGCACCTATGACGTCGCGGTCACGGCAACGAACTACGTCGGCGAGTCCACAGAGGTCACGTTCGACGAGGACGGTGACACCGCGGAGTTCAGTCCTGCTCTCAAGACCGGGATCGCCGAGATCACCGGTGCGACGAGCTACGACTGGGGAGTCCTCGGAGCCGGCGACACGCGGACGGAGACGTTCACGGTGAAGAACACCGGCTCGGCGCCGCTCGAGTTCTCGGTCGCCGAGTCCGGTCGCAAGACCGCGTCCTCGGCAGTACGCCCGGCCGTCCTGAGCGGCAGGACGGTCAAGGCCGCGACGAAGGACGACCGCAGTGCCACCTCGGCCAAGGGCCTCTACACGAAGGACCAGGTGGCGGCGCAGAAGAGCCTTGCAGCGGCTCCGAACGCCGACGGCGACGTCCTCGCGTCGTGGGCGACCGGGCTCGACGTGGCCTGGGGCGTCGGCTACGACGGCGACGTCTGGCTCTCCGATGCCACGGCGATCACCAACAACCGGTTCACCACGGCGGGTGCCCTGCAGGGCAGCTACCCGGCAGGGTGGGGCGGCTCGTGGAGCGGCGACCTCGCCCTCAACGGCCGGACTGGGGAGATGTGCCAGGTGAACGTCGGCGGTGACAACGCGATCGTCTGCTTCGACCCCGCGACCGGGGCCGAGAGCAGCCGCATCTCGGGGTCGCCGTGGTCGGGCATCTCGCAGCGCGGTCTGGCCTACAACGCCGCCGCCGACGTCTTCTACATCGGCGGCTGGAACGAGGGGATCATCTACACGGTGGCGGGCACGACCCACTCGACGCCGGGTGCGACCCTCTCGAGCTGTGAGCCGTCCGAGCCGGGCATCGCCGGTCTGGCCTACAACAACACGTCCGACACGATCTGGATGGTGCCGAGCGCCGCGACGACGGTCTTCTACCAGCTGTCGCCGGCGGACTGCTCGACCCTCAAGTCGGTGGCCTACCCGACGAACGACTCCTTCCCGGGTTCCGGGCTCGAGTCCGACGTCTCCGGCCACCTTTGGACGGCGAACCAGGTCGACGGCAAGGCCTACCTCGTCGACGTGGGCGACCCGGAGAACACCGACCTCCCGTGGCTCTCGGTCGACCCGACCGAGGCGACCATCGCGGTCGGCGAGACGAAGACCTTCACGGTCAACGTCGACGCCTCCCTCGGTGAGCCGGGGGTCTGGGAGGGCGCTCTCGTGATCAGCACGGGCGCGGGCCGGGTCCCGGCGGTCAACGTCCCGGCGAAGGTCGTCATCTCCGCCTACCAGGTCGGTGTCAACGCGGGCGGCAGGGCCGTCAACGCCTCCGACCTGTTCAAGTGGAAGGCCGACCAGGCACATGTCGACGGCGGCTGGGGCTACCTGGGCACCAGCAGCAAGGCCGAGACGACGAACAAGGCGATCGCCGGCACGCCGGACCAGACGCTGTTCCAGTCGCGCCGGGTCGGCGGCCTCACCTACCAGTTCGACGACGCACCCGCCGGTACGTACCAGATCGAGCTGGGCTTCTCGGAGTGGACCAACACGAAGGCAGGCAAGCGTGTCTTCGACGTCAAGGTGAACGGTGCCTACGCCATCGTCGGCAAGGACATCATCGCCGAGGTGCCGGTCCTGACGGCCAACCTCGACACGGTCGTCGTCGAGCACGGCGGTGGTGACCTCACGGTCGAGCTGGTCCAGCGCAAGGCGATGGACAGCCCGGTCATCAACACCCTCAAGGTGCAGGAGCGCGCTGACCTGTAAGGGCCAGCCCGGGTTCCACTGGTCGGCCGTCGCCGGGTCCTCCGGCGACGGCCGATCCCCGTGGCTGAGTCTCCGACAACCCAGCCGCGGCTGGGTTGAAAGGGTACTTGGGGGGCTCGTCGTCACTGCGCCACGGCGGGGTTGTCGGTGGGCGCCTCGGTTGTCTCTGCCGTATGCCGCTGAGCTCGCTCCCGGCCCAGGCTCGCCTCCCCAGCCCTGCCGCCCATCTCACCGAGGGCGCGGATGGCGCCCGCCGCCCTCGACGAGGACGCGCTCACGCGCAGGTGTCGGTCGGTGCCACCAGCGAGAAGCGCTCGTCCGTCCAGGCGAGCAGATCCGCGATGGCCGGCGAGTCCGCGTGCATCAGCCCGACGTGGTCACGTCCGTGGTACGTCGACGACCCCGGACACGGTGAGGGCGAGGACGACCACGATGACCAGCACGGCGAGCGAACGGGGCGGTCGCGTCGCGAGGACGAGCCCGACCACGGACGCCACGATCCCGAGCGTGACAGCAGCCAATTGCGGCAGCCGGCCGCCCGCTCGCGCCGCGAAGGTGCCCCCCGGGACTTCCCCCATGAGCGCACCCTAGCCGCGCGGCGGTTCGAGGACCCGCCAGCACACGTGGTGCGGCCTCACGGGCACCAGGGGCGACCCCACTGGTGCGCATAGGACTGTTCGTACTCGTCCAGGTAGGCCGAGCGGTAGCTGCTGTCCCCGGCCCAGTCGGTCGCCTGGTCCGCGAGGAGGCACCGGTGCTGGGCCGACACCGGGTCCGTGCTGCCGCCGATGAGCTCGGTCTGGGCGCGCTCCCAGATGAGATAGTCGGCGGCTGCTCGCTGCGTCTGTATCGCGCTGACGGTGGTGGGCCAGACGAGCACCCCGACGGCGACCGCGCAGGTGGCCGTGACGGTGGCCGTCGTCACGCGCCGGCCCCAGTCCGTCCGTGGCAGGACCACGAGGACGATCGCGAGGATGCCGGCCAGGCAGGCCCAGATCCACGGCGTGCCGCGGTAGGTGGCGCCGACGAACCTGACGATCCGGTGGGCCTGCTCGGAGACCGAGAGGATCACGGCGACGGCGAGGGCCGAGGTGGCCAGGGCGAGCGCGAGGGCGAGCAATGGCTGGCGGTCCGGACCGGCGCGGTCGGCGCCGGCATCCGTGGTGAGACGTCGCCGCCGCAGCAGCAGCACGACCGCGAGGGCGAGGAGCGCGCCCCAGAGCCAACCCGTCCCATCGAAGGGCATTGGTTCGGCGAGCCCCTCACCGGCGTCGTAGAGGGCGTAGGGGATCCCGCTGCCCGGCACGGCATTGACGAGCTGGAGCCCGATGACCTTGATGACCGGGCCACCCAGGTCAGGCTTCAGGCCGGTGTAGATCTCACCGGTCGCAGCTGATGCGATGACCTGACGGGTCACGAGGACGGCGCCGAGCCAGCCGCCGCCGAGGGCGACGCAGAGCGCCAGGCGGTGCAGCGGCCGAGAGCGCCCGGCGAGCGCCAGCAGCACCACGGCGAACGGTATCGCGGCCCAGTGCATCTCATAGCTGAGCATGATGACGACGCCGAGCAGGACGATCCCGGCAGCAGAGAGCGCCTTGCCGCGCGGGCCCCAGCGGCCCCACCCGTCCAGGGCCACGAGCGAGGCGGCTCCCGCCAGGAACATCAGGACGATGCCGCCGATGCAGAGGACGACGAAGGTCGTCCACCCGTTGCGACCCGGTGAGGTCGTTGTGATGCCGATGACCAGCAGCGCGGCGAACAGGAGGACCGCCGTGGTGCGAGTGGGCCGGTCGATGCGCTCGCCGTCGCGGCGCCGCAGCTGCGCGACGAGGAGGGCGAACGAACCGACGACCGCGGCCAGGAGCACGACCTTGACGATGCCGTGCACGACGAAGAGCGGGACGCCGGTCGCGAAGGCGAACTGCATACCGAGCAGGTAGAAGACGTGCTGGATGAGCACGCCGATCGGAGCGATCCGTCCGGACCGCATCCGCCACTTGGCGTCGTTCATCGTCCAGGGCAGGACGTTGAGGAGGTTGTCGTCCATGCGCCGCGGGGCGGCGGGGTAGTGGTATCTCTCGTCGGACGCGACGGGCGCCAGCAGCCACGGCAGGAGCAGGCCGACCACGGCGACCAGCAGGAGCACCCACGGCAGCCACGATGGAGCGCGCTGCAGGAGCCGGGTCACCGAGGCAGTGTAATGACGAAGCAGCGCTTCGTCAGAAGTCGATCCGCATGACGGCCCGACGCAGCGTTGGTCGACCGATCTCGACGAGGCCCGCCTCGGCGAAGATCCCGACGGTGCCGACGTGGAGCTCCTCCTCAATGGCGTTCGTCGTCGTCATGGGGTAGGCCTCGAGGGCGCGGGCACCCGACCGGCGCGCGAAGTCCACCCCCGCGCAGGCGAGGGCGCGGCTGATCCCACGGCGCCGGTGGCCGGCACGGACGAAGACGCACGTCACGGCCCAGATCCCGGAGTCGTCCTTGTCCTCGGCGCGTCCCTGCCAGGGCACGCGTTGGTTGCGGATCAGTCCCTCATAGGCCGTGCGCGGCTCGACGGCGCACCAACCCACGGGTTCGCCGTCGAGCAGGGCGACCAGGCCGCTGGTCGCGCCGGATCCCGGGCTGCCACAGTCGGTCTGCTCGCGGAGCCGGTGCACTCGCTCCTCCACGGGGAAGCCGGCGAAGGACTCCCCGCGCTGCAGCTTGTAGCGCTGGCACTGGCACCGCGAGCCCTGGCCTCTGCTGCCGAAGATGGTCTGGAGGTCCGCACAGGCGACCTCGTTCGCTGGGACCACCTCCACGGTCACCTCGACCGAAGCCTGGAGCCGGGGCGTCACTTGTGAATCAGGTCGCGCCAGTTGCCCGGGACCCGGTCGCGCGGCGCGGGAGACCCCTGGTCCCGGGGCCGGCTCGTCGGCGGCGCGAGCTCCTGTCCCTCGACGAAGTCACCCGTCCGGTAGTCGTAGAACCAGACCTCACCCGGCTCGAAGCTGCGGATGATCGGATGTCCAGTGGCGCGATGATGCGCGGAGGCGTGCTGGCTGGGCGACGTGTCGCAGCAGCCGATGTGGCCGCAGGCGGCGCATCGCCGCAGGTGGACCCACCACCCTTCATCGGCGGCGCACTCCGCGCAGCCGGTTCCGCTCGGAGGCACCGTCGGGTCGATATCGGGGACGGCCCCAGGGTTGTCGCTCATGTCGGCAGCCTACGACCCGGGGTATGTCCAGCTCCCTCATGGAGTCGTCGCCGTTCTGGATGGCTACGCTGGGAGCGCACTGTCGACTCGCTGAAGGAGTTGTCATGAACGCCGAGGTCAACGAGGTTTCCGCGCCGATCGCCCCGGGCCAGTGGATGACCATACTTGGGTTGGTCGTCGCGGTCCTGGCGCCGCTTGCCGGGTTCCTCGGTGGCAGCAGCACCGGCGCCGTCGCTCGCGAGAACGCCCTGGGCGTGTGGCTCATCGTCGGCCTCGTCATCGGAGGGCTCGGCGTCCTCCTGGCCTTCGTCGGCGGCCAGCGCTGGTGGCGGGCGACCCACTGACACCACTGACCTGAGGTGTTCCGACTCCTCGGCCTCCTCGGCGGGCTCTCCGGCGCCATGGATCTCGGCTCGGGAGCCGGGCTCGACGAGTCCCTCAAGCGGTGCGTGGTCGGCGCTCGCCTGGCCCGCGCCATCGGGGCGACCGACGCAGAGGTGCGGGACGTCATGTACACCTCCCTGCTCGAGCACCTCGGCTGCACCGCGGTGTCGTACGAGTCGGGCCAGCTCTTCGGCGACGACATCTCCGTCGTCCGCCTCAGCTTCCTCATGGACCCGTCGCGTCCTGGCGTGGCCATGCGCACCTTCGTCCCGGGAGTCGCTGCGGCCGCTGGCCGCAGCCGGGCGGCCACTCTCCTGACGGCGTTGAGGACGGTCCGGGACTCGGCCGGGATGGAGGCAACGTGCGATGTCGGTGAGCGGGCGGCGCGGCGACTCGGGCTCGGGGACACGGTCGTGGCGTCACTGGGTCAGATGACGGCGATGTGGAACGGCAAGGGCTGGCCACGGCACGGGGGAAGCGCGATTCCCCGGCCGTTGCGAGTCGCCCACGTCGCTGGCGCTGCCGTCCTCTTCGCGGAGCACACGGGGATCGCGTCCGCGGCGGAGGAGGTCTCCAGGCGCGCAGGCACGTGGCTCGACCCCGAGCTGGCCGGCGCGTTCTCGGTGGGTCTGCTCGACGGGCTGGAGGAGGCCGATGCGCTGGAGCTGTCACTCGAGCTCGAGCCCGACCCGGTCCTGCTCGTGAGCGCCACCCAGCTGCCCGACGTCGCGGCCACCTTCGGCGACCTCGTCGACCTCAAGAGCCCCTCGCTCCACGGGCACTCGCGCGCGGTTGCGGGGCTCGCGGGCGACGCGGCGACGGTGCTGGGCCTGGCGGAGGCCGAGCGCGTCCGGGTGGCGGGGCACCTGCACGACCTCGGCCGCGCGGGTGTCTCGAGCCGGATCTGGTCGAAGCCGAGCGCCCTGACCCGCTCAGAGCGAGACCAGGCCCGGCTGCACCCGTACTTCACCGAGCGGGTCCTGGCCAGGGTCCCGGCGCTCGAGGATGTCGCCCGGCTCGCCGGCCAGCACCACGAGCGCTGCGACGGCAGCGGCTACCACCGAGGGCTGCGCGGCCCGGATCTGCCGCTCGCCTCCCGGGTCCTCGCAGCGGCGGACCGCTACCAGCGCGATGTCGAGGGCGGGCCGCGTCGTGCGCCCCTGTCGGCGCGCGAGGCGGCCTCGGGGCTCGCCAGCGCCGTTCGCGGCGGGGCGCTCGACCGGGAGGCGGTCGATGCGGTCCTCCACGTGACCGGTGACGTCGCACGACGGCGGAGCCACGCCGTGGGCGGGCTGACCGATCGGCAGCTGGAGGTGCTCCGACTCGTCACGACCGGCCTGTCCAACCGGCAGATCGGCGCCCGCCTCGGCATCTCGACGCGCACGGCGGAGCACCATGTGCAGGACGTCTACGAGCGCATCGGCGTCCGCTCTCGCGCGGCCGCGGCCCTCTTCGCCATGGAGCACGGGCTCGCCCGTCCCCCTGCGTAGTCCTACCCATGTGGGGGAGGCCGCGACCGGCCACCCTCGGAGGCATGCACACCACGACCCTGCCCACGCGGCCGACCAGCGAACGCCTCTTCACCCGAGCGTTCGTGCTGCTCACTGTCGCCGAGCTCGCGTACTTCTCCGCGAACGGCGTCGCGATCTACACGCTGCCGCTCTACGTGACCGGCCCGATCGGGTCGGACACGGCGGGCGCCGGCATCGCCTTCGGCGCCTTCGCCGTCTCGGCACTGCTCCTGCGGCCGGTCGCCGGTTGGTGCGCGGACAGGTGGGGGCGTCGCTCCCTCCTGCTCCTCGGTGCCGTGATCGCGGGGCTGGGTCTCTTCCTGATGCCGTATGCCGCTGGGCTGGGTGGCGTCATCACCCTCCGGCTCGTGCTCGGCGTGGCAGAAGCCGCCTTCATGGTCGCCGCCTTCGCCGCGGTGGCGGACCTGGCGCCGGCAAGCCGCCTTGGCGAGGCGATCAGCTACAACTCGCTCGGTCTCTACCTCGGCCTGGCCCTCGGTCCGCTTCTGGGCGAAGTCCTCGTGCGCCTCGGTGACTTCCGGACGGCCTGGCTCGGGGCAGCCGCGCTCGCCGTCCTCGCTGCAGCCCTGGTGTGGACTCTGCCCTCGATGCGGCCGTCGACCCCCGACGTGGTGCGGCCGCGGCAGCTGATCCACTGGGCCTCGGTGCCGATCTGCCTCGCCTTCCTCGCATCCATCGTCGCGATGGGGTCGCTCCTGGCCTTCTCCGCCCTTCATGCGACCGAGGTCGGCCTGCGCAACGCGAGCCTCCCGCTCGTCGTCTACGGAACGGTCGTCGTCGTGGGCCGCGTCGCCTTCGCCCGCGTCGCCGACCGCGTGCCGCCGCTTGGCCTCGGGGCGGCGGCCCTGGCCGCCATGGGTACGGGCGCGGCGGTCATCGCCACATGGACCGCTCCACAGGGTCTGCTCATCGGCGCCGGGGTCATGGCGACCGGGATGGTCTTCAGCACGCCGGCCTTCTTCGCCGCGATCTTCGCCCGCACCGACCCTGCCGAGCGTGGCGTCGCAGCGGGCACGGCGACGGCGTTCATCGACGTGGGTGTCGCTGCCGGGCCGATCGCCCTTGGCTTCGGAGCGGAGGTCCGTGGGATTCCCTTCGCCTTCGCCCTGACCGCCATGGTTGCCGTGCTGGGCTCGGTGTGGGCGCTGTGGCTCGCACGGCCACGAGTGCCGGTCGTCGTCAGCTCACCAGCAGGATGACGCCCGCGACGACACCGATGGCGACGACGAGGGCGAGCGCGAAGAGGGCCGCGGCCAGACCGATCTTCTGCTCGCGGCCCATCCCTTCCGACCAGCCGAGCGGTACTCCGCATCCCAGCGCACCTCGTTGGAGATGTCCGTGATCGTCATCCGGCGTCTCGGCTCGTCAAGGTGCACCTCATGGGTGAAGGCGCGCTCGACGGAGTTCTTGCGGAGCAACGTCCACCACCTCGCGTCGACGACATCGATCGTCAGGTCGAAGCCGTACGGCCGCTCGTCGACCACATGCGGCGTGCCCTCGGCTGCTGCCCGGACTCGGGCGATGAGCTCCTGCGATGTCGTCATGGAGGCCTTCTGGGCCAGCGCGTCAGGGACGAACCCGACCATATCGCCCGCCCAGCCAACCACCCCCTCCCACGATCGAGTGAACGAGATTCGGGGCCCGGAACTCGTTCACTCGATCGGCGTACACCGAGGCGACTCGCCGGAAGCGGTGGCGCGGTGGGCGGATACCGGCCAGACTGTCCCGGGTGATCGGCGCGGACTTCGACGGGGTCCTCGCTGACGCACAGGCTGGTGATGAGTACGCGTTCGCGCGCCTCTGGCGCGACCTGAATCCGGCTCTCCTGCGCTACCTGTCCCTCGGCGGCGAGATGGCCGAGGAGGTGGCCGCCGAGACCTGGACCACGGTGGTGCGCGGCCTGAGGCGATTCAGGGGCGACGAGACCGCTTGGCGTGCGTGGGTCTTCACCACCGCTCGACGACGCGCCATCGACGCCGGCCGCAAACGCGCCCGAGAGGCTGGTCTTGGATGGCGCGCGAGCACGTGGGCGGCGGACACGTCACCGGACAGCGCCGACGCGGTGGTGGAGGCGGCGAGCACCGAGGACGCCCTGCGCCTGGTCCGCGGCCTCCCGGCCACCCAGGCAGAGGTCGTGCTGCTTCGCGTCGTCGCCGGGCTCCCCGTCGCCGAGGT
Source organism: Intrasporangium sp. (assembly GCF_035280925.1). Classification (GTDB taxonomy): domain Bacteria; phylum Actinomycetota; class Actinomycetes; order Actinomycetales; family Dermatophilaceae; genus Intrasporangium. Next base: position 60,932 of record NZ_DATEEY010000029.1, on the reverse strand, counting down.
CGCCGAGCTGCTCGGCCGCAGTCCCGGAGCAGTCCGGGTCGCCTGTCACCGTGGCCTCGAGAACCTTGCACGGATCCTGGACAGGAAGCACGTAACAGATGGCGATGTTCGGGCGCTTCGGGGGTGACATGAGCAACGACAGGCCAACTGGCGACCTCGAGGACAGCGTGAGGTCGCGCGACGACGACTTCCTCGACCAGGTCGCTGCCCACCCCGACCTCGCACGAGTGGCCTTCCTGCTTGCCACTCCGCCGAGCGAGCGAGAGCTCACTGGGCTCGAGGGAGCCCTTGACACGTTCCGCGCCCATGTCCCCGCCCTCCACACCAAACGACGGAGACCCTCCATGATCGCAACGCTCGCCGGGGCAAAGCTCGGTGCCACCATCGCCGGAATCGCCGTGGGCATTGGTGGCGCCGCCACCGTCGCCTACGTATCGGCCAACACGCCGGCAGCACCGGAAGCCCGGGTCACCGCCCCCGCGTCCCAGACCCAGGCCTCCGCCGCCTCCAATGCAGGGCAACAGACCGGCGACCAGGCGAAGCAGGACAAGAAGGCGAAGGCCACCCCGGCCGGGCCGGATGCCAGCGGGCCCGCCGCCCACGGCCTGTGCACCGCGTGGGAGAACGTCGGCGGGAACGGCAAGGCCATGGACTCGGTCGCCTTCCAGAACCTCGTCGAGACGGCGGGCGGCGAGGACGAGGTCGAGGCCTTCTGTGCCGAGGTCGACGCTCCCGGCAAGTCCGGGGACCGGGCCACGGGCAAGCCGGAAGACGCGCCCACCGGTAAGCCCGAGACGGTCCCGACCGGCATGCCCTCGGACCTCCCGACCAACCACGCGCCCGACTCCGCCCCCACCGTTCCGGACGCAAAGCCGGACACCGTTCCGACCGCCTCCCCCTCCCACCCCACCCGGCGGTCGTGACGACGCGGTGGCCAGCACCGCGTCAACCCAGCCGTATGCCGCTGAGCGAGCTCAGCGGCATACGGCTGGTGTCTTCTGGTGTGAGGAAAATCCAGTCAGCCTGCCAGACCGGCCTCCAGCGCGGAGATGATCCGCGGTCGCAGCTCCGCGGCCTCGATGACCTCGTCGACCGAGCCCACCTCGACTGCACGGTGGATGCTGTGGACCCTGTCGAACTCCGCCGCGACCGATCCGAGCTTCTCGGCGCGAACCGTGGCTCGCAGTTCCGCGAGGTCGGTCGCGAGCTGTGCTCGCTCGACTCCCTCTGTGGCGTCCACCCGGGCCGCAAGGTCGACGAGCCGCGGGTCGGCGGCCGTGCGGGCGTCGACATCGCGCGAGAAGACCACGGCTGCGGCCGGTGCGCCACCGATGACGGAGGCGAAGGAACCCTCGATCGCGAGGACCGTCATGCGCGGGTTGAGCGCCTTGGAGAAGACGACGAACGCGCCGCCGTGGTACCTGGAGATGACCGTGAAGACGACTGGGCCGTCGAAGTTGACGATGGCCCGGCCGATCTCTGCGCCGTACTCCAGCTGCAGGTTGCGCATCGACTCGGGCGAGCCGTCGAACCCGGACAGGTTCGCCAGGATGACGACGGGCCGGTTCCCGCTGGCGGCGTTGATCGCCCGGGCCACCTTCTTCGACGAGCGGGGGAAGAGCGTTCCCGCCGTGTAGGTGTCGGGCCCGTCGGTGGGCGGGAAGCCGCGCCGGGGCACCGACTTCGACTCGATGCCGATCAGGCAGACGGGGATGCCGCCAAGATGGGCATCCTGCACGACCGCGGTCTCGGCGTCGGCCATCCCCGCCCACCGCTCGAGCGTCGTGTGGTCCTGGTCGGCGAGCGCCCTCATGACGGTGCGGATGTCGAAGGGTTTCTTGCGGTCCGGGTTCTTCTCGGCGGAGAAGATGTCGCCGACCGTCGTGAAGCCGGAGTCCGGCATCGAGTGTGGGAAGGTCGACACATCTCGATCAGTGGGGTCACTGGTCGCCACCCGGCGCGGGCCCCGCTCACCGGGAGCGACGTACGCGTGGGCGTAGTGCGCCATGAGGACCTCCCGGGCCGCGGCGAGGTCCCTGGCCCAGTACTGTGCCTGGCCGTTCGGACCCATGACCCGGTCATAGCCGCCGATCCCGAAGTTGTCCTCGGCCGAGACGCCGCCCGAGAAGTCGAGCGACTGCTTGCCCGTGAGCACCATGGCGCTGTCCGGCGTCATCACGAGGATGCCCCTGGTGTGCATGAGCATCGTCGCCTCGGCGTTCCAGTACGGCTGGGCGCCGACGTTGATGCCGGCAACGACGACGTTGATCTCGTGACCGGCCTGGGTGAACTCGACGATGCGCTTGAGAGCCCGAGCGACCCAGTCCATGTTCTCCGTGCCCGAGTCCATCGAGATCCGCGCGCCGGCCGAGAGGGAGTACCACTCGACGGGGATGCGGCGCTCCTCGGCTAGGTCGAGCGCGGCGATGATGCGGGCGCACTCCGCCTCGGCCACCGACCCCAGGGACCGCAGGGGGTCGCCGGCGAGGACGACGCGAGTCACGCCCTCGGGATGGCGGTCGGTGGGGGAGGTCACGACGGCGACGATGATGCCGGCCTTGTTGTGGCCGAAGGGCCGGTCGACGGGGACGAGCCGGCCGGTGTCGTCGAGGTCGTGCTCGACGACCGTGCCTCCCTCGCCGGCGATCACGGCCTGCAGCTCGTAGGGGTAGACGAGACCACGGCGCCTGGCCCGGACGACCTTGTTCGCATAGTCGTCGAGAGGCTTCAGTGGCTCGCTGGGCGGCTGGCCGACGGTGCCGACGACGCCAGACCCCGGCTGGTAGTAGAACCGACCCGCGATCGTGATCGGCCCCTCCTCCGGCTCCAGGACCACCCGAGCCTGGACGAGGACCTCCTCGAGTCCGGCGCCCACGGTGAGCGGCGCGATCTCGGCCTGGAGGGCCGTGAGCTGGTCGAGGTCGGCATCGATGAGGGGCCAGATCGTCACCCAGACGTAGTTCAGGTCGAGCCGGGAGCCGGCCGAGCCGCGCGAGGCGCGGACACGGCGGACGGCATCGAGACAGTTGGCGATGGCCCGCTCGACCTGTGGGAGCCCCGTGACGCGGCCCGCTTCGTCGCGGACGACGACGAGCTGACGGACCTGAGCAGTCGCGACCAGTCGCCGGTCCTCCCGGTTGTCCCGGGCGACGCATTCGTAGAGGAAGACGTCCTCCGGCGCATCGAGGCGGGACACGTCGAAGTCGCGCAGTCGCCACAGCTGGAGACGACGACCGACCATCGGATGGACGCCGCGCACCAGACGGTCCTCGACGAGGCGCCCCTCGTGTGGACGGTAGGTGAAGTAGCCGACCGGGCGGTCCCCCGTGCCGGTCACGGCGACGGCGACCCGGCGCACGTCCTTGGCCCAGTCGAGGGCGTCGAGGCGCTCGACCAGGGCGGCGCTGGCCTCCTCGGCGTCCGACGGCTGGTCCCGCCACCGCAGGTAGAGGTCGACGACGGAGTCGCGACCTTCCACCCGGCTCCACGCGTCGTTGGCGACCGAGAGGTCGAGGTCGCTGCCGGGAGTCAGCTCGGCGACGTCACCGATCGTCGAGGTCAGGTGGGTGGGCCGGTTGTCGAGGGTGTAGTCCGCGATCGCGAACGGCCTGCCGTTGGCCCGGAAGTGGTGCGGCCCGTGCAGCTCGTGCTCGAGGTAGTGCCGCTTGATGAGCACCTCGAGCATCGGCTCGTGCTCCGGAAGGCTGTCATCCGGCCGGTCGAGCCGCTCGGCCAGGAAGCGGACGATCTGCTCCGGGATCGCGGCGAGCTGGTCGATGCCGGCGGTGTACTCGGGGCTGACCGCGCCGTCGTCCCCGGCCCGCTCGGCCTCCTCGGCGAGGGTGGCGAGCTGGTCGCCCACTCCGGCAAGGACGCTCTGCCGTTCTGCGTCGACGAGCGGCTGCTCGAACCAGCGGAAGCGGACGCTCCGGGCCAGGTCGCCGACGACGGGGAACCGCAGCTGGGTGGCGACGACGAGCCGGTCGAGCATCTCTCGGGCCGCAGCGTCGTGTGGCGCTGCTGGCACGGGCTCGCCGAGCCAGCGCTGCAGGAGCGAGGTCGCGAGCATGATCTCAGGGGAGGTGCGCTGCTGGGCCAGGAAGACGCGGAAGACGGCCTGCTCCAGATCGGGGGTCCGGTCGAGCTCGGTCACCCCGTAGTGGCGCAGCACGCGAGCGAGCTTGTCCCGGAAGGCTGCCGGTAGACCGGCCCGATCGGCATCGAGGCTCTGGAGGTAGGTGTGGAAGTGCTCCTTCGGGCTGTGCACGAGCAGCTCGGTGTGGCGCTCCTCCTCCACCGGACGGTTGCGGCTCAGCTCGGCGAAGTCGGCGACGAGCTCGAGCAGGAAGATCTCGTCGGCGATCGGCGCCGGGCCGGTGGCAACGGTCTCGTCACGCGCGGCCAGGTAGGAGCTCAGGCTCAGGTGCTTGCCGTTGTCGTCACCGTCGAACCCGAGCACCCCCGCAGACAGATCGGCCACCCCACGCGCCAAGCGGTCCGACAGGGTGCCGTCGTCCACGTCGCAAACCGGCAGATCGAGGTCGACCGTCGCGTCGCCACTCTCGCCCGCGCCGCCCTCGTCGGCGTCGCCTGTCGGCTCGAGCCGGACCAGCGCCGCACCGGTCTCGACCTGCCCCCCGACGCCGACGAGAATCTCCTTGACGCGTGCCGGGAACGGAGCAGCGACCACCGTCTCCATCTTCATGGACTCGAGGACGAGCACCGGCGTGCCGGCGGCGACCTCGGCGCCCACCTCGATGGGCGTGGCGACGACCAGGGCGGGGGCGGGAGAGCGGAGCACCCCACCCTCGTCGCGGGACACCCGGTGGGTCACGCCGTCGACCTCGACGAGCAGGACCGGGCCGTGCAGGGCCGTGATGAGGCGGTGGTTCCGGCCGCCGATGACGATGCGGCTCTGGTACTGGTCGATCCGGTCGAGGTCGGCCTCCACGACCTGCCCATCGGTGCCGTTGCTGCCACCGCTCCCGACACCGTTCCGCACGCCGTTCGCCGTGCCGTTCGCCGTGCCGTTCGCCGTGCCGTTCGCGCCCGACGTGCCGCCGGATGTGCCGGCCGAGATGGTGACGCGGAAGCGGTGGGGCGCCGTCCGCATGACGGTGACCTTGTGGGCCACCCCCCGAAGCTTGAGATCGACGCCGCGGCCCACCTGGTGGTGCACCTGGGGCCGGCCTCCCCGTGCCGTCTCGAAGAGACGGGCGCGCTCGAGCGCCTCGGCCTCCTCGTACGCCTCGATCCCCGCCGCGACGAGGGCGATCCCCGAATGGCGGTGGGACACGAGCCGTCCCTCGGCGCGGACGCGGTCGATCCAGCCGGTGTCGGCGCTCCCGTCGATGACCTCGGGTTGGTCGAGCAGGTCGAGGATGAAGCTCTTGTTCGTCGAGCCGCCCTCGATCACGACGGTCGTCTCCGCCATGGCCCGGCGCAGGCGCCCGAGCGCCTCGTCACGGGTGCGGCCGTAGGCGATGATCTTGGCGATCATCGAGTCGAAGTCGGCCGGGATGGAGTCGCCCTCGCCGACCCCGGTGTCGACGCGGATCCCAGGGCCGGACGGCATGTCGAACAGCGCGATGCGCCCCGGCGCGGGAGCGAAATCGCGATCCGGGTCCTCGGCGTTGAGCCGGGCCTCGATCGCGTGCCCGCGCTCGGCCGGCCGCTCGTCACGATTGGCGTCACCGTTGAGGTCACCGTTGAGATCACCGAGGCGCCGGCCGTTGGCGACGTGGATCTGGAGCTTGACGAGGTCGGTGTCGGTCGTCACCTCGGTGATCGGGTGCTCGACCTGCAGGCGCGTGTTGACCTCGAGGAACGCGAAGAACTTCTCACCCGGGTGGTAGAGGAACTCCACGGTGCCGGCGCCGGCGTAGCCCACGGCGACGGCCAGCCGCTCGGCTGCAGTGCGAACCTCCTGCGCCTCGTCAGCCGACAGCACCGGGGACGCCGACTCCTCGATGATCTTCTGGTTGCGCCGCTGGATCGAGCAGTCCCGCACGCCGATGGCCCACGCCGTGCCCTGGCCGTCGGCGATCACCTGGACCTCGATGTGTCGGGCGCCCGTCACGAGCCGCTCGAGGAAGACGACACCGGAGCCGAAGGCGCGGGCCGCCTCGTCCCGCGTCCGCTCGTACGCGTCGGTCAGGTCATCGGCGCTCGTCACGACGCGGATGCCGCGGCCGCCGCCGCCCGCCGTGGCCTTGAGCATGAGCGGATAGCCGATCGCGGCGGCGGCTTCCTTCGCCCCTTCGAGGGTGGCGACCTCACCGCGCGACCACGGCGCGACCGGGACGCCGACCTCCTCTGCGATGAGCTTGCTGCCGATCTTGTCGCCGAGCTTGCGCATCGCCTCGGCACTCGGGCCGATGAAGGTGACGCCGATCCGCTCGCACAGCTCCGCGAACGCCGGGTCCTCGGCCACGAAGCCCCAGCCCACCCAGGCGGCGTCCGCACCCGTTTCCCGCAGTGCACGCTCGAGAACCTCATGGTCGAGGTAGGGGCGGTTCGCGGCCGGGCCGAGGTCGTAGGCGTGGTCGCTCTCGCGGACGAACATCGCCCGCCGCTCGCCCTCGGTGTGCAGGGCGATCGTCTCGATCCGATGGCCCCCCGGGCCGGCCTCCGCGTTGAGGTCGCGGACGGCGTGGATGAGGCGCATGGCGGCCTCGCCACGGTTGACGATCGCGATGCGCGAGATCATCGAGCGGTCTCCTTCGGTCACCCCGGTCGGGCGCGTGACACGCGTCACGCCACACTGGCAGCCTTCCACTACCTGCCGGTGACCGGCGAGTACAACCTCGGAACAAATGCAATGCCGTATGCCGCTGGGCCTGCTCGTGCGCCCGACGCTCCGCCCCGTTGCCGGCTCAGATGGTTCGCCGCAGGAGTGGCGTCCTGCTCAGAAGCCAGCTGACGACGAACGCGAGGACGACCACCGCGCCGTTCTGCACGAGCAGGCCCGGCACCGTCGTCGCACCGGTCTGGTCGGGCAGGCCCAGGAGTCGGGAGAGGACGTAGAGGACGAGGAGGTGGCAGGCGAACACCCCGAAGGACAGGTCACCGAGGGCACGACACCACCGCGCCAGTGGCGGGGCGGCAAGCCGCGAGCCCGGGTGGACGAGCCCCCGGACGTAGACGAACAGCAACAGCGCACTCAGGCCCACGATGGGTCCTTGGTAGGAGAGCGGGTTGAGCACTTCCACGTCGACGCGGATCGCCGCCGTGATCGCGTCGCCGCGCGTGATCTGGACGGGCAGCTGGATGATTGCGAGCAGGGCGAGCAGACCGGTCACGTGCAGTCGTGCGCCCCGCAGGACGACGTCCTTGAGGGCGTAGCCCAGCAGGAAGAAGCCGACGTAGGGCACGAAGTGTGTGACGATCGTGGGCTCGAAGACCGGCATGGGCTCACCGAGCGCTCCGGCCCATTTGCGCAGGACGAGGTCCATGACCGGCACGGCCGTGAGAGCCGCCCCGGCCAGCAGGAGGACGCGCCGGGAGTACGCCTGGACGACCGGCCAGAGGAACGGGGCGATGAGGTAGAGCCCGAGGATGAGCCAGAAGAAGTAGAGCGCCGTGTACGTGTTGCCCCCGATGAACCGGGTGACGTGTTCCTGCCACGTCAGTGACGGAGCGCGCACCTCGCTGAGCACGAGGTAGACGCCGTGCCAGAAGAGCAGCGGGATGCCGATGCGGGACAGCCGCCGACGGTAGAACGCCATGGGCGAGGGATGCTGCGGCGGCCGCAGGACCAGCGCGCCGCTCACGAGGACGAACATGGGCACGCACCATTTCGTCACCGTGATGAGGAACGCCGCGACGAGCCAGGCTGCCGAGTTCTCGGGCGCTGCCGCGTACGTCAGGCCCGCGACGTGGATGAGCACGACACCGACCATGGCCGCGACCCGGAGGTAGCTCGTGTAGGCGAGCTCGCGGCTCACGTCGACGACACTGCGGGTGGACATCGGCGTGGAGCTGGTCGAGATCACCCGCCCAACCCTCCCGCATCCCCCGCGATCTGCCCAAATCGAAGGAGCCGCCCGGCACGAGCGGGCCCCGCCGACTCCAATCGAGTGAACAGCTTTCGGGCCGCTTCTTGTTCTCTCGATCAGGACGGCGGTGGTTGGGCCGGTGCCCAGGGCAGCTGGTCGGCGAGGATCATGCTGCTGCTCGGTCGTCCGTAGCTCGCCAGCCGGTCGATCAGCTCCTCGAACGCCTCCATCGACGCCGTCGCGACGACGAGGACGGAACAGCCCTGACCGGTCACGCGAAAGAACTGCTGCACCTCCGGCCACCTGGCCACGTCAGGGTCGCGAAGGAGGCAGGTCGGCCCGTAGCAGTCCATGACGACGACCGCCCGGACCGGCCTGCCAACGCGCTCGAGGTCGACGTGTGCGTGGTATCCCGTGACGACACCCGCGTCCTCGAGGCGCCGGACCCGGTCGGCCACCGCTGGCGCGGACAGCTTCACCCGGCGGGACAGCTCGTTGAAGGACAGCCGGGCATCCGCCTGCAGCTCGGTGAGGATGTGCCAGTCGACGCGGTCCACGCCACTCATCATGGCGCGCCCCGGAACCAATCGAGTGAACGAGAAATGCGCAGTTCTCGTTCACTCGATTGCCGGTCTCGGTCCTGACGAGCCCGGAAGCTGTTCTTTCGATCAGCTGGGACGGATCGTGATCAGGCCGTGGGGCGGCCGATGCGCACCCGCCAGACCTCGGGCCCCTCCTCGAGGTAGTCCCAGGTGAACTGCTCCTTGTACTCGGCGTCGAACTGGTAGAAGAGCGGCTTCGGATCGTGGTCGTTGACGAGCTCGAACCCTGCCCCGGGCGCGAGAGCGTGATACGTGTCGAGGATGAGGGTGTGGCGTCGGGCCGGGGGCTCCGAGCGGACGTCCAGCTGGGGGTCGGTGGTCATGCTTCCTCCTTGTTTCCGGGTGTGTTTCCGGTGTTGGCGGGCGTGACTGCAGGTGCTTCGGTCGGCAGGGCGCCAGGTTCTGCAGGCAGGCGGGCGAGGTAGTGCATGGCGCCGTTGACCCGCTCCGCCTCGCGTGGTCGGGTGCCGCGGAGGGCCCACCACGCCTTGGCGGCCAGCCGGCTGGCCGCGTCAGGGTGTCCGGCCCGGCCCAGCGCCCGCAGCGTCTTCACGAGGACATCCGTCGTCTCGCCGAGCGCGTCCTGCGCGTCCGCGCTCGAATCGGTCTGGTCGGCCATGGCCCTCCTCACAATAACGACGGCTTCCCCCGTATTAAACGCCTGGAGCGTACCCCAATGCTTCGACGCTGCCCACAAGGGGCCGGAGAGGCCCCGGAGAGGCCCCGGAGCGCGGACTTTGCGTTCATGACGCAAGGATCCGAAGCGCGTCACGTTTGGAAGCCCACCGCGCGCGATCGATGCGTGACAGGCATTCCAAGCGCAGCGGCATACCGCCAATCTGGGGGTATGACCGAAACTCCCTTCAGCACGATCATCGAGCCGTTCCGGATCCACTCCGTCGAGCCGCTCACCATGACGACCCGAGCCGAGCGCCGCGAGCACGTGGAAGCGGCCGGCTACAACCTCTTCCAGCTCCGCGCCGAGCACGTGCTCATTGACCTGCTCACCGACTCCGGGACCGGCGCCATGAGCCGCGATCAGTGGGCCGCGATCCAGCGCGGGGACGAGTCCTACGCTGGCTCGCCGTCGTACTACGTCTTCGTCGACGCGGTCCGCGAGCTGTTCCCCTTCGAGCACGTCATCCCGGTCCACCAGGGTCGCGCGGCCGAGAAGATCCTCTTCTCCGCACTCGGCGGTCCGGGCAAGGTCGTGCCCAACAACACGCACTTCGACACGACCCGAGCCAACGTCGAGGCCACCGGCGCCCGCGCGATCGACCTCGTCATCCCGGAGGGCCGGGAGGCGACGAGCGAGCACCCGTTCAAGGGCAACATGGATCTTGGTGCGCTCGAGGCGCTGCTGGAGGAGCACGCCCACGACGTCCCCTGCGTCATGATGACGATCACCAACAACAGCGGTGGTGGTCAGCCGGTGTCCCTCGCCAACCTTCGGGCCGTGCGCGAGATCTGCGACCGCCACGGCAAGCCGCTCTTCCTCGATGCCTGCCGCTTCGCCGAGAACGCGTGGTTCATCCGCGAGCGAGAGGAGGGCCAGGGCGACCGCGAGGTTGCCGACATCGTCCGGGAGATCGCAGCGCTCGCCGACGGGATGACGATGAGCGCGAAGAAGGACCCGATGGGCAACATCGGCGGGTGGCTCGCGATGAACGACGACGACCTGGCCCAGACCTGCCGCAACATGCTCATCCTCACCGAGGGGTTCCCGACCTACGGTGGGCTCGCTGGGCGGGACCTCGAGGCCCTCGCGCAGGGACTGCACGAGGTGGTCCAGCACGACTACCTGCGCTACCGGATCCGGTCGACCGCCTACCTGGGGGAGGCGCTGCAGAAGCGCGGCATCCCCGTCCTCACGCCCATCGGCGGCCACGCGGTCTACATCGACGCCCGGGCGCTGGCCTCGCACCTCTCGCCGCTCGAGTACCCGGGCCAGGCCGTCGCCGTCGCGCTCTATGAGCTCGGTGGCATCCGCTCCTGCGAGATCGGGACGGTGATGTTCGGCCGCCAGCCCGATGGGTCAGAGGTTGCCTCGTCGATGGACCTCGTGCGCCTCGCGATCCCGCGACGCACCTACACGCAGAGCCACATCGACTACGTCATCGAGGTCTGCGACCGGCTCGCGGCCGAGGCGCCGTCGCTACCGGGCTACCGGATCACGTCAGAGCCGCCCGCCCTGCGCCACTTCACGGCTGCGTTCGAACCCCTCCGCTGAGCCGGCGCCCACGGGATGCGGCCGTATGCCGCTGAGCTGACTCCCTGACGCGGGAACCCTTGCCGGGCAGGAAGATCCAGGACGCCCCGCGAGCGAGGCGCCGCATCCCGGACCCAGCTCAACGGCATGCGGCGCCATGCTGCGTGGGTGTCACAGCGCGGCAGTCGCGAGCTCCTGCTCGACATCCACCGTGGTGGCCGTCTCGTCGGTGGCTGCCGCGAGCGGCTCGAAGCGGGACGTGAAGAACCGCAGGGTGGGCGGCTCGTAGATGAACCGCAGACCGCGGATCTCGCGGCGCCGCTGGAAGACCTCGATGACCGATTCGGCCACGACGTCCATGTGCGAGTTCGTGTACACACGGCGCGGGATGGTGAGCCGCACGAGCTCGAGCTTCGGGTGTCTGTTGCTGCCGTCGACGTCTCGTCCCGCTGAGACGATGCCCCGCTCCATCGTGCGGACTCCGGAGTTGAGGAAGATCTCGGCCGCGAGCGTCTGTGCGGGCAGCTCGTCCTGGGACAGGTGGTCGAGGAAGGCGCCCGCGTCGATGAAGACGGCGTGGCCTCCGATCGGCTCGACGATCGGCACCCCTGCCTCGCGTAGGCGCTCGCCCAGGTAGCGCACCTGGCCGATGCGGTGCGTCAGGTAGTCGTCGTCGAGGGCCTCGCGCAGGCCGACCGCCATCGCATCGAGGTCACGGCCGGCCAGGCCACCGTAGGTCGGCATGCCCTCGTAGACGACGACGAGCTCTCGCGCCTTGATGAGGATGCGCTCGTTTCGCATCGCGAGGAACCCGCCGATGTTGACGAGGCAGTCCTTCTTGCCGGACATCGTGATGCCGTCGAAGTGGGAGAGCATCTCCTTCGCGATGTCGGCGACCGGAGTGTCCGCGTAGCCGTCCTCGCGTTCCTTGATGAACCAGGCGTTCTCGGCCAGGCGGGTCGCGTCGGACCACATGATGATGGCGTGGCGGTCGCAGATCTCGCGGACGGCGCGGATGTTTGCCATGGACACGGGCTGGCCGCCGGCCATGTTCACGGTGACTGCCACGTTGATGTAGGCGATGTTGTCGGCGCCGACCTCGTCGATGAGGGCCTGGAACTTGTCGAGGTCGACGTTACCCTTGAACGGGTGGCGCGAGGCCGGGTCATGTGCCTCGTCGATGATGACGTCGTGGAACGTGCCGCCGGCGAGCTCCTGGTGGACCCGCGTCGTCGTGAAGTACATGTTGCCGGGGACGTGCTGCCCGGGCGCGATGAGGATCTTTGAGATGAGGTGCTCGGCTCCGCGACCTTGGTGGGTCGGGCAGACGAAGGGGAAGCCGTAGCTCTCGCGCACCGACTCGACGAGGTGGTCGAAGGAGCGCGCGCCCGCATAGGCCTCGTCCCCGAGCATCAGGGCGCTCCATTGCCGATCGCTCATGGCGGAGGTGCCGGAGTCGGTGAGCAGGTCGATGTAGACGTCGTCGCTGCGCAGCAGGAAGGTGTTGTAACCCGCGGTACGTATGGCGGCCTCACGCTCGGCGCGGGTCGTCATGGTGATGGGCTCGACCATCTTGATCCGGTACGGCTCGGCAATGGCTGGCATGGCGCCCTCTCTGTACGGGACCGGCCTGGTCGCCAGGTCGTCTGCCGCCAGAGTGCTCCTCACCCGGACCAGTGCGCAAACGGTCCAATGGACCTTGTTCAGAGTGTCCAACGTGCGCAGTAGAACCTGGATTTGACGGAGCAGAGTGTCCAATATTCCTGGATGTCGCTCACGGCAGCAAAGCCTTGTCACGCGCGATGGCGGCCGCCTCCGTACGCCCGGACGCGCCGAGCTTCGCGAGCAGGTTGGACACATGAACGCTGACCGTCTTGGTGCTGATGTAGAGCTGCTTGCCGATCTGGCCGTTGGACAGGCCTCTGGCGACCAGCGTCAGAACCTCCAGCTCGCGAGGGGTCAGGTCGACATCCGCCGCGCCGAGCGGAGCGTGCGGCGACAGTGCGTCGAGCTCCGTCAGGAGTGGGCGGGCCCGGAGCTGGACGGCGACCTCGCGGGCGGCCTCGGCGACCCGCCGCGACTCTGCGTCGGACCCCGCTGCGCGGAGGGCAGCGGCCAGGCGGGCGCGCGACCGGGCCGCCTCGAAGACGTGGCCAAGCCGGTCGAACCCATCGACCGCCGTGCGCCACGAGCGGACCATGTCGTCCGCCGGGGGAAGCGGCTCCTGACCCAGCGCCCACGCGAGGCGAAGCCGCTCCGCGTCGAGCCGCTTGGCCCAGGCCCACGTCTCGGTGCTCGAGTCACGGAGCACGTCGACGTCCTTGGGATCCCAGTCCGCACCCTTGGACTTGCGCACCACCTTCGCTATGAGGTGGTCGGCGCGAGCCCGCAGGTCCTCGACGGTCCGCACGGCGCGGTCGCGCAGCTCGGTGTCGGCACGGGGAGCGAGCGTGGCCACCTGCCCCGCCAGCAGGGCGGCCATGCGCACGCTGGCGTGGTACTTGACCCAGACCTTGTCAAGGGCCTGCGCTGCCTCGCACGTCATCTCGAGGGTCCCCGCCAAGTTGCCCGAATCGCCGAGCAGGTCGATCCCCGGCATCACGCTGAGGACGACGATCATCCCGTCGACGTACCACCACTCGCGCAGCGCTGACAGGCGGTTGGGTGGAACCGGCTCACCCCGGCCAACCGGGACGGCGAGACCGGCGGCCTCAAAGAGAGCCCGAGCCGGCTGGGGAGTCAGCTGGGAGGCGAGGCCCAACCGGTCGGCCACGGAGTCCCAGTCGCCCAGCTCATACGCGGTCAGTCCGCTGAGGAGGCGGCAGTCGAGTCCCCAGGGCGCCCACTCCAGATGGAGCCGGCGTGCGATCCGGGTGCCTTCGTCGTAGTGGTTCAGGGCCGCGCCCAGATCGCCCCGACGGTGCGCCACCGCGGCCAGCTGATGCGCGAGGCGCAGCTGGATCGGATTGTCCGTGCCGGCAACGTCCTCGAGCAGGCCGCGCAGGTAGGTCTCGACGGCATCGAGGTCTTGCTGTGCCTCGATGACCCGCGTCAGGATCGTGCGGATCTCGAGGAGCGAGTCGCGCATTCCCAGGTTGTCGGCCATCGCGATGACCTCGTCGCCGGTGCGCACCGCGGCGACGAACGCGCCCTCGTCGACGAGCTGCTGCACGTGGGCGATGAGGACGAGGACTCGACGAGGAGTCTCGTCAGGTGGCAACAGGTCCACGGCTTGGGTGGTCAGGCCCAGCCCGTCGACCGGTAGGTCGAGCATTCGCGACCGGGTGGCGTAACGGGCGAGGAGCTCTGCCCTCATCTCGGGTCGCTGCCGAGGGCCGGGGTGGTCGATGCTGTCCTTGAGGAGCCGCACCGCACGCAGGGTGTCGCCGGCAGCCGTCGCGGCCTCGGCCGCACGGATGCCCACCTCGTCCCGCTCCGGATCATCGTCCTCGAGCCAGCTCAGCGCCTGCTCGAGGTGGAAGAGGGCATCCTGCGGCCCACCGACCTCCATCGCAGACTCGGCGGCCGCCCGGCTGGCGGCCACAGCGGCAGGGAGGTCGCCGCTCGCGGCTGCGTGACGCGCCAGCTCGGAGGCGGGAGCGAGCTCTGGGCACTCAGCGAGCACAGCGGCATACGACTTGTGAAGCCGTAGGCGCTCGCCCGGCAGCATCCCCTCGGCAGCTGTCTCACCGAGGAGCGCGTGGCGGAACGTGTACGCGGGCGGCCACTTGGTCTCGAGGACGTGGTGCTCCACGGCTTGGGCGATCGCGGCCTCGAGCTCTGCCTCCGACAGGCCCGTGACCCGGGCCAGGAGCTCATGGCCGATGTACCGGCCACCCTTGAGCGACACGGCACGGACGACGGACTGGGCCGTCTCGTCGAGCCGCTCGATGCGCGCGCGGAGGACCCGGCCGAGCCCACCACTGATCTGCTGACCGGCCACCGCACTGGCGGCGAGCTCCTCCGCGAAGAACGGGTTGCCCTCGGCGCGGTGGGTGATCTCGCGCAGGGTGCGTGCATCGCTGGGGATGCCCTCGATGCTGCCGACGATCTCGTCCACGGCTGCGTCCTGTAGCGGCGGCAGGCTGACGTGCGTCACGTGCGGAATGCGATCCCAGACGGCGAGCGTCTCGTGCAGTGGGTGCTTCCGATGGAGGTCGTCCGTCCGGTAGCTCGCCACGAGGCCGACCGGGGTCGTGAATGCCCGGGTCAGCAGAAGTGTCAGCAGGTCGCGGGACGAGTGGTCGGCCCAGTGCACGTCCTCGATGACGATCAGCGTCGGCCGGTCCGCGCCGAGCGCGGTGAGGAGCGCATGGACCGACTCGGCGACGAGGCCCGGGTTGGCCTCTTTCGCCGAGTCGGCGATGCCCGCGGTGTCGCCGTCCCTGCGTGGGAGGAGCCGGGACAGGCTCGGGTGGGAACCGAGCACCTGGGTGACGACATCGGGCGCCATGCTGTCGAGCAGGCCGATGAGCTCTACGAAAGGGAGATACGCGAGAGCGCTGCCGGCCTGCCCGACACAGTGGCCGGTGACGGTGAGCCATCCGGCCTGGTCCGCATCGGACGTCAGCTGCATGAGGAGACGGGACTTGCCGATGCCGGCGTCCCCGGACAGGACGGCGACGCCACCGCGGGAGCCCTCGGGCGAGTCGACGAGCCCGACGGCTCCCGCGAGGCGGGCCAGGTCCGAGTCGCGTCCGACCATCGCCCCGGTTGTGAACGGCATACGCCGAATTATCCGGGATGGGTCTGACAGCGTCTCGTGGGGTCCGGGGACCGTGGAGGTGATGGCGGCGCCAGTCACGGATTGTCTCTGTGCAGTGGTCACGGGCGAACGTTCCAGGGCGGGGAGCCCGGGTCAGTGCGCCCGGGCCGGCCTCGCCAGCCGCGGCACCTCGTCGGTGCGGCGGCGGTGGGCTCGCTCCGCGATCCTGAGCGACGCGTCCGTCCGCTGACGCCAGCCCCTGCGCCGAGGCAAGCCGTAGCGGGACTCGATCTCGGCCTTGAGGAACTCCGGCGTCATCAAGGTGATTGACGTGGTCATGGTTTTCCCTGTCTGTCTTGTCGTGCCGTTCTGCTGACTCCTCCAGCGTCGGCTGATGAGGTAGGCGGCCACATCGGACGTCCTCCCTATCTCCCGTGAACCCTCGAACGGGCCACTACCTCAGACGGCTGAGGCGAGGGCGCACGCACTACCTCAGAGCACCTCAGAGAGCCCTCAGAGGCGCCTCAAAGCCCCCTCAGGCAGGCGGCGGCGACGTACCGCCCTTGGGAACGGTGGTTGCATTTAGGTAAGCCTTACCTATTCAATGGCGTCCGTGACCATGACCGCTGACCCGACGACCCGGGCGCCCTGTGGGCTGCCCTGGCTGGTGGGTCTCGCGGGACGCGGCTCGCTGCCAGCCGTCGTCACACCCGACGTGACCGTGACGTACGCCGACCTGGCCGCACGCGTCACAGCCGTCGCCGACCGTCTTGTCGGCACGCGGCGACTCGTGCTCGTGGAGGGCGCCAACCGACTGGACAGCCTGGTCGGCTACCTCGGCGCCCTCCTCGGCGGTCACGTCGTCCTGCTCGTCCCGGGCGAGAGCGAGCCAGCACGCGAGACGATGCTGGCGGCATACGACCCCGATGTCGTCCTGGCGGCCGACGGCACCCTCACGCTGCTGCGCGAAGGCTCTGCGCACCACCTGCATCCCGACCTTGCGCTCCTGCTCAGCACCAGCGGATCCACCGGCTCCCCCAAGCTCGTCCGACTGTCGTGGGAGAACCTTGCCGCCAACGCGGAACAGATCGCGACCTACCTCGACATTCGTGAATCTGACTGCGCGGCGACCACGCTCCCGCTCCACTACTGCTACGGGCTCTCGGTCGTCCACAGCCACCTGAGCCGCGGCGCGAGCATCGCCCTGACGGATCTCTCCGTCGTCGACGAGTGCTTCTGGACCGTCTTCCGGGAGGCAGGCGCCACGACCCTGGCCGGGGTGCCCTACACCTTCGAGCTGCTCGAGCGGGTCGGGTTCGCGTCGATGGACCTGCCCCGGCTGCGCTGTGTGACGCAGGCGGGCGGTCGGCTCGAACCCGACCGCGTGCGCCACTGGGCCTCGGTGGGACGAGCCCGTGGCTGGGACCTCTTCGTCATGTACGGCCAGACCGAGGCGACGGCGCGGATGGCGTACCTGCCACCAGCCCTCGCTCACGACCACCCGGCGAGCATCGGACTGCCGGTCTCCGGCGGCGCCTTCGAGGTCGTCGACGGCGAGCTGGTCTACTCCGGTCCCAATGTCATGCTCGGATACGCGGAGAACCCGGCTGACCTGGCACTCGGTCGCACCGTCGACCGCCTCCGAACCGGGGACCTGGGCCAGCTGACCGAGGCGGGACTCTATGAGGTCACGGGTCGGCGGAGCCGCTTCACCAAGGTGCTGGGGCACCGGATCGACCTGGACCGGGTCGAGGCGAGCCTGCGGGCCGCCGGGCACGACGCACGTTGCGCCGGCCGGGAGGGGCTCCTCGCCGTGGCCGTGTGTGATGCCGCCGGCCGCGGGGTGGACCACGGAGCGGTGCGCCGGCTCGCGAGCCGCCTGTCCGGGGCGCCGGCCTCGGCCATCCAGGTCGTCGGGGTCGGGGAGCATCCCCGGCTGGCCAGCGGGAAGACGGACCACGCCGCCATCCTCCGGCTCGTTGACCGGCTCGTTGACCGGCTCGGGGACGATGGAGCCGAGCCCGGTCGCGCCGTGAGCGTGGCGCAGGTCTACGCGACAGCACTGGGCCGGGCCGACGTCGAGGGCGGCTCGACGTTCGTCTCGCTGGGTGGCGACTCGCTGTCCTATGTCGAGGTGTCGATCCGCCTGGAGGGCCTGCTCGGCACGCTGCCGGCCTCGTGGCATGTCACGCCGGTCGCGCAGCTCCAAGAGCTGGCTGACGAGCCTGCCGACCCGGCTCGGCGGGCTGACCCGGCGGCCTCGAGGCCATCCCCGGGTTCCGGCCCTCCACAGCCGGCTCAGCGGCGCCGCACCATCGAGACGAACGTGTGGCTGCGCGCCCTGGCGATCGTGCTCATCGTCGGAACGCACGCCGACCTCTTCTCGCTCCAGGGCACCGCCCACGCCCTGCTGGTGCTCGTCGGCTTCAACGCGGTCCGCTTCGCACTCGCCTCCGACGGGCACTGGGACCGCGTCCGGTCCTTGGCGCGTGGAGCCACTCGAGTGGTGCTGCCGACGCTGGCCGTGGTCGTCCCTGCCCACGTCATCTGGGACTACTACGAGCCTCGCAACCTCATCCTCGCCAACTGGCTGCTCGGTGAGCAGCGGCTCGGCCCGCCATGGCGGTTCTGGTTCATCGAGGCCTTGGTGGTCGCCCTCGTCGTCACCATCGCCCTCGTCGCCGTGCCGGCCTTCGCTCGGGCCGAGAAGCGCTGGCCGTTCGCGGTCCCGCTCGTCCTGACCGCTGCGGCCTTCACCCTGCGACTCGACCTGTATCCGCTGCCCGGTCCGCGGATGCAGGGGTCCGCCCTCGTCGTCCTCTTCCTCTTCTTCCTCGGTTGGTCGATCGCTCGCGCCGGCACGCGTCGCCAGCAGTGGATCGTGACGGTCGTGGCTGTCGGAGCGGTCGGCACCTTCTCGGGCAACCCAGCTCGCGACCTGCTCTCGCTCGCCTTCGTCCTGCTGCTCGTCTGGAAACCGATGTCCCGGATCCCGGCTGCCCTCGTGCCGGTGGTTCAGGTCCTCGCGGCGAGCTCCCTCTACATCTACGTCATCCACTGGCAGGTGCTCGAGCACCTCTGGGGCAGTCCGGTCCCTGCCCTCGCGGCGTCGCTCGCCGTGGGCGTCGCCTACTGGTGGCTCTGGAGCCGGGGCGGGCCGGTGGCGCTTCGCGCTCTCCGCCGGGCTCGGCCCAGCCACACCGCGACGCGGGCTCTCGTCGCCGGCATCGCGCGAACGGACTGACGCCCAGCAGCCGGCCGCTAGAGCCAGCCGCGCTCGTGGGCGATCCTGGCAGCCTCGGCGCGGGTGGCCGTGCCCGTCTTGCCGATCGCGGAGCTCAGGTGGTTGCGGACGGTCCCCGCAGACAGGTGCACGCGGGAGGCGATCGCGGCCACGGTGCCGCCGGAGAGCGCGACGCGGAGCACGTCTCGCTCCCGTTCGGTGAGGGGATTGAGTCCCTCCACCAAGGACTCGGCCGCCAGCTCCGGGTCGACCACGCGCAACCCCGCATGGACGCGCCGGACCGCTTCCGCGAGCTGCCGGGCCGGCGTGTCCTTGACGACGAAGCCGGCCGCCCCCGCTTCGAGGGCTCGACGCAGGTAGCCCGGTCGGCCGAAGGTCGTGACGATGAGGGACCGACATCCGGGCAGCTCACGGCGCAGCGCTCCGACCACCTCGATCCCGTCCGCGCCGGGCATCTCGATGTCGAGCAGGCAGACCTGCGCTCCGCTGCGTCGGGCAGCAGCCACCACCTCGTCCCCGCGGCCCACCTCCGCGACGACCTCGAGGTCGTGCTCGAGCCCGAGCAGCGCGGCGAGCGCACCACGCACGAGGGCCTGGTCATCGGCGAGCAGGATCTTGACCGGTTCGCTCACAACGTCACCTCCAGCTCGGTCCCGCGGCCGTCGGCCGGCGTGGCGACCCGAAGGGTGCCCCCCGCCCCCTCCACCCGCTCTCGCACGCCGCGCAGCCCGTTGCCGACGGGGTTGGTGCCCAGGCCTCGACCGTCGTCGACGACCCGGAGGGCGTTCGACGCGAGCTCGACCCGGCATGAAGAGGCTTCGCTGTGTCGCACGACGTTGGTCACCGCCTCGCGCAGCACCCAGGCGAGAACCGTCCGATGGCGCGGGTCCACGTCCTCGGGCCCTTCGGGCAGCTCTGCACGGATCCCGGCGCCAGCGAGGGCCGACCGCGCCGCCTCCAGCTCGTCGTCCAGCCGGGCCGCGCGCAGCCCACCGACCGTTGCCCGGATCTCTGCGAGCGCCTGGCGGCTCAGCTGCTGGATGGCGGCGAGCTCGGCACGCGCCCGCTCCGGGTCGGCATCGACGAGCCGTTCGGCCAGCTCGGCCTTGACCGTGACGACCGTGAGCGAATGGCCCAGCACGTCGTGGACGTCGCGTGCGACCCGCTCTCGTTCGGCAACGAGCTCGAGCTGGCGCGACATGGCCTCGTACTGCGCGCCACGGCCGGCCAGGACCCGGATGCCCGCCGCCATGACCCCGACAGACAGCACGATGAAGGCCACGACCCAGCCGTCCTGGCCGACCTCGAGGGAGAGCGTGGCCAAGGCGCTGGCCGCGAAGGCCGCGATGGCGATGGCGATGGCGACGGCCAAGGGCAGCCCGAACATCGCGAAGGCGACGATGAACGGCAGGAACGACGTCGCGGCGAAGCCGATGAGTGGCACCGTGACCAGGGCGCACCCGACGAGCGCGAGCAGCCAGCGGGCCCCGGCGCGGTGCCTCGGCAGGCGTGCCTTCTCGAGCCGGTCGAGGTGGCGGACGGCGAGGCTGAACGACAGACCGAAGGCGAGGATCAGGACGACTCCGAGCGTGACCTGCCAGCCGGCGCCGTGGCGGTCCACGAGGGCGATGGTGGGGAAGATGAGGAAGATGAGCCAGACCGACTGGATGATCCAGCCGTAGCGGCTCCACGGGCTCAGGCCGGGCCGCCTCACGGGCGCCCCGGCCGTCCCCGCGCCGGGCCCACCGGTCACTGGCGGTCGCGACCTCGCTT
Source organism: Intrasporangium sp. (assembly GCF_035280925.1). Classification (GTDB taxonomy): domain Bacteria; phylum Actinomycetota; class Actinomycetes; order Actinomycetales; family Dermatophilaceae; genus Intrasporangium. The sequence continues at coordinate 40,402 of NZ_DATEEY010000029.1, read as the reverse complement.
GACGAACCATGTGGCCAGCATCGCAAACACGACCGTCCAACCGACAACGTTGGCGAGCGGCATCCAGAGCGGCTCCCAGGTGCCGTCCGCGAGGTGACCCTCGGTCAGGGGGTACCTGGCGAGGCCGACGTAACCGTAGAGCGGCGTGAACTTGCCGATCGTCAGCATCGTGCCGGACAGGGGGATGAAGACGTTGCCGAGGAAGGCGAAGATCACGACGGATCCGCTGGCCACGCCGGTTGCCGACTCGCTGCGAAACGCCGTGCCGACGAGGATGCCGTAGAGGGCGAAGACGGCCGAGCCGCCAAGGCAGAGCAGCCCGCTGAGGAGCCACGCACCGATCGACCCGCGTGCGCCGGTCCACACGCCGAGCACGAAGACCAGCAGGATCGGGATGGCGGCCACGACCATGGCGACCGCGGCCTTGGCCGCGACGTACTGGGAGTCTCTCATCGGCGTGATGCCGAGCTGGCGGCCCCAGCCCTGCAGCCGCTCCGTGGCGGCCTGGCCGCCGATGCTGGTCGTCGCGGTGACGGCGCCGTACGCGGCCATGCTGATCATCACGTACATCGCGACGTTCCCGTTGCCGATCACCGTCTCCTTGGCGTCCACGGTCGAGCCGAAGATGACATAGAAGAACGCGGGAAGGACCGCCGTGAAGAACATGCCCATGTAGTCCCGAGTGATGCGCTTCATCTCGAGGAGGGTGTAGGTGGCGTTCATCGCACGAGTTCCTTTGCTACGTGGTCCGTTTCATGAGCCTGTGGTATGCCGCTGAGCTCGGTCCCGCGGTCCTCCGCGGTGAGTGCCATGAACGCGCGATCGAGGCTGGCCGCGGACACCTCGAGGGCGGTCCCGCCGAGCTCGGTGAGCAGCAGCAGGGCGATCGCATCGGAGTCGGATGCCGCGACGACGACTCGGTCGCCGCGCTGCGAGACCTCGATGACACCAGGGGCGGCCAACAGCCTTGCCCGCACGGCCCCCCACCGGCCTTCCGGGATCCGCGCGCTGAGCTGGCGGCCGCCGGTCGTCCGGCCGCGGATCTGCGCGGTCGTGCCGTCGGCGACCAGGTGACCCCCGGCAACGAGGACGATCCGGTCCGCGAAGGAGTCGGCCTCCTCGAGGTAGTGCGTCGCGAAGAGAACGGTACGGCCGCAGCTCGCGTCGGCCCGCATGGTCTCCCAGAACTCGTGCCGAGCGGTGACGTCCATGCCCGCAGTCGGTTCGTCGAGGATCAGCAGGTCCGGGTCCGGCAGGAGGGCGAGGGCGAAGCGCAGCCGTTGCTGTTCGCCGCCTGAGCACTTGGACACGCGCCGGTCGACGATGGAACCCAGCCCCGCGCGGTCGATCACCTCGTCGAGTGGGGTGTGAGCGGCATACGTCGACGCAATCATCCGGAGGGTCTCGCGAACCGTCACGTCCCGGAGGAGCCCGCCGGTCTGGAGAACGGCCGAGACCCGCCCGGCGAGGACCGCCTGGCGTGGGGCCTGTCCGAGGACGCGGACGGTGCCGCTCGTCGGCTCGGTGAGGCCGAGGATCACGTCCAGCGTCGTCGTCTTGCCGGCGCCGTTCGGGCCCAGGAACGCGACGATCTCGCCGGGGTTGATGGTCAGGTTGATCCCGTCGACGGCTCGGACCAGAGCTTCGCCGGGTCCCGGAAACGTCTTGACGAGATCGCGCAGGTGGATGGCGGGTGCCGCGTCGGTGTTCATGCAACCACTGTCGCGGCCGGCGAACCGGGCGCCATGGTGCAGATGTCCGGGATCCGGGGTGACAGGTGTCATGCGCGGCCGTGGAGGGGCGAACGGCCCTGTGCAGCGCGCAGCTGCAGGTCAACGCTCGTCAGTGGGGTTCCCGTTTCGTCTCAGGCGCTGAGCGATCAGCCCGAAAGCCGTTCACTCGATCGCCGCTGGCGTGACTTCCCTCGGGTGAGCAGGACCCCCGCGATGCAGAGCGCACCGCCCACGAACGTCAGGACGGCGGGGATCTCCCCGAGCAGGACCCAGGCGATCAGGGTCGCGATGAACGGGACGAGGAAGGTCGTCAGGGTCAGCTTCCCGGCGTCGCTGCGAGCGAGCGCGAAGGCCCACAGCGAGAAGGCGACCGCAGTCGGGAAGATCCCGAGGTAGGCGATCCACAGCAGAGAGCTGACCTCGGCCTCCCGCACGACGGTGACGAGCTCGCCCGACCAGGGCAGCAGGCTCACGACGCCGATGATGCAGGCCAGGAAGTTCACCTCGGGGCCAGGGAGGCGCCGGAGCAACGGTTTCTGGGCGAGGACTCCGATGGCGTAGGTCACCGCAGCCAGGACCGCGAGCCAGACGCCGACGCGGTCGCCGGAGCCGCCGCCACCGAAGCCACGGGCAATGATCGCGACACCACCGAAGCCGACGACCATCCCGATGACCAGCCAGGGCGTCATGCGCTCGCCGAGGAACACCGTGGCGAGCACGGCGACGATGATCGGCCCGATCTGGACGAGCAGGGCCGCGGTCCCGGCATCGATACGCCGCTCGGCGTCGTTGAGGGCGAGGTTGTAGATCCCGAACCAGGCCACCCCGCAGAGCAGGAGCAGGGCCCAGTCAGTTCGTCGCGGCCACGTCGGCCGGCGCCGGAAGACGAGGAAGCCGAGCGCGACGGACGCGACGAGCAGGCGCCCCAGGGAGAGCGCCCCTGGTGGCACGTCCTGGCCGAGGTGCCTGATGGCGACGAAGGCCGACGCCCACAGGACGAGCGTCGCCGCCATGGCGCCGAGCACGAGCCACCGTGAGGCGGCCCGAATGGTGGGCGGGCCCGGCGCCTGCTGCCGGTCGGCTCGCCGACTCGGTGCCAGGGTCTCGGTGGTGCTCGAGGGGTTGGACATCGTCACGACACGACGGTAGGGATCCGACGCTTCGGTGTCTGCCGAGTTTTCCCGGCGGTGAGGTCGGCAACCCGCCTCGCCTCGTCGCGGTCGGACCGCAGGTCCTGGCCGGGGCGCCAACGTGGGCCGCCGATGGAGCGACGATGCCGCAGCTCGAGGGCGAGATAGAGCAGGGCGATGAACAGGAGCGGAGTGAGAGAGTTCATGGCAGAAATAGTGCGCTCGTTTGAATCTCGCCACGAGTGGCAGAACAGACGATGTGCGTGGTTTTCCTGCCAACTTTGTGCCACACTGGGAAACATGCTTCGTACCGTCGCCGTGCTCGTCGAGGAACCTGTCGCACCGTTCGAGCTCGCCGTCCTCTGCGAGGTGTTCGGGATCGACCGGACCGAGGACGGCGTGCCAGCGTTCGACTTCCGGGTCTGCGCCGAGGACCCGACCCGCGTACTCGCCACGAAGACCGGGATGGGGATCGTCGCCACGCACCCGCTCGAGGCGGCGCGAGATGCGGATCTCATTGCCATTCCGGGTGGCTCGGTGAACGGGCCGTTCCGGCCGGAGGCGCTCGAGATCCTCCGGGACGCCGTGGACCGCGGCGCCCGCGTGCTCTCGGTCTGCAGTGGCGCCTTCTGGCTCGGCGAGGCCGGCCTTCTCGACGGGCGCGACTGCGGGACCCACTGGAAGTACGCCGAGCTGCTCGGGCAGCGCTTCCCAGAGGCCCGGGTCGACATCGATGCGATCTACGTCGAGGACGGCCCGGTCCTCACCAGCGCGGGGACGGCGGCAGGGATCGACGCCTGTCTCCACCTGGTGGCTCAGGAGCTCGGCACCGATGTCGCGAACCGGATCGCCCGCCGGATGGTGGTGCCTCCCCACCGCGCAGGCGGACAGCGCCAGTACGTCGAGACCCCGATGCCGGTCGAGCCCTCCGACAGCCTGCAGGATGTCCTCGACTGGCTGTCAGAGCACCTCGACGAGGACCACTCAGTCCCGAGCCTCGCCGCGCGCGCCAACATGTCCGAGCGCACCTTCGCGCGCCGGTTCGGCCAGGAGGTCGGCACGACGCCACACAGGTGGCTCACCACGCAGCGCATCCGTCGTGCCCGGCATCTGCTCGAGACAACCACCCTTGACGTCGAGGCCATTGCCCACGCCTGTGGCTTCGCCACGGCGGCCGTTCTGCGCAGCCATTTCCAGAAGGAGCTCGGGCTGCCACCGCTGCAGTACCGCAAGACCTTTGCCGGCACGATGGCCCGCTCACCTGAGCCGGCCGTGCTCTGAGCGGCCACGCATCGCTCCAGAGGGATCGCAGGATCTAGACCGGTATTGGGCTAGCACTAGAGGGCCGTAGAAGACGTCATCGACGGTTGCGCCGATGGATCTCGGCACTCAGCACGGTCGCGAAGCCGCACCACGCGACGTAGGGCGCCAGGGCGGCACCGGCGGGCCGGTTGACCCGCGCCGTCTGCCTGGCGAGCTGCCCGCCGCTCGCGGTCAGCGCCGCCGACTCCAGCGCTGCCAGGCCGGGACTGCGCCCTCGCCAGAAGAGCATGCTCCAGCCCGCGTTGAGCGCCAGGTTGGTGCCGAGGGCCGCGAGATATCGCCGCCGTGGGCCCGAGGATGGCCCCGGCTCGGCGTCGGCGTGGCGGTCGATCCCCGTCAGGGCCGCCGCAGCGCTGGCGGCGATGTCCGCGTACAGCAGCGTCCAGACGATCGGGAAGGCCGCCTTGGGGGGTTGCCACGCAGGCAGGTCGAGGCTGCGATACCACCGTGAGTCGGGCTTGGTCGCCACGGACCCGACGACTGCGGTCGCCGCCACGGCAGCGCCCGTGATGGCCAGGTTGCGCAGCGCCGTGTCCGGAGCCGCTCCGTCCATCGCCCGTCGAACCGCCTCGTCGAACCCGGTGAGGCCGGCCGGGACGTCGACGATGTCGAGCAGGTCGGACTCCTTGGCAACGACCTCATGGACGAGACTGCCGACGAGCGGCTTCGCGATCCCGGCGCCGATGGGGGTGACCAGTCCGACCCAGTGGCTGGCGAGCCGCGGCGTGAGCACGGGGACCGTCACGACGAGCCGCCGTCGCAGGCCCGTCCCGGAGGCGAAGCGCTGGATCATCTCCCGGTAGGTCAGCACCTCCGGTCCGCCGATGTCGAAGGTCCGGTTCACGTCCGTCGGCAGGTCGGCGGCTCCGACGAGGAGAGTCATCACGTCGTCGACGGCGATGGGCTGGATCCGGTTGTCGAGCCACTTCGGAGCGACCATGGCGGGCAGCCGGGTCGTCAGGTGGCGCAGCATGTCGAAGGACGCCGAGCCGTCACCGAGCACGACAGCGGCCTGCAGCACGGCGGTCGGCACGCCGGACGAGAGCAGGATGCGGCCGACCTCGACCCTGGACGCCAGGTGCGGAGACAGCTCCTCGCCGTCGGGATGCAGCCCGCCGAGGTAGACGATACGTCGCACCCCGAGCTCGCGAGCCACCTCACCGAATGCGGTTGCCGCCTCCCGGTCGCGCTCGGCGAAGCCCGGACGGTCGTCCATCGAGTGGACGAGGTAGTACGCAGTCCGTATGCCGCTGAGTGCCTTCCCGAGGTCCGCGCGGTTCCCGACGTCCCCCACGACGACGTCAACCTCGTCGCGCCACGGCCGGTCGTCGAGCGAGCCGGCCCACCGGGTCAGCACCCGGACACGCCACCCGTCCGCGAGTAGGTGGGGGACCAGCTGCCCGCCGACGTAGCCGGATGCGCCGGTCACGAGAGCGAGCCGGTCCGGGGTTGTGGTGGGGGTGGTCGCTGTGGGAGCGGAGGCCTCCACGGGATGGTGGTCGGTCGGGGTCATGGATCTCACCTCACGAGGTCGAGGACGGGTGGCAGGAGCAGGAGCATTCCGATCGACCACGTGATGTGGGTGATGACCGGTCCCAGGATGCCGCCGGTGACGCGGCGCTGGAGGGCGGTGACCAGCCCCACGACGGTGGCCGCGAGCACGAGGAGTGGCACGCCGCTGCCGACGGTGGTCAATGCGTAGAGCACCGTCGTCACCGCGACGGCGTGCCGCGGCAGGGCCGCGTAGAGGGCTCCCCGGAAGTAGAGCTCCTCGGCAACGCCGTTGAGGACGGTGATGAGCAGGACCACGGGGAGGGAGCCGAACCGAGCGTGGTCGAGCAGGTCGTCGACAGGCTCACGCAGCCCCGGCAGGCGCGCCACGACCAGGGCGCCGGCGAGGAACACGGCCAGCAGCAGCGCTCCCAGGGCAAGCGACTGGACGACGGGGCGTCCCGGTGTGGACCCCTTCCTCGTGTGCCCTCGGCCGAGGCGCAGGGGCCCGGACAGGACGGCGCCCGCCGCCCATACGGCGGCCAGGGCAAGCGTCGCGGCATAGAACAGCGGGTCGCCGGGATGGATACGCAGCGCCCACGCCAGCACCAGCGCTCCGACGACCAGCGTGACGCCGACGACGACGCGCCGTCTGGTTCGGGTGCCCGGGGGGTCGGCCATCGAGTCCGACACAGGTCGGACGAGGGCCGCGTCGACGAAGGCGCGCAGCTCGGCCACGGGGCCACGCATCGGCTCACCTCCTGACCAGCTCGTAGCGGGCCAGGGCTTCCCTGCGCTCGTCGTCGTGGTCGACGACCCGCCTCGGATACCCGTGGTCATACCCGTTCTCGTGGTCCCAAGGCTCGTGGACCGCCGCTCCGGGCACGTGCGCGAGCTCCGGAACCCACCGGCGGACGTGGTCACCGTCTGGGTCGAAGCGGCGCCCCTGTCGCACCGGGTTGAAGACCCGGACGTACGGCGCGGCGTCGGTGCCCGTGCCGGCCAGCCACTGCCACCCGTGGTTGTTCGAGGCGATGTCGCCGTCGAGGAGGTGGTCGAGGAAGTGGCGCGCACCGACGGGCCACCACACGTGCAGGTCCTTGGTGAGGAAGCTTGCCGTGACCATGCGCAGCCGGTTGTGCATCCAGCCCTCTGCGAGCAGCTGCCGCATCCCCGCGTCGACGATGGGATAGCCGGTTCGCCCCTGGCGCCAGGCCTCGACGAGGCGGTCGGTCTCCGGGCCGGAGTCGTAGGCCATGCGGGTCAGCTCCGGGCGCAGGTCCTGCCACGCCGAGTCCGGCCAGTGCCAGAGCACGTCTGCGTAGAACTCGCGCCACGCGAGCTGGGTGACGAAGGTCGCCGCGCCGGTCGTCCCTCCGTCCGGGTGGGACGCAATGTCGGTGAGGAGCGTTCGCGGATGGATCTCCCCGTACTTCAGCGGGATCGACATCCGGCTCGTGGCATCGAGGTCGGGGCGGTCGCGGTCGCGGCTGTAGTGCCCGAGCCGCCCCCCGGCGAGGAAGTCGAGCCACGACTGCCGCGCCGCCAGCTCACCGGCCACGCCGCCCGACCTGCCGCTGGGCGGGACGGCAGGAAGCGCCACCCCGCCCACGTCGCCGTCGAACCACGGGATCCGCTGTGGCGGCGGAGCCGGCGGTGGCGAGCCGTGCGCGCGCCAGGCCTTGGCGAAGGGGGTGAAGACCCGGTGGGGCGCACCACCCCGGGTGACCACGAGACCGGGCCCAGCGGCATACGGCGTCCCCGTTGCGATGAGGCGACGGTGGTCGCGGCCGAGCGCCGCCTCGACGACAGCGTCCCGCCGGCGACCGAAGGGCGTCGTCTCCCGGGTCACGTGGACCGTGTCCGCACCGACCTCGCGGGCGAGATCCGGGATGACCTCGACGGGATCCCCGGCCCGCACGACGAGGCGGCCCTCCAGCGCGTCGGCCAGGGCCCGGACCGACGCCACGAGTCGCCGCGACCGTGGCCGATCGACCCTGAGCAGTCGTGGGTCGAGGACGAAGACGGGCAGCACGGAGGTCGCCACCTCGCACGCAGCGAGCAGCGCGGGATGGTCGGAGATCCGCAGGTCCCGTCGGAACCAGAGGAGCGACACCGTCACGCGCGGGCCCGTCGCGAGGTGGCCGCGGTCCACAGCCGCCCCGGCACGAGCCGTGCGAGGACCATGGCCACGGCCATGCGCTTCGGGAAGACGATGTTCTCGTCGCCGCGCTCGAGACCGTCAGCGATGGTCCGCCCCGCCTCGTTCGCCTCGATGATGAACGGCATCGGGAACTCGTTCTCCGACGTCATCTCCGTGCGCACGAAGCCCGGAGCGACGGTGGTGACTCTGATCCCTTTGGGCGACAGCGACGCTCGCATCGCCTCAAGAAGGTTGAGCTGGGCGGCCTTGGTCGCGCCGTACGCCTCGGACCCGGGGAGCCCTCGGTAGCCGGCGACTGAGGCGACGCCGACGATGTGCCCGCGGCCGTCGGCGACGAACGACGGAACGACCGCTGCGAGCACGTTGTTGAGACCGAGCAGGTTGACCTCGACATGTCGGGCAAAGGACTCGCGGTCCCACGCCGCCGCGTTGAACTGCTTCCAGTGGCCGGCGCTGTGGACGACGGTGTCGAGCCCACCCAGCCCTTGGCGGACGGCGGCTGCTGCGTCGTCGACCGACTGGGCCTCGGTGATGTCGAGCGGGATCGTCGTCATCGTCCCACCGGCCACCTCCTCGAGCTGCACGGCCCGGCGGCCGCTGATCGCGACCTCGGCGCCGCGCCGCACCAGCTCACGGGCCAGCTCGGCGCCGATGCCGCTCGACGCCCCGACGACCCACACCTTGCGGCCCCGCAGTGGCGCGCTCATGCTGCCCGCTCGATTCGGATCTGGGCGACGTCGAGGTAACCGGCGGCGAAGCCCGCCTCGCAGTAGGCCAGGTAGAACTCCCACTTGCGCCGGAAGGTCTCGTCGAAGCCGAGGCGCTGCACCTGCGGCCAGGCCGCGAGGAAGGTCGCACGCCAGCGTCGCAGGGTCTCCGCGTAGTCGTGACCGAAGGCGTGCACATGGGTGACGCGCAACCCGGTCTCCTGCTGTGTCACCTCACCGATCGCTCGAAGGCTGGGGATGAGGCCACCCGGGAAGATGTGCTTCTGGATCCAGCCGAAGGAGCGGCGGGTCGCGAGAAAGCGGTCGTGCGACATGAGGATCGCCTGGAGGGCGACCGTGCCGCCGGGGGCGAGAAGCCGGTCGAGACCGCGGAAGTACGCGGGCCAGTACTCCTCGCCGACCGCCTCGATCATCTCGACCGAGACGATCGCGTCGTAGCTGCCCCGGACCTCGCGGTAGTCCTCGACCCGGATGTCCACCCGGTCCACCAGGCCGGCAGCCTCCACGCGGTCGCGGGCCAGCTCGGCCTGCTCGCGCGAGAGCGTCACGGTGGTGACGTGGGCACCACGCCTCGCGGCCTCGATGGCCAGCGTGCCCCAGCCGGTGCCGATCTCGAGCACGCTCGTCCCCGCGCCGACGCGCGCCTCGTCGAGAATCGCGTGCACCTTGCGCAGCTGTGCCTCCTCGAGCGACTGCCCCTGCACCGGCCTGGTGCGGTCGAAGAGCGCTGAGCTGTACATCAGCGTCTCGTCCAGGAAGGCGGCGAAGAGGTCGTTGGACAGGTCGTAGTGGGCCTCGATGTTGCGACGTGAGCCGGTCTCGGTGTTGCGCTGCTCCGGCGGGATGGCCCGGTCGACGAACTGACGGAGGGCGAGCCACGGGCGGGGGATCGCGGTCGCGAGCCGTTCGGCGAAGGGGAGCAGCACGTCTGCAAGGTCGGTGCCGGGGGCGGCCCGCCAGTCGCCCGCCATGTAGCCCTCGCCGATCCCGATCTTCGGGTGGTGCGCGAGGCGCTCGAAGAAGGCTCCTGGGCGCCGGAGCTCAACCGTCGGCCGGATGCCGTTGGGCTCGCTCTCGCTCGTCCGTGACCGGCCCAGCCGAGAGCCGTCGGGTAGGACGGCGTCGACCGGGACCCGGTCGAGAACCTGCTCGAGGATGGTGCGGGCCAGCGTTGCCCTGAGCCGGATCGGCGCCCGGGCTGGGGCAAGGGGTAGGGCCTGAGTCGTCGTCATCGCACGGCCTCCTCGAGGCGTCGTGGTCGGGGAACAACGGGCAGGCGTCTCGTCCACAGCCGCACGCCGTGCACTCGGATGAGGGCCGTGACCCGATGTGTCATGGACAGGTGGCGGGCGGCGGTCGAGACGAGGGAGCGGCTCGTAGCCGCCGTCGGTCTCCCTGACACGACCGCGTCCAGGACGGTGTGGCCGTCGCGGATCAGCCGGATCGCGACCGCCACGCGCCGCTGGTCGAGAACGAGGCGCACCGAGTACGAGCCGGAGACGTCGTTGAACGGCGACACGTAGAAGGTCTTGTCGACCTGGGCGCGCCCTGCGTCGTCCACGTCGACGAGGTAGGCGTGCCGCCCCTGGTAGGTGTTGTGCACCTCGAGGACCGCTGCGGCCAGCTGCCCGTCCGGAGCGATGCACCAGAAGACGCTCAGGGGGTTGAAGACGTGTCCGAGCGAGCGAGCGTGGGCGAGCATGAGGACCTTGCTGCCGGACGGGAGCTGGACTCCCTGCTCCGCGAGGAAGCGGTCCAGGTCCCCTCTGATGCCCCCGCCCTGCAGCCCGCCCTCGAAGTGGTCGGCGGCGTCGAAGCGGGCGAGAAGGGACAGCGGCCAGCGCGGGCGCGGCAGGTCGTCGAGGTCGACGAGCCACTGGAAGTGGCGGTACCGGAAGCGGTGGACCAGGGGAGCTCGGCGCGTGTGGGTCACGACACCCTCGACCAGGCTCGGCACCGGTGGTGGAGCGATGTGCATGGTCACCACCGCACCCCGAACGACTCGGCGGCCTCGACCCCGGAGCGGCAGCCGTCCTCGTGGAAGCCCCAACCGAGGTGGGCCCCGGCGAAGGCGAGGCGCTCGCCTCCGGCGGCCCGCAGGCGCCCGGCTGCAGCGACCGCCTCGCCGGTGAAGATCGGGTGCTCATAGGACAGCTCCGCCGTCGTGGTGCCCGGGTCCACCAGACCGGCCGGATCCAGGGTGACGATGTGGTCCTCCGCGTCGCTCAGCCCCTGCAGCCGGTTCATCCAGTAGCTCACGGTGACCTGCGGGCTCGAGGCGTCGCACGAGTGCATCCGGTAGTTCCAGGCGGCACGCGCCCGACGCGCCTTCGGCAGGACGGATGAGTCCCGATGCAGCCAGACGGTGTTCCTGGAGTAGCGGATCGCAGCCAGGTCCTCCTTCTCCTCCGGGGTGGCGTCCGCGAGGAGGTCGAGCGCCTGGTTGGCATGGGTCGCGACGACGACCCGGTCGAAGCGCTCGGGCGTGGCGTCGCCCACCCGCACGTCGACGCCGTCGTGGTGACGTTCGACCGCTGTCACCGGGGCCAGGCGTCGCACGTCGGGCAGGCGGGCGACGAGTTGGTCGACATAGGTGGCGGAGCCTCCGACGACGGTGCGCCACTGCGGAGCACCGGTGACGCTGAGCATGCCGTGGTGGTCGAGGAACTGGAAGAGGTGCCGGGCGGGATAGGTCGCTGCGTCGAGGTCACCGCATGACCAGACACACGAGACGAGCGGGATGGCGAAGTGGCGGATGAAGTAGCTCGAGAAGCCGCCGTCGCGCAGGAAGTCGCCCCACGTCGGATCGGTGGCAGGGTCCGTCAACAGCGCCTTGGCGGCCCGGTGGAAGCGGGGCACCTCGGTGAGCATCCGCACGAACCGGGGGTCGGCGGCGCGCCACGGCTGGGCCAGGATTCCGGTGCTGCCCCGGCCGCCCGAGTAGGACAGGCCGCATCCGGCGCACGTGATGCTCATGCTCATCTCCGTCGGCCGGGTCTCGACGCCGAGCTCGCGGAAGAGGCGCAGCAGGTGCGGGTAGGTCCGCTCGTTGTGGACGATGAAGCCGGTGTCGATCCGCATCGGCCCGTTCCTCCCGGGAACCGTGTGCGTGTGTGCGTGACCACCGACCCGGCTGTCCGCCTCGAAGAGCGTGATCGCATGGGACCGGGACAGGGCGTGGGCCGCGGTCAACCCGGCGACCCCCGACCCGATGACGGCGGCAGTGGGCTGTCTGGACTGGTTCATGTCGATCAATGTATAGTGTCTGTATAAGGCTTGTCAAAGGTTAGTCCCAAGGAGGAAGCCATGCAGTTCGTTCGTCAGCTCACCGTCCCGGCATCGTCGGAGCAGGTCTTCGCCTACCTCTCCGACTTCACGACCACGAACGAGTGGGACCCCGCCACCGTCAGAACCGAGCGCATCTCCGGCGCAGGCGGTCCCGGCACCCGCTATCGGAACGTCTCGAGCTTCATGGGACGGGAGGCGACCGTTGACTACGTCGTCACCGAGCTCGACCCGGGTAGGCGGTTCGCCCTGCGCGGCGAGAACGCCACCCTGGTTGCCCAGGACGAGATGACCGTCCGGGGTGATGGGGCCGGAACGACCGTCACCTACTCGGCGTCCTTCGAGCTCAAGGGCTTCCGCAAGATCGCCGCCGTCGTCCTGGCGCCGGCCCTGCGGCGGCTCGTCGACAACGGGGCCGAGGGACTGCGCCGGGCGTTGCAGCGGCTCTGAGCCCACGGAGCGGGGCCACCACATAGACTGGACAAACCATGTACACCATCAAGAGAGCAGCAGAGCTGACCGGCATCAGCCTGTCCACCCTGCGCGCCTGGGAGCGTCGGTACGGCGTGGTCAGGCCCGCCCGGTCGGATGGCCGCTACCGCCTCTACTCGGACGCCGACCTCCGAGCCCTCGGCATCATGTCCAGCCTGGTCAACGAGGGATGGTCGGCCCGCGAGGCCGCCGCCGAGACCAAGGCGCGGGTCTCCGGGCCGGCCTCCCGGCAGGGGCCTGAGCTCTCGCGCCAGCCTGCCGAGCCGTCGGGACTGCCCGGACTGGACCGGCTCGTCGAGGCGGGTCAGCGGCTGGACCCCGTTCTCGTCTCGGACGTACTCGACGAGGCCTTCTCGCGTGCCGGCTTCGAGCGGGTCGTCGACGAATGGCTCATGCCCGCGCTCGTCGCCATCGGGGACGCCTGGGCAGACGGGCGGATCTCCGTTGCGGGTGAGCACCTGCTCAGCTACGCGGTGCAGCGCCGCCTCGCAGCCGCCTACGAGGCGGCCGCCGCGCGAGCCCACGGTCCGGTGGTGACCGTGGGACTGCCGTCAGGCGCCCGGCACGAGCTGGGCATCCTCGCGTTCGCCGTGGCCGCCCGCCGCGCCGGGTTCTCGACCGCCTACGTGGGTGCGGACCTGCCGCACGATGACTGGGAGCTCTCCCTGGGGGCAAGGGATGCTGCTGCGGTCGTGCTGGCCGTCCCGCGGCCGGCCGATGTCGCCCCGGCCCGACAGCTCAGCGAGCGCCTCGCCGCCAGCCACCCCCAGCTCGTCGTCTTCGTCGGCGGCTCCTGCCAGCACGAGGTCGGCGGACAGTCCGTGCCGCTGGGTCACAGCATCGCTGCCGGCGTGGACCGTATGGATGCGCGGCTCGCACAACGGCGCCCGGACCGCAGTGAGCGGCCGGGCGCCGGTGGGTCAGGGTCGGCTCAGCACCACGGGTAGACGAACAGGCTCGAGGCGCCGGCTCGGTGGTCGGCGAGCACGACGGACAACGGGAGCGGGTCAGGCAGCGCCGCGACATCGGTCGTGGCCCGGGGCGCGACTCCGAGGGACACCGCGGTCGCGACCGGCAGGCCGTCGCGCGCGACATCGTCGATGAGCCCGGCTCCGATGAGCGTCTTGAGGCCTGCCTTCTGGCAGGCGGTGTCCGCGGCGGCGGCGGCCGGCCCCGCGACCGCCAGGGTCGCGAGGGTGCCGAGGGCGGCGGCGGCAAGGGTGGCGCAGAGCTTCTTCATGGGAACTCCTCTGACGTGGTGGCCAGACTCGGACGAGCCGGCGGGTCCCCATTGTGCGACGAGAACGACAAGGTTTGTCAAGTGTTCGTCAAAGGTTGGTCCACTCAACCCAAGGCCCAGGGCGATGAGGGATCGCCCAGCCCAGCGGCATACGGCCGATGTCAACGACGGGTCGACGGCTGGAGACCCGTGCGCACCCGGCCGACAGTGCCGTTGGTGCGCGGGTCATCGACCCATCGGGATCGTGGGGTCCAGGCGCCTGAGGGCTCGTGGCGCTGGGACCGTACTCGTCCACCGCTGGGCGGGCGTCATGGGGGACCGGCGGGTCGACGCGGTCCTCGCGTCCCGCCCTCCAGGTCCCGTCGGGGGGAAGGTCGAGGGGGCACTGGCACTCACGCATCGTCGTCACCTAACGGAGCCGATCCGAGGGCGGTGTCACGGGTGATGAAGCCTGGACTCCGCTGCCACAGCCCATCGATGACCTGGGGCAGCGCGTCGTCGTCGTGGGTCGAGTGGTCCCTGGGATGGGTGCCGACGTGCAAGGGCACGAGCTGCCCGGGAGTCGCCGTGTCGCGAACGCGCGTCACCACCATGGTGACCGCCCGGCCCTCCGAGGTGCCCTTCCAGCCGAGGGTGTCGGCGGTCCACCGGAACGGTACGTCACACTCCGCGTTGACGATCGCAGTCGTGTGCGTGGTGCCGATCGGGTTGGCCGCCATGGAGCGGGCGCTCGGCGGGACGTCGTCGACGAAGTCCCCGTCGAAGTCCCCGCCGAAGTCCCCGATGACGAAGTAGGTTGTCGGCACGCGCCTGGCGGCCCGCGTGGCAAGCCAGCGGATCCTGGGCTCGCAGGTGGTGCTCATGACGCCTTCTTCCTTTGGTCCCAGTCCACTCCACGGCGGCGTCGGCGGCGGCGACTTGTGGCCCAACGCACGCGTCTGCTGCGTCACACCGGTTGTGGCCCGGTAGGTTCGGCAGGTGACCGAGGGACGGAAGGCCCGGTGGGTGCGGTTCGCTCCGGGGCTGGGCGTGCTCCTGTCCTATGACCGGGTCTGGCTCCGTGGCGACATCCTCGCGGGCGTCACCGTCTCGGCCTACCTCATTCCGCAGGTGATGGCCTACGCCGAGGTGGCCGGCCTGCCGGCCATCACGGGGCTGTGGGCATCGGCCCCAGCACTGGTCGTCTACGCCGTGCTCGGCTCGTCGCGGCAGCTGTCCGTGGGTCCCGAGTCGACGACGGCCCTGATGACCGCCGCCGGGGTCGGCGCCATCGCGGGAGCGGCCGGCGGTCGTCACGCCGAGATCGCGGCCCTGCTGGCCCTGGCCGTCGGGATCGTCTGCGTGCTCGCCTGGCTCGCTCGCCTCGGGTTCCTCGCAGAGCTGCTGTCCAAGCCCGTCCTCGTCGGCTACATGGCCGGCATCGCAGCGCTCATGATCGTCAGTCAGCTCGGCAAGATCACCGGCATCGACGTCGCTGGTGAGTCCTTCCTCGAGCAGCTCTGGGACACGGTGACGCGTCTGGACGAGCTGCACTGGCCGACCTTCGCCCTTGCGATGGCCGTCCTCATTGCGCTGCTCGCCTTCGGGCGATGGGCGAAACGATGGCCCGGGCCGCTCATCGCGATGCTTGCCGCAGCGGCCGTCGTGCAGGTCTTCGGGCTCGTCGAGCAAGGCGTCGCGGTCGTGGGCGCGGTGCCCCGTGGGCTGCCGCCGGTCAGCGTGCCCCGTCTCGGGGACGTCGAGATCTGGACGCTGCTCCCGGCCGCCCTCGGAGTCGCTGCCGTGGCGTACAGCGACAACGTGCTCGAGGGGCGCGCCTTCGCGCTGAAGCGTCGCGAGACGATCGACAGCAACCAGGAGTTCCTCGCCCTCGGCGCGGGCAACGTCGCGTCGAGCCTGGTGTCGGGGTTCCCGGTCAGCTCGAGCGGTAGCCGCACCGCCCTCGCCGACTCCATGGGTGCGCGCACGCAGCTCCACTCCCTCGTTTCGGTCGTCGTGATCGTTGCGACGCTACTCTGGCTCGGCCCGGTCCTGGCCACCTTTCCCGCCGCAGCCCTCGGCGGCGTGGTCGTGTACGCGGCACTGCGACTCATCGACATCGCGGAGCTGCGCCGGATCACCGCCTTCCGGCGCAGCGAGCTCGTCCTGTCGCTGTCGACCACCGCCGCGGTCCTCGTCCTGGGGGTCCTGCCGGGCATCGGTGTCGCCGTCGGCCTCTCCGTGCTCGACCTGCTGCGCCGGATCGTGCACCCGCACGACGGCGTGCTGGGCTACGTCCACAACGTCGCTGGGATGCACGACATCGACGACTACTCGAACGCCGTGCAGGTGCCGGGGCTCGTCGTCTACCGCTACGACTCGCCGCTGTTCTTCGCCAACTCCCACGACTTCGTGAAGCGCGCTCTCCAAGCCGTGGCCGACGCACAACGGGTCGGGTCGGTGGAGTGGCTCCTGCTCAACGCCGAGGCGAACACGGAGGTCGACCTCACGGCCGTGGATGCGCTCGACACCTTGCGGATCACCTTGGAGGGCGACGGTATCCGGTTTGCCATGGCGCGAGTGAAGCAGGACATGCGCGACTCGCTCGACGCCGCGGGTTTCATCGACAAGGTCGGACCGGAGCTGATCTTTGCGACGCTGCCAACCGCGGTGGCGGCCTACGCCAGGTGGTACGAGCACACGCACGGACGACCGATCGAGGGCTTCCAGGTCCCGCCGGTCCCTCCGTTACCTGACCTCTCCGATCGTCGGCAGGAGCGGGGGACGGATGCCGGCTAGCTCCCCGTGTCGAGGCCATGCCGTATGCCGCTGAGCTGACCACCTGCCCACGGCGGGTTCCGGCCCCCGGCCCAACGTCGAGAGTGCCGGCCGTCTGGACGTGTGCGTCTGAGCGTTTCAGGCACGACTTGGGGTCATTGCCTTCCACAACTTCTTGGCAGGACCATCGACATTGCCTGTCCGGATGGGACTGCCGTGCTAGGAGTCCTCGAGGAGGGCCGTCAGGGTGCGGTGCGCGAGGCGCGACATCGGAGGATTCGTGACCCGGTAGTACGGCAGGCAGCCGCTCGCCTGGGCCAGCGCCCACGCCTTGCCACGGTCCCACTCGGCGTCCCCGACCGCGAGCGCCTCGCGAAATGCTCGCCGGGCAGTTCGGCCGAGCAGATTCCAGGCCGGCTGGAGGTCGAGGGCTGGGTCAGCGGGACCGGCGAGTCCGACGTCGATGACAGCCGACAGACGACCGCCCTGCACGAGGAGGTTGTCGGGCATGAGGTCACCGTGCGTCCACGTGTCGGGCGCGTCGTCCCGGGGCGTGCGAGCCAGCCTCGCCCAGAGCGCCTCTACCTCCGGCACGTCGATCAGTCCATGCGACTGGCCGAGCCAACGCCTCACGCCCGCGTCATGGTCGCTGAGCCGGCCGCCGCGTCTCTCGCCCATGAACGCCCGGCCCTCGGTGTCGATCTCTCGCAGGGCGAGGACGAGGCTGGCGAGCTGCTCGGCAAAGGGGACCGAGCCCGCCAGGTCGGCCTGCGAAGCCGGCAACCCCGGCAACCATCGGTAGACCGCCCACGGCAGGGGGTAACCGTGACCCGGCTCGCCGATCGACACGGGCTCGGGCGAGCTCACGGGCAGCCGGCCGAGGAGCCGCCGCGCGTTGTCCGCCTCCTCGGTGAGCTCGGCCCACACCGTGTCGGGGTCGTCGCCCTGCATCGGGAAGCGCAGGACGAGCTCCTCGCCCAGCCGATGGAGCAGGTTGACCGTGCCGTTGGACGGCACGCGGGAGAGACGCGCGCCGCGCAGGTCTGGTAGCTGCTCGGCGACGAGGGCAGCCACGGTCTCGTCACTCAGCTCGAGCTGGTCCGCATGAAGTCGCACCCGGCCACCTTTGCCGCTCGCGCTCAACGTGGCCAGTCCATTTCGCCCCGGGACGGCAACTCCGCTGCCGTGACCGCGCCGATGCCGTGAGACGGTGGGGCCGTGGCAGCCGAGCACCTCGACCGGTCGAGCGCCTCGGGATCCGCGCCCTTCCTGTAGATCGCCACCTTCGTCCCCCTTTCGTTCCCCGCGACCCCAGCCGCGGCCGGGGGCGACGGCGATGGGGAGCACTCCCCACCGTTCCGCAGGCGCGGACGCAGCACCATCGTGCTCGTCCGCTGTGGCACAGTGGCGAAGTGAGCGCACCCGACCGCGTCGCCGATACACCGGTGTTCTTCCTCGCTGGTGGGACGGGGATCTCTGCCGAGACGCTGGGCAACCTCATGCTCAACCAGTTCCCCACCGTCCGCTTCCTGCGGCGCAAGATTCCCTTCATCACGACCGTGGAGGTGGCGCGCCAGGTCGTGGCCGAGGTGGACGCCGCGATGACGGACTCCGTCACGCCATTGGTCTTCTCCACGGTGGCGGACGAGGAGGTACGCACCGAGCTGCAGCAGACCAGGTGCGCCTTCATCGACCTCTTCGGCTCGCACCTCGACGCGATCGAGCGCGTGCTGCACGTCAACGCCAGCCACAACCGCGCCGGACTGCACGGGCTCGGTGACCCGCGACGCTACGAGCAGCGGATGAAGGCGGTCGAGTTCGCCATGGAGCACGACGACGGTCAGAGCCTGCGGAACCTCGCCCAGGCCGAGCTGATCCTCATCGCCCCATCACGCTGCGGCAAGACGCCCACCTCGATGTATCTCGCCCTCCAGCACGGCATCAAGGTCGCCAACTACCCGCTCGTCGAGGAGGACTTCCGCTCGAGCGACCTACCGCGGCCGATCCGTGCCTATGCGGAGCGATGCTTCGGCCTCGTCTCCACCGCCGCCCGGCTGAGCCAGGTCCGCGGCGAGCGCCGACCCGGCTCGACCTATGCCTCGCTCGCCCAGTGCAGCTATGAGCTGAGACGGGCGGAGGCTCTCTACCACCACCACCGCATCCCCTCGATCAACTCCGCGTCGATGTCGGTCGAGGAGATGGCAGCCGTGATCATGCAGACCAGACGAATGAACAACCTCGCCTGAGGGGCGGCACCGCCACCGTCTCCGCCACGAAAGGACAACCCATGACCGCCAACATCCTCTGGTTCCGCGAGCTCGGCCTCGACGACGTCGAGTCAGTCGGAGGCAAGAACGCGTCCCTCGGCGAGATGGTCCAGCACCTGTCCAAAGCGGGTGTGTCGGTCCCGGACGGTTTCGCGACGACGGCGGACGCCTACCGCCGCTTCCTCGCCAACCACGGCCTCGCCGACCGGATCAACGGGCTGCTCGCCGAGCTGGACGTCGACGACGTCCGGCGTCTGGCCGAGGTCGGCAAGGAGATCCGTGACGCGGTCGAGGCCCAGCAGTTCCCCGCGGACCTCGAGCAGGACATCCGCGGCGCCTATGCCGAGCTCGTCGGCTCGGCCGGCAGCGAGGAGGTGAGCTGGGCGGTCCGGTCCAGCGCGACCGCCGAGGACCTGCCCGACGCCTCGTTCGCGGGCCAGCAGGAGACCTTCCTCAACATCAGCGGAATCGACAACATCCTGCACGCCATCAAGCTCGTCTTCGCCTCCCTCTACAACGACCGCGCGATCGCCTACCGCGTGCACAGCAACTTCGACCACTCGGTCGTCGCGCTCTCCGCGGGCGTCCAGCGCATGGTCCGCTCCGACATCGGTGCCTCCGGCGTCCTGTTCACCATCGACACGGAGTCCGGCTTCCCCGACGCCGTCTTCATCACGAGCGCCTACGGCTTGGGTGAGGGTGTCGTCCAGGGGGCCGTCAACCCGGACGAGTTCTACGTCTACAAGCCGGCCCTCGCCGCGGACCGTCCCGCCATCCTCAAGCGCGGCATCGGCGCCAAGGCGACGAAGATGGTCTACACGCACGACGCGTCGGTCGGCCGCACGACGGAGTTCGTGCCCGTCGACGCCGCCGACCAGCGTCGGTTCAGCCTCTCCGACGACGAGGTCACCGAGCTCGCCCGCCACGCCGTCAAGATCGAGGAGCACTACGGCCGCCCGATGGACATCGAGTGGGCCCGCGACGGAGTCGACGGCAGGCTCTACATCCTCCAGGCGCGCCCCGAGACGGTGAAGTCCCGCGTCAGCTCCTCCACGCTGCAGCGCTTCCGGATCAACGAGCGCGGTCCGGTCGTCGTCGAGGGCCGGGCGATCGGACAGAAGGTCGGCGCCGGCGCCGTCCGCGTGCTGACCGATGTCTCCACGATGCACGAGTTCCAGCCCGGCGAGGTGCTGGTCGCCGACATGACCGATCCCGACTGGGAGCCGATCATGAAGCGCGCCAGCGCCATCGTCACCAACCGCGGCGGGCGCACCTGCCACGCCGCGATCATCGCCCGCGAGCTCGGCATCCCGGCGGTCGTCGGCACGGGCGCGGCCACGGCCGAGCTCACAGACGGCCGCGAGGTCACCGTCTCCTGCGCCGAGGGCGACACCGGCTTCGTCTACGACGGGCTGCGTGACTTCACCGTCACCGAGACGGCCCTTGACGAGATGCCCGAGATCCCGGTCAACATCATGATGAACGTCGGCACCCCCGAGCAGGCCTTCGAGTTCTCTCGCCTGCCGCACAAGGGAATCGGCCTCGCCCGGCTGGAGTTCATCATCAACCGCCAGATCGGCATCCACCCGCGGGCGCTGCTCGAGCTCGACGACCAGGAGCCCGCGCTCCGCGAAGAGATCACCGAGCTCATCGCCGCGTACGACAGCCCGCGCGACTTCTTCGTCAGGCGGCTCGCGGAGGGGGTCGCGATGCTCGCTGCCGCCTTCGCTCCCGAGCCGGTCATCGTCCGCCTGTCCGACTTCAAGTCGAACGAGTACGCCAACCTCATCGGCGGCGAGCGCTACGAGCCGCACGAGGAGAACCCGATGATCGGCTACCGGGGCGCCTCGCGGTACCTCTCGCCCGACTTCGCCGAGTGCTTCGCGATGGAGTGCGAGGCGATGAAGCTGGTCCGCGACGACATGGGCCTGACGAACGTCAAGCTCATGATTCCCTTCGTGCGCACCGTCGCCGAGGCGGAGGGCGTCATCAACCTGCTCGGCCAGCACGGACTGCGCCGCGGCGAGAACGACCTGCAGGTGATCATGATGTGCGAGGTGCCGTCCAACGCGGTCGACGCGGACGCCTTCCTCGAGCACTTCGACGGCTTCTCCATCGGCTCCAACGACATGACACAGCTGACCCTCGGCCTCGACCGCGACTCGGCGCTCGTGGCCGGATCGTTCGACGAGCGTGACCCTGCCGTCAAGCGCATGCTCAGCCTGGCAATCCAGGCCTGCAAGGCGCAGGGCAAGTACGTCGGCATCTGCGGCCAAGGTCCGTCCGACCACGTGGACCTCGCCGAGTGGCTCCTCGACGAGGGGATCGAGTCGATGTCCCTCAACCCCGACACGGTCGTGGACACCTGGCTCCAGCTCGCCAAGCACGCGCGCTGAGCCAAGCGCCCAAGGCGGCGAACGCGCGGTCCCAGCTCAGCGGCATACGGAATCGGCCGTATGCCGCTGAGCCGGCTTCCAGGGGAAGCTCGCTCACGCGTCGCGGCGGAAGGTGAGCAGGTAGTCACCGGTCAGGTCGTGGGGGAGCGCGTCCCAGACGATGACCGTCTCGCCGAGGAACGGCAGGACGCGGCCGACCGCCCGAGCGACGTCCCACGCCAGCGCTGTCGTCTGACCGACGTACCGGATGTTGGCCGCGTTGACGACCAGGTGCCCGCCGGGCCGAAGCAGTTCGCGAACGGTTCGAGCGAGCCGGGCGAGGTGCTCGAGGTACGTGCCGTATTCGCCGTCGATGGTCTCGTACGCGGTCAACGGATTGTGCGGGTGCGCATTGGCCGTCATGTATGGCGGTGAGGTGAGGCACAGGTCGACGGGCTCGGCGACCAGCTCATGCAGGCCGCGGGCATCTCCCTCGATGACGGTGCAACCCGGTGCCCGGTCGCGGATCAGCGCCACGCGCTCGGGTAGCAGCTCGACGCCGACTGCTCTGCGACCCAGGCGGTTTGCCACGGCCAAGGTGGTGCCGAACCCGGCGAACGGGTCCAGCACGAGGTCGCCCGGACTGGTGAGGCGCTCGATCACTGCGGCCGCAACGCGTTCGGTGAAGTGGACGTCCTCGTCGGCCCCTGCGACCCGCTCCGCGGTGAGCTCGTCAGCGGTGGCGGTGAGGTATGGCGGCAGCGGCCGGTCGCTCGGCGATGCGCGCCGTGGTTCTGCGGTCGTCATGGCCTCCATCGTGCCGCGTCGACAGCGCCCCTCGGCCATCGACCGGGCCTCCGCACGTGCTGGGGCGTCTGGCACACCTCGACGCGACCGAGCCGGTCAGGGGTCGGACGTCCCATGGCTCTCGCCATGCGGACGGCATCGGTGCACCCAGCGACCACGTCGTCAACGCTCGGGCGTACGGGCCACGCCGTCCCGCGGATCACTGCACGGCAGCCCGCCTCGACCCGTGAGAGGGGCGACCTCACGGCCCCGGCACCTCCGGCGTCTTCAGGGCATGACATACCCCACCACGACTGCGGTGATGGCGGCAGAGCTGGTGCCCGCGCCTGATGCAGCCCCGACTCACTCCCACGACCTCGTCGATCCGGCGATCCTCTACTGGGGCACGCCTGTCGTCCTGGTCTCGACGCTCAACGAGGACGGCAGCGCCAACCTGGCCCCGATCTCGTCCGCCTTCTGGCTCGGACACACGGCCACCCTCGGCTTCGGCCTCACGTCGCACTCCCTGGCGAACCTGCAGCGCACCGGCGAGTGCGTCCTCAACCTCCCGGGTCCCGACCAGGTCGGGGCCGTCGATCGCCTGGCGCTGACGACGGGCGCGGATCCCGTCCCGCCGTGGAAGGCCGCCAACGGCTACGTCCACTCGCGCGACAAGTTCGCCCGTGCCGGGCTGACGCCGCTGCCTGGTCGGCGGGTCGCCGCGCCCCTGGCCGCTGAGTGCCCGGTGGCCATGGAGGCCACACTCGAGGCCGTCACCCTGACTGACCACGCCGTCGTCCAGGTCAACGTCGAGCACGTGCACGTGCACCCGTCGATCCGTACGGCTGGCAGCGACCGGCGCATCGACCCGACCCGCTGGCGTCCGCTCATCATGAGCTTCCAACGCTTCTTCACCCTGGGGGCCGAGGTGCATCCCTCGCGCCTCGCCGGCATCGACGAGGAGGAGTATCGCTGACGTGGTCACCACGCCACGCGCCGTACGTCCGTGCGCGGGAAGCCTCGGTGCCGAGCGCCAGTCGGAGACACGGGGGTGGGAGCCACCGGTGTGGCGTGGTTCACGGTAAGGGCCTGCCTCCCGGCCGCCACCAACGGACATGAGCGCCAGGACCACCGCCTTCGTCCTCTCCGGTGGGGGCAGCCTGGGCGCCGTCCAGGTGGGGATGCTCCAGGCCCTGGCCGAGCAGGGCATCCGGCCTGACCTGCTCGTGGGAACCTCGGCGGGAGCGATGAACGCGGCCTGGGTCGCGGGAAACGGGACCTCCTCGGCGTCGCTCGAGGCGCTGGCCGACGTCTGGCGCTCCCTGCGGCGAGCTGACGCGTTCCCCGTCGACCTGCGTCGGGTGCTCGGCGCCCTGCTCGGCCGGGACGCGGCGGTGTCGTCTCCCGATCGGCTGGGCGACCTGGTCCGCCGCCACGCAGGGTTCGACGTCCTTGCCGATGCGAGCATCCCGGTGCATTTCGTCGCCACCGACCTGATGAGCGGTCGCGACGTGCTCATCAGCGAGGGGTCGGTCGTCACCGGGGTGCTCGCCAGTGCCGCGATCCCGGGGGTCTTTCCTCCGGTGAGGCTCGGTGATCGGCTGCTCGTCGACGGTGCCCTCGCACCACATGCCGGCGTGACGCAGGCCGTGGCGCTGGGAGCGGAGGTCGTCTACCTGCTCCCGACCGGCACGCCGTGCGCACTCGCCGAGCCACCACGGTCGGCGGCCGCGATGGCCCTGCACGCCCTGACCCTGCTGCTGGAGCAGCGCGCCATCCACGACGTCGTCGCGATGGCCGGCCAGGTTGCCGTTCGGGTGCTGCCGCCGCTCTGCCCTCTCGCCGTCTCGGCGATCGACTTCGGTCGGGCGGCGGAGCTCATCGGCCGTGCCCGACGCTCCACCCTGACGTGGATCGAGGATGGCGGGACCGATCTCCCTGCGCCGGAGCGGTTTCTCTCGCTGCACAAACACCCACGGCTCGCTTCCGAACCGCATCTGCGGAGCGGGGTGCGGCAGGGGGGCTCAGACGCTGTCGGCGCCGTCCCCTAGGTTTCTGGCCGGGGCACCGACCAGTTGGGATGACGATGGAGTTGAGCGCTGCACTGAAACTGGGCCGAGAGCTCATGGCCTCACACGGGCTGAGCGACTGGGTCCTCAACCTGGACCGGGCGAGGACGAGAGCGGGCGCGTGCCGTCCGGCGAGACGGGAGATCTCGCTGAGCACGCACCTGACCCGCCTCCATCCCGAGACCGAGGTCCGGGACACCATCCTGCACGAGATCGCCCATGCGCTGGTCGGCCCGGGCCACGGCCACGACGCGGTCTGGCGCGCCAAAGCGCTCGAGATCGGCTGCTCCGGCCAGCGCTGCTCCTCCGTGGAGGCCCCCGGAGTCACCGGTGCCTGGCTGGGCAGGTGCGCCAACGGGCACGAGACGACCCGACACCGGATGCCGACGAGGGTGGCCATCTGCACCCGGTGTGCCGGCCTGGAGCAGGCGCGCGTCCTCGACTGGACGTACCTCGGGCAGCGGGTCCCGATGCACCCCAACTACGTGGCCGAGCTGGATGCCCTTCAGCTGGGGCTGCCCCAGCTCCTGCCCGGTCGTCTGCGTCCCGGCGCCGTGGTCCGGGTCGCCGCACCCGGCCAGTTCGACGGAGTGGTGGGGCACATCGTCGAGCGCGGGCGCACGCGCTATCGAGTCCGGGTGCCCGATGGCGTCCTTTCGGTGCCCTTCGCCTGGGTCGAGCGGGCCGGCTGAGTCAGCCAGGATGGCCGAGGGCGCGGCGAGCAGCGGCTGTCAGCTCACTCGGCTCGCGCACGACGGCGCAGGTGTGCGCGTCAGGCCGCACGAGCCAGACGTCCGCAGGGTGCGCCTTCAGCGAATCGAGCAGTATGCCGCTTGGCTCGGCCTCCCCCAGGGCCAGAACCGTGTGTGGTGCCGTTCCCGCGCCCTCGCGCAGGGCTGCTGTCACAGCCGCGAGGTCGGCTCGAGGGCCGGCCAGGGCGAGCAGACCGGTTCGGGCCAGCTGTCGGACGTGGGTGCTGCCGGTCCGGCTGGCCCGGTCCACCGGAGCGTCGGGCAGGATCACCCCGGGCACCGGTTCTGGCGGCGCGCCGCGTGCGGGCCGCCCCGGCCACGTGCGGTCGGGAGCGGCTGTGGTCAGCGGCGAGTCGACGTACCAGAAGGGCTCGGAGAGGCGGCCGGAGTCGACGTGGGCCCGCGCAGTCACGTCGTGACGGGCAGCCTTGAGCACGTCGGCACGCCGTGCCCTGGCCTCGGGCGAGTGCGGCACGAGGAAGTCCATCGTCGCCGTCGTGACCTCGAGGTTCTCGACCGCCGCAGCGCGCCGCTCCGTCGCGTAGCTCTCGAGCAGCTCCGGGCCAGCCCAGCCCCGCAGCGTCCACGCGATCTTCCAGGCAGCGTTCTCGACATCGGGCACGCCGGAGTTGAGGCCGCGGGCCCCGAAGGGTGCCACGAGGTGGGCCAGGTCTCCGGCCAGGAGGACCCGGCCCACCCGGAAGCGCGACGCGATCCGCGCGTGGAAGTGGTAGACCGACGACCAGTCGACACGGTACGGCGACTCGCCGATGATCTGCCGGATGCGGTGATCGAGCCGCCCCGAGGAGCGCTCGGCGTCGAGGTCGAAGTCCGGTTCCACCTGCCAGTCGATCCGGTAGAGGCCCTTGGGGCACGGGTGGATCAGCACCTGCCGACCGGGATTCCACACCGGGTCGAAGTAGAACCGGCGCTCCTGTTCCCAGCCGGGCAAGGTCGCCTCGATGTCGCAGATGAGAAAGGCGTCGCTGAACGACGTCCCCTCGAAGTCGACACCGAGCATGGTCCGGATGTCGGAGGCTCGGGCCCCGGCGCAGGCGATCGCGTAGTCACCCGTCACCTCGACCTCGCCGTCGGGAGTCTCGCAGTGCACCGTCACCGAGGTGGGGGACTGGGAGATCGCCGCGATGCGATGCGACCACCGCACCTCGATGAGCGGCTGGCAGGCGATCGCCTCGTCAAGCACCTCCTCCGTCCGGGCCTGGGAGATGTTGACGAATGGCGGGAACGGCGATCGCCCCGGATCGCTCAGCTCGACGACGAAGAGCTCCTCGTCCCGGTGGAAGGTGCGGGCTCGCGACCACGTCAGGCCCTCGTCGGCGATCGCCCGGGCGCCGAGCTCGGCCCAGAAGTCCAGGACGTCGCGCTGTTGGCAGATCGCCTTCGACCCCACGAGGTCCCGTCCCGGTCGCTGGTCGAGGACCACGACCGGGATGCCCCATCGGGCCAGGGCCAGGGCCGCGGTCTGGCCGACCGGCCCGGCCCCGAGGACGAGGACGCTCATGGCTGCAGCTGGTCCCACACCTCGCGGTCACGCTCCGCCGTCCAGATCACCGGTCGTTCGATCCCGTTCAGCTCGTCCCAGTAGCGGGAGACGTCGAAGGGGAGCGAGTGCTCGAAGATCGGCCAGCGGCCGTACTCGTCGACGAGCGCGGCGTGGGCGGCGTCGAAGGCGTCCTTGAGCGAACCGCCCCCGCGGTGCACCGCCGTGACCTGCTCCATGAGCACCTCGAGGAAGTGCCGCGTCTGGGCGACAGCGGCGTCGACCGCCTCCCGTCCGCGAGCGACGGCACCGCGGCCACCGACGAGCGCCTCGGCCCGGAACGACGCGACTGCATCGAGGGTGTGGGTCGCCCAGTCGCGATGGAAGGCGTCACCCGTGTAGAGCGCGGCCTGTGACTCGACGAGATCGCCGGCGAAGAGCACGCCCTGCTTGGGCAACCACGCGACCACGTCACCCTCCGTGTGGCCACGGCCGCACCAGCGCAGGATGAGGTCGCCACGGTTTCCCCCGAGGGGAATCCACAGCTCATCGGCGAAGGTGATCGTGGGGTGGGTCAGTCCAGGGATCTCCTCCGGCTGCTTGAAGAGCCTCGGCATCCTGCCGAACTCGCTCTGCCAGTCCTGTTCGCCCCGTTCGTCGATGAGGCGCCGCGTCGACTCATGGGCGATGATCTCCTCTGCCTCGAAGGCGCTGGCCCCGAGCACTCGCACGGCGTGGTAGTGGGACAGCACGACATGGCGCACCGGCTTGTCGGTGTGCTCGCGCAGCTTGGCCAGCCACTCACGCGCCGCGGCCGGCGTGGCCCGGACGTCGAAGCAGACGAGGAAGTCCTCGCCCTCGATCGCGCCGACGTTGGGGTCCCCTTCTGCGGTCAGGGCATAGACGCCTTCGCCGAGCACCTCCACGGTCTCGACCTTCTCGACCAGGTCGGCGGACGAGGCGAACGGCTTGCTGGACTCCGCTGTCATGACTCCTCCTTGGTCTCCGGTTCGACCACATCGAGAAGGGCGCTCGAGGACGTCGTGCCGCCGCCGAGATAGGCCTGCCGGACTCGGTCGTCCCTCGCCAGCTCATGCGGTGTTCCCTCGGCGACGACCCTGCCGCGGTCCATCACGACGACGCGATCGGCGACCAGGAAGGCCGCCCGCACGTTCTGCTCGACGAGGAGCACGGCAAGTCCGCGGTCGTCGCGCAGGTGGGCCAGGGCCGCAACGATCTCGCCGATGACCTTCGGTGCCAGGCCAAGGCTCGGCTCGTCGAGGACGATGACAGACGGATCCGCCATGAGCGCACGAGCCATGGCCAGCATCTGCTGCTCGCCGCCGGAGAGGGCGCCCGCCGGCAGGCTGATCCGGTCCGAGAGGCGGGGGAAGAGCTCCAGAGCGGCAGCCCGCCGAGCGGCATACCCCTTGTCCCGCATCCGCACCCACCCACCCAGGGCGAGGTTGTCCTCGACGGTGAGCGATGGGAAGACGAGACGGTTCTCCGGCACGTGCGTCAGCCCGCGCGCGGCGATCTGCTCGGCCCCGAGCCGCGTGACGTCCTCGCCCCCCAGCGTCACGGTGCCGGCAGTGGGACGGAGCAGTCCCGAGACGGACCGCAGCAGGGTCGACTTGCCGGCCCCGTTGGCGCCGACGACGGCGACCAGCTCGCCGCGATCCACGGTGACCGTGACGTCGTGGAGCACTTCAAGCCGGTCGTATGCCGCTCGCAGCCCTTCCACACGCAGGCCACCGGCCGCCTGAGCCGGGTCCTGCGCCATCCCTGCCCGGTTCGGGGCGGCGCTCATGCCCCTACCTCGCCCTCGACCCGCGCGGCCGCCTGCCGCACCAGGCTCTCGTCCTCGGCGGCGACGCCGAGGTAGGCGGCGATGACAGCCGGGTCGTTGCGGATCTCCTCCGGCCCGCCAAGCGCGATGAGCCGGCCGTCATCGAGGACGGCGACCCGATCGGCGAGCGCGAGGACCGCCTCGACGTCATGCTCGACGATGAGGACCGCGACCCCGGCCCGGCTCGCCTCGCGCAAGAGCTCCGACAGGCTGGTGCGCTCGGATCCGGAGAGCCCGGCCATCGGCTCGTCGAGCATGACCAGGGCCGGGCCGAGCGCGAGCGCCCGCGCGATCTCGACCTGGCGCTGCATGCCGAAGGGCAGGTCGGCGACCGGACGGTCCGCGTGGTCGGTGAGGCCCAATGCTTCCAGGGCCTCGCGTGCGGCCGCGTCGATGCTGCGCTCCTCGCTCCGGGCCAGTCCCCCCATCCCGCGAAGGATCCCGGCCCGGCTCCGAAGGTGGCGGGCGACCTTGACATTGCCGAGAACGGTGGCGCTGCTGAAGACCTGGAGGTTCTGGAACGTGCGGGTCGCACCGAGTGAGGCGGCGACGTGCGGTCGCTGGCCCTGGACCTCCCGACCGCGCAGGGTCACCGTGCCCGACGTGGGCGGCAGCACCCCGCTGATCATGTTGAAGGCCGTCGTCTTGCCCGCGCCGTTGGGGCCGATGAGGGCGACGATCTCGCCCGCTGCGACGTCGAGATCGACGTGGTCCAGTGCGGTGACGCCGCCGTACCGCTTCGTCAGGTCCCGCACAAGAAGCAGGGGCGATCCCCGCTCTGGGAGGTCAGCCCCCTCGAGCAGCCCGGCCAGCCGGCTACCGGACGGGGCCGCGTTCGGCACGCTCGGGGAAGGGGTGGACTCGGTGGATGGTGCAGTTCCTGCCGCCGCCGCCCCATCAGTCGAGTGTGCAGTACGCGCCGCGGTGAGCTGGTGCCACAGCTGGGCGAGACCCCCGGGCACGAGGATGATGACGAGGACGAGGACGACGCCGAAGGCGAGCAGCTGCACCTCGCCGCTCGCGCCCGGAATGAGGGCCGTGATGAGGTCCCTCGCCCCCTCGTCCATGGCGCTGACGGCGATGGCGCCCGTCAGCGCGCCCCAAACGCTCCCGAGGCCACCGAGCACGACCATGAGGAGCATCTCGACGCTCAGCTCGAATCCGGCCGCCTCCGGTGAGACGACGCCGAGCCAGTGGGCGTAGAAGACGCCGGCGAGACCTGCGTACCCGGCGGCGAGGACGAAGACCCGAAGGCGCAGCGCGAACGTGTCGACACCCAGGCACTCCGCGGCCACCTCGGAGTCGTTCACCGCCCCGAGCGCCCGCCCCATCCGGCTGCGGACCAGGTTGGTGGCAAGCAGCATCCCCACCACGACGAAGGGCGAGAGCAGCCAGAAGTACTCCTGGGCCGAGTTGTAGAGCCGACCGCCGAACTCCGGCTTGGGAATCCCGTAGAGCCCTGACGTACCACCGGTGATCTCGAGCTCCCGCACGACGACCGTGACGATGATCCCGAGACCCAGCGTGGCGAGGGCCAGGAAGTGCCCGCGCAGCCGGAGCAGGGGAAGGCCCACGAGCAGCGCCACGACCATCGCCGCGACGGTCGCGACGACGGCGGCCGGCCACATCGACCAGCCGGCCTTGGTCACGAGCAGCGCCTGCGTGTAGGCGCCGACCGCGAAGAACGCCGCGTGGCCGAGGCTGACCTGCCCGGCGAGGCCCATCAGGAGGGACAGCCCGATGGCGGCCAGCCCGTAGATGAGCGCGTAGACCCCGACGTTGACGACGGCGGTCGACGCGACGAGCGGGAAGACGACGAGGGCCACCGTGAGGAGGACGAACGGCACCCAGCGGCCCCAGCGCGAGGAGGTGAGCGGCATACGGCGGAGCTGGCCCCGGCCCGAGACGGCGGTCACACGCGCACCCCACTCGCCTTGAGTGCCAGCCCCTGGGGCCGGATCAGCAGCACGAGGAGGAGCACCACGAAGGCGACGGCGTCGCGGTAACCGGAGGCGACGTAGCCGGCCACGAGGTTCTCGAGGACACCGAGCATGAGCCCGCCGAGCATGGCGACACGGAAGGACACGAGTCCGCCGAGGGTGGCCGCGACGAAGCCCTTGAGCCCGAGTGTCAGACCGGAGGTCCAGGACGCGAGGTAGATCGGCGCCCCGACGACGCCGGCCGTCGCCCCGACCAGCCCCGCGATCGCGAAGGCGACCATCGTCGCCGTGCGCGGTGAGATGCCGACGAGCCGGGCGGCCGTGGGCTGTTCCGCGCACGCCCGCAGCGCCTTGCCCTGCAGGGTGTGCTCGTAGAACCGCACGACGAGGAAGCCGAGGACCGCGGCCGTACCGAGGATCCAGAGCTCCTGGGCCCGGATGCTCACGCCGCCGATGGTGAAGTCGGACCCGGGGAAGGGCTCGAGGCGAAGCGCCTCGGGGCCCCAGATGAGCAGCATCGCGGCCTTGACGGCGGTGGAGACGCCGAGTGTGAGGATGATCGACAGCAGCGGCGTCATCCGCTTGATCGGCGCGATGGTCAGCCGTTCGAGCGCAACGGCGACGAGGACGACGACGACCACCGCGACGGCGGCGGCGACGAACAGCGGCAGGCCGGTGCCCACGACGCTGATGGCCGTGAGCCCGGCGAGCGCTGCGTACTCACCCTGGACCAGGTTGACAATCTCGCGCACCGAGAAGACGGCGACGAAGCCGAGGGCCACGAGGCCGTAGATCGCCCCTTGGGCCAGGCCCGAGAAGACGAGCTGGAGGAAGTCGCTCATCAGCTACCGGCGGCCGACCAGGTCCCGTCCTTGACCTCCACCATGACGAGGGCCTCCTTCGTCAGACCCGAGTGGTCCTCGGGCGTCATGGTGAACACGCCACTGACGCCGGGCCAGTCCGAGATCTTCTCGATCGTGTCGCGCAGCTTGGCCTTGTCGGTGCCGGCCGTCTTGAGTGCCTCGACCGCGATCATGAAGCCGTCGTAGGCGTGTCCGGCGAAGGTGGACGGGTTCTGGCCGTACTTGGCCTTGTAGTCCGCGATGAACTTCGTGACGACGGGCTTCTGCGGGTCGTTCTCCGGCAGCTGGTCGGCGACGAGCATGCGCCCGAGCGGGGCGAGCAGGCCGTTGGCCGAGTCGCCGGCCGTGTCGAGGAAGGCCTGGTTGCCGATGCCATGGGACTGGTACACCGGGGCGTCGATCCCGAGCTGGCGGTAGGCCTTCTGGGCGAGGCCGGCAGCCGGCGGGATGCCCCAGATGAGGGTGGCGTCCGGGTTCGCGTCACGGATCTTGACCATCTGCGCGGTGAAGTCCGTCGCGTCGGGCGCGAACTTCTCGGTCACGACGACAGTGATGCCGGAGGGCTCTCCGATCTCGGCGAGCATCTCGGCCACCCCCTCGCCGAAGCCGGAGGCGTCGCGGGCGAGCGCGATCCGCTTGTAGCCCTTGGCCGTCATGTCGTCAACGAGCTTCTCGATCACGACCCGGTCGTTCTGCGCGGTCTTGAAGACCCACGTGCTGCCGTCGACGATCGCCTGGTTCGCCGCCAGCGAGATCATCGGGATCTCGGCCTGCTCGGCGATGGGACGCATCGCGAGGCTCGGCCCGGTGCGCGACGCGCCGAGGATGAGGTCGACCTGCTCGCTCGAGATGAGGGAGTTGACGGCCTTGGCCGCGCCGTCCTCGGTCGACTGGTTGTCCTCGATGGTCAGCTCGATCTGGCGCCCGTTGACGCCGCCGTCCGCATTGACCTGCTCGGCGAGCATCTCGAGGGTCTGTCGCTCGGGTACGCCGAGGGTGGCGCCGGCGCCGGTGATGTCGAGCACCGCGCCGATCTTGATGGGGCCCTGCTCGGCGCCGCCCCCGGCGGTGCCTGCCGGGGTGGGCGTCTCGTCGCTCTCGGCGCAGCCGGCGAGGACGAGCGCGGCGCTCGCGACGACGGCAGACACCCGGATCAGCGTGCGCCGGGAGGATGGGGGAGCGATACGGGGGGTCATGAATCATCCCATCTGCCACGTCGTTGTGGCGTTGGTCAGGCACGGAGAGCAGTGCGACATCTGGCGGGGACTCTGCGCCTCGTGTTCAATATTCGAACAGAGGTTTTCGATATCAGGTCCAAAGTAGGAGGGGTGGCGAGCGGTGACAAGACCCGAGTCCCCAACCGTTACCATCACCGCCGGCGCAGTGGTGGGCGACGGCGCTCCCGCCTCGCAAACCCTTGACCGGGGCCTGCGCGCCCTCGAGCTGGTTGCCGCGGCGGCCGAGCCGATGACGACCTCCGGCGTCGCACGGGCCCTCGGCCTGCACCGTTCGATCACCTACCGGATGCTTCGCACGCTCGAGAACCGCCGACTCGTCGACCGTGACTCCTCGGGCGCCTGGCTGCCGGGGGCCGGACTCGCGGTCCTCGCCACGAACGTCGTCCCGGAGGTCCGGTCGGCGGCGCAGCCGGTCCTCGAGGCGCTGGCCAACAACACCGGGATGACCGCGTTCCTGGTCATCCGGGACCACGACGAGGCCGTCACCGTGTCGGTGGTCGAGCCGCGATCCGCCATCGCGCACGTCACCTACCGACCCGGCAAGCGCCACCCGGTGCACCGGGGTGCCCCTGGCCTGGCGCTCCTCGCCGGCGCAGCGACCGGTGTCGCCGACGGCAAGCCCGAGCGTCCCGAGGTGACCGAGTGCCGTGAGCGGGGGTGGGCCTACTCGGAGTCCGAGGTGCTCCCGGGCATGAAGTCGGTTGCATCGCCCGTGCTCGACGACGACGGCCATTGCCGGGCCGCCGTGGCCGTCGTGTTCGTCGGCGACCACGACCTGGCTGCCCTCGGGTCCGCGGTCATCGCAGCCGCTGCCGACGTCACCCACCGCGCCCGGCTCATGTCGCGGAGCCGACCGACCGGCCCGGCCTGAGCCGAGCGTAGGACACCTCGTCGGAGAAGGTTCCGTCCGGGTTCTTGAGCCGCCCGGCGAGCACGCCCTCGCGCACGAAGCCCGCCCGTGACGCGACCACGCCCGAGGCGACGTTGTCGAGCTTGTGGCCGAGCTCCAGGCGCGCGATCGAGGTCGTCGCGAACGCCCAGTCGACGAGCAGCTCCAGCGCGCGCACCGTCAGCCCCCGGCCGCGGAACTCGGGGAGCACGCCGTAGCCGATGACGGCCACCTCCGGCGGTCCCATCCGCAGCACGGAGATCATGCCCACGCGGACCCCCGACGCCACGTCGACCATGGCGAAGCGTGCGGCCCGACCGCTCCTCCAGTCCCGCACGGCCCGTGCGGCCGCCTGCCGTGCGCCCTGCTCCGTCATCCGCTCGGCGGTGAACCCCCACTTCATCGCCTCGTCGTTGTTGTTCTCGGCGAGCAGCAGGTCCCAGTCGGCCGTGGTCATCGGCCGCAGCGTGAGGACCCCGTCCGAGAGCGAGTCGACGGTTGGCCAGGACGGTGACGGCTGCCCCGACTCTCCCGCGGGCGGTCGCAGCACGTAGGCGTCCAACACCCACCCGGGCGCTTCCGCCGCCCGTGAGTGCGCCGCGCGCAGCTCGTCCGCGACTTCCGACAGCCGCCCGGAGACGAGCACTTCGTCCGGAGTCCCGAAGTTCGCGCCCCAGTACAGCTCGAGATCCGGGAAGAGGTCCGAGAGCTCAAGGCACTGCAGGCGGTCGTCACCGACGACCACGGCGTCGCCCATCGCCGGCTCGTAGGAGTCGACGAGGCGTTGTCCGGAGATGAGGCGTACGTCGGCTCCGTCACCCCCCAGAGGAATTCGGTGAGCCGCAGCGAGCAGCTGGGGTGCCTCGGGACCCGGGGTCACCTCGACATCCGCGTGGAAGTGGGCGGCCAGGCCGTTCGCCAGCCCGAGCGTCGCACGGGCCAGCGCGGGATCGCCCCACGTGAGCAGGCCCAGCGTCACCTCGCGCGGGCCGGCCTGCCCGAGCGCGGCCACACTCGCCTCCACGCGACCTCCCAGCGCTGCTTCACCGCGGTCGTATGCCGGTGAGCTCGTCTCGCTGTCGGCCTCAGTTCGCTGGCGGGTGACCTCCACGAACCGGTGGCCATGGTTCGCCGGGACGATCTCGGCGCAGAGGGCACGCTGCGCAGCCCTCCGGGCGGCCGCACCCTCGCCGATCTCGGCGAGGAGGAAGACGTCGACGGTGTTGAGCGCGGCGACCGCAGCGCGAGTGAGGTGGTCAGGGTGGCCCACGCCGAGGCCGATGACTCGAATTCGCTTGATCATCGGGCCAGCTCCTTCCGTGCCGCGCGGGTCGGCGCGAGCAGGGCCGCGATGTCGACGTGTGCCTCCAACGCGTCGGCCAGGGTGTCGAGCATGAGCTCGCGGCGCTCGCGGAAGCCCGGTGCGTCCGCGGCCGGTTGCCAGCCCGAGCCGGCCTGCGCCGCGACATCGCTGAGCCAGGCGCGCCGGAGGCCGTCGCTCTCGAAGGTGCCGTGCCACATCGTTCCCCACACCGCCCCGGCCCTCCAGCCGTCGAGGAAGCGCTCCGCTTCGGGCTCCCCTTCGGAAACGGCCTGGGCGATGCCGTGATGGATCTCGTAGGCGCTGTCCACGAGGTGGCCACGCCACGTCCCCGTGGGCCGTCGCAGCAGCTTGTCCGTGCCGAACTCGACGCGGACCGGCAGCAGCCCCAGCCCCGGCACGAGCCCGACCTCGCCCTCGACGTCGTCGCGGATCTCGCGCGCCAGCATCTGGTAACCACCGCAGATGCCGACCACGGGCCGCCCGGCTGCCGCCCGCGCCACGAGCGCCGCGGCCAGGCCGCGCTCACGAAGCCAGGCGAGATCACGTGCGGTGGAACGCGACCCGGGCAGCACCACGAGGTCCGCAGCCTCGACGACGGAGGGGTCCACGGTGAGCAGCACGTCAACACCCGGCTCTGCCGCCAGGGCGTCCACGTCGGTGGCGTTGGAGATCCGAGGCAGGCGCACGACCGCGACCCGGAGCCGGTCCCGCGCCGTGGGTGAGGCCGTCGTCGGCGCCCGCCAGTTCCCCACGGCCAGGGTGTCCTCGCTGTCGAGCCACACGTCGAGGAGCCACGGGATCACCCCACGGAAGGGGATCCCGGTGCGGCGGGTGATCTCGTCGAGTCCCGGTTCCAGGACCGACACGTCGCCGCGGAACTTGTTGATGAGGAACGCCGCGAGCAGCGCACGGTCGGCGTCATCGAGCAGGGCCCAGGTGCCGTGGAGCGCCGCGAGGACGCCGCCACGGTCGATGTCGCCGACGACGACCACCGGCAACCCGAACTCCCTTGCCAGCCCGAGGTTGACGTAGTCGCCCTTCCGCAGGTTGATCTCGGCCGGCGAGCCCGCTCCCTCGCACACGACGAGCTCGTACTCGTCGGCCAGCTCCCGGTAGGCGGCGAAGGCGGCCTCGCGAAGGTGACCGCGCCCAGCGGCATACTCCCCGGCTTCGAGCACCCCGGCGGGACGGCCACGGACGACGACGAAGGCGCGCCGGTCCGTCCCCGGCTTGAGCAGGACGGGGTTCATCGCAGTGGTCGGCTCGACCCCCGCGGCCACGGCCTGGAGCCACTGGGCGCGCCCGATCTCGCCGTCGGCGCAGACCATCGAGTTGTTCGACATGTTCTGGGCCTTGAACGGGGCAACGCGGACCCCGCGCCTCGCGAGCGCCCGGCACAGGCCGGCCGCGATGACGGACTTGCCTGCGTCCGAGGAGGTTCCGGCGATGAGCAGGCCCGACGCAGAATCACCGCCAGAGTTGACGTTCACCCGGCCATCTTCGCGGACTGCGGCGCGCCGGTCACGTCGGCGCTGGTCAACAGCACGCTTTCGAGCCATGCTGGTGGAACCAGTCTGGTTCGATCCGGGAGGGTACGTGAGCACCGCAGCTGACGACGTGCGCGAAGCCAATCGTGGGATGTTCTCGAGCAGGCGGGTGTTCATCCTCGCCGCCATAGGCTCGGCCGTGGGTCTGGGGAACATCTGGCGGTTCCCCTACGTGGCCTATGAGAACGGCGGAGGGGCGTTCATGCTGCCCTACCTCGTGGCCCTGTTCACGGCGGGCATCCCGTTCCTCTTCCTCGAGTACGCGCTCGGCCACAAGTACCGCGGGTCGGCACCGCTCTCCTTTGCCCGACTGTCCAGGGGGACGGAGGGCCTGGGCTGGTGGCAGGTCGGCGTCTGCTTCATGATCGCGGTCTACTACGCCGTCGTCATCGCCTGGGCGCTGAGCTACGCGTTCTTCTCCTTCGGCAGGACCTGGGGCGACGACCCGGACGCCTACTTCTTCGGCGACTACCTCCAGGCGGGCGACCCCGGGGTGTCCCTCGACTTCGTCCCGGGGATCATCCTGCCGCTGCTCGCCGTGTGGGGGGCCCTGATCGTCGTCATGGCGCTCGGCGTCCAGAAGGGCGTCGGCCGCACGTCCGTGATCTTCATCCCCGTCCTCCTTCTGGCGTTCGTCGCCCTGGTCATCCAGGCGCTGACGCTCACCGGCGCGTCGGCGGGGCTGGATGCCCTGTTCGCGCCCAACTGGTCGGCCCTCGGCGACCCGGCGGTCTGGGCGGCGGCCTACGGGCAAATCTTCTTCTCGCTGTCCATCGGCTTCGGCATCATGATCACGTACTCGAGCTATGTGAAGCGGCGCACCGACATGACGGGCTCCGCGATGGTCGTCGGCCTGTCCAACTCCGGGTTCGAGATCCTCGCCGGCATCGGCGTCTTCGCAGCCCTGGGCTTCATGGCGCAGGCGTCCGGCGTCGCCGTCGGCGAGGTGGCCACCTCGGGCATCGGGCTCGCCTTCGTCGCGTTCCCGGCGATCGTCAACGAGGCGCCTGCAGGAGCCCTGCTCGGCTTCCTGTTCTTCTTCTCCCTGGTGCTCGCAGGCTTCACCTCGCTCGTCAGTGTCCTCGAGGTCGTCATCTCCGCGGTGCGGGACAAGTTCGAGACGTCCCGTCTCAGGGCCACCCTGGTCGTGACGATCCCCTGCGCGATCATCAGCCTCGTCGGTTTCAGCACCACGAGCGGGATCTACGTCCTCGACATCGTCGACCACTTCATCAACCGCTTCGGGATCCTCCTCGTCGCGGTCGTCAGCATGCTCGTCGTCGCCTGGGTCGTCCGTGGGCTGC
This sequence comes from Intrasporangium sp., assembly GCF_035280925.1. Classification (GTDB taxonomy): domain Bacteria; phylum Actinomycetota; class Actinomycetes; order Actinomycetales; family Dermatophilaceae; genus Intrasporangium. The sequence continues at coordinate 3,355 of NZ_DATEEY010000029.1, read as the reverse complement.
CGCAGCTGCGCGACCACCTCAACAGGGACGGATCCGTGCCGGTCCGCGGGTGGTGGATCGTGCTCATGTCGGTCATCACCCCGGTTGTCCTCGGCTACGTGCTCATCACCGAGCTGCTCGCGGTCCTCGACGAGACCTACGGCGACTACCCGGGGTGGATGGTCCTCGTCTTCGGCTGGCTGGCGGCCCTGCTGGTACTCGTCGCCGGCTTCCTGCTGGCGCGGATCCCCTGGCGCCCTGACACACCTGTCCACGGTCAAGAGAGGGAGGAAGCATGAGCACCGGAGCCATCGTGATGATGGCGATCGCCATCCTCGTGGTGTGGGGCGGCCTCGTCGTCGCCATCCTCAACCTGCGCCGCGGCGACACGGAGGAGATGATTGAGCACCGCGACCTCTGACCGGCAGCCCGGGAGGTTCCCGAACGGCGCGGGTCAGGCGTCCACGGGCACGGGTGGCGACTCCGACTGCACCGCTGCGGCGCTCGCCTCCGGGCGCAGGTCGAGACGGCGCAGCAGCTGTGCGTTGAGGGCGACGACGACGGTCGACAGCGACATGAGCAGGGCACCGACCTCCATGGGCAGCACGAACCCGATCGGCGCCAGGACGCCCGCCGCGAGCGGCACGGAGACGAGGTTGTAGCCGGCGGCCCACCAGAGGTTCTGCTTCATCTTGCGGTAGCCGGCCTTGGACAGCTCGATCACCGACAGGACGGAGCGCGGGTCGTCGGAGGCGAGGACGACCCCCGCGGAGGCGATGGCGACGTCGGTGCCGGCACCGATCGCGAGCCCGACATCCGCCTGGGCGAGCGCGGGCGCGTCGTTGACGCCGTCGCCGACCATGACGACGGTGCGTCCCTCCCGCTGGAGCTCGGTCACCTTGTCGCTCTTGTGCTCGGGGCGGACGCCCGCGAAGACCTGGTCGATCCCGAGCTCTGCGGCCACCGCGCGCGCAACGGGCTCCGCATCGCCGGTGATCATGACCACCCGGATGCCGAGGCGGTGCAGGGCGTCGACGGCCTGTCGCGACTCCTCGCGGATCTCGTCCGCCAGCGCCAGTGCGCCGGCGACCTCACCGTCGACCAGGACGTGGAGGACCGTTGATCCGGCGTCGGCCCATGCCCGCGTCTGGTCGAGGGGTGCCACGCCGTGCTCGGTGAGCAGGTGCGGCCCACCGACGCTGACCGTCCGTCCGTCGATCGTCGCCGTGACTCCGACCGCGCTCGACGACCTGAAGTCAGCCGCCCGGGCCAGCGGAAGCCCGCCCTTCTGTGCCGCGCCAACGATCGCTCGGGCCAGGGGGTGCTCGCTCGGGCCTTCAGCCGAGGCGGCCAGCGTGAGCAGCTCGTCCTCGGCCAGCGACGTGGCGAGGATGTCGTGCACGGCCGGCTCGCCCTTGGTCAGCGTCCCGGTCTTGTCGAAGAGCACCGTGTCCACGAGTCGCATGCGCTCGAGCGCGCCGCGGTCCTTGACCAGGACGCCGCCGCGCGCCGCGCGCTCCGTCGAGATGGAGACGACGAGCGGGATGGCCAGCCCGAGGGCGTGGGGGCAGGCGATGACGAGGACGGTGATGGCCCGGGTCAGGGCGTCCTCCGGAGTGCCGAAGGCGCTCCAGACGACGACGGTGATCACGGCGACCCCGAGTGCGAACCAGAAGAGCCACGCCGCCGCCTTGTCGGCGAGCAGCTGCGCCCGGGTCGACGAGGACTGCGCCTCGGCGACGAGCCGTTGGATGCCGGCCAGGGCCGTGTCATCGCCTACGGCATCCACTCGCACACGGAGGGCGTTGTCGGTTGCGACCGTGCCGGCGACGACCTGGTCGCCGACCTCTCGACGGACGGCGCGGGACTCGCCCGTGATCATCGACTCGTCGATGTCCGCCGAGCCGTCCACGACGTCGCCGTCCGCGGGGATGCGGCCGCCCGGCCGGACGATGACGACATCCCCGACGCGGAGCTCGCTCGGGGAGACCGTGGTCACGGTGTCGCCGTCGACCCGCTCGGCCTGGTCGGGCAGGAGCGCGGCGAGGGAGTCGAGGGCGGACGAGGTGGCCGCCAGCGACCGCATCTCGAGCCAGTGGCCCAGCAGCATGATGACGATGAGGAGCGCGAGCTCCCACCAGAAGTCGAGCTCGTGCGAGAAGACGCCCAGGGTTGCACCCCAGGAGGCGACGAACGCGACGGTGATCGCCATGCCGATGAGCAGCATCATCCCGGGCTTGCGGGCCTTCACCTCACCCACGGCGCCGGTCAGGAACGGCCTGCCGCCCCAGACGTACATGATCGTCCCGAGGATCGGTGGGATCCAGGTGAGGCCACCGACATGGGGGAGTGAGTAGCCGACGATCGAGGCAAACATCTCACTCAGCAGGACCGTCGGCACCGCCAGGGCGAGCATGATCCAGAAGAGTCGCCGGTACATCGCCACGTGGTCGCCATGGCCGGCATGGCCCATCGCCCCATGCGCGTCGTGACCGCCGTGCGCGTCGTGACCGCCGTCCTGCTGGAGTGTGCCGTGCCCGTGGTGGCCGTCGTGCGACGTCGTCTCGTGGGCGGGTCGAGTGGCCCGCTCGGACTGGTCAGACATGTTCGCTCCTCTCGCTCTGCTCAACTATACCCCCATGGGGTATGCAACACGAACCAGGGGTGGAGCATTCCCGCCCGGCACGAGAAGAAGAAACCCCCAGGACCTTCGCACGAGGTCCTGGGGGAGTCACCTACGCGTGATGCGTTCGGATCACTCGGGATCGCCGTCAGCCAGCAGCTGGTAGAGCCGGCGCCGGGTCTCGGAGAGGATCTCCGTCGCCTCGGCCCGCTGCTGCGAGGTGCCGGTCGTGACGACCTGCCACATCGCGCCCATGACCTGGCCGACGACGGGCATGATCCCGTCTCCGCCGCCACCACCCGAGCCGGACGAGCCGCCCTCGTCCTCGGGCTCCTCCTCGCCGGACTCGAAGGCAGCCCACGTGGCGGCCATCTCGTCGGGGTGCTCCTCGACGTAGCTGCGGCCCTCGTCGGTGAGCCGGAGGAGCCGACGGCCGTCGACCTCGCGTCCCTCGACGAGGCCCTCGTCCTCGAGCTGCTGCACGGTCGGGTAGACGGAACCAGGGCTCGGCTTCCATGCGCCGCCGCTGCGGTCGGCGATCTCCTGGATGATCTGGTAGCCGTTCATCTCATCGCCGGCGAGGACGTCGAGGATTGCGGTGCGGACGTCACCGCGGCGCGCGCGCGGCCGTCGCGGCTTCTGGGGCTGCTCCGGCCCGAACGACGGACCGCCGAAGCTGCGGATGAGGTCGTGCACCCACGGCGGCGGGCCGGGCCGGCCGCGTCCCATGCCGCCCCACGGACCCTCGCCGCC